>NZ_BAUU01000003.1 GCF_000513115.1 Halalkalibacter hemicellulosilyticusJCM 9152
ATAGCAAAAGTGTTTAGATAAGAATCCAAGTATTTAGAGGACGTAGTTAAAATACTTTTGTTCTATCCTCGATAATAAAAATATAGAAACATAAAAAAGGGAGGTATTATTCATGACTCATGTGAAAAAGAAGTTACTAGGGGGGTTAATGGCTGTTGCGCTATTATTAGTGATTGCAGCGTGCAACAGCAGTGAGGAAGGTTCAGCAGATGATCAAGCAGATAATGATGCGCCAAATGTGGAGATTGATGGTGATTTAGAACCGATTTCATTTACTTTCTTTGCGTCGGATAACAATCCAGATTGGGATGATATGAACACAGAGGTAGGTGAAGTTATTTTACAAGAAACGGGTGTAACGCTAAAGGGTGATTTTGCTATAGGTGATTCGGCAGAACGCATTTCTTTGATTGCAGCAAGTGGTGACTATCCAGATTTTATTCTTCCAAAAGGAGATGGAAACCTACTAGTTGATGCAGGTGCGATGGTTGATCTTCGTCCACTCATTGAAGAACATGCACCTAATATCCAAGAAGTTTATGGTGATTATTTGAATCGTATGCAATGGAGTGAAGAGGATGATTCCATTTATTTCATAGGAACGAATCCAGTCGATCAAGAGTACTGGGATCCGGGAGAATACTTTTGGTTACAGCATGATGTTGTAAGAGAGTTAGGCTATCCTGAAATTAACACAGTTGAAGATTTTGAAAGCGCTATCAGAGAGTACTATGAAATGTATCCCGAAATTGATGGTCAGCCAACGATTCCATTAACATTATTAGCAGATGATTGGCGTTTATTAATTTCGGTTACAAACCCTGCAGGTTATACTACAGGTTTGGCAAACGATGGAGAATGGGCAATTGATGAAGACACATACGAAGCAATGATTCGTTATCGCCGTCCAGAGGAGCGAGAGTATTTCCGCTGGTTAAATCATATGAATGCGGAAGGCCTATTAGATCCAGAGACATTTGTGCAACAGGAAGACCAATATAAATTGAAAATTGCATCAGGCCGAGTATTAGGGCTTATTGATGCAAACTGGTCCATTAACGAGCCACAAACAGCTCTTCGTGAAGAGGGAAAGTATGAGAGAATGTACGGCGTGTATCCTGTAACATTAGATGATAGCTTTGAGCCTCGTAACTTCCAAAGCTCTGGTTACCTTCCTACTTGGGGGATTGGTATTACAGTGGATAATCCAGACCCAGTTCGTGCGATTAAATTTTTAGATTGGATGGCGTCTGAAGAAGCTCAGATTTTAAATAACTGGGGTATCGAAGATGTTCATTATCAGGTTGATGAAGATGGAAATCGCTATTTAACTCCTGAACAGCGTGAAGAACGCTTAAGTGATAGTAACTTTAGAAAACGTACGGGAATCGATATGTATAAAGCATATGGTCCCCACTATGGTGATGGTGTACTTGATTCAACAGGTCAACCTTTTACAATTAATCGACCTGAAGAGTTAAGAGAAGATTACACAGAAGTTGAAAAAGAAGTGTTAGAAGCGTATGGAGCTGAGATTTGGGGAGATTTATTCCCAGATGGAGACCAATTCCCAGTTAAACCGTGGGGTGCAGGATGGGAAATCAATTGGGATTCAGATTCACCTATCGCTGTTCCTTACCAACGTATTCGAGATACAATGTTTACTCGTATTCCAGAAGCGATTTTAGCAGATCCTGAAGATTTTGATGCAGTATATGATCGATTTATGGATGAAGTTGAAGGATATGGCGTCTATGAAATGGAAGAACAATTCACAGAATTAGTTCAAAAGCGAGTAGAGCTTTGGAGTGAATAATAAACAAGGCGAGTGACATCATTAGTCATTCTCCTCAGACCGTAGACAAAATGCCTTTGAGAGTTGACTCTCAAAGGCATTTTTAGGTTATTTAGCATGTCTATTGACTGTTGCTGCACTGAAGGATGGAAATTGTCCAGTGTCAGTTAGCTAATCTAGCTTATCTCATTTGCAACCGGTTTATCTTCTCGCTTTTTGACATCATAACCATTTCGACTTTGCAGGATGAGGGCAAGATTTTGATTTGAAATGGGCGCGGTAAGCGACCCATTCTCCAGAATATGCACAAGTCGATTTATATAAGAGTGAAGGACAACTTAAACAAATGGAGACCCTTTCCTCAAATTCTTCTTTCGTAACTGTTTCAAAATCGTAGTTATCATGGTAAGACCAATCAGCTTGAATGTCCACCATTCGACAACTTTTGCACTCTCTTTGTTGACTTGTTTTCATAGTGTTGGCTACCCTATTGTTAGTGAAATGATGGACATACTTGGCAAGTTCACATGTAACGTTTCCCCTTCAACAGTAAAGTCCTCGAACGAAATAGGCTTGACATGATCGGGATTTTCAAATGTGTTGTGAGCGTTACGTTCATTTGCTGTTAGTACACGTCCTTGAATCGTACTCAATGATTCTATACCACGCAAGTCAATCGCAACAGCAGTTTGGTCATTAGGATTTAGATGACAAATGCTAATGTGGACTTTTTCTTGCTTATCCTTTGATGCAGTAGCACTGACAGCTGGTAACTCTTCATTATTAATCTGGTACGTGCCTGAAGTAATATCAATATCAAGCTTTGTTGCATCTTGATGAACCTTATACATCTCAAAGACATGGTAGGTAGGTGTTAAGATCATTTTTTCTCCTTCAGTTAAAATCATTGCTTGAAGGACATTGACGGTTTGGGCAATGTTCGCCATTTGTACCCGGTCATTATGCTCATGGAAAATGTTAAAGTGTAGTCCTGCTACAAGAGCATCTCGAATCGTATTTTGTTGATAAAGGAATCCTGGATTCGTTCCAGGTTCTACATCGAACCAAGTTCCCCATTCATCAATGATCATTCCTACTCGTTTGTCTGGGTCATATTTATCCATAATGGTTGAGTGCTTTGAAATAAGCTCATTCATACGAAGTGCTTTTTTCATCGTAAGAAACCATTCATTTTCACTTGGATCTAATGCAGAGCCTTTATTAGCCCAATCGTCACTTGGTACCGTATAATAATGAAGACTTAATCCATCCATTAAATGCGAGGCTTCACGCATGAGCACTTCTGTCCAGTGATAATCATCCACATTAGCCCCACCAGCAATTTTATATATCTTATTATCACCATAATTCCGAACATATGTCTGGAACTGACGATAGAGGTCTGCGTAATATTCGGCGCGCATATGTCCACCGCATCCCCAGTTTTCATTCCCAACTCCAAAGTAGGTTAGTGACCATGGCTCGTTGCGACCATTTTCTTTTCGCCAATTCGCCATCGGAGATTCTCCATTGAACGTCATGTATTCGACCCATTCTGACATTTCTTGTACGGTTCCGCTACCTACATTACCACAGATGTATGGTTCAGTATCTAACATTTCACAAAGCATTAGAAATTCATGCGTACCAAAGTGGTTATTTTCAACGACCCCTCCCCAATGTGTATTTACCATTCTTTTTCGACTTTCTTTAGGGCCGATTCCGTCTTTCCAGTGGTACTCGTCAGCAAAACAGCCTCCTGGCCAACGAAGGACGGGAATTTGAATTTCTTTGAGCGCTTTTACTACGTCATTTCGTATCCCGTTTGTATGCTCGATATGGGAGTCTTGTCCGACCCAAAAGCCCTCATAGATACATCTTCCTAAGTGCTCGGCAAAATGACCGTAAATATTTTTGTTAATTTTTCCTTTAGGAACATCCGCTTGAATGACCATTTTGTTTTTCATTTGAAGACCTCCTTAGAAAATAATTAGGAATAGTTGTACGATATTTTAAACAAGGTTTACCTAAAGTTATAAACATTGTACGTACAAAATAAATTGTAAACGCAATCATTTGGTTTTACAAGCTATTCAATTGATATTTATTTTCAAATTAAATATCAATTGAAAGAGTAATGGTTTTTCTGTAATTTCTATATGAATTTTGTTTGAAATCGTTTGGTAGAGATCAGAAAGGTTATGAACTAAGCTAGTAATACGAACGTGAAAGTGTTTTATGTTTGCGTTAAAGTTGAAAAAGGAGAGGGTACAATGGCAAGACAATTTGAATATCCATTTCAAAATCCAGCATTATTGATAGAAGAAAGGGTCCATGACCTCGTTTCCCGGTTTACGTTAGATGAAAAAATTGCATTAATGCACCAGTATCAGCCAGAAATTAGACGTTTAGGTATTAAAGCACATAAACAAGGAACAGAGGCTGCACATGGAATTGCATGGTTAGGCGAAGCAACCGTCTTTCCACAAAATATCGGGTTATCTCATACGTGGAATCCGCAGTTAATGAAACAAATTGGGAGTGTGATTGGAGATGAGGCGCGAGTATTTTATCAAAAAGATCCGGTTGTGAATGGACTTACTCTATGGGCGCCAACAGTTGATTTGGAGCGTGATCCACGATGGGGACGAACGGAAGAAGCGTATGGTGAAGACCCCACCCTCGTAGGTAAGTTAGCAACTGAGCTCGTAAAAGGGATGCAAGGTGATCACCCAGTCTACTTAAAGTCAGTAGCTACATTGAAACACTTCTTAGGAAATAACAATGAGTTAGATCGTAGTAAATGTTCAGCAAGTATTGATCCGCGTAATATGTATGAATATTATTTGAAAGCGTTTGAGCCAATATTCGTTGAAGGGAAAGCGAAGTCAATGATGACCGCGTACAATTCTATTAATGGCACTCCAGCGCTGCTACATCCGTATGTGAATAAGCTTGTAAAAGAAAAGTGGAACATGGATGGTTTTATTGTTAGTGATGCCGGCGATGTATTAGGAATTGCTCGAGATCATCACTATTATGATAATCATGCAGAAGGTATAGCTGATACGATTAAAAGTGGGATTGATAGTATAACGGAGGATGATAAGGAAGAATCACTTGAAGCAATAAGAGAGGCGCTTAAGCAAGGACTACTCGAGGAAGGTGATCTTGATACAGCATTAAGAAATGCATTTCGTGTTCGCTTTTGGTTAGGAGAATTTGACCCGGAATTAAATCCATACGCGAACATACCTGAATCAAAGTTGCTGGCAAAAGAACATCAAGAGCTTTCTTACCAGGCTGCAAAGGAGCAAGTAGTCTTACTAAAAAATGAAAACGAAACGCTACCTGTACAGTCGTCTAAATTAAATAATGTAGCTGTTCTTGGTCCGCTTTGTAATGAGGTTTATGTTGATTGGTATAGCGGAACACCATCTTATCGAGTAACACCATTTGATGGAATACAAAATAAATTAAAAGAACAAAATATATTCTTGCATGAAGGCTACAAACTAATCAAAATACGTTCTAAACGTACAGGTGCATACATTGAAATCGATGAGAAGGATGGAAACACATTGATTTCAACAAAGCAATCGGTTGGTGCAGAGATTTTTCAATTAACTGATTGGGGTTGTGGAAGTCAAACGTTAAAATCAACGACAACAGGGAAATTTGTTACGACTGGAGATGAGTGTTTAGCGGCTACTTCTGAAGAAGCTCGAGGATGGTTTGTGAAGGAGCTTTATACGTTGCATGATGAGGAGGGAGTAATTCGTCTAACATCGTGGGATGGTCAGCCCGTTTGTGTGGGAGAGGATGGACGGTTATTTGCAACAGAAGGGAAAGTAGAGAAAGGCAATTTTTATGAAATTGAAGTGGTTGAGGATGGATTAAAAGAGGCTGTGAAAGCAGCGAGTGAAGCGGATACAGCGATTGTTTTCGTAGGTAATAGTCCGTTTATTAATGGGAAAGAGACGATTGATCGAGATGATATTATTTTGCCACCAGAACAAGAACAGTTAATCCGATCAGTAAGGGAAGTGAACGAGAATACAATTGTGGTCATTGTAAGTAGTTATCCTTATGCAGTTAATTGGGCTGATGAACATGTTCCTGCTATTTTGTATTCATCTCATGCAGGCCCCGAGCTAGGTACAGCAATTGCAGATGTCCTATTTGGTGATTATAACCCAGCTGGACGTCTCAGTATGACATGGTATCGATCAGCAGAGCAGCTTCCAAACATAATGGATTATGACATTATAAAAGGCAAGAGAACGTATCAATATTTTGATGGAGATGTATTATATCCATTCGGACATGGTTTAAGCTATACATCATTTAATTATAGTGATTTACACCTTTCCAATAAAGAAATAAATAGAGATAGCACGTTAGAAGTAACGTGTTTAGTGGAGAATACGGGTGAGCTTGATGGTGAAGAAGTTGTGCAGCTATATGTAAGAGCTAATCAATCGCGAATAACACGACCAATTAAGACGTTAAAGGAATTCGAAAGATTGAATGTGAAACAAGGTGAGAAGAGGACTGTCACTTTCAAATTACCTATTAAGGAATTAGCTATTTGGGATGTTGTGAGTGAGTCGTATAAAGTTGAAACAGGTGAATATACAATTATGGTAGGTTCATCATCTGCGGTCTTACCTTTACAAGCAGCGATTCACGTTCAAGGTGATGTATTAGATAACCGTACGTGTACAAATAGAGTAAAGGCATTTAATTACGATGATTACGCAAGTGTTTATTTAGATGAAGGTGAAAACCGTGAATATTGCGTACGTACGAATAATGAGTTTGGCTGGGTTTCATTTAAGCATTGCGAATTGAGCAGATCTCTATCAAAATGGACAGTAAAGGCTCATGCGCAAGCACATGCTGAATTACAATTAAGAGTAGGTTGTTTTGATGGTGAGCTATTGGCTACGATAGAAGTAGAAGAAAATACGGATTGGCAAGAACTAAGAACGACCATAAGCAATAATAATAAATTAACGGAAAAAGATGATATTTATGTTATATTAAAAGGTGATGTGCAATTAAGCTGGTTCCAACTAGCTTAATATGTATATTATGGACTATTAGCTTTTGCGTTAAGTATTGTCAATAAGGAGGCTGGGACATAACAAAAGTGTTTAGCTGAGAATCAGAACATTTAGAGAATGTAGCGAAGTATTTTTCAGGAGCAGTGAATGTATTCCATTCTAGATTTGTTCAGTTTCTATTTATGAAAACACTTTTGTCCTAGTCTTTTTTTTGAGGTCCTTATATCATATAAATATTAGAGGGTGTTACGCTTGAAGAAAGGTTTGTTGTTCGTATTATGCATTATTTCTTCCTTACATTTGGTTGGCTGTTCTAATCAAGAAGAAGCCGTTACATTAGATGTGATGTTTTTTACTGAGTTACCTATTGATTTGTCAGAAGCATTTACTGAGTATACAGAAAGTTTATATGAAGCTTCCGACATATCAACAACGACACATATGTTTTTACCTTCCCCTGAGAAATTAACGGTGGAGATGGTTGCTGGTGAAGGTGATATTTATGTTGTGGAAGATTGGATGTATAATATTATTTTTGATCCGGTTATTTTACATCCACTTGATGAAATTGCTGAAATAGAGGAAGTGGATGAACGATTTTATGGAAAGAATGAAATAACAGAAGAAGAACATGTGTATGCCGTTGGTTTAGACCACGACTCTCCGCTTTTCATGGAATTGGGTATTGAATATTCAGACAGTCTTATTGCTGTTATGATGAGAGATCGTCAAGTGAATGATATAGGATTAGATGTGTTGCAACAATGGTATGAGTAACTGTTACGTTATACGAAATGGTTGAATTTAAAGGGTGAACAGAATGCAGAAAAATTGGACAGATACACCACTTTATACGATAGCAGATTGGGTAATGAAATTAGCATATATTAATCTATTATGGTTTCTTTTTACATTTTTAGGGGTTATTATTTTAGGTTTTTTTCCAGCGACAGTAGCAATGTTTACGATTTTAAGACAGATGCTCTTAAAAGAAGGTAGCGTTCCCATTTTTAAAACGTTTTTAACCGTTATCAAGCAAGAATTTGTACGAGCGAATGCGATAGGACTTATGTTAGTCGTTATAGGGTATATTCTTTATGTCGACTTTCTTTATTTAGGAACGACTGATGGTTATCTCCATTCGATCCTATCTGTCGTTTTTATTGTATTATCTATTGCTTATGGTGCTGTATGTTTGATGATTATACCTGTTCTTGTTCATTTTGAATTATCATTTAGTCAATATTTCAAACATGCGTTTCTATTTTCGGTTATAAATCCGCACATTGTGATCTTTATGGGAGCGGGAATATATATTGCGTATCGACTATTTAACTTTTTACCTGGATTAACATTATTTTTCTTTGGTAGTCTTATTTCCTTATTTATCATGTGGAGTGCAACTTTGGCGTTTAATAGAGTGGAGAAAAAGCAACAAAGGCTACAACCGAGTGAAGACAAGTAAAGTCCGTTTGCTACGAATGATGTAGTAAACGGACTTTTTTAAGATTAAAATTTATGAAATTCTTAATCATCCATGATAAGCTCGAAATCAAAAATAAACTCTTTCAACAAGGACAATCGTTAATGGGATTCTAGGTATAAATAAGCACCTCCTTAATCGGATACATCTATCGTACCAGGAGGTGCTCGTTAAAAATGTACGTGGTTTGAATACGAGTTTACAGTGGATTCTGTACGAAAAGACCGCTACTACAGTTTTTCTGATCAAATCTTAAAGTTTAATTTAATAATGCCAGCTTCTTTTGCTGAAGTAAATGCGATGACAATGAGTGGGCCGATAATAAACCCAAGAACACCAAATAGCATAAGCCCAATATACATAGCGATGAGAGTAGCCAATGGGGATAATCCAATTTGTTGCCCCATTACTTTAGGTTCGACCGTTCTTCGAATAACGAGTAGAATTGCGGCTAATACAAGCAATTGTGTACCCATGCTAACATTTCCGGCGAATAATTGAAAAATGGCCCATGGTGCTAATATTGCAATTGATCCAATCAATGGTATAAAATCAATGAGCCAAATAATAAAGGCCATTAATAAGGCAACTTCAGGAGCGATAAACAACAGTCCAATTAATGAAACGATAAAGATAATAATACTAACTAAAAATTGAGCTTTTAAAAATCCCCAAAGAACGTACTTTAATCGTGAAGTCATAAAATTGACTTTCTCTTTTGTCTTATCAGATAAGTATGAAAAGGATTTTCGTTTTAAGACGGGTAGCTCTAACAAAAATAAAAATAGAGCAATTAAATAGACGATAATGGATACTAAGTATCCAGGTATGCTCGACACAAAAGAGGTCACATCGTTAATAATGTTGCGTTCGCTTATTGTGTTTCGAATATCATTCAATGTTCTTGTCACAAGAATGTTAATTTCTTCTACTAATTCTGGTGGTAAATTATCATATTCGTGTTCAAGATTTCGTTGGAAATTTAGCCAAGAACGATTGATGTCATTAATGTGCTGTGGTAAATTTTCAACAATTTGTGAGCCTTGTGTAATGACTTTTGTGACACTATAATAGCCAGTTAAACCGATAAAACAAATAAACAAGGTAAAGACAATCATGACGGCAAGATTTCGCTTTAATTTAAGTCGTTTATGTAAAGATTCTACTGCTGGTGATAACAATAAGGCAGTGAAAAAAGCCAACAGTAATGGGATCGAAATAGGTATAATGAAATAAGCTACGATAGCGATGGCAATGATGCTAATGATAATAATGAAGGTGCGTTTAGATATGAGTGCTGCCAATGTAGGACTCCTCTCTTGAATGTGAAATGTATCTATCTGAAAAAGCTTACACATTTCTTAACTTATATTATAGTATAGAACATTATAGAATGAACAGTTTATATAGGTATATTTCTATACTTATGGTATACTCATTCAAGCGTTTAATCAATGAAGATAGCTTGAACTTTTTGAAAGGAGTATGTATGTAGTGAGAAAGTCTAGTTGGATTGTTTTATTTTGTTGCATGTTACTTGTTGCTTGTCAATCACCTGACAATTCTGAGTTAATAGAAGTAGAAGATGATACAGAGCTAGTGGAGTTTGTAACAACTTACAAAAAAACGATGATCGAGTCGGTGAATGGCGGTCATTTTAATGATGTTGAACCTTTTTTAATGGCAAACGTTAGTTTTTATCATTCATTACGCAGGTACGTAAATGATTTACATAGTGATGGAGCTAGTAAAGAGCTGAAGGAATTTCAAGTTAATCATGTTTATGAAGATGATGTAGGTGATTATTATGTTGATGCATTTGAATCAGTTGTGATCCATTACTCTAATGAATTCGAAGAAATAGAGCGTTATATAAGGTTTGAAATTAATAGGCTTAACAATGGTTCGTTACGAATTGTCACGATTCGTGAACGCGAAGAATAAGAAAAAGACGGCATTAGCCGTCTTTTTCTTATTCTTCTGCTTCTAAATTCCCTTTTAAAAGTTCAAGCTTCTTGTTACACTTATCAATAATTTGTTGCGGGAATTCTTCTCCTTCGTACTCAACGCCATGTGGATAATAATGCTTACCGAGTAAAGGAGTCATCAATTTCACGATTGTATCTTCTTTTGGAATCTCGCCTTTAATTGCATATGCAGGAATGCGTAAATAATAAATATTTCCTTGGTTCACAATTTTGTAATCAAACATGGCACGTTCATAGTCCCATTGACCTGCATGGACAAGTCCGATTGATTCACACGCATATCGAAGTGTCTCAAAACGTAATTCTTTATCTGCTAATTCAATGTGATCAAATCTCACTGTCAATCCGCCTCCAATTGATCTTATATGTACTCTTTTTAATGATAGTATGAATTGAGCTATGTTGCAATGTATAATCATGAATGTTTTGTGTAGATTCCCATTCGACAAGATTATACTGGAAATGGACAGAAGGTTACAACGTTAGAGAGAGGAATAAGACGACTGAACATTGAATAAATCATCTATATAAGATTGAAAGAATAGAGGTGTTTTTATGAAGAAGATTATTATAATTTTGGGTTGTGCCTGTCTTCTTCTTTTTTTTCTCATTATTGAATCAGATTATTTTCAAAATGCTGAGGAAAATGAGACAGGTGATACAGAAGAGTTTCAGGTAATAGAATGGTTATATGGGGAGGAATTAACAGAAGATTTAGAGATAGAAGAACCGGATTATGAAGAAAATCTACTAACAGAAGAAGAGGTTTTTATTGGATTGACTGGCGATGAAATAAAAGAAAGATTTGGTGAACCTGATCGCATAGACCCGACAGCTTATTCATATGACTGGTGGATTTATTTATTTGAAGATGATTCAACGACATATTTACAAGTAGGTATGCATGATGGAGAAGTTGTAACAGCTTTTGTATCAGGACATGTTAGTGAAACGTTCTTTTCTATTGGAGGAATGTATGAGGATTTAGATGACTTGTTCACTTTTTCTAACCAAGTTGATGTAAAAGCTACTAATGGTCAGTATCAATTTGAGTTAAGTGCAGCAGATTTGCAAGCACGTCCTCTTGTTGAAGTTGATGGGGAGTGGGTTCAGCTATATTTCGATACTCATACGAATGAACTTTCGAGTTTACGTATGCTAACGGCTGATACACTGGTAGAAATGCGACCTTATTCTGTTTCGTACATAGGTGATCCCCCAGAAAGACCAACTGTCTCATACGAAGATTGGCAAGAAATTGAACATGCTGAAGCAAGGCAAATTTTTGATTATACAAATGTCATACGTGCCAGGCATGGTTTAGAGGCATATGAATGGGAAGAGGACGTTGCCGTTGTTGCGTATGGACATAGTCGTGAAATGAAGGAAAAAGAATTTTTTTCACATACTTCCCCTGAGTATGGAGAGTTAGATCAACGATTTGAAAGAAATGATATTCGCTTTAGATTAGCTGGTGAAAATATTGCTGCAATGTATACAGACGGTATAGCAGCTGTGGAAGGCTGGTTAAATAGTGAAGGGCATCGAGTCAACTTGTTGCATGAGGAGTTTACTCATTTAGGAGTTGGTGTCTTCCAAGATTATTACACGCAAAATTTTATGACACCATGGTCATTTTAACCTTTATTGAGCACCTAGGACTAGGCTCCTGCGTATACTAGTATGAAAAGGCTTATAAGGGTGGTGATAAGATGAGTAAACATGGACTTCATCCAACCGTTCGACAGTTCAAAGATTTTATGGGAAGAAATCCTCATCTTATAAGAGAAGTAAAAGAAAACAATAAATCGTTACAAGAGGTATTTGAGGAATGGAATGTTTTTGGAGAGGATCATGACCATTGGAACACATATGCTGAAAATATCGAGCAACAAGAGCCAGGTCAGGATCAAGAGGAGAATTCAGGTAATGGAGAAACAGCAAGTTCTCTAGGACAAATTATGGGATTGATTAGTCGGTTAAACGTAAACGATCTCCAACAGCATTTAAGTCAATTCAGCTCTGTGCTTGGCAATGTTCAAAATGTGATCCAATCATTTCAACAACCGAACCAACAGCAAAATCAACGATCAAAAGATCATCCTTTTTCATTTAGAAGAGATTAGCAGGAGGTGTGAAAGATATGCGATTAGAGGTTCAACAGTATCTTAATGAACAACCTGAGCTACGAGCATTTATTCGACAGCACCCGAATTGGTATCGAAAGCTTAGTCGTGACCCTTCACAAATGACACTCTTAGAGAAAGAAGCTAATCAATTTTATGGTAGAACGTTTCCGCAAAGAGTGGAAAAAATGCAGCAATCATTGGGATTGATCATGATGATGATGGAAATGTTGAAGGTTGGGCAAACGACAGTGGCACAAACGTAATAATTGTAGTATGGCTTGCTAAGGGAATTAAATCTTCTAGCAAGCCATATTTGTATGCATAATAACCGTTAAATGAACATAATCTACACGTATGTTTAAGTGAGGTGTTTGTCATTGCAACGAGTTACTATTAGCCTATTCGTTATTTTGATTATGATGAGTCCAACTGTACTTGCAGCAAACGAAGATGTGCTTGTGGAACCTGTGTTACGTGTTGGAGATATTTCTATTAATAAAGGGAATCCATTGAATCTAGTTGTCAACTATGACTTAAAAGATAATCAATTATATGTGGAATGTCAGCTTAGTGGATTTTCGTTTGGACAAAATGAAGTAGGGTCCCTTCATCAAGAAAATGAAGGGCATTTGCGGATTTATTTAAATGATGAACATATTGCAACGTTATTTGAACGTGCCTTTTATTTGAAAAACTTACCTATTGGAGAGCATGAAGTGCTCGTGCAAGTCGTTCAAAATGACCATACGCCGTATAAAGGTGTAGGTGAAGTTATCGCTATTTCGATTCGTGAGTAAGGATGTCTGATATATATCGATAAATATAGCTTTCAACTGAAATACCACGTTGTTGGAAGCCTTGGTTACCGAACAATGTATTAAATTCTAAAAAATAATAATGGTCGTCAACTTTGACTAAATCAAAGCCAGCATGATCAACGCCTAGCATATTTGCTGTATGGCGTACGAGTTCGATCGCATTCTCGGGAATATGATCAAATGAGATTTTTGCACCTTGAGCAACATTACTTCGAAAGGAATTTCGCTCATTAATTCGCCAATAAGCGGTCACAACTTCATTACCAACTACACAAATACGTAGATCGCGATCGATCGGTAGATATTCTTGGATGTATAAATAATCGTTATTTTCAGCGTATTCATTAAATTGTTTGTGTGATTCAATTAAGAAAACGCCTTTCCCCATCGAACTTCGAATTTCTTTAGCGACAAATGGGAATGAGAATTCGGCTAATACTCGATTAATATTGTCATGGTTATTTCCTAAAATAAGCGTTTTAGGAACATGATCTGGTACGACGCTCCACAGACCACGAGTAACTTCAATTTTGTTAAAGCCTAATTGAATGGATTGAATACTAGGAAAAATTTTTTTCTTCATACCATAAACAAGAGCATTAACTTGCCAATTTTCTGGAAAAAGACAGATGTCTGCTGCGGCAATTTTGTTTCGCTCGTCAAACATATGCTCAGGCTTTACATATTTAATACCAGGGATACCAATTGTTCGAAAAGGGTTAAACGTAACAATATTCATGATGGTGTGGCACCTTTCTATTTAGATACTTTGACTAAAAGATTATATTCTGGAGCTAACGTTGATGTCAATAAGATAAGCGGAACAGTTGTCATCTATTGTGATCCCGTTTGTTCATGATATACTAATGATTGTAGGAGGTGTTGTACATGCTAGCAACGATGTCAACGATTGAATTATTGGATGGTGCTGACGAATTGGCAAAAGCCGTAATTGAATCGGACGTATATCATGAATATATAGAAGCAAAACAAAAATTAGAGAAAGATGTTGAGGCGCAAAAGCGAATATCTGCATTTAATCATATGAAAGATCAATATGAGGACGTTCAGCGCTTTGGGAAATATCATCCCGATTATGATGAGATTTCCGCAAATATTAGGAAAGCCAAAAGAGCAGTCGATTTAACCGATACAGTCGTTGAATTTAAGAAGGCTGAACGAGAATTGGAAAGTTTACTAAACGAAATTAGTGGAATCATTGCTCATTCCGTTTCAAAGACGATTAAAGTACCGACAGGAAATCCTTTTTTCGATTCAATGTCTTGTAGTGGGGGATGTGCCTCAGGGAGTTGTGGTTGTAGTTCATGAATCTATAAATACGGCGTGTTGTCGTAAGATTTTATGCATGTTAAACTATAACAATCCCGTTACATTAAAGGAGAGCCGATTTATGCTAGAAAGCAAGCGACAAGGTGTAGCGATTTGGTTAACGTCATTGAAGTTTGTCCGTCAACTTCGACGATTTGGTCACGTTCATTACGTTTCAAAAAAAATGAAATATGCGATTATATATTGTGACCAAGGAAAATTAGAGGATGTTGTCCGAAAATTAAGTAATACTCATTTTGTACGTGATGTTCAACCTTCCATGCGTCCATTTGTTGATACTGATTTTCAAAATGCAAAACCTGATAAAGCGAAAGAATATGATTATAAGATGGGAATATAAGATGAAAGAGTCAGGGACAATTTCCTGACTCTTTCTTTGTATATGATCGGCCTTTTGTAGTTAGTAATGTCTTATTGTAACGGTGGGATGTATTTGTTCATCCGCAGTACTCCGATTAAATATTGAAAATATAAAACTTCTTCGGAAAAGGTATGAGAAGGCTTAACTTCTAATCGATGTATGTTAATTTCGAGTTCCTCACACAGCTTTTTTATAAGGTGATACCGTTCTGTTTCTTTATAACTTGGATTTAATATTCCTTCTAAACAAATGTAAAGCGGCATCATTTTCCCAGGACTTGCAGGCTGTAAAATAAGGACAACTGATGACATAGGACGTTCAGCAATCGTCGTGTCAAGCTGGAGTAGCATATGAATTCGCTCAGTATTAGTACGAGCAAGCTCTAATAACTCATAGAGATCATTATAACCTTCCCCTAATTTAATGAAACGTTGAATCATAAAGGATACCCTCTTTCTTTCAAGCATCTATTTGTTTCTATACTATCGAAAGAAAAAAATCCTCGCAAGAAATTCTTGCGAGGTGCCTTACACATACATTGGTATGTACTTAAGGCTATGGGAGAGGAGAAACCGGAGGAAGAACTTATGGGGAAACGTAAGCCTTCTCCGCGGTTGTAGCAACACTAAGTGAATGCTACTAGTTGAAGTATGACCGATTTTGTACCATTTCATACATGTATTTTTCTTATATTATGATGTTGGATGTTTCTACCATTTACTTCGTTTACACATGTTTAGTTCGGAAAGCTGAATTCAAATCAAGCATATTTCAGTTACTTCGTAAAACGAAGGAAATGCTTAGCAACGCCCGCCTGTAGGAGCATCTCTTCAAAGCCACTGAAAAAGTTAAAACTAAACTTTTTCAGTGGTCTCATCCCTTTATCACGGGAGCGGTCGATTTTCTAAAGGAATTCTTTTATCTTTTCGGCTTCTTATAGTTCTCGCTTTTCATTCAATTTATGATAGGATAAAATGATAAAATATCGAAACAGAATTTAGGTGAGTAGGATGAGAGTCATTTCTGGTCTTAAGAAAGGTTTATCGTTAAAGGCTGTTCCTGGTTCTTCAACAAGACCAACAACAGATAAAGTGAAGGAAGCGATCTTCAATATTGTCGGTCCTTACTTTGATGGTGGGAGCGGACTTGACCTATATGCTGGTACAGGTGGACTTGGAATTGAAGCGTTAAGTAGAGGAATGGACAATGTTATATTTGTTGATCAGAATAAAAAAGCGATAAGTATTATTAAAGATAATTTACAGCATTGTTCATTTAGTGAGAATGCTGAAGTATATCGAAATGATGCGAACCGAGCTTTAAAAGCGTTAATCAAGCGTGAACGATCGTTTGATCTGATCTTTCTAGATCCGCCATATGCACAACAACAGCTGGCAAATGAATTAAGTATTATCGTTGATTTTCATTTGATTCGTGAAAATGGTATGATCGTTTGTGAAAGCGGTCTAGGTACGACAATGCCTGAGCATCTATCAACATTAGAACGTGTTAGGCAAGAAGCTTACGGTGATACGCTAATTACCATTTACCGCAATTGATACTTGTAATGAAAAAGGAGTAACTTTATGACAAATATAGCCGTTTGTCCAGGTAGTTTTGACCCGATTACTTATGGTCATATCGATATTATTACTCGTGGTTCGCACGTATTTGATGAGGTAATCATAGCTGTTTTACATAATCGTAATAAGAAGCCTACTTTCACTATAGAAGAACGAATGAAATTAATAAAGGAAGTAACGGCTCATATTCCGCAAGTGAAAGTGGACACGTTTGACGGTCTGTTAATCGATTATATGAAAGAAAAGAAAGCGCGTACGATCATTCGTGGGCTTCGAGCGGTTTCTGATTTTGAATATGAGATGCAAGTTGCTTCAATCAATAAGAAGTTAGGTCCTGAAATCGAAACATTCTTTATGATGACCAATCATCAATATTCTTATTTAAGTTCTAGTATAGTGAAAGAGGTAGCCAAATATGATGGCGATGTATCTGGACTAGTTCCAGATATTGTCGAAAATGCTTTGCGCAGAAAATTTAATCATGTATAAAAAGAGTGGGTATTCAGCACTTATATGTGCTGATCCACTCTTTTTAATAACAAAATTAAATATAGAACTAACATGAAAAAAGTCATGATAAAACCATACTGAACGAGCCAATTCCACATAATAGAAAACCAAGGTGCTGAATGCTCACTCATAAAGACAGCGAGTACACTTGACTGTTCGTTTGAAGAGGTCTGATTTCTGTAAATAGGCGTCCATAATAGGCACGCAAAAAGAGCAGCAAATACACCATGAAAGAAACGAGCGATGAAAAAAGGCTTAAAGCGAATATCCGTTTCGGCTAAAATACTAGCAACTTGCGCTTGTACAGAGAAACCGCTAAATGCAAGGAAGAAACTAGTGACAATAACTTGTTGAAAAAGTGTAGCATCGGTCTCGCTAGCCAATTTCGCACCGAGTGTAATTTCGAATAAGCCTGAAATGAGCGGGTAGCTTAACGTGTTTGGTATTTGAAAGATAGACAAAATGATTGAGAAAATAGCAGCTATCATAGCTGTTATGCCAATAAGGCTCAAAATTGAATTTAACACGGAAAATAAAATAATAAACCCGCCAATCATTAATAATGTTCGAATAGAGGATTGAACGGCATCTCCTAATAGCTTTCCGATCGGCCTCCCATCACGGAGACGCTCTTCATGTAAAAGGGTTAATGCACTTTTCCATGATCGAGTGGAGCTGTCTAGGGACTGGCGTTCCTCATCGTTAACGCCATGAAATCTCATACATAAACCAACGATTATATTTCCTAAATAATGCGATAATGCTAAAAGAAGACCTAATGTTGCATCATGAAAAAAACCGACTGCAATGGCCCCAAATATAAAAAGTGGGTTAGAGGAATTGGTAAATGACACAAGTCTTTCAGCTTCAATTCGTGTGAGCTTTTGTTCTTGCCTGAGTCTAGCTGTTAGTTTTGCTCCAGCAGGATAGCCTGATGCTAACCCCATAGCCCACACAAAGCCCCCGACTCCAGGAACGCGAAATAACGGTCTCATTAAGGCTCGAGTAATGCACCAATAAACGTTACGACGCCAAATCCAATTAATAGCTCTGACACAATAAAAAAAGGTAACAAGGATGGGAAGACGACATTCCACCACATTTGCATACCTCTAATAGAAGCTTCTAATGCTTCTTTTGGAAAGATCATTAGTGAAGCAGCAAGGAGTAAGCTAACTAAAGCAAGTACAAATGTTTTTGTTTTTGATAATGGCACATAGTAGCCCCCTTTGTACGAATAAAAAATTTTATAGGATTGAAAAGCGTTATTAGTGCGCTTAGAGAAGAGCGTCGAGTCTATTTCGTTACTCGGTTGACGAAACAACTCCATTTTTATCTAAACTTTAATCTCTTGTATCGTTCTTTAAGAGTTGTCCTATCATTAACTATACGTATACAGATGAATAATAGACCATATCATTTCTGTAAAAAACAAATGCTGGGAGAGGTTTTATATGGGAAAAGGTCGACCCAAAATTGGATTGGCGCTAGGTTCTGGAGGATCAAGGGGATATGCACATATCGGTGTATTAAAGGTGCTGGAAGAGGAAAATATTCCAATAGATATGATTACGGGTAGTAGCATGGGTGCTCTTGTTGGTTGTCTGTATGGTGTCGGTCATTCGCCTGATCAATTGCATCGCTTTGCTTCATTGTTTCAAAAGAAATATTTTGTTGATTTTATCGTACCTAGGAAGGGATTTGTTGCAGGAAAGAAAGTGAAAAATTTAATTCGTTTGCTTGCGAAAGGAAAACGAATCGAGGATTTAAACCCTCGTATGATGGTCGTAACAACTGACATTAATAAAGGAGAGCGAGTATTATTTGATAAAGGAGACGTCGCTTCTGTCGTTCGAGCTAGTATTGCCATTCCGGGGATATTTGTACCTGAGGTGATTGATGGCAAAACGTTGGTTGATGGAGGTGTGATCGATCGTGTCCCTGTAACGGCAGTTAAACAAATGGGTGCTGATATTACAATTGCTGTGGATGTTTCTTATTTCAAACAAGAGGCAGAAGTAAAGACGATTTATGATATTATGGTTCAAAGCATGGATATTATGACACGAGAATTAATTCGTGCTCAAGAAATTGAAAGTACAGTAATGATTCGACCGATCGTAAAAAATGCTAATCCTTTGGCTTTTAGTGAGGTTGATGCTTTAATAAGTAGTGGTGAAGAAGCTACTAGAAACCATATCGCCTTGATTAAAGAGGCGATTGCAACTTGGGAGGAGAATCAAACATGAAGTCCGAACAAACTAAGCCTTTTTTGAGTAAGAGATGGATCATACTAATTTTGTTTTTATTGTTTATCCATTTCTTCCCACTTCCATATTATTATTCACAGCCTGGTGATGCGAAAATATTAAGTGAAGTAATCAATGTTGAAGGTGGCCATGAGGAAGATGGGACATTTATGCTAACAACCGTGCAAATGGGAAAAGCAAATTTGTTGTTCTATGGATGGTCGTATTTAAGTTCATATCGTTTATTGTATCATGAAGATCAAATACGTCATGAAGGTGAATCTGATGAGGAATATCATCATAGACAATTAATGGCGATGAGTAGCTCACAAGAGTCAGCCATGATTGTAGCGTATGAAGCTGCTGGAAAAACAATTGAATATGAATATCATGGAGTAATTGTGACACAGCTAATCGAAGGTATGCCTGCAGAAGAAGTTCTTGAAATTGGTGATCGAATTCTTGAAGTGAACGGTAGAGAAATTGAAACAGCCGAACAATTAATACATACATTAAGTGATAAAAGTGTAAAGGATACAGTGGAATTACTTATAAAACGTGAAGATGAAAGGATCGTTGTTGAAGTTGGCTTTGCTCCTTTTCCAGAAAAGTTAGGTGCGCAAAAAGGACAAGTAGGTATTGGTATTTCCTCTCCAATTACTGAACGAGATATTGTCGTAGATCCTGAAGTAATGATAGACACAAGTCAAATTGGAGGGCCTTCAGCTGGACTTATGTTTGCTTTAGAAATGTATAATCAATTAACTGAAGAAAACGTGACTAAGGGTTATCATATAGCTGGTACAGGTACGATCTCTGAAGAAGGTGTTGTTGGTCGAATTGGAGGAGCACCACAGAAGGTTGTAGCAGCTGATCGTGCAGGGGCGGATTACTTTTTAGTTCCTAATGATGCTGGTGCTTCGCAATCTAACTATGAAGAAGCATTAGCTGCTGCAGAGGATATCGGAGCAGAAATGGAAATTATTCCGATTGATACATTTGAGGAAGCTTTAGAGTTTCTCGCCTCTATACCGCCGAAATAAATGATTTAGAGGTGTTTCAATATGCGTTATGAAACACCAGACGCTAGTTAATTTAATATTTGTTTAACTGTATCGGAGGGGTGAATTCGGCTTTGATGGCTGAATTTCTAGCGTGAGTTAAGAGGGGCTGTGCATAAATGATAGCTGCTCTTTCTTCTAGTTCGGCTATCCGCCCTGTCGCTTTTGCTCTTTTCGTAAGGATAGGGAGATTGCGCTGTTTTCTTGTTTGTTTTAAAAATTGTTGACCTTTTGTCGTAAATCCGAGTAGTTGTATATGACGTAGACCTTCAGAATGTGCTGATTGCATTTCTTCTTTAGTTGTATTGGTTAAGACATGTGTCGCTAGACGTTGTAATCGAGTTCTCGTATATCGCTTCGTTTTTAAGAGGTCGATCCAATCGGTGTAAGTAGGAGCAAATTTAATCGTTTCCTTAAGACGATACTCGAGTCCTTCTTCACATTCATATATGTCTCGTAATTGCTCACAAGAGGAGGATAGAATTTTATATTGTACGAATGGATAATAAAGGTCCCACGTATGGAGCAGCTTATTTTCTTTTTGATAGTTTGTCAAAAGGTTTACAGTAGCCGTTGGCATAGTATGTGCAATATCTGCTAAAGGTGTTCCTTCATTAATCGCTTTTCGTATACTTGTAGCACTTGCAATATGATTGGAACTAATGGACTGTTCATGGAAATGTGCTTGAATTCTTTTTGTAGTTATAGCTTTAATTGGGCTTCTTTGGTCTGTAATAGCTTTAACATAATGATAACCTAAAATGTTGTTTGGCTCTGTTAAAGAGATGGCTGTCGGCTATTTAAGCGTGTGAGGGCATCAGAGAATGCTCGCGGGTAGCTTAATCCTTGTTTCATATGTTCTTGCACATATGAATTGATTGTTGATAAGTCTTTTTGAATCGCATCAACCAATTCATAGAAAGGAAGTATATTGCCAGCTTCACTTCCAAAGTGAACGAATTCGACTCCAAGCTCAGTTAAAAGTTGAACAGCACCATTTGCAAAGTACTCAGCCTTTTGTGTTGAAAATGGATAAGGTAGCTCGATGACTAAATCAGCCCCATTCGCTAACGCCATTTCTGTTCGTGACCATTTTGAAATAAGAGCAGGTTCACCTCTTTGTAAAAAAGTACCGCTCATCACGACAATGACGATATCAGCTTCTGTCTCTTTCTTAGCTTGTGTTAATTGATAAAGGTGACCATTATGGAAGGGGTTATACTCAACAACGATTCCGACTGCTTGCATCGAATCTCCTCCTAATTATTATGAATGAAAGATGATGGATAAAAAAGGGTAAAATAAGTATTAGGTATAGATTCGTGAGTCTCTTTACTATCCCTTTTTGTCATGCTACAATAAACGTCATGTATAAAACAAGTATTTGTCTGTAAAGAAAAAAGATTGACATTCAAAAAAGGTAGATATATACTTAATCTTGTTGTCTTAGAGGTGATCAACATGTTGAAATGGTCCCTTCAGCAGCTAAACGTTGCGAAACATAAACCATTTACATTCGAAGAAACAATCGACTTGTCAAGTGTTATGAATATTAACAAAGAAATACGTAACGTTTCCCCTTTTAACGTGAAAGGTGAACTATTGTATAGAGGTTCTTTATTAACCTTTACGTTGCAAATTTCTGGTTCGTTGATTTTGCCTTGTTCAAGAACATTGGCAGATGTTACGTTTCCGATTGATATTGAAATCGTTAGGCAATATCATCCAAAGAATGATTATGTAACGGCAGATGTTGATCATGATGATATTCAGTTCTTTGAAGGTGAAATGGTCGATCTGAAGCCTGCAATCGAAGAAGCTGTCTTATTAGAAATACCGATGCAACTGTTTGCTGATGAGAAATCAGATCCGTTGGCTCCTCCAGAGGGGAAACATTGGGAGTTAGTAACAGATGAAAAGAAAGAAGATCGAATAGATCCTCGACTAGCAGATTTAGCTAAATTTTTTGACAAAGAGTAGGAAATGGAAGTCCCGGCAAAGATGGAACCTTCATTTTTACAATGACTATTTAATTCTGTAAGGAGGTGGGAATGATGGCAGTACCTTTTAGAAGAACATCTAAAACTCGCAAAAATAAGCGTCGTACTCACATTAAGTTAGCAGTACCAGGAATGGTTAAATGTTCTGAATGTGGAGAATTAAAGCTAGCTCACCGTATTTGTAAAGCGTGTGGCTCATATAATGGCCGAGATGTTGTCAGTAAATAAGCTTAAAGAAAAAAACGGAAAGGTTTTATACCTTTTCGTTTTTTTTTTTAGAAGTTTAATTAAGATAGGTGAAAGTCCTTCGTAAGTGGTGTCGGCTCCGCACGTTTCATACTGTTCTGTAGAAGAACTTTGCTCTTAGAAATGCTTTATAGCTTAATATCTATCGTTAATATTTGTGGGAATGAATACAACTTTGAATTGAAGGTCATAATTTATTAATAGAATTCGTTATTTTTTTATGATCGTGCGTCTTTCTAATCTAGTAGATGCATACGTATAGAATAATTATGAAAAATAAGGAGGGAATACATGTGAGTACAGTGAGGCAAGATGCTTGGTCAACAGATGAGGATTTAATATTAGCTGAAGTTGTATTACGTCATATACGTGAAGGGAGTACGCAATTAGCGGCATTTGAAGAAGTTGGTGACCGACTTTCGAGGACGAGTGCAGCTTGTGGATTTCGGTGGAATTCAACGATTAGAAAAAAATATGAATCAGCTATCTTATTAGCGAAGAAACAACGCTCAAAAGGAAAGAGGCTATTTCAAACAACGGAATATGACATGGAGCCAACCATTGAACTGCAACCACAATTATCGGAGGAGAAAGCTCAGGGCGAAAGTGAAGAAGAAGAATTACTTACAATGAAAAAGGTCGTTTCTTTTTTGAATGATTTTGCTCAAAAAAGTGAGGATCGTGTTTCTTTAGCAGAATTTAAGGAATTACAAGAAGAAAATAAAAGATTAAAAAATACGCTTGAACAAATTGAACAGGAAAAGAAAGTAATGGAAGATGACTATCGCACATTACTTTCTATTATGGAACGAGCAAGAAAGCTAACGACCTTTGAGACGACCACTGAAACATAATCATTAGCTAACACTTTGGATCTTATTTAGAATCCAGGGTGTTTTTTTATGAGTAAACGTAAAGTTTAAGTTCATGAAACAAAATATAGCGATTTAATTAGGTCTAAAGTTCTATATGTTCTAGTTGGAAAGAATGAGAAAATGTGATTGATAAGAGAGTAAATGAATAGTAGTGGGAGTATAGATAGAAGAAGGGAGACGCTAGACGATGAATGTAACAATCATTGGATCTGGTGCAATAGGGATGCTACTAAGTTATTATTTTGTTGAGAAAGGGCAAACTATAACTTTAGTCGTAAGAAGAGATGAACAATTAAAGCAATTACAAAATGAAGGACTTCAAATAACTCGTTATGATCAAACACATCATAATGTTAAAGTGAAAACAATGACATTTGATCATTTTATGAGTTCAAACGCCTTAATTGATTTAGCCGTTATTGCCGTTAAAGCATATGACTGGCCAACCGTTGATAAGAGCTTACAGAAACGAATGTCAACGATTAAGTCTATACTATTTTTACAAAATGGAATGGAACACATTTCTTATTTGTCTCAATATACATGTTCAGAAGTAGCTGTTGGAGTCGTAGAGCATGGTGCGAAGCGACTAAATGATTTTACCGTTGTTCATACAGGTGCGAGTGCAATTAAGTGGGGGTACGTTAAATATGGCGAACAAAAGATCATGAGAACGATCTTAGAAGAGATAGCTTCTCTTCATTTCGAAGAGGTATCAAATTGGTATGAGGCTTTGATGAGGAAAACAGTCGTAAATGTGTGTATTAATCCGCTAACGGCACTGTTTCAAGTAGAGAATGGTGAATTGTTAGCCAATGAGCATCTTACTACAATCATGAAGCACTTATTTGATGAAGTCGTAGAAGTCTTTGAATTGATAGATCATTTTAAGGTGTGGAGCTATGTAACGAATATTTGTGAGCGAACTAAGTACAATCAATCTTCTATGTATGTTGATTTACAGCAAGGGAGAAAGTCAGAAATTGAAGCGATTGTTGGTAGTGTGCAAAGAATGGGAAAAGAGAAAGGGATAAATACACCGTATCTTAATATGATGTTTGATGCTATTAAAGCAATGGAATGGCAGAAGGGGGTTAGATAATGGACATTTTCGTGTGGTTAATAGCGACTTTAGTGACACTTCCGCTATTAAGTTGGTATGTATGTTATTGGATATATGTAAAACGGAAAAAAAATAAAAAAAAAGCGATTCGTTTTGCTTCAGATTGGTCAACGGTTTTATTTATTGCATCGGTGCACTTTATTTTATTAGAAATATTCGGTCGCTCGTTCCTATTCATTGTATTAGGAGTTGTTGTTCTTATTGCGATTGGCTTTACATGGTTACATTGGTATATATCGGAAGACATTCACATACGTAAGTTAATTAGAGGGATTTGGCGTTTCAATTTTATCGTATTCTTTCTTCTACACGTTTCATTATTTTTTGTCGGATTACTTGTTAGTATTATTCGGTTAAATAGTTAGTTCATATTACTTTCTTGGGGGATCGTTCTTTGTTATAGTGATGAAGAAACGCTAAATGAAGGGACGCTAATAGAATGAACGTAGAGGAACTTGATTTAACCATTAATCGTTTTACCGATGATTATTTAGCATATAAAGAACAAGCAACTACTTTTTTTGATTATCAGATACAAGATAAGGACGTTTTTAAAAAGAGACTTGATCATATTCATACTCGTGAATTTAAACGAGAAGAGCTTTTTACATATTTTCAAAAGAACTATAAGGTACTCAAGAATCATGATGAAGCGATGAAGCAAATTGAGAAATTTAAAGATTCTAAATCAGTAGTTGTTGTAGGAGGACAGCAAGCTGGCTTGTTAACAGGTCCGTTATATACCATTTATAAAGCGATGACGATTGTTGCTCTTGCAAAACAACAAGAACGTGAATTGGGTATAAGTGTTATCCCTATTTTTTGGATTGCTGGAGAAGATCATGATTTAGATGAAATCCGTTTTGTATATAAGCAACAAGGTTTGCAGTGGAAGAAGCACTTCTATGATACGGGTTCTTCGAATACGTCGGCTTCTAATGTGATAGTGGATCATGCACAGATGGAGAAATGGGTAGAAGATGTTTTCGCAACATTGCCAGAAACCGCGTTTACTTGTGACTTATTTCAAAAAGTATCTCATTATGTAAAACAGTCGAATACGATGTTAGATTTCTTTCGGAATATCATGCATTGGTTTTTTGCTGAACAAGGGCTTCTTTTATTAGATGCACATGATCCGTTCATTCGCCAAATGGAAACGGGTTATTTCAAACAATTAATTGATCAAGTTGATTGTCTGCAAGTTGCTCAGCAAAAAGGAGATCGTGAATTTAATCAATCAGGTTATGGAGACCCCATTGTCACCGAACCGACAAATGCTCATTTGTTTCTTGAAGTTCATGGTGAGAGAAAACGTCTTGATTTTGAAGATGGGCTCTTTTCGGTACAAGGTACAGATGTTACATATACGAAAGCAGGTTTGCTTTATTTACTCGATCAACATCCTGAACGATTTAGTAATAATGTTGTGACCCGACCTTTAATGCAAGAGTGGTTATTGCCAGTATTAGCATTTGTTGGAGGGCCAGGAGAGATTGCATATTGGGCTACATTAAAGCCTGTATTTAAGTTGTTTGCGTTGAAAATCCCTCCTGTTCTGTTACGCTATCAAGTAACCTTTATTCCTACTCAAGTAAGCAAATGGCTGAATGAACACAATTATAAGGTTACACCTTTTTTAAAAGGAGAGATGAAAACGCTTCGTGATCAATGGTTAGAGAATGTTAATCCTTATCCAATTACAGAGGTTGTTGGAAATGTGAGAGAACAAGTACGTTCAGAACATGAGACTATTCGTAATTTAGCAGCAGAAATGGATCAAACACTTTATCATTTAAGTGAAAAAAATATAAATATGATTGAACAGCAGCTAGCATTTATGGAAAAGAAGATGAAAAAATTCGTTCGACAAACGCATGATGGAGCACTTGCGAAATTTGCTGAGACAGAGCATTGGTTATCCCCAATCAATAAACCGCAAGAGCGTATTATTCATCCGTTTGTGTTGATGAATGTCATTGGTGAGCGTGAATTTAAAAAATGGCTGTCAATGGAGTTGTCATTTAGTCGAAAACATAAGCTTCTGTATTTGTGAGTATTTGTAAATAATTGCTGTCGGAATAAGTTTTGAAATCCTGTCCACAAGGGCAGGATTTTTTTTTGTGGAGAAAATGTTCATTTTAGGTGGTGTAAAGTGGGGGAATGTGGTACTTTAATGTTAGTAAGTGGAGGGAGATGGGCTAACGATGTTTATGGGGGAGTATCATCATAATGTTGATGATAAGGGTAGGATGATTGTTCCTGCTAAGTTTCGAGACGCTTTAGGATCTACTTTTGTAGTAACTAGAGGTCTTGATCGTTGTTTGTTCGTTTACCCCCAAGCAGAATGGTTAAAACTAGAAGAAAAGTTAAAGTCCCTTCCTTTTACGAAGAAAGATGCAAGAGCATTTACACGTTTTTTCTTTTCGGGTGCTACTGAATGTGAATTAGATAAGCAGGGGCGCGTCAACATTGCATCACCTTTACGTGAGTTTGCACAATTGGAAAAAGAATGTGTTGTTATAGGTGTTTCAAACCGTGTGGAAGTATGGAGTAAAGCAATTTGGGAAGAATACTTTGCAGAATCTGAAGAATCATTTAGTGAAATTGCAGAAAATATTGTTGACTTTGATTTTGATTTGTAGGTTAACGGAGGTGGAAGCTTGTTTCATCACATAACTGTTTTGAAAGAGGAAGCAATTGAGGGGTTACATATTAAAGCAGATGGAATTTATGTGGATTGTACATTAGGTGGAGCGGGACATTCTGCTATGATTGCAGCTAGGTTAAATGACCAAGGACATTTATATGCCTTTGATCAAGATGATGCGGCATTAGCACATGCAAAAGAAACATTGGTGCAGTTTACGGATAAAGTTACGTTAATTAAAAGCAACTTCCGTTATATGAAGGAGGAGCTACACAAGCGAGGTGTGGATAAGGTTGACGGTGTTCTGTTTGACCTGGGTGTTTCCAGTCCACAGTTAGATGAGGCTGAAAGAGGATTTAGCTATCATCAGGATGCATTGCTCGATATGAGAATGGATCAAGCACAAGAGCTTTCTGCTTACGAAGTAGTGAACCATTGGTCGTTTGCCAAGCTAGTATCGATCATTTCACGATATGGTGAAGAGAAATTTGCTAAGCAAATTGCACGAAAAATAGAAGCGAGACGAGAAGATAAGCCAATTGAAAGAACAACAGAATTAGTGGACATTATTAAAGAAGCTATTCCTGCTCCTGCAAGGCGTAAGGGAGGGCATCCAGCTAAGCGGACTTTTCAAGCGATTCGCATAGCGGTGAACGATGAACTCGGTGCATTCGAGGAAGCTCTTGAAGATGCTATTGCGATTCTGTCGGTAGGTGGACGTATTTCAGTGATTACGTTTCACTCCCTTGAAGATCGATTATGTAAGGAAATAATGAAAGAAAAAAGTAAAGGTCCTGATTTACCACCTGGGCTCCCAATTATTCCAGATGAGTATAAGCCTGAATTGTTGATGGTAACGAGAAAACCAGTCATTCCTACTAATGAGGAATTGGAAATCAATAATCGAGCGCGCTCTGCCAAGCTACGTATTGCCGAAAAACAACGATAAGGGGGAATGTTAAATGAGCATGGTTGCACGCAAAATTCAAGAGCAACATCAAAGTCAAGTTCAAACAACAAAAAGAATCAAAAGAATGCGTTCATCGGTAACATTAGGGGAGAAATTAATCATGAGTATAGTGGCGATAACGGTGTTTGTTATTCTTAGTGTCATTGTACATAATTTTGCTACCCTTTATTCAGTCAATAAGGAAGTTCAACAATTAGAAACAGTTATTGCCCAGCAGCAAGAGGTTAATGATGGTCTTCATTTACAAGTGCTTGAATTAAGTGAGCCGGATCGAATATTATCGATTGCGAAAGAATTAGGAATGGTTTTAGATGATAATAAAGTAAAAGTTGTACAAAACTAGTTCTATTAGGAGCTAGTTTTTTCTCACCATTTTATGTAGGATAAAAAAGGTGTGTAGGAAGAAAATGATGAATGAACGGTGTTAAGTAGAAGGGGTAAAGATAGAGGTGAAGCGTAATGGAAATCAAAAGAGCAGTTACAAATAAAAGAGCTGTTTTTTTATTACTGGTGACAATAATCGTTTTTATTACGCTAGTCGGTAGAATGGTTTATATTCAGACAGCGCAGACGGTTAATGGAAATGATTTAGTGAAGATGGGGGAGCAGCGTTGGACACAAGAACAAGTAATAGAAGGGAAGAGAGGAACGATCTTTGATCGGGAAGGGAGTGCTATAGCTCAAGAAGTTCCATCATATACAGTATATGCTGTCCTTGATGAGGGGCAACGATTCTATGTTCGAAAGCCAGAAGAGACTGCTGTAACCCTATCTCCTTATATTAACATGAGTGAAGACGATTTACTTCGGTTGTTAACGAGTGATCGATTTCAAGTTGAGCTAGGGTCTGGAGCAAGAAATCTTACATATGAGCGAATGAAGGAAATAGAAGAGTTGGAGCTTGAAGGTATTTATTTCCGTGAAGAACCACGGCGCTATTATCCGAAACAAACATATGCATCACATGTGATTGGATATACAGATCGTGATATGGAAGAGGCACGAATGGGCTTGGAGAGAAATTTAGATGAATATTTGCGAGCTGAGGATGGGAAGATCCAATTCCAAACGGATGGTAGTTGGATCAGGTTGCCTAATTCGAATGAACGAGTAACCCCTCCAAAAAATGGTCAGGATATTTATACGACGTTAGATTCAAATATTCAAACAGCGTTGGAACAAGTTATGACTCAAGTAGATGAAAATTATGAACCTGAAAGAATGATTGCGATCGTCGCTAATCCAAAAACAGGTGAAATCTTAGCAATGAGTAATCGCCCAAGCTTCAATCCAAATGAATACGAAAATATTACGAATTACTTAAACTATGCTGTTGCTGATCGCTATGAACCGGGATCAACGATGAAGATCTTTACACTTGCTGCTGCGATTGAGGAAGGAGTCTATAATGGTGCTGAACTCTATCAATCTGGTCAATATCAAATAGGGTCTAGTACGATCGGTGATCATAATAATCGAAGTGGCTGGGGGATGATTAGCTTTGATGAAGGCTTTCTTCGTTCATCCAATGTTGCAATGGCTCGACTAACTTTGGAGAAACTTGGACAAGAAACAATCTACGATTATTTGGATAAGTTTGGCTTTGACCAGCTTACGGGAATTGATTTGCCAAACGAAGTAAGTAGTGCAATTGATCGGAACGGTGCTGTGGAAGCAGCCTCTACTTCCTTCGGCCAAGGCACTGCTGTAACACCCATCCAACAAGTGCAGGCAGCTACTGCTATTGCTAATGAAGGAAAAATGATGAAACCTTACATCATTCAACAGATTGTTGATTCACAAAGTGGGGATGTCACGTTTGAAAATAAACCTGAGGTTGTAGGGGAGCCTGTGTCTGCGGATACTGCTGAACATGTAAAGGATTTACTTGAACAAGTAGTAAACTCTCCTGTAGGTACAGGGAATCCTTATTATTTAGAAGGATTTGATGTGATCGGCAAAACGGGAACAGCTCAAATTCCGTCCCCTTCTGGTGGTTACATAAGTGGCCATGGTGAAAATATCTTTTCATTTATTGGAATGGCTCCAAAGGATGATCCGAAGGTGCTCGTTTATGTTGCGGTGGAACGCCCAAAGATTGATTTGTTCCAATCAGGTTCAGAGCCTACCGCCCTTATTTTCAATACAATTATGAAGCATAGTTTACAATATTTAAATATTACGCCATCAGAAACAGAATTATCCGAACAAATAAACGATGAATATATGGTGACTGATTATACAGAATTAGAAGGTAGTGACTTAGAGAAGTCAATAGACCAAACGGAATTAAAGGTAGTCAAATTAGGTAATGGCTCTCGAGTTATCTCTCAGCAACCGTTTGCTGGAAAAAGTGCATTACCTGGTGAGAAATTAATTCTATTGACAGATGAAGAGAAGGTTACTATGCCGAATATAGTGGGCTGGTCCAGTCGAGATGTTCGAAAATTAGCAGATGTACTAGAAATGGACTTGGCGGTATTTGGGCATGGCTATGTTGTTGAACAAAGCGTTCAAGCAGGGACAGAATTACAGAGAGGCGAGTATATGGTGGTCGATCTAGCCCCAATGTCTAAAGAGGAATTTGAAGACGTTGATGAAGATGCTTCTACGGAAGGTGAATCACAAGATGAAGCGTCGGTAGATACTGAATAAATAGCCATGTTCTAACAGACCTCGTACAAGCATACGCTAGTAACAATATGTAACTAGTATGTATGTAGGAGTGATTCGGTGAGAGTATCAAACGTTACCGTACGCAAACGACTTATTCTAATCTTGTTCCTAGGATTAATAGTGTTCTTAATTATCATTTTAAGACTCGGCTACGTTCAATTTGCTATGGGTGAATGGTTAACTGAGAGAGCGGAAGATTCATGGAGTCGAGATGTACCATTTGAAGCAAAACGTGGTGAAATACTTGACCGAAATGATGTTGTCCTTGCAACAAATGTAAGTGCTCCTTCGATCATTGTTGTGCCGAGACAAGTGAAGGATCCAGTAGAAGCTGCTGAGAAACTAGCTAATGTATTAGACCTTGACCATAAAGATGTATATAGTGATATAACCAAAAATGCTTCAATGGTACATGTTGGGCGGAAGGTTGCAAAGGAAAAAGCTAGTGAAGTAAGAGATTTACGTTTACCTGGTGTATATATTGCCGAAGATAGTAAAAGGCATTATCCTTTCGGTTCTTATTTATCACATGTGCTCGGCTTCGCTGGGATTGATAACCAAGGATTAACTGGATTAGAGCTTTATTATGACGATGCATTAAAAGGTGATAAAGGTCATGTATCCTTTTTTGCAACTGCGAAGGGGAGTAAAATGCCTAACCTAGCAGATGAGTATACTGCCCCATTAAATGGTTTTGATTTGCGCTTGACGGTGGATAGTCAAATTCAAACGATCATGGAACGTGAGCTAGATATCGCTGAAGCTACATATCGACCAGATGGGGCAATTGCGATTGCGATGAATCCAAATACAGGTGAAATTTTGGGGATGAGTAGTCGACCAGATTACAATCCTGAACATTTTCGAGAAGTACCTGCCGATGTATATAACCAAAATAAACCAGTATGGATGCAGTATGAACCTGGTTCAACCTTTAAGATTATTACTTTAGCAGCTGCGATTGAAGAAGGTGAAGTTGACCTTAAAGACGATTCTTTTTATGACCCTGGATACATTGAGGTGGCAGGTCGAAATATTCGTTGCTGGAAAAAGGGTGGGCATGGACAGCAAACCTTTTTGGAGGTTGTTCAAAACTCGTGTAACCCAGGATTTGTTGAATTAGGTCAACGGTTAGGGAAAGATAGGCTGTTTGACTATATAGAAAATTTTGGTTTTGGTGAGAAAACGGGAATTGATTTGCAAGGTGAAGGAACCGGTATATTATTTGATCGCGACCGTGTCGGCCCGCTTGAGTTAGCAACAACATCTTTTGGGCAAGGAGTAGCAGTGACCCCTCTGCAGCAAGTAACGGCTGTGTCTGCTGCCGTTAATGGTGGTTATTTATATCAACCGTTCATTGCGAAAGAATTTGTTGATTCTCTAACAGGAGAAATTATTGAACAACAAACACCAACGATGAAGAGGCAAGTGATTTCAGAGGAGACATCTAAAGAGGTTCGTTATGCATTAGAGCATGTCGTAGCACTTGGTTCAGGAAAAGGTGCATATATTGACGGATATCGAGTAGGTGGAAAAACAGGAACTGCGCAAAAAGCTATGGATGGTCGTTACTTAGAAAATAATCATATTGTCTCATTTATTGGTTTTGCTCCAGCAGATGATCCACAAATTGTTGTTTATGTGGCCATCGATAACCCGAAGGATACGATCCAGTTTGGAGGAGTGGTAGCGGCACCGATTGTTGGGAATATTATTGAAGATTCTTTACTAGCAATGGGAGTAGAGCAGCGTTCGGAGCAAGTTGAAAAAGAATTAACATGGTCAGATGTACCGCTTGTTGAAGTTCCAGATTTAGTTGGAAGAACGCAACGTGAATTGAACGAATCGTATTATGATTTACAAATAGAAAGAGAAGGTGAGGGGAAGTATGTCTTAGCTCAATCACCTTCACCTGGGATTAAAGTATCAACTGGTTCAACAATCAGACTTTATATGGGTGACAATTGATAAGATTCCTTTTAAAATGAGGAAGAAATGTCAGCTGAAAAAGGAGACCTTTTATTCATGGACTTAAAAGAATTATTAGAACCTATTCGATTTCAACATATAGAAATGAAAGAAAATCCGAAAGTAACTTCCATTACGATGGATTCTCGAGAAGTACAGCCGGGTTCCGTATTTTTTTGTATTAAAGGTTATACCGTTGACGGACATGATTTCGCTAAACAAGCAGTTGAAAATGGAGCTGTGGCAGTTGTAGCTGAACGTCCACTCTCGCTTTCTGTACCTGTTATTGTTGTGAAGGATCCACGAAGATCGATGGCGAAAGTAGCTTGTCACTTTTATCGTTATCCGACTGAACAACTGAAGTTAATTGGAGTAACTGGAACGAATGGAAAGACAACGGTAACCCATCTGATTGAACGAATAATGATTGACCATCGAAAGAAAACAGGGCTAATAGGGACGATGTATACGAAAGTGGGAGACTCTTTTTATGAAACAAAGAACACGACACCTGAATCGTTACCTTTACAAAAGCTATTTCATGAGATGGTAGAAAGCCATGTGGATACAGCTATTATGGAAGTCTCATCACATGCTCTTCATCAAGGTCGTGTGCATGGCTGTGATTTTGATGTTGCTGTATTTACGAATTTGACACCTGACCATTTAGATTATCACGGAACGATGGAAAAGTATTTATATGCTAAGGGGTTGTTATTCGCCCAATTAGGCAATACCGTTTCGTCGAAGGTCGCGATCATTAATCAAGATGATCCTTGTAGTGAGGAATTAAAAAGGCTGACAGCGCAAGACATTATAACGTATGGAATTAAGTTAGACGCTGATGTGCGAGCAACCAATATCGAGTTGTATCCGAACGGTACACATTTGACGATACGAGCTTTTGGTCATGAAGAACGATTTCACTTAAAGTTAATTGGGCAATTTAGTGTCTATAATGTATTAGCTGCGGTAGCGGTCGGACTCACTTCTAATTTGTCATTGCAAGAAATGAAGAGTAGTTTAGAGTCTGTTTCCGGTGTAGACGGTCGATTTGAAACGATTGAATCTGGCGAAGATTTCTCTGTCATTGTCGATTATGCTCATACGGCTGATAGTTTGGAAAATGTGCTAAGTACAATAAAGGGTCTTCAAGTGAAACGTATTATTGCTGTTGTTGGTTGTGGTGGAGATCGAGATAAGACGAAACGTCCTGCAATGGCTCAAATTGCTACTAAGTTGGCCGATAAAGCTATTTTCACTTCTGATAACCCGCGTTCAGAGGATCCAGCATCTATCATTGCTGATATGGTGTCTGGAGTGAAAGATGGTGACTATGAAGTTATTATTGACCGTAGAGAAGCGATCGAGTATGCTATTGATTGTGCTCAAGCGGGTGATGTCGTTCTGATCGCAGGAAAAGGACATGAAACATACCAAATTATCGGTGATCAAACGATTCATTTTGATGATCGTGAAGAAGCAAGAGCTGCTTTACAAAAAAAAGAAAATGCATGGATTGTAAAAAAATGATTCTAAAAAGTAGTAGTATACTCATATAAAAACGAATGAATCATCATACAAGCAACATAAGAATAGAGAAAAGAAAGGGGGCGTGATGAATGATGTTAGAACGAATATTATTGTTAACATTAGTCTTATCATTCTTAATCGCAGTCCTATTATCACCCATTTTTATCCCATTTCTTCGTAGGTTAAAATTTGGCCAAAGCATACGCGAGGAAGGGCCTGAATCACATAAAAAAAAGAGCGGTACACCGACAATGGGTGGAATCGTCATCGTTATATCGATTATCATAACGTCATTGTTTATTTCCGTTACGTATTTGTCTTTAAGTCAAGAAATACTGTTGTTACTACTTGTAACCGTTGGATTCGGACTAGTAGGTTTTTTAGACGATTTTATTAAAGTAGTATTGAAGAGAAATTTAGGGTTAACATCAAAACAAAAACTCGCAGGTCAACTGTTCATTGCAATCTTATTTTATATCGGATTACGTCAAATGAACTTATCTACTGAGATCATCATTCCAGCCACATCATTTTCAATTGACTTAGGATGGTTCTATTTACCGTTTGTTATTATCATGTTAGTAGGTGCTTCTAATGCCGTTAATTTAACGGATGGTTTAGATGGTTTATTAGCTGGTACGGGTGCGGTCGCATTTGGAGCTTTTGCTGTTCTTGCATGGTATGCTGACTTGATTGATATTTCAATTTTTAGTGCAGCAATTGTTGGAGCTGTACTCGGTTTTCTCGTCTATAATGCTCATCCTGCAAAAGTATTTATGGGTGACACAGGCTCATTAGCTCTTGGTGGTGCGATTGCTGCGATTGCTATTTTAACAAAAATGGAAATTTTATTAATCATTATTGGTGGAGTGTTCGTCATTGAAACGTTATCTGTCATTATTCAAGTTATTTCTTTTAAAACAAGAGGGAAAAGAATTTTCAAAATGAGTCCACTTCATCATCATTATGAGCTTTCTGGTTGGAGTGAATGGCGAGTCGTTGTGACCTTTTGGTTTGTTGGAATGATCTTTGCCGTGCTTGGAATCTATTTAGAGGTGTGGTTGTAATGAGAGCGACGGAACAGTTTAGAGGTATGCATGTTTTAGTATTAGGATTGGCCAAAAGTGGGGAAGCTGCGGCTAAGTTGTTACATAAACTTGGAGCGATTGTAACGATAAATGATTCAAAGCCATATGCTGATAATTCTCAAGCCCAACAATTAGAAGCTCTTGGAATGAAGGTGATCTGTGGCCATCACCCAGTCGAATTGTTAAGTGATTTATTTCAACTCGTTGTCAAGAATCCTGGAATTCCTTATTCAAACGTGATGGTACAAAAAGCAGAAGAACTAGGGATACCTGTTATTACAGAGATTGAATTAACGTCGAGAATGAGCGAGGCAGATATTATTGCAATTACAGGCTCTAACGGTAAAACGACAACGACAACATTGATTTACGAAATGTTACAAGGGAGTTCGAAAATTCCTACTATTGCAGGGAATATAGGGACCGTATCATGTGAAGTTGTGCAGCAAGTAACGGCTGACCATTGTATCGTTCTAGAGACATCTAGCTTTCAATTACTCGGTACAATTCAATTCAAACCGAACATAAGTGTTGTTTTAAATATTTTTGATGCCCACTTAGATTATCATGGAACGAAACAGGAATATATACGAGCAAAGTCAAAGATATTTGAAAATCAAAATGATCAAGATTGGCTCATTTATAACTATGATGATCAAAATCTTGTTGAAGCAGTCCACTATTCAAACGCTAAAAAAATCCCTTTCTCTACCAAAGAGGAGCTGAAAGAGGGAGCTTATATAAAAGATGGACAGGTTTATTTTAAACAAGAGCCAATAATGGAACTAAACAATATCGTTTTGCCTGGAATTCATAATCTAGAAAATATATTGGCGGCTGTTGCTGCGTCATTAACAATGGGTGCTACTCAGTATCAGATTCAAGATGTATTAAGAACATTCAGTGGAGTTGCTCATCGCCTTCAATTTGTAGGTGAAGTAGATGGAAGACGATTTTATAATGATTCTAAGGCTACAAATAATTTGGCGACGAAAAAAGCATTAGGAGCGTTTCAAAATCCTGTAGTTTTGTTAGCTGGTGGGCTTGATCGAGGTAATTCATTTGATGAGCTAATTCCAGCTTTTGAACGAGTTCATACGGTCATTGTTTTTGGTGAAACAAAGGACAAAATTAGAGATGTTGCCAAAAGAGCTGGCATTAAAACAATCGTCGAGGCACAATGGATGGAAGATGCTGTTTCAGTTGCTTTTAAGCATTCAACTAAAGGGGACGTCATCTTATTGTCACCTGCTTGTGCAAGCTGGGATCAGTATCGTACGTTTGAAGAGCGAGGAAATCGTTTTATTCAGGCGGTGAAGGCATTGTCTGTAGACTAAAGACAAGTATGAGATATCTGAGAGGTGTTCCTTTTAGATATCTTTTTTTGATACCACGATTCGAAGAGGTGTTGACGAAAGCTCCCTTAAGAAAGTCTCTTCATGTTTTTTAAAATCAACAATTATAAGTGCATGAATTCACATGTCATTTGGACATGTTTTTATCATCTGTGCATAGGTTATAGTACAGGGTTACGATGTACTTTAATGAAATGTTGAGGTGTTTATATGGATAAGGGGAGACGGGCACCGGATTATTTATTAATGCTCACGACATTTTCTTTATTAGCGATAGGGCTTTTAATGGTTTATAGTGCGAGTGAAGCGTGGGCAAGCTATCGGTTTGATGATTCGCTTTTCTTTTTGAAGCGTCAAATGTTTTTTGCTGGATTAGGGATTGTTGCGATGTTATTTATGATGAGAATTGACTATTGGACGTGGCGAACATGGTCTAAAGTTTTACTCGTCATTTGTTTTATTCTACTCGTCATCGTATTAATACCAGGGGTAGGTTTAGTTCGTGGTGGTGCACGTAGTTGGTTAGGGATTGGTGCATTTTCAATTCAACCATCAGAATTTATGAAAATGGCCATGATTGCTTTTTTAGCTAGCTATTTATCAAGAAATCAAAAAAAAATTACCTCTTTTAAAAAAGGTCTGCTACCTTCACTTTCTCTTGTAATGTTAGCGTTCGGAATGATTATGCTTCAACCGGATTTAGGGACAGGGGCTGTTATGGTTGGAACGTGTGTTGTGATGATATTCATTGCTGGAGCGAGAATTAGTCATTTTATGTGGCTTGGGATGGTAGGAATTGCAGGTTTTATCGCTCTAATTGCATCAGCACCATATCGTATTAAGCGTATAACATCATTTCTCGATCCTTGGTCAGATCCATTAGGAAGTGGTTTTCAGATCATACAATCACTTTATGCGGTTGGTCCTGGTGGATTAATGGGGCAAGGGTTAGGGGAAAGTAGACAGAAATACTTTTATTTACCTGAGCCACAAACAGATTTTATTTTCGCTATTTTGGCCGAAGAGCTTGGCTTTATTGGTGGAACAATTGTTATTTGTTTATTTGGAATCCTTTTGTGGAGAGGCATTAAGGTTGCGTTAGCAGCACCTGATTTATTTGGTAGCTTTTTAGCAATTGGAATTATTTCAATGGTTGCGATTCAAGTCATGATTAATATTGGCGTTGTTACTGGACTAATGCCGGTTACTGGGATTACTCTTCCATTATTGAGCTATGGCGGTTCCTCTCTTACATTAATGCTATTATCGATCGGTGTACTGCTGAATATTAGTCGTCATTCACGGTAAATGTCATTTAGGAGAAGAAATTTTTAGCAAGTGGGTTCATTTGATAACGTATTATGATTGAAATGAAATTGTAATGATCGTTAATATGTATTTAATGAAGATGTTGGATTTTATTATGTATATTCGTTGTTCAGTTCATGATAAAATGAAGATAAATGGATAATTTGGAGGAAGGTCATGAAAGTAGTTGTTAGTGGTGGTGGAACGGGCGGACATATTTATCCGGCGTTAGCGCTCATTAAAGAAATGAAACGAATAAATAACGATGTGGAGATTTTGTATGTTGGGACTGAAAAAGGACTTGAATCTGAGATTGTCACACGCGAACAGATCCCATTTAAATCGATTCCGATTACCGGATTTAAGCGCTCGATTTCTTTAGAAAATTTAAAGACCGTGTACAGGTTTCTTTCTGGAACTCGGAAGATGAAATCTTTACTTCGAGAATTTAAACCAGATGTTGTGATTGGGACAGGAGGATACGTTTGTGGACCGGTTGTCTATGCTGCCGCAAAATTAAAAATTCCAACAGTTGTTCATGAACAAAATAGTGTACCGGGCTTGACGAATAAATTTTTGAGTAAGTATGTTGATAAAGTTGCAATCTGCTTTGAGGAAGCGAAGCATTTCTTTCCAAGTCAAAAGGTTGTTTTGACCGGTAATCCGAGAGCATCTGAAGTGATGAATGTGGATGCTTCTGCAGGTAGGCGCTCATTATCCTTGAATGAGAATCAAAAAACGGTACTCATCGTTGGCGGAAGTCGAGGAGCTAGACCAATTAATGAAGCATTTTTGACGATCATTGGGAAATTGAAACATAAATCATATCAAATCGTATACGTGACAGGGGCTGTACATTATGACCGAATTATGGAGCAAATGAATAAGCATGATCATCCTCGAAATGTAACAATCAAGCCATTTATTCATAATATGCCAGAAGTATTAGGGGCAGTGGATTTAATTGTCGCTCGTGCTGGAGCTACAACATTGGCTGAAATTACCGCCCTTGGACTTCCTAGTATTCTAATTCCAAGTCCATATGTGACCAATAATCATCAGGAGAAAAATGCACAATCACTAGCAAAGAATAATGCTGCAATCGTGTTGAAGGAGACAGAAATGTCAGGCGACCGTTTGTTAGAAGAGATCGATCAAGTTCTAACAAGTGAAGAGAAGTGGATGCAAATGTCCACGTCATCAAAGGAGCTAGGGCTACCTAATGCAGCTAAACATTTATATGATGTGTTAGACGAATTAACGAAAAATGGATCGTAAAGGTGGAAGATAGTATGGATTGGATTGAGGATCTTAAACGAGCGAATATTGGAAAGGTAAAGGTTCAAGAACCACTTGCTAATCATACTACGTGGAAAATAGGTGGTCCCGCTGACGTGCTTGTTATTCCAGATAGTATGAAGAATTTAGAAAAAGCGATGTCTATTATTACTCAAAATGAAATTCCGTGGCTAGTCATCGGTAGAGGCTCGAATTTACTTGTTGGCGATGGTGGTATTGAAGGGGTCGTCATTAAGTTGGATCGTGGAATGGACAATATGAAAGTCGAAGGTGAAACGGTAACGGTTGGTGGTGGATACTCAACCATTAAGTTAGCAACGCTTCTTAGTCGACAGGGGTTGTCTGGTTTAGAGTTTGCTGGTGGTATTCCTGGTTCAGTAGGTGGAGCTGTCTTTATGAATGCCGGTGCTCATGGAAAGGAGATAGCTGATATCTTGTTAGAAGCAACGATTTTGAAGGCGGATGGATCACTTGAAGTATGGACGAAAGACGAAATGGATTTCGCTTATCGAACGTCTAGACTCCAAAAGGAAAAAGGAATTTGCGTTGAAGCAGTACTGCAATTAAAAAAAGGAGATCGCTCGATCATTGTGAAGGAAATGCAAGCCAATAAAGATTATCGTCGAGATTCTCAACCATGGAATCATCCGACGTGTGGAAGTGTTTTTCGAAATCCGCTTCCGTTCTATGCTGGTCAGTTGATTGAAGAAGCTGGATTAAAGGGTTATCAAATTGGTGGAGCTCAAATTTCGCTTATGCACGCTAATTTTATTGAGAATGTCAATCAAGCAACAGCAAAGGATGTTATTGATTTAATTAATCATGCGAAGAAAGTGATTCAAGAAACGAAGCAAATAGAACTAAAGACGGAAGTAGAAATGATTGGAAAACATTCTTAATACTAATAGCCTAACGATGTTAGCTATATTTTTATGCTATAATAAAAAAGATACGGAATGGACGATTTCGTTCAGGGATTAGTAGGAGTGTTGATAATGAGTGATGAGAAAGTAGTGACAATAAACGAAAAAATTCCGACATTGAGAGAACAACGAAAACAGCGTGCGAATCGGCGCTTGCTGTTTTTTTTATCATTCTTTTTTATGTTGCTTTTACTAATTGTTTACTTTCAATCACCAGCAAGCCATGTTAGAGAGGTGACTGTAGAAGGTAACATCCACCTTACTCATGAGGAAGTATTGAATCAAAGTACGATTCAAATTGGGACAAGCATTTGGAACGTAGATGAAGATGAAATAGTTGATAGGTTGAATGAACATATTGAGATATCTTCTGCTTATGTTGAACGTCGTTGGCCCACTACAATCGAAGTGACAATCTCAGAGCATGAACGAGTTGGTTATTTAGTTCACGATGATCGATATTATCCGATATTAGACAATGGGATGAATTTACCTGAGTTGGATCGGTCACAAATACCAGCTGATGCCCCCATATTAGTAGGGTTTACTGAAGGGGCTGATTTATCGGAATTGTCTGCTGAGCTTAGACAAGTACCGAACGCTTTATTGGAGCGCATCTCAGAAATCATTTATTCGCCAACGGAACAGGATGCACAAGCTCTCATTATGTATATGACAGATGGGATTGAGGTACATACAACGATCAATGATTTTCATGAAAAGGTGATTCCATATTTAGCGATAATTAATGATTTAGATACGAGTAAAAAAGGAATTTTGCACTTACAAATGAGCCCGTATTTTGAAGAGTGGGTGTCAGAGGAGGATGAAGAAGATGAAAGTGAAACGTAAGCATCTCATCCTATCCTTTGTGTTAATTGTTACAGGCTTTATTTTAGCGTTGAATTATGAGATGACGAATGAAAGTGTCAGCTTGAGTCCGGGATATGATCGTCAGTGGGAGCGTGAAGATGAACTGCGAAATCAATTAATTCTTGAGCAATCGTCTAATCAAAAGCTACAAGAGGATATGCGTTTTTATCAAGCTCAGCTACGTGAACTAGAAGAACACGTCATGACACTTGATGAAGAAGAAGAAGTTCGTGCAAAAAATTTATTGGAGGATTTAGATCGGCTTCGAAAAATAGTAGGGGATGTAAAAGTGGAAGGTCCTGGTATCGAAGTTTCATTGGAAGATTCAGATTATGTCCCTGATGGTGAGGATCCAAATAATTATATTGTCCACGAATTTCATATTCAGCGTGTTGTTCATGAGTTATTTGTCGCTGGAGCTGAGGCAATTGCTATTAATGGGTATCGCTTAACAAGACAATCTTACATTCAATGTACAGGGCCTGTTATTCGAGTTGATGGTCATGTATCTTCTGCTCCTTTTGTTGTGACAGCGATAGGTGACTCTGATATTTTGGAATCAGCTCTGACATTACCTGGTGGTGTGCATAGCCAATTAGTAAGTGACGAGATAACCGTTCGGATTCAAAAGAAAAATAAAATTGAACTTGATCCTCATTTTACGGAGAGTGGGTGATCAATTGAAAGAAAAATGGGTATTTGCATTTATTACTCTCGTCATTGGATTTATGATTGCCATTCAATTTCAAACGACTAAAGAGCCGGTTATTAGGGACACAAGGATATTAGAGAATTAAGGGCAGAAGTATTATTAGAACAAGAGAAAAGGCAAGAATTAGTACAGGAAATGGAGCAAATTCAATCGTTAATTGAGCAATATGAACAGTCTGTCGATAATTTAGGTGGAGAAGTTACGACGGTAATAGAAAATCAAATTGAGGAAATGAGAGCGGGAGCAGGTTTAACCGAACAAGAAGGCTCTGGTGTTGTTATCACGATTACTTCTTTATATAATGACCAATATTTTGGACAAGATCGCTTCATTCCTTCTCCTGATGTATTCCGTTTTTTGATAAATGAATTAAATATTTATGGTGCTGATGAAATTGCTGTTGGAAATGAACGGATTATAACTACTTCTGCATTTCGAGATGTCAATCAAATGACCTATTTGAACAATCGGCGATTGCCTCCTCTTCCTATAGAAGTGAAGGTGCTTTCAAACGACCCCGAACGTTTACATAATCATATGCTCGTTTCGGCTTCAGTAGATTTTTTTGAAATTGAAGGCTATGAATTATCATTAGAAATGGTCGAAGAAATACAAATTCCTGCGTTTGACCAAACACCTCGGGTGCGTTTTATGGAAGAAGTGAAGGAGGAGTAGTTGGAAATGTGGTTACCGATTGTTGCTTTAATTATAGGGATTGTTATAGGACTTATGACAGATTTTCGCGTGCCTGACGAATACTCAAACTATTTGTCGATTGCTGTGTTAGCTGCATTAGATACTTTATTTGGTGGGATTCGAGCGTATCTTCAAAATACCTTTGATACGAACGTATTTGTATCAGGTTTCTTCTTTAATATTTTATTAGCAGCAGGTTTAGCTTTTCTAGGTGTTCATCTTGGTGTAGACTTATACTTAGCTGCTATATTTGCATTTGGTGTTCGATTGTTTAATAATATTGCCGTTATTCGTCGAATGATATTAACGAAATGGAAAACAAAGCAGGAAACAGATGCCTAAAATGAAGGTAGTTAAATTATTCATAAATATCTAACAGTTCAAAAAGGAGAATATAAATTCTTGTTGAATATGTTTAGTAACTAGTTTAAAAGTAGAAAATGCATTGAAAAGTTCAATAGATTATATAAGGAGGTGCCATAGATTGGACAACAGTGAAATCTACGTTAGTTTAGACATCGGTACATCCAATGTCAGAGTGATAATTGGGGAAATGTCAAATGGTGCAATGAATATAATTGGTATGGGGAAAGTTGCTTCTGAAGGAATAAAGAAAAGCTCCATCGTTGATATTGATGAAACGGTGAAATCAATAAGAAGAGCCATTGAACAAGCTGAGCACATGGTTGGATTAACAATCAATCATGTCATAGTCGGAGTGAATGGGAATCACATTCAATTACAACCGTGTCATGGTGTTGTGGCTGTTTCAAGTCCAGACCGAGAAATTAGTGATGAAGATATTACAAGGGTTATTGATGCTGCACAAGTTGTATCGATCCCACCAGAACGTGAAGTCATAGACGTTATTCCAAAGCAATTTATTGTTGATGGTTTAGACGAAATAAATGATCCACGCGGAATGATAGGTGTTCGCCTTGAAATGGAAGGAACGATCATTACTGGTTCTAAAACGGCTTTACATAATTTATATCGTTGTGTAGAACGAGCAGGATTACAGGTGGCTGGCTTCTGCTTACAATCTCTTGCTTCCGGTTCAGTTGCTATATCAAAAGATGAAAAGAATTTAGGTGTGTGCTTAATAGATATGGGAGGCGGATCGATTACGGTATCGATTTTTGACCAAGGGATATTGCAAGATACGGCTGTCGTTCCTATTGGTGGAGACCATATTACAAATGACATTGCAGTTGGACTACGAACATCGACAGAAGAAGCGGAACGTATTAAAGTTAAATATGGCCACTCGTATATTGATGATGCAGAAGTAGAAGAGCGTTTTACTGTCTCAACGATAGGACAAGCAGACAGTGTGGAGTATACCCAAGAAGATTTAGCGCATATTATCGAACCAAGAGTCGAAGAAATGTTCGAACTAGCTTATCGAGAAATTCATCGAATGGGATACCGTGATTTTCCAGGTGGCTTCGTCTTAACAGGTGGAACCGTTATGATACCTGGTGTGTTGGAACTAGCAAGTGAGCTTTTACCTGGTAGTGTTAGAATGGCAATGCCTGATTATCTTGGGGTGAGAGAGCCTCAATATACGACAGGTGTGGGTCTCATTCAATTTGCCTACAAAAATGTTAAACTACAAGGTAAAGAAATAGCATCAGCTGTTTCAAGCAATACACATACGAATTATGAGCAACCTGTAAAGAAACAAGTCAAACACGAAGTAAAGCGTGAGGAGAATAATAAGCCGAAATCAAAAGGGAAAGTGAAAAACCTTTTTAAAGTGTTCTTTGAATAAGAGAAGAGCGGGCATATTGTACAAATAGGAGGATCTTACATGTTAGAGTTTGAGATGGATATGGATCAATTAGCACAAATAAAAGTCATTGGAGTTGGCGGTGGCGGAAGTAATGCGGTCAATCGTATGATTGAAAATGGTTTAAAAGGTGTAGAATTTATTGCTGTAAATACTGATGCGCAGGCATTACACTTATCGCAAGCAGAAACAAAACTTCAGTTAGGTGGTAAGCTAACTAGAGGGCTTGGTGCAGGGGCAAACCCTGAGATTGGTAAAAAGGCCGCAGAGGAAAGTAAAGAGCAGTTAGAAGAAGTATTAGCAGGGGCTGATATGGTCTTCATTACTGCTGGAATGGGCGGTGGAACAGGAACGGGAGCCGCTCCAGTTATTGCCGAAGTTGCGAAGGAATTAGGAGCTTTAACAGTTGGTGTTGTGACTCGTCCTTTTACATTTGAAGGCCGTAAGCGTTCAACGCATGCAGCTTCAGGGATTCAAGCATTGAAGGAAAAGGTTGATACATTAATTGTCATACCGAACGACCGACTGCTTGAAATTGTTGATAAAAATACGCCTATGTTGGAAGCATTTAGAGAAGCTGATAATGTACTTCGTCAAGGTGTTCAAGGTATTTCAGATTTAATTGCTGTTCCAGGTTTAATCAATTTAGATTTCGCTGATGTGAAAACCATTATGAGTGATAAAGGATCGGCATTGATGGGGATTGGAATTGCAACGGGTGAAAGTAGAGCTAGTGAAGCTGCTAAAAAGGCTATATCAAGTCCATTGCTTGAAACGTCTGTTGATGGAGCTCAAGGGGTGTTGATGAATATTACAGGGGGCTCTAATTTGTCACTGTATGAAGTGCATGAAGCGGCAGAGATCGTATCAGCTGCATCTGATCCAGAAGTAAATATGATCTTTGGGTCTGTTATAAACGAGAACTTAAAGGATGAGATTGTTGTAACGGTTATTGCTACTGGATTTGAAGAAAATGACCAACCTGCTTCAACAAGAACACTGTCACAAAAACCTTTAAAAAACAATACGGTTAAACAGACGAAGGAAGAGGGAGTATCTGAACCAAGAGGAACTCAGCAAGCTAAAAGTGAGCCAACAGAAGCAACTGATACGTTAGATATACCTACATTTTTACGAAATCGTCGAAATCGAAATCGATAAGTTAAAAGATATGAAGCACATGCCAGTTTGGTTATGTGCTTTTTTGTTTTTCTTAATGATTAGTTGATTGTATTTCCCACATCATTTTCTCTAAGTGACAACTGACAAATTGATTGAAAATCTCTTAAAAATAGTACGTGAAGTCTGTCATGAATTGACAGACTTCGTAATAGACTAGATGTATACTAGGCTTAAATTATTGGATGTGAGGGTTTTTATGACCATCTATCTAGACTTAATTTGGATTTTAAACCTATGTATCGACTACCTCCTTATTGCCTTAACGTATTTACTGTTGAAACGACCGTTTCATCATGTTCGAATGATTGGTGCTGCTCTTTTTGCATCACTCATTGTCTTGTTTTTATTTACACCATATGGACATATTGTATATGAACCATGGTTCAAGGCTATCTATTCTATATTGATTGTGGTAATAGCATTTGGTTATAAACGATTACGTTATTTTATCCAAGTGCTTTGCATGTTTTACTTTGTAACGTTCATGACAGGAGGTGGTTTATTTGCATTGCATTTCTTCTGGCAAACGGAGTCAGATTTAGTTGATGGCCTATTAAATGTGAACAAAGGATATGGGAGTGGGATAAGTTGGCTATTTGTTTGTATTGGCTTCCCACTTATATGGTACTTTTCAAAACAACGTTTCCAGGAGATCGAATTTAGGCAAATTCAAGCCAATCAATTAATAGATGTTCAAGTTGTAATAGGTAATAAGAGTATTACTTCAAAAGGGTTAATTGATACGGGAAACCAATTGGTGGAACCCCTCTCTAAACGTCCAGTTATTATAATGGAAGCAAGTTTATTCTATGAGTCTTTTTCAAAGGAATACATTGATCAACTTTTACAATTTCATGAATTATCGATGAAATCTAATGAACAATCAAGCTATTAGATGATCGCCTTACGATCATTCCATATCGCGTTGTAGGTCAATCATCCCCCTTCTTAACGGGAATTCGACCAGATTACATAAAGCTCTATGAGGAAGGAGGAGTGATTCAAACTTCTAAGGTATTGATTGCTATTCAAGATAAGGAACTTTCATCAGATCATTCGTTTACAAGTATTATTCACCCAGCACTGTTACAAAAGGGAATGAGCACAGAAGCAATGTCGTCATGAGTGAACATCCTTAGCGAATGATTTATTTGTATAATCCATGTAATTTAAGGTAGGGGGCATAATATGCTGAAACTGAAAATGAAATTACTTTGGTACAAATTAATGTATCGAATGGGTATGAAGCCAGACGAAATTTACTACATAGGTGGTAGTGAAGCATTACCTCCGCCATTAACGAAGGAAGAAGAGGCAGTCCTTCTAAAAAAGTTACCAACAGGTGATAAAGCGGTTCGCTCGATGTTAATAGAAAGAAACTTAAGATTAGTTGTTTATATTGCAAGGAAATTTGAGAATACGGGTATTAATATCGAGGATTTAATTAGTATTGGAACGATTGGGCTTATTAAAGCGGTTAATACGTTTAATCCGGAAAAAAAGATCAAATTGGCGACATATGCTTCTCGTTGTATCGAGAATGAAATATTAATGTATTTAAGGCGTAATAATAAAACACGTTCGGAAGTATCATTTGATGAACCATTGAATATTGACTGGGATGGCAATGAATTATTACTTTCAGATGTATTAGGAACGGAAGAAGATATTATTACAAGAGGAATTGAAGAAAAAGTTGATCGTAAATTGTTAGTGAAGGCACTACACACTTTAAATGAAAGAGAAAAACAAATTATGGAGTTACGATTTGGACTAGCTGGAGATGAAGAAAAAACACAAAAAGATGTAGCTGATATGCTCGGAATATCTCAATCATATATATCCCGACTTGAAAAAAGAATCATTAAACGATTACAAAAAGAGTTCAATAAAATGGTTTAAAAGAGCCGTAAAGGATTTTTTAGAGAATCTGGAATTTGTGCGTTTGCGTTCGGGGATAACGACCGACTAAAATTCTTTTAATAGGACCTCCGCCTTTTTCAAACGTTTCTTAAAAATTTTTTTCTTTTGAATAAGTCGTGTTATGACGTGCACGAGTCTGATTTTTGTGAGGTTATCCACAAAAGGCTCGTGCATATTTTTTCCTACGCAGGAGATACTTTTCTTAGACATCATCTCCCGCGATAGGAGGGAAAGAATTGACACGAAATAAAGTTGAAATATGTGGTGTAGATACGTCAAAGTTACCTGTTCTGAAAAATGCAGAAATGCGTGAATTGTTTCAGCGTTTGCAAAATGGAGAAACAAGTGCTAGGGAAACGTTAGTGAATGGCAACTTAAGGCTTGTATTGAGTGTGATCCAACGCTTTAATAATCGCGGAGAGTATGTGGATGATCTCTTTCAAGTCGGTTGTATTGGTTTAATGAAGTCGATTGATAATTTCGATTTAAGTCAAAATGTTAAATTCTCTACATATGCAGTGCCAATGATTATTGGTGAAATTAGACGCTATTTACGCGACAATAATCCAATACGCGTCTCTCGTTCATTACGAGACATAGCGTATAAAGCTTTGCAAGTACGTGATCAATTAATGGCGGAGAAGAAAAGGGAAAAGGAACCAACTGTACAAGAGATTGCAAAAGTTCTAGATGTACCAAAAGAAGATGTCGTCTTTGCACTTGATGCGATACAAGATCCGGTCTCTTTGTTTGAACCAATTTATAATGACGGTGGTGACCCAATCTTTGTAATGGATCAAATTAGTGATGAGAGGAATCGAGATGTTAATTGGGTGGAGGAAATTGCTTTAAAGGAAGCAATGGTACGTTTGAATGAACGTGAAAAGATGATTTTAAACATGAGGTTCTTTCAAGGAAAGACCCAAATGGAAGTTGCAGATGAAATTGGGATTTCTCAAGCGCAAGTTTCGCGTTTAGAAAAGGCAGCTATTCAACATATGAATAAGCATGCTCAAGTATAGTACTTAAAATGAATATGTATGAGTTTGTGAAACCTCAAAAGGACTGAAAGTAGTCCTTTTGAGGTTTTATTGTAAAATCAAAATTTATAAGCCGATTCATAAAAGGACATCGGCTTCGTTCGTTAATACGTTGGAACTGAGGGGAAACCACATTCAGATCGACTAAATCTTTTGTAACGATTACGCTACAATAAAGAAAAGACTGATGTATAGTTTTTTATGATTTTAAATAAGGGTTTGTTCGAGAACTAACATATTTCATTAACCTGATTGCATATATAGTGTTAGGAGATTAATTTCATAGTGAGGAGCAGTGAAAACATGAAAATATCTGAACTACAAGCGAAGGACATCGTGAACATGGAAAATGGGAAACGGTTAGGACAATTGACAGATATAGAAATTGATCTACAATCAGGTCAAATTAAAGCACTCGTCATTAGTGGCACAGGTAGAGTAATGAGTATGTTCGGAAAGGAAGTTGAAGAAATCATTATTCCATGGAAAAACATTATTCGTATTGGTTCAGATGTGATTTTAGTTGAATTGCAATCAAAATTTAATATGCAACAACAAGTAAAGTAGGAAAACATGAGAAAGATGTTTCGCGTTTTTTCTTACCTATGATAGAATATAAATAATCGTCTTATTCGTTAAAGGTAAGGAGAGGGTCATATGGAGCCTTTTGAACAAGGAACGGAACGATATTTAAAGTTATCACATTGGGAAAAACAATATCCTTCCTTAGTTGCAGGTTTTACGACAAGAAACGGTGGAATGAGTGCCTCTCCATTTAGTAGCTTAAATATGGGGTTTCATGTTCAGGATGATCCAGAGATCGTTACTAAAAATCGTCAATTGCTTGCTAATGATCTTTCCTTTCCTCTTGCTCAGTGGGTTGGAACTGAACAAGTTCATCGCTCAAAAATTATTCGAGTCTCTCATGAGCATAAAGGAATGGGTTCGCAAGATTTACGATCAGCTATTCGTGAAACAGATGGAATCTATACGAAAGAGCGAAATGTGTTATTAACTAGTTTATATGCCGATTGTGTTCCGATTTATTTTTATGCACCAAAAGCTACATGCATCGGTTTAGCTCATGCCGGATGGCGTGGAACAGTAGATCAGATTGGTCCTAAGATGATTAGACGATGGGCAGAACATGAATCCATTCCAAAAGAAGATATTTTAATTGTCATAGGACCTTCGATTAGTAGAAGACATTATGAAGTAAGTGATATAGTTATAAAAGCAATAGATGGTTGTTTTGAACGGTCTTTTGATAAATCTTTGCTATATGAACAAATTTCAGATGATCATTATCTTTTAGATCTACAAACAGTAAACAAATATCTTTTTATTAACGAAGGAATTCAGCCTTCACAAATAACGGTATCATCTTTATGTACAGTATCCGATGAGCGGTTATTTTCACATCGCGCTGAGGATGGGAAGACTGGCAGGTTAATGAGTTTCATCGGAATGAGGTAGTTTGGAAGGTGAACATGGAATGACAGTTGAAGAAAATGTTAAAAGCATAAATATTGAAGTGAAGGAAATTTGTCAAAAGGTTGGACGGGATGTGTCCGATATACATATTATAGCTGTTACGAAGTATGTTTCAATTGAAACAGCACAAGCGGCTCTTCACACAGGACTTCAACATATAGGTGAAAATCGTGTAGACGGAGCACTTACTAAATGGGAAGCTCTTCAGCCTCAAGGGATATGGCATTTCATTGGAACATTGCAATCTCGAAAGGCTAAAGATATTGTCGGGAAATACGAATATCTGCATTCTCTTGAAAGAGTGTCGCTTGCGAAAGAGTTGGACAAGCGTATGCCAAGTGGAAGGAAGATGAAATGTTTCGTACAAGTGAATGTGTCTGGTGAAGAATCAAAATCAGGTATACACCCTTCTGAAGTGGAAGCGTTTATTGAAACGTTAGTTGAATATAAGGGGATAGAAGTCATAGGCTTAATGACGATGGCCCCTTTCTATGATGACCCAGAACAAACTCGACCTATTTTTCGAAAATTGAGAGAACTTCGTGACCAAATACGACAAAGAAAGTGGTCTCATGCTCCATGCCATGAATTATCAATGGGAATGTCGAATGATTATAAAGTAGCTCTAGAGGAAGGAGCGACATTTATTCGGATTGGTACTGCATTAGTTGGAAAAGAATGAAAAAGGAGAGGTTACTGTGGGAATGAAATCGAAATTCAAACGCTTTTTTGAACTTGATGATCATTATGAAGAAGTAGAAGAAATGACCGAGCCTCTGCAAGAGGAAATAGAAACTCCACAGCGTAGGTCGCGTTCTAATCAGATGAAGTCACAACAAAATCAACAAAATGTTGTTAGTTTACAAAGTGTTCAAAAGGGTGCAAAAATGATTTTATTAGAACCGAGGACGTATGATGAGGCACAAGAAATTGCTGATCATCTGAAGAATCGTAAAGCTGTCATTATTAATTTGCAACGAATCTCTCACGATCAAGCAAAACGAATTGTGGATTTTTTAAGTGGAACTGTTTATGCGATTGGGGGAGACATTCAAAAAGTTGGAACGCATATCTTCTTATGTACACCAGATAACGTTGATGTAACTGGGTCGATAACGGAGATGATTCAAGAGCAATTTGAATGATGAAAAGGTGGTGAGTTTTAGATGAGTGGCATTGGCAGTTTATTAATATTGTTATTAACGATTTATTCTTATATGGTCATTGCATATATTTTAATGTCTTGGTTTCCAAATGCACGTGAGTCATCAATAGGACAAATGATAGGTCAGTTAGTTGAACCTTTCTTGGAGCCTTTTCGTAAAATTATTCCGCCATTAGGAATGATTGATATTTCTCCGATTGTCGCAATTCTTGCGTTACACTTTGCGAGAATGGGGATTGCAGCTATTTTTTAAATGAGCTGATGGAAGTGGTGACTTCATGAATATTTATCAACATTTTAGAGAAAGTGAATGGACATTTGTTGATCAAGTATTAGAATGGCAACAAGATGTGAAATTACGTTATCGAGAAAGGCTAACTGATTTTCTTGATCCGAGACAACAAGAGATTTTACAAAGTGTCATCGGTCAGGACGACGAGGTAAACCTCTCTTTTCTGGGAGGTTCTCCTTATTCTGAGAGAAAACGTGCAATTGTTGCACCTTCTTATATCCAGACTAGTGAAGGGGATTTTAAGCTTTCATTATGTAGCATTCGATACCCGTCTAAATTTGTTTCTCTTGAGCATCGTGATGTATTAGGGGCATTAATGAATGTCGGTCTTAAGCGTGAGAAGTTCGGGGATATCGTGGTTGGTGACGGCTATGTACAAGTGATTATTGCCAAGGAAATAGAAGATTTTGTCATTGCCAATGTCAAAACGATTGGAAAGGCGTCGGTTTCACTCGAACGAAGACCTATATCTGAACATGAGAAACAAGAGGAAGTTTGGGACGAACAAACAACGACGATTTCTTCCCTTCGACTAGATGCCGTTTTGGCTCAATTATATAAACTATCTCGTTCTAAAGTACTTCCAATTATTGAAAAAGGACTTGTTAAAGTGAATTTTAAAACAATTGATCAGCAGTCTTTTCTGTTAGAGGCAGGTGACCAATTGTCAGTAAGAGGATTTGGTCGATCCAAGCTTATAAAAGTTGAAGGAAGAACGAAGAAGGATAAGTATAGGCTTCGTTTTGGTCGACTTTCATAATATAATGAGGTAAAAGGATTTTCGAAATAAATGTCGAATAAAGTTAAATAGACGAAGTAAGCAACTAACTAGGAGGTGGCGTAATGCCTTTAACGCCTTTAGATATTCATAATAAGGAATTCACTAGAGGATTTCGTGGATATGATGAAGATGAAGTAAATGAATTTTTGGATCAAGTTATTAAGGATTATGAGGCTGTATTGCGGGAGAAGAAGGATTTATTTGAGCAAGTGACAACTCTTGAAGAGAAGCTTGGTCATTTTCAAGATATGGAAGAAACACTTAATAAATCGATCTTAATTGCTCAAGAAACGGCTGAGGAAGTAAGAAGAAATGCCCAAAAAGAAGCACAATTAATTGTGAAAGAAGCAGAAAAAAATGCTGATCGGATTATAAATGATGCATTGTCTAAATCCCGCAAAGTGATGATGGATATGGAAGAGCTAAAAAAGCAAGCGTCTGTATATAAGATGCGTTTTAAAATGCTAATTGAAGCGCAGCTTGAAATGCTGCAAACTGAGGATTGGAAAGAAATGACTGCGACCGTTGATGATGAAGAAGAAGAGACTAGTTATACTGAATAATAACTTGATCTTCAGTCATGTCTGTCTTATAATTATTTCATTCGTTTAAACAAAATAAAGGTAAACACAACGATAAGGAAGAGTACAGTATGTCTCATGTACGTAGCGATTCAGGGATGGTGAAAGCCTGATTACATAGCATATTGGAAAATCACCCTTTAGTATTGCGCTGAACGTTTTAGTAAGCTGCAACGCCTCATTCACGTTAAGAATGCTTGAGTGGAAAGGGTTTACCTTTTCATGAGGGTGGTACCACGGGTTAACTTCTCGTCCCTTTTCTAGGGGTGAGAAGTTTTTTGATTTTCAAAATTAAGGAGTTGAAAAAATGGAATACAAAGAAACATTGCTCATGCCAAAAACGGCATTCCCAATGAGGGGGAATTTACCGAATCGTGAACCAGAACGTCAAAGTATTTGGAATGAACAAAACATTTATGAGAAGGTGCAGGAGCGTACGAAAGATCGACCTTTATTTGTCTTACATGATGGTCCTCCATATGCAAATGGTGATATTCATATGGGCCATGCACTAAATAAAATCTTGAAAGATTTCATCGTACGTTATAAATCAATGAGTGGCTTTCATGCCCCGTACGTACCAGGTTGGGATACACATGGACTTCCAATTGAGACGGCGCTAACGAAAAATGGAAAAGTGAAGCGTAAGGAGATGAGTGTAGCTCAATTTAGAAAACTTTGTGAAGAGTACGCACTTAAGCAAATTGCTCGTCAGCGTGAACAATTTATGCGTTTAGGTGTTCGTGGAGATTGGTGGAACCCTTATATTACGCTTGATAAAGGGTATGAAGCTCAACAAATAAAAGTGTTCGGTGATATGGCGAAGAAAGGGTACATTTATAAAGGGAAGAAGCCTGTTTACTGGTCACCTTCTTCAGAATCAGCTCTAGCTGAAGCAGAAATTGAATACCACGATAAACGTTCACCTTCAATTTATGTTGCCTTTTCTGTAAAAGAAGGAAAGGACGTCTTAGCTGGTGATGAAAAAATCATTATTTGGACAACGACACCTTGGACGATTCCTGCTAACTTAGGGATCGCTGTACATCCTGATTTAACTTATGTCGTTGTATTAGTAAATCAGCAAAAATATGTTGTTGCCGAAGGATTGCTTGAAACGCTAGCAAATGAATTTGAATGGGAGCAATATGAGGTAATCAAAACAATGAAAGGCTCCCAGCTAGAAAACGTCGTTGCCGAACATCCGATTTATAAACGTGACTCACTCGTCATCTGTGGAGAGCATGTCACATTGGATGCTGGTACTGGTTGTGTTCATACAGCTCCAGGACACGGGGAAGAGGATTACATTGTGGGACAAAAGTATGGGTTAGATATCCTTTGCCCAGTAGATGACAAAGGTTATATGACTGACGAAGCTCCTGGTTTTGAAGGCTTATTCTATGATGAAGCGAATAAACCGATTACGCAAAAATTAGATGAGCTTGGGGCTTTAATGAAATTAACGTTTATTACACATTCATATGCACATGATTGGAGAACGAAGAAGCCGGTTATTTATCGTGCAACGGCTCAATGGTTTGCTTCAATTGAACAATTCCGTGATCAACTGTTAAAAGCCATCGAAGACGTGGAGTGGATCCCGAAGTGGGGCGAAACTCGTTTATTTAATATGGTACGTGATCGTGGTGACTGGTGTATATCTCGTCAACGTGCTTGGGGTGTACCAATTCCTGTTTTTTACGGGGAAGATGGAGAGCCAATTATTACGGATGAGACAATTGATCATATCGTCAATTTATTTAGAGAGCATGGTTCAAATGTTTGGTTTGAATGGGATACGGAACAACTTTTACCGGATGGATTCACGTCTTCTCATAGTCCAAATGGAACATTCACTCGTGAAATGGATATTATGGATGTTTGGTTTGATTCTGGTTCTTCTCATCAGGCTGTGCTTGAGGAACGTAAAGAGCTTGATCGACCTGCCGATTTGTACTTGGAAGGCTCTGACCAATACCGAGGCTGGTTCAACTCATCGCTTTCAACGGCTGTAGCAGTGACAGGGAAAGCACCTTATAAAGGCGTTTTAAGTCACGGTTTTACACTTGATGGAGAAGGTCGTAAAATGAGTAAATCAATTGGAAATGTGGTCATTCCGAATGATGTCATGAAGCAGCTTGGGGCTGATATTTTACGCTTATGGGTAGCGTCTGTTGATTATCAAGCTGATGTACGTGTTTCAGATAAAATATTAAAGCAAGTATCTGAGTCCTATCGAAAAATTCGAAATACTTTCCGGTTTTTACTAGGGAATTTACATGATTTTAATCCAAATGAGCATCGTGTTGAAACCGAGAAACTTAAAGAAGTTGATCTATTTATGCTCGTTAAACTGAACAATGTGATTAAAAAGGTAACAGAGTCATACGAACATTATCAGTTCTCGACGGTTTACCACACTATTCATAATTTCTGTACCATTGAATTAAGTTCATTTTACATGGATATGGCAAAGGATACGTTATATATTGAACATGCTAATCATCCATCACGAAGAGCGATTCAAACAGTAATGTATGAAGTGCTGATCACATTAACAAAGCTTGTTTCACCAATTTTGTCACATACAGCTGATGAAGTATGGGAACACATACCTAGTGTCGAAGAAGAAAGTGTTCAATTAACAGATATGCCTCAAGTACAAGCATTTCATGAAGTAGAGGAACTCGAAAAAAAATGGAATCAATTTATGGCAATACGTGATGAAGTTCTAAAAGCGTTAGAGCAAGCTCGAAATGAAAAGAAAATAGGGAAATCATTAACAGCTGCTATTACGTTATATGTAAGTGGTTCTGTCAGTGAATTGTTACGTTCAATTGAGAACCTCGATAAGCTCTTTATTGTTTCGAATGTGACGATTGCTGGAGAACTAAATGAAGCACCAAGCACGGCGACGACTTTTGAGCAATTAGCGATTTCGGTTGAGCAAGCTGAAGGTGAAACGTGTGAACGTTGTTGGGTTGTATCGACGACAGTAGGTGCTTCTGCTGAGCATCCAACCTTATGCTCTTCTTGTGCTGAAACGGTGAAAACGTACTACACAAAAGAATAAATATTTTAGGAACGGCTAGCATCATGCTAGTCGTTTTTTTGGTGTGTAAATATAACATGTTAAATCTTACTTGGCTATCGTTACGGTCATTGGTGAAACTATACAATGACGTCATTACGTTTGATGTCAATGTAACAACTGGGGGAATCGATCATGGACTATACTTCTTTAAAGCAACAATTGCTGCAGCGAAAGCAAAAGGTTGAGGCACGAATGAAAGAAAGCTTCTCTGATGAAGAGAAAGAGTCTCTTTCTTATTCGACTGGTGAGTTATCACAATATGATAATCATCCTGCTGACACTGCTACCGATTTGTATGAAAGAGAAAAGGATGCAGCATTAATGGAGCAGCTCGAGCATGAGCATGAGGAAATTGAGCATGCCCTAGCTAAATTCGATAAAGGAACGTATGGGATTTGTGAGGAGACAGGAAAGGAAATCCCTTATGAACGTCTTGAAGCACAACCGACTGCGAGAACGGTTATAGAAAAGGGAGAGAAGGGAATGATGGATTCTTCTCATCCAGCTGAAGAGGATGTGCTTCAAGGATTCAATACCTTTAATTTTGACCACTTGTCGAAGGAAACGGAATTTGATGCAGAAGATTCCTATCAAGCTGTTGCATCATTTAATGAGAATTCGATGATCTTTGAAGACTCTTCATTCATGGATCAAGATGAATTAATTGGCTATGTTGAAGAAATTGAAGGGTTTCTTTCGACTGGTATCGAGGGGTATTCAGGAGCGGAAAATGTCCAGTTTCAACGAAATGTTCATTATGACCATTATTTAAATGGACAAAATTAGATAGAAAGCAGGCAACAAAGGGCACAAAAAGGTAAAAACCAAACTTTTTCAGTGCCCTTCCTGCTTGTCGCTTGGCGGTATGATATAATTAACTAAAGTTAACCATTTTATTGTAGTGGAGGGGTAGGTTTGAACGTATTAAAATATTATGCTTTAACACTCGCGATCATTTTATTGGATCAGATAACGAAATGGATCGTTGTGAAAGAAATGGTAGTCGGTGAACGGATCAGATTAATTGAAAATGTCCTTTATTTCACATCCCATCGTAACCAGGGGGCGGCATTTGGCATTTTAGAAGGTCAAATGTGGTTCTTTTATATCGTGACAATTGTGGTTGTCATTGGAATTGTTTATTATATGAAAAAAGAAGGTTCTAAAAGCGTTATGATAGGCATTTCACTCGGGTTCATTCTTGGGGGGGCACTTGGAAATTTTATCGATCGTGTATTTCGAGGAGAAGTTGTTGACTTTATTGATACATACATATTTGGTTATAACTTTGCGATTTTTAATGTTGCTGATTCTGCCCTCTGTGTAGGTGTTGGAATTCTCTTTGTCAAAATGATTGCGGATGAATGGAAACAGAAAAAGGAGAGAACGTAATGGAGCAGCATGAATGGAATGTGACAGCTGAAGAACATGGAGAACGAATTGACAAGGTGTTAACAGTATATGAAACAGAATGGTCTCGAACTCAAGTTCAGCAATGGATTAACCATGAACATATTAAGGTAAATGGGAAGCCAGTAAAAAGAAACTATAAAGTATCAACAAATGATCATATTACATTAACGATTCCTGAGCCTGAAGAATTAGAAGTCGTTGCTGAGAATATACCTATTGAAGTTGTCTATGAAGATGAAGATGTGATTGTCGTGAATAAACCTAGAGGAATGGTTGTACATCCAGCTCCTGGTCATCGATCTGGAACGTTAGTTAATGCCCTTATGTATCATTGCCAAGACTTATCAGGCATTAATGGGGTCATTAGACCTGGAATTGTTCATCGAATTGATAAAGATACTTCAGGGCTTTTAATGGTCGCAAAAAATGACCATGCACACGAGTCATTAGTCAATCAATTGAAGAAGAAAACAACAAAACGTATATATAAAGCGATTGTTCATGGCGTTATTCCACATCATCATGGTACGATTGATGCTCCGATTGGCCGTGATTATACAGATCGGCAAAAGATGACCGTCACTGAGAAAAATAGTAAAGATGCTGTTACTCATTTTACAGTTTTAGAGACGTTTAAAAATTTCTCATATGTCCAATGTGAGTTGGAAACGGGGAGAACTCACCAAATTCGTGTACATATGAAATATATTGGCTACCCATTAGCGGGTGATCCCAAATATGGTCCGAAACGTAAATCACTACAAATAAATGGTCAAGCGCTTCATGCAGAAATTCTTGGATTTACCCACCCTCGTACTGGGGAAGATCTATTATTTGAAGTTCCTATTCCTGCAGATATGAGTCAACAATTAACGTTTCTGCGGTCGCAATAGTCGAAAAAAGTCGTTGACATTTTAACACAACTCGTTCATACTATGATTAATTAAATAAGTCCTTTAACATCAGTCCCGTGAGGCTGAGAAGGAAGTCGGAAACAAACGGTAGGTATTATACTATGCTTAATTTGCCTACGTATGTTTGCAAAGCCCTCTCATGCCTATATGCGGTATGAGAGTTTTTTGTATGTATATAAAAGGAGGCCAATATGTCACGTATCATTTTAGATGAACAGGCAATTAGAAGAGCCATCACTCGAATCGCACATGAGATCATTGAACGTAACAAAGGTGTCGAAAATTGTGTCTTAATTGGCATTAAAACGAGGGGGATTTATATCGCGAACCGTCTAGCTGAGAGAATTGAACAAATCGAAGGTGTTTCGGTTCCGGTTGGTGAAGTTGATATTACACTATATCGTGATGATTTAACAAAGAAATCGCCTACAGAAGAGCCGATTTTACAAGGCACGAACATAAATGTTGATATTAGTAATCGAAAAGTAATTCTAATTGATGATGTTCTATATACGGGTAGAACTGTTCGTGCAGCTCTCGATGCATTAGTTGATTTAGGAAGGCCTGCACAAATCCAATTGGCCGTTTTAATTGACCGTGGTCACCGGGAATTACCGATTCGGCCAGATTATGTTGGAAAGAATGTACCAACGTCGAAAAGTGAAATCATCGCAGCAAAATTAAACGAAATTGATGATGTAGATGAAGTGACGATTGATCATAAATAAAATAGTGATTGCAGAGAAGAGACAGTAGGGGGATAGACAATGGCATCAAATCATGAAATTGGAATTCAGGAGAAACCAAGGTTAGATAAATGGATCGTATTAAGTATCCAACATTTATTTGCCATGTTTGGAGCGACGATTTTAGTTCCATTTTTAGTCGATCTAAGTCCATCAGTCGCATTGCTTTCAAGTGGTCTTGGAACAATTGCGTATTTACTCATAACTAGAGGCCAAGTTCCTGCTTACTTAGGATCATCCTTCGCTTTTATTGCACCGATCATTTCAGCTACGGCAATTGGTGGTCCAGAAGGGGCAATGGTTGGGAGCTTTTTTGCTGGGATCGTATACGGGATTGTTGCATTAGTCATTAAAGCCATTGGAGTAAAATGGATTATGAATATACTACCTCCAATAGTTGTTGGACCAGTCATTATGGTCATTGGATTAGGCTAGCAGGTGTTGCCGTTGATATGGCGATGAATGACCAAGGAACCGGTGAATATAATGGAACATTCTTATTTGTAGCACTTGTTTCTCTTGGGATAACCGTTCTAGCGTCGATTTTCTTCAAAGGATTCTTTAGTTTAGTACCTATTTTGTTCGGGATTGTTGGCGGGTATATCACATCATTGATTGTAGGAATTGTTGATTTTACTCCTGTTAGAAAGGCAGATTTCATTTCTGCACCTGAGCTGCTCGTTCCGTTTGTCACGTATACACCTAGTTTAAGTTGGACGATCTTGTTCATTATGGTTCCGATTGCTGTCGTAACGATTTCTGAGCATATTGGAGATCAGATGGTACTTAGTAAGGTCGTCGGTCGAAACTTTATTAAGAAGCCAGGTTTACACCGCTCATTATTAGGGGATGGAGTAGCAACTATTATTGCTTCGTTAATTGGTGGTCCACCTAATACAACTTACGGTGAGAACATTGGGGTTCTAGCGATTACGAGAGTGTTTAGTGTGTTTGTCATTGCAGGTGCTGCAGTCATTGCTATTTTCCTATCGTTTATTGGTACGTTTGCGGCGTTTATTGAATCGATTCCAACAGCAGTTATGGGGGGCGTATCGATCTTATTGTTTGGTGTCATTGCATCTTCTGGTTTAAGAATGTTAATTGATAATAAGATTAATATTGGAGAGAAGCGCAACTTAATTATTTCTTCCATTATACTAGTTGTCGGAATTGGTGGAGCTGTCATTCAAGTAAATGAACATATCGAAATTCCAGGTATGGCTTTAGCAGCAATTATTGGTATTATCCTGCATCAAGTATTACCAAATAAAGAAGTTAGCTATGGAAAGAAATCGATGTTTGAGACAGATGAATAGAAGATCCTTTTAAAAGAAGTACAGAGAGACTTCAAAAGGGGTTGTTTTGAAGAGGGGACTCCCTCTTTCATTTCTAATACCCTGAGAAGCTCACTCTCAGGGTATTTTTTTACGGAAAAGCTTGAACACTAGGTAAGAATTTTAAAAAGGGGATGATGAGTATGATGACTGCAATGGAGTTGCAACAAAGAGGAGACCTTTTAACGTTAGATAACATGTCTACAACGGAAATTTTACAACTGCTAGGAGAAGCTGAACAATTTGCTACAGGTTATGAGTGGACAGCGAATCAACAAGCTGTCGTTGCGAATTTATTCTTTGAGCCTAGTACGCGAACGCGTTATAGCTTTGAAGTTGCACAAAAACTTCTCGGGTTGCATGTCTTATCCTTTAGTGAAGAGTCATCAAGCGTTCAAAAGGGAGAGTCTTTGTTAGATACGGTGAAAACTTTTGAGTCAATTGGTGCTAATGTCTTAGTCATTCGTCATCCAGAAAATGAATATTACGAACAAATTAAAGACCATTTATCCATTCCGATTGTAAATGGAGGTGATGGTAGTGGACATCACCCAACACAGTCATTACTTGACATGCTAACAATCCAGCAAGAATTTGGAACATTCGCAGGCTTAAATATTGTTATAACAGGTGATTTACGACATAGTCGAGTGGCTCGTTCTAATGCTGCTGCGCTCACTCGCTTAGGAGCAAATGTGAAAGTGGCTGGGCCGATTGATTGGATGGAGGGCTATACTCATTTATATGAGCATGTCGACTTTGATACGTATCTACCACAAGCAGATGTTGTAATGCTTCTAAGAATTCAGCACGAGCGTCATGATCAATCGATGTCTTATTCGAAAGAGGAGTATCATCGTCAATATGGGTTGTCATTAGCTCGTGAGAGTCATTTAAAGCAACATGCAATTATTCTTCATCCAGGACCTGTAAACCGTGGTGTTGAACTAGCAGATGAATTAGTAGAGGGCAAGCATTCCCGAATTTTTAAACAAATGAAGAATGGAGTTGCTGTTCGAAAAGCTGTTATGAAACGTGCGATTCTAAACCAATCATTGTAGGGGGAAAACGAGATGAATACGAAATTAATAGGTGGATTCATGTTACAAGATGGGGAATTAGTTCAAAAAGATATTTATTTAATTGATGGTCGCATTCAATTTCAGACAAATGAACACATTGAAAAAGAGCTAGATATAGCTGGAAAATTAGTTGCACCAGGCTTTGTCGATGTCCATGTGCATTTACGAGAACCTGGTGGAGAGCATAAAGAAACGATAGAAACAGGCACACATGCAGCAGCAGCGGGTGGGTTTACAACGATTTGTCCTATGCCCAATACTCGTCCAGTACCTGATACAAAGGAGCAGCTGGAATGGCTACAAAATCGAATTGAGGAAACGGCTATTGTTCGTGTGTTGCCATATGCCGCCATTACAACAAGACAGCTTGGTAGGGAATTAACGGATTTTGCTGCTTTAAAAGAATCAGGGGCGTTTGCGTTTACAGATGATGGAGTAGGTGTTCAATCTGCTGATATGATGCTTCAAGCGATGCAAAAAGCAGCAGAATTAAATATGGCTGTTGTTGCCCATTGTGAAGAAAACACGTTAATTCATGGTGGAGCTGTACATGAAGGGATTTATTCAAAGGAAAAAGGGTTAAAAGGAATTCCCTCTGTTTGTGAATCTGTACATATTGCCCGAGATGTCCTGTTAGCTGAAGCAGCAGGTGCTCATTATCACGTATGTCATATTAGCACGAAGGAGTCGGTTCGAGTTGTTCGTGATGCTAAAAAAGCTGGAATTCGTGTGACTGCTGAAGTGACTCCGCACCATCTATTACTTTGTGATGAGGATATTGAAGGAGTGGACCCTAACTATAAAATGAATCCGCCGCTTCGGGGAAAAGAAGATCGTGAAGCGTTGTGGGAAGGATTACTAGATGGAACGATTGATTTTATCGCGACAGATCATGCACCACATTCAGCCGAAGAGAAAGCGCAAGGAATCGAAAAAGCTCCGTTTGGTATTGTTGGTTTAGAAACAGCATTTCCGCTTTTGTTTACAAACTTTGTCCAAACAGGAAAGATTTCTTTGAAGCAATTAGTTGATTGGTTAACGATTAAACCAGCTGAAACGTTCCATTTACCATTCGGGACGTTAAAAGAAGGCTCACTTGCTGATATGACCGTTATTGACCTTGAAACCGAAAAAGAAATTAGTGCGAAGAATTTTTTATCAAAAGGAAAAAACACACCGTTTATAGGCTGGACATGTACAGGATGGCCTGAGTATACATTTGTAGGTGGACAACTTGTATTTACGAAAGGAAAGGTGACCTCATGAAACGTCAATTGATTTTGGAAGATGGATCTGTGTTTGTAGGTGAAGGCTTTGGAGCGTTGAAAGAATTAAGTGGAGAAGTTGTATTTAATACAGGAATGACAGGGTATCAAGAGATTTTATCTGATCCGTCTTATTGCGCACAAATTGTGACGATGACGTATCCTCTTATCGGAAATTATGGCATTAATCGTGATGATTTTGAATCGATTACGCCTTCCATTAACGGATTAATTGTGAAGGAATATGAGCCTGAGCCAAGTCATTGCCATGAAGAAGAGCCTTTGCATGAATTATTAACTGCAAAGGATATTCCGGGACTAGCCGGGATTGATACGCGTAAGTTAACACGTTTGATAAGAGAGCACGGAACGCTAAAAGGAAGAATTTGTTCAATGGAAGTGGATGTAGCATCTGTTATCAATGAACTAAAGGCTGCTGACTTCCCGCATGATCAAGTTGAACGAGTTTCTACAAAAGATCCATATCATGCCCCAGGTAGAGGAAACCGTGTTGTATTAGTTGATTTTGGAATGAAGCATGGTATTTTGCAAGAGCTGATCGCTCGTCAATGTGATGTCGTAGTCGTACCGTATAACACAACAGCAGAAGAAATCATTCGTTTAGGTGCAGATGGTGTGATGCTAAGTAATGGTCCAGGAAATCCGATCGATGTGCCAGAGGCGATAGAAATGATTAAAGAGTTAATTGGAAACGTACCGATTTTTGGGATTTGTTTAGGTCATCAACTCTTGGCACTCGCAGGTGGTGCTACAACAAGCAAATTACGATTTGGACATAGAGGATCGAACCACCCAGTTCGAGATTTAGAAACAGGAAAAATTGCCATTACTGCTCAAAATCATGGTTTTACAGTAGATGTGGATTCATTAGAAGGAACATCATTACAGTTAACTCATGTAGCAGTAAATGACGGGACTGTAGAGGGAATTAGAGTGAAAAATGCACCGGCATTTAGTGTGCAATATCATCCAGAAGCTTCACCAGGACCACATGATGCAAATGACTTATTCGATCAATTTATTTCAATGATGGAAACAGCTAAGAAACGTTCGGTACACGTCTAGTAGGGGAGAGGACAAAAATGGGAAAACGTAAAGATATTCAAAAGATACTTGTCATTGGTTCAGGTCCAATTGTCATTGGACAAGCTGCAGAGTTTGATTATGCAGGTACACAAGCTTGTCAAGCATTGAAAGAAGAAGGGTATGAAGTCGTTCTTATTAATTCAAACCCAGCAACGATTATGACTGATACAACGATGGCTGATCGTGTTTACATTGAGCCAATTACGCTAGAATTTGTCAGTAAAATCATACGTAAAGAGCGACCAGATGGTATCGTTGCTACATTAGGTGGACAAACAGGCTTAAATATGGCTATGGAGTTAGAAGAATCAGGTATTCTAGAACGTTATCAAATCGAATTACTTGGAACAGACCTTGAAGCAATTAAGCAAGCTGAGGATCGAGACTTATTTAGAAGTTTAATGCATGAATTAAATCAGCCAGTTCCAGAAAGTGAAATTGTTCATAACCTCGATGAAGCCTTTGCGTTCGTTGAAGAGGTTGGTTATCCAGTTATTATTCGTCCGGCTTATACGTTAGGTGGAACGGGCGGTGGAATTGCACATGACGAGAAAGAATTCAAAGAAATTGTTTCAAGTGGATTGAAATATAGTCCTGTTACACAATGTTTAGTTGAAAAAAGTATTGCTGGATTTAAAGAAGTTGAATATGAAGTGATGCGTGATGCTAGCGACAATGCCATTGTTGTATGTAATATGGAAAATATCGATCCAGTAGGTGTTCATACGGGAGACTCGATTGTTGTCGCACCGAGTCAAACGTTAACGGATCGTGATTACCAGCGTTTACGTAATGCATCATTAACAATTATTCGTGCACTTGGCATTGAAGGTGGATGTAATGTTCAATTCGCTCATGACGCACATAGTGACCAATATTATATTATTGAAGTAAACCCCAGGGTCAGCCGTTCATCAGCACTAGCATCAAAAGCAACTGGCTATCCAATTGCGAAGATGGCAGCGAAAATAGCTGTAGGTTATAGCCTGGATGAATTAATGAATCCTATTACAGGAAAAACGTATGCAAGCTTTGAGCCTGCACTTGATTATGTTGTATCGAAAATTCCGCGCTGGCCATTTGATAAATTCGATTCAGCTAATCGTTCATTAGGAACACAAATGAAAGCAACTGGAGAAGTAATGGCCATTGGTCGTAACTTAGAAGAGTCTTTACTCAAGGCTGTGCGTTCGTTAGAAGCAGGTTATGATCATTTGTTTGATAAAAAAATTACAACGATTGCCTCTCAAGAATTATTGGAACGCATTCCTAAAGCGGACGATGAACGGTTATTTATTTTAGCGGAGCTATTAAGAAGAGGTGAAACGGTCCAAACGCTTTGTGATTTGACCCAAATTGATCGCTTCTTTATGCAAAAGCTTCATCGAATGATTCAGCTTGAAATAAAGCTAAAAGATTCAAAAAATGATGTTGACGTATTAAAGCTTGCGAAAGAAAGAGGCTTCTCTGATATAGCGATTGCTCGTCTATGGGATCAAGAGGAAAAAGACGTGTATAATTTCCGTCAGAAGAACAAGATTGTCCCTGTTTATAAAATGGTCGATACGTGCGCTGCGGAATTTGAATCTGCCACTCCTTATTTTTATGGAACCTATGAAGAAGAAAATGAATCTGTGCGTACAGATAAAAAGAGTATTCTCGTATTAGGGTCAGGACCGATTCGTATTGGACAAGGGATTGAATTTGATTATGCAACTGTTCATACCGTTTGGGCGATAAAAGAAGCAGGATATGAAGCGATTATTATGAATAATAACCCTGAAACGGTATCAACAGATTTTAGTACTTCAGATAAATTATATTTTGAGCCATTGACGGTTGAAGATGTAATGCATGTCTATGAACAGGAAAAGCCTGAAGGTGTTATTGTTCAATTTGGTGGTCAAACGGCGATTAACTTAGCCGCTGATTTAGAAGAGCGTGGTGTACCAATTATCGGGACATCATTAGAAAGTATGGATCGTGCTGAGGATCGTGATAAATTCGAACAAACATTATTATCGCTTGATATACCGCAACCACTTGGTCGAACAGCAACTTCGGTTGAAGGGGCAGTTGAAATTGCGAGTGACATTGGCTATCCTGTTCTTGTTCGCCCTTCATATGTTTTAGGTGGACGTGCTATGGAAATTGTTTATAAAGAAGAAGAGCTATTAAATTACATGACAAATGCTGTTAATGTTAATCCGAAGCACCCGGTTCTTGTCGATCGTTACTTAACAGGGAAAGAGCTTGAAGTAGATGCCATTTCAGATGGAGAAAATGTCTTTATTCCAGGGATTATGGAGCATATTGAGCGTGCAGGGGTACACTCAGGAGATTCAATTGCTGTTTATCCACCACAAACCGTTCCTGAGCATTTAAAACAAAAATTAATTGACCGAACCATCTCTATTGCAAGAGGGTTAAAGATCATCGGTTTGTTAAATATTCAATTTGTTTGGCATCAAGATGAAGTATACGTACTTGAAGTTAATCCACGTTCAAGCCGTACGGTTCCATTTTTGAGTAAAATTACCGGAGTGCCAATGGCGAATATTGCTACAAAAGCAATGCTTGGTAAGACGTTACCTGAGCTTGGTTATGAGACGGGATATCAGGAAGAGGCAAAAGAAGTATCGGTAAAGGTGCCAGTCTTTTCATTTGCGAAGCTAAGAAGAGTTGATATTACACTTGGTCCAGAAATGAAATCGACTGGAGAAGTTATGGGGAGAGATCATACGCTAGAGAAGGCTTTGTATAAAGGCTTAGTTGCTTCTGGTATGCAAATTCCGACTCACGGCTCTGTTCTGTTTACAGTAGCGGATAAAGACAAAGAAGAAGCTTTAGAGCTTGTAGAGCGTTTCCATGGATTAGGATTTGATATTATGGCAACGGCTGGTACAGCACAATTTATTCAGGAAGCACATATTCCTGTCACAGTAGTGAATAAGATTGGTGAGGAAAAACCACATTTATTAGATGTGATTCAACAAGGACAAGCACAATTTGTGATTAATACATTAACGAGAGGAAAGCAGCCAGCTCGAGATGGCTTCCGCATTCGACGTGAAGCAGTCGAGAATGGTGTCGTATGTTTGACATCAATGGATACTGCAGAAGCATTGTTAAGAGTACTTGAATCGATCACGTTTTCTTCGGAGCATATGCCAGAGTTAAAGCTTTAGAAAAGGAGTGGGGGGACTTATGATGAAGAAAGAACTTGTAACAGTTCAATCGCAACGACCGTTAACATCTAATGTATATGAATTGGTCTGTAGCGGTTCGCTTGTAAATGAAATGACAACACCGGGGCAATTTCTCCACTTGCGAGTAAGCAATAGTGATGACCTACTTTTAAGACGCCCAATCAGTATTTGTGATGTTGACTTGGATGCAGAAACGGTCAAGATGCTCTATCGCGTAGAAGGAAGTGGAACGAAACGATTGTCAGAAAAAAAGCAGGTGATTCGCTTGATATTTTAGGACCATTAGGTCACGGTTTTCCAATTGAGGACATCAAGCCTAATGAAACGGCTGTCCTCGTTGGAGGTGGAATAGGAGTCCCTCCTCTCTATTATTTATCTAAGCAACTAAAGAAAAAGGGTGTGAATGTCGTTCACATTCTCGGCTTTCAATCAAAAGGTGATGTTTTCTATGAAGAGGAATTTAGCCAATTAGGAAATACGTATGTGGCAACGGCTGATGGTACGTATGGGACAGAAGGCTTTGTCACAGATGTTTTACAAGCTGAAGAGGTACAGTTTGACTATATGTATTCCTGTGGACCGACTCCGATGTTAAAGGCATTATCTGATTGTTATGCAGATCAAAAGCTCTATATCTCTCTTGAAGAACGAATGGGCTGTGGAGTCGGTGCTTGCTTTGCTTGTGTTTGTCACGTCGTAGGTGATGAATCTGGGACGAGCTATCGAAAAGTTTGTACTGATGGCCCTGTCTTTTCAGTAGGGGAGGTTGTATTATGAGTCGATTAAAGGTGGAATTACCAGGGTTATCACTGAAAAATCCAATTATGCCTGCTTCTGGCTGCTTTGGCTTCGGAAAGGAATATGCCTCATTTTACGATTTAAGTGAATTAGGGGCGATTGCCATTAAAGCGACTACAGCTGAATCACGATTTGGAAATGCGACACCACGGGTAGCAGAAACGACTGCTGGAATGTTAAATGCCATCGGTTTACAAAACCCTGGGATTGAGGGGGTTATGGCTAATGAGTTACCTTGGTTAGAACGATATGATGTTCCGATTGTAGCCAATGTTGCTGGGACTGAAATTGATGATTATGTAGCAACAACAGCGAGGCTTTCTACAGCTCCTAACGTACATGCGATCGAATTGAACATTTCCTGCCCAAATGTAAAGCAAGGTGGAATCGCTTTTGGGACGATTCCTGAAGTGGCTGCACAGTTAACGAAGGAAGTAAAAGCAGTGTCTGAAGTCCCTGTTTATGTGAAATTATCTCCAAACGTAGCAGATATTGTTGAAATAGCTCGTGCTGTTGAGCAGGCTGGTGCGGACGGGTTATCGATGATTAATACACTATTAGGGAGTCGGATAGATATTCGTCGTCGGAAGCCTATTTTATCGAATCTTTATGGAGGTCTGTCTGGTCCAGCCATTAAGCCAGTAGCGATTCGTATGATCCATCAAGTGAGTCAAGCTGTAACGATTCCGATTATTGGTATGGGTGGGATTCAAACAGCAGAGGATGTTGTTGAGTTTATGCTTGCTGGTGCAAGTGCTGTAGCGATAGGGACGGCAAATTTCACAGACCCTTATATTTGCCCGACTCTTATTGAAGAACTCCCATCATTATTAGATGAATTAGAAGTAAATGAGATTCATGAATTAATCGGAGGGAGTTGGAAAGAGTGACGACGACACGTCCATTTATTATTGCATTAGATCTAGACAATCGTGCAAAGCGATTAGAGTTACTACGTTCTTTCAATAGTGAGTCTTTATTTGTTAAGGTAGGAATGGAGTTATTTTATCGTGAAGGGCTGCAAGTAATTGAAGAGTTAAAACAGTCAGGGCATCGAATTTTCTTAGATTTAAAGCTGCATGATATTCCTAATACCGTTCAAAGGACGATGAAGGAATTAGCTGCGCTTGATGTAGATATCGTAAATGTACATGCAGCAGGTGGTCAAAGAATGATGGAAGGTGCTGTTGAAGGGCTTGAAGCGGGGACTCCTACTGGTAGAAAACGTCCAGTTCTAATTGCTGTCACGCAGCTAACGAGTACAGATGAAGATATGATGCAGAAGCAACTTTTGATTGAAAAGCCTTTGACCGAAGTTGTGCAATCCTATGCCCAACTAGCTAAGAAGAGTAGTGTAGATGGGGTCGTATGCTCAGCTCAAGAAGTGCCGTTCATTCATGACGCGTGCGGCGAAACTTTTTATACAGTTTGTCCAGGTATTAGACGTGCTGAAGATGAAAAGGGTGATCAAAAACGAGTCGTTACCCCACAAAAAGCAAGAGAGCTTGGGAGCTGGGGAATTGTTGTCGGTAGAAGCATTACGACCGCAGACGACCCTTTTTCAGTATATAAAACAATGAAGCAACAATGGGAGGGCTTGAAATGAAGGAAATTATTGCCAAACATTTATTAACGATCGAAGCGGTTCATTTGCAGCCGAATGAGCCTTTTACATGGACATCGGGCATTAAATCCCCTATTTATTGTGATAATCGATTAACCCTTTCTTATCCTTCTGTTAGAAAAGATATTATTAAAGGCTTTGTCGAATTATATAACGAGCACATTAAAAAGGCAGATGTGATTGCGGGTACAGCCACCGCAGGTATTCCTCATGCTGCTCTTTTAGCAGATGCTCTAGAGTTGCCAATGGCCTACGTACGAGGCAGTGCAAAAGGCCATGGAAAGCAAAATCAAATTGAGGGCAAGGTAGAACGTGGGCAGAAGGTTGTTCTAGTTGAAGATTTAATCTCTACTGGTGGCAGTGTCGTAAAAGCGGCTGAAGCATTAAGGGAAGCTGGTGCTGAGGTTGTAGCTGTTGTAGCAATCTTTACATATGAATTCCAAAAAGCAGTAGAGACGATGAAGGATGCGAACATTCCTACTTATATTTTGACTAATTATTCGACATTGGTTGAGGTCGCTAGTCAAAATGGGTATATTCACAAAGACGATGTTACTAAATTAAGCAAATGGAGAAACGATCCTCAATCAATTGAATGGCTGGAGCAATAATAGAAGGTTTAGTTAACTAAGGATGAGCATTGTAGAGGGTGGGACAAACCCCTCCTCTGAAATGAAAAGTTAGTGAAATTTTTTTGAGCCTCTTCCGCATTATTTCTACGGAAATATGTAGATGCAACAGGTTCGTTCCTTTGCGCAGGAGGTGCCGAGCTTGAAAAAATTTTTCTAGTAACTCAAGGAAGAGTAATGGCTTCGCTCGTTGCGGCTTGCTATGAGAAACAGACTCATTTCAAGGCTTTCAAAATCGGGCAACGGCTACGCGCATTACTTAAAGGCCACTGAAAAAGTGCGATTTTCACTTTTTCAGTGGCCTTCCTCTATTTCCCGCAGAAGTCGAGTGACTTCCGCTCCATTTCACTTATGCGTTATTTTGAATGAAGCTCCACTTCAGAATAACTTAAAACCTTTGTAACGGCTCCGTACAACGCTTATAAGAAAAGATTCTATCTCATTTTCTCAATGAACGTACGAGATCTTCGTCTGGTGTAACAAATAAGGTCGTTTGTTGTTCATAAATGACAAAGCCGGGCTTTGCCCCGTTAGGTTTTTTGACGTGACGGATTTTCGTATAGTCAACTGGGACGGAGCTTGACTGTCGAGCTTTACTAAAATAGGCTGCAACGGTCGCGGCTTCAAGTAATGTTTGTTCATCAGGCTCCGTACTTCGAATGACAACATGTGATCCGGGAATATCTTTTGTATGTAACCAAATTTCATCTTGACGTGAAAATCGCATCGTCACATATTCATTTTGCTTATTATTCTTGCCGACATAGAAGTTAATGCCAGAAGTTGATCGATATGCTTCAATTTGAGGCTTTATTTCTTTCTTCTTCTTTTTCGATTGTTGTCTACGTCGAATATAGCCTTCTTCGATTAATTCTTCTCTTATTTCCTCAATATCTTTTGGCGATGCACTCTCCATTTGCTGAATGAGCTGTTCGAAATAAACCATTTCTTCATTGCTTTTCTCTATTTGCTCTTGCACGACTTTGACTGAGTTCTTTGCTTTGTTATAACGTTTAAAATAGGCTTGGGCATTTTCTGCTCCAGTCTTTTTGGGGTCAAGTTGAATGGTAATGGTTCGCCCGTATTCATCATAGTAGTCAACCACATCAATTGACTTGCTTCCTCGTGTAATCGCGTGAATATTGGCTGTAATGAGCTCACCAAGCTTTTGATATTCTTGTGCTTGGTCAGCTTGAATTAACGTTTTTTCAAGCTTTTTGATTTTTTTCTTGTTTTTTTGCCACTCGTTTTTCATGAATCGTTCTAAATCATGAGCCTGTTGCTTCACTCGATCTCGTTCAGCTTTTCCATAGAAAAAACGGTCAAGAAGCTCACTGATCGATTTAAATTGTTTTCTGTCTCCTTGCAAGTGTGTGAGGTGGATAAGCGAGAACGTTTCTTTTTCAGTTACAATCATTTCAGGCTCGTAGGAATGAGACTTGAGCTTGGCTATGATATAAGAAAAAGCTTCTATGATTGAATGCTTATTTACCATTGGCCCTGCTAGATGAATAATTTCTTTAGCTAGCTGTGGGGAGAGTCCTGCAAGCTTGTGAACGAGCTGATTGTCAAGCTTACCGGAATTGAAATCTAATAATTGTAATAAGCGTTCTTCATCTATTATCAGTGGATTTTCTTTATTTTGTTCAGGTGGCCTAGTATACAGCTGACCCGGAAGGACTGTTCGAATGCTACTTTGTGACAGACCAACATGTTTAATACTGTCAAGAATCATCCCTGTTTCCGTATCAACTAAACTAACATTACTATGGCGTCCCATTATTTCAATGTAAAGCTTCTTTTGTGTCTCATCGCCAATCTCGTCTTTATGTCGAATGGTAAAGACAATCACTCTCTCCATATCTAATTGTTCAATTTGCTCAACGACAGCGCCTTCTAAATGCTTCCGCAATAGCATACAAAACATCGGTGGTTCTGCCGGGTTATCGTATTTTTCATTTGTTAAATGAATACGGGCGAAGCTAGCGTTAACAGAAATGAGTAATTGATAATTTTTGCGGTTCGCTCGTATAGTAAAAACTAATTCTGTTTTATATGGTTGGTGTATTTTTGATATACGACCAGAGGTTAATTGTGAGCTTAATTCATGCGTCACAGCTCGTGTCATAAATCCATCGAATGACATGTTGTTCACCCTTTCTCTGTAACAAGTAAAGATTGATCACATTTACATTGTACATTTCCTTAGTATAGCATGTTTTGCTTGTCTACTGAATAAAATGGCTTGTATACGTAATGAAAATAAGCCAAGTGCTGGAGAAGGAGATGAGCTAGAGATTGTGGAATGGCATACGTTAAATGAAAAAGAGCTAGCAAGTTTTGTACGTTCACCAATCAATCATGGTCTGAGTGAAGCAGAGGCAGAAAAAAGACTAAAAGCAATAGGTCCGAATACACTAAAGCAAGAGAAAAAGACTTCTTCACTATCGGTGTTTACGAATCAATTTAAAGATTTTATGGTGATTGTTTTATTAGTTGCAACGATTATTTCAGCATTATTAGGTGAATTTATTGATGCAATTACGATTTTAATCATTGTGCTATTAAATGGGATCTTAGGCTTTGTACAAGAGAGAAAGGCAGAGAAGTCATTAGATGCTTTAAAGGAGTTATCTGCTCCACAAATGTATGTAAAACGAGATGGAGTGTGGAAGCTAATCCCTTCTAGGTTGGTTGTGCCAGGTGATATTGTGAAGCTCGCAAGTGGAGATCGTGTTGGAGCAGACATTCGTATTATTGAGGCATCAGGGTTAAAGATAGAGGAGTCATCACTGACAGGTGAATCTGTGCCTGTCGATAAAAAGGCACAGTTAATAAACGAACAAGACGTTGAAATAGCTGAAATGACTAATATGGCATTTATGGGTACATTGATTACTCAAGGAAGTGCGGTCGGAGTAGTCGTTGCAACAGGTATGAAAACAGAAATGGGAAAAATCGCTCACTTACTCCAATCAACCGAAACGTTAATGACCCCATTACAGCTTAAGCTTGAGCAACTCGGAAAAATATTAATTATCGTCGCACTCTTTCTCACCGCGCTCGTTGTTTTGATAGGGGTTTGGCAAGGGCATGAAGTGTATACAATGATACTGTCAGGAGTATCGTTGGCGGTTGCTGCGATACCTGAGGGTTTACCAGCAATTGTAACGGTTGTTCTTGCGTTAGGCGTGCAACGGATGATCAAACAAAAGGCTATCGTACGAAAGTTACCTGCTGTTGAAACACTCGGCTGTGCGTCGATCATTTGTTCAGATAAAACTGGAACATTGACCCAGAACAAAATGACGGTTACGGATCTATGGAGTGGCGGCAACTATTGGAATGTTGATGGGGGTGGGTATGAACCAAAAGGGAAATTTATGCATGAGGGTAGAATTGTAGATGTCAACAAGGAACAGCAGCTACAACAGTTAGTGAGTTATGGAATGTTATGTAACAATGCCACAATAATGAAGCGGGAACGAAGAGTAGGTATGATGAGAAAGAAAGTAGACGATTATGTGTTAAATGGTGATCCAACAGAAGGTGCCCTTATTGTGACTGCACAAAAAGCAGGGTATAGTCATAAAGGACTACAAGTTCCTTATCAAAGGCTTAAAGAATTTCCGTTTGATTCGACAAGAAAAATGATGTCTGTTATTGTGAAGGATCAAAATGGAAGGCGATATGTTATTACGAAAGGTGCTCCAGATGTGATTTTTGAGCAATGTACAAAAGTTATTTACGGATCTCAGGAAGAAGCGTTCACATCCAAACGAAAAAGAGAAGCAGAGAATGTTATTGTCCAAATGGCTCAAAAAGCACTTCGTACGATAGCCATCGCGTATCGTCCCCTTGGAAAAAACGAAAAGTGTGATGTAGATCAACAAGCTGAGTGTGGATTAACATTAGTCGGAATACAGGGCATGATTGATCCTCCACGTCCAGAAGTGGAGCGTGCAATAAAGGAGTGTCATCAAGCCGGGATTAAAACAGTGATGATTACAGGTGATCATCAAGAAACAGCCATTGCAATTGCAAAAAAGCTAGGGATTTACAAGGGTCATAGTAGAAGTCTTATTGGGAGAGAGCTTTCACATCTCTCTGTTTCTGAACTCGAAGCTAATGTAGAAGATATAGCCGTTTATGCACGTGTTTCACCTGAACATAAGCTTAAAATTGTACGGGCACTGCAAGCGAGAGGACATATTGTTGCGATGACCGGAGATGGAGTAAATGATGCACCAGCCATTAAAGCAGCTAATATTGGTATTTCAATGGGGATAACTGGTACAGATGTTGCAAAAGAAGCATCCTCGCTTATTTTGAGTGATGATAATTTTGCGACAATAAAAGCCGCTATAAAAGAAGGGCGTAATATTTACGAGAACATTCGTAAATTTATTCGTTATATGCTTGCATCGAATGTTGGAGAAATATTAGTGATGTTATTTGCGATGATGTTAGGTATGCCGTTACCTTTAGTAGCTATCCAGATTTTATGGATTAATTTAGTTACAGATGGGCTTCCTGCGATGGCATTAGGGATGGACCAAGCAGAAGGAGATGTCATGAAAAGGCCACCACGAAAACCGAACGAGGGTGTGTTTGCTCGTGGTTTAACGTGGAAAATTCTTAGTCGTGGCTTTATGATTGGTGTTGTTACACTAGCTGCATTTTGGCTGACACTCCAAAATGACCCGGCTGATTTAATAAAAGCACAGACTGTTGCATTTGTAACACTTGTTATGGCTCAACTCATTCATGTTTTTGATTGTCGGAGTGAATATTCGGTTTATCATCGTAACCCATTTGAAAATAAATACTTACTAGTTGCCGTGGCCATTTCAGTTCTGCTAATGCTGATTGTCATCTATTATCCGCCATTACAGACTATTTTTCATACGGTCTCATTATCTGCAAGAGAATGGTTGTTAATAATTGGTTCTGCTTCCATTCCGACCGTTGTATTAGGTGGGTTTCGTTTAATGAAAGGCTCATGACGGTGAAAATTGCACATTGACCTTCATTTCGATATAGTTAAATGAACACATCTAGGTCCATTTACGAGCATGTTTCTTGTGAATGGACCTTTCATATCGTAATACTAATGAAGGAATATCGTTAAATGCCTTGTTGAATGTTGTTGTTTTCGTTAGAATATCAATTGGATGTGATCATATGAAAAGTATGACAGGATTCGGTTCTGCTCGAGTTGAATACGGAGAATGCCAAATTGTCATTGAAACGAGGTCGGTCAATCAACGTTTTTTTGATTGTCAGGTACGACTGTTTCAGTCAGCACCATCTCTTGAAGATGCAATTGCAAAAAGGGTTAAGAGTTTAATCATTCGTGGAAAAGTCGAGGTTTTTGTTCGAATAGAGGGTGAGTTAGGGGCAAGTCAAGAACTAAAAGTAGACGAATTATTAGTTGATCAATATATAGCGACCTTTCATGAGATTCGAAAAAAAGAAAAAAATTCGCTTCCATTAGATATTAATCGATTGCTCATGAATGAATCGTTAGTGCGTATTGCTCATCAAGAGCAGTCGTTTACTGACGAATTTGAGCGCTATGTTCTAGAAGGAGTGGATCAAGCATTACAATCATTAGTGACAATGAGGGAACAGGAAGGAAACGCTTTGTTGCTTAATATTAAGCACGAGATTGAGCAAGTGACTAATCATTGTGATCGTATTGCAGAAGTGCTTCCTCGATTATTAGATGAATATAAAAATCGATTACACGCTCAAATCAATACGTTAGTTGCCAGTCATGAAATAGATGAGTCACGTATTTTGACGGAGGTAGCGTTGTTAGCGGATAAAGTTGACATAAGTGAGGAAATGGTTCGTTTAAAGACGCATATTCAACAATTTCATCGTTATTGTCAATTGAGTGAACCTATTGGGAGAAGGTTGGATTTTTTAATTCAGGAAATGAATCGGGAAGTGAATACAATCGGTTCAAAGGCGAGTGATTCCTTTATTAGACAAGAAGTGGTTGAGATGAAAGGTCATCTAGAAAAGGTGAAAGAACAAGTACAAAATATAGAATAATCTAGAAATATTCAGCCATTTCGTATATAGTAAGAATAGTTTGGATAACAATGGAGGGGAAAAGAGCCTTTCCAAAAGTGGGGGTCTATATGAATATAAAATTAATTAACATCGGCTTTGGAAATATTGTTTCAGCAAATCGAATTATTTCGATCGTGAGTCCAGAGTCGGCACCAATCAAACGAATCATTCAAGATGCGCGCGACCGAAATATGTTAATTGATGCTACATATGGACGACGCACTCGTGCGGTTATTATTGCGGATAGTGATCACGTTATTCTAAGTGCGGTACAACCAGAAACAGTGGCACAACGATTAACAACAAAAGAAGAAGGTTCTGAAGAGTCTTAATAAGTAGGACAGGGGCTACATAGATGTAGGAGGTACTCATGAGAAAAGAGAAAGGTCTTTTACTTGTATTGTCTGGTCCAGCTGGTGTTGGAAAAGGAACAGTATGTTCAGCTTTGCGCGAACAAGAAACTGATATTCAATATTCCGTTTCTGCCACAACGAGGGCACCGCGTGATGGTGAAGTGAATGGCATTAACTATTTCTTTAAGTCAAGAGAAGAATTTAAAGAAATGATTGCACAAGATCGATTACTTGAATGGGCAGAATATGTCGGTAACTTTTACGGTACACCGATTGATTACGTTCAAGAAACGTTAAACAATGGTAAAGATATTATTTTAGAAATAGAAGTACAAGGAGCATTAAAGGTGAAGGAGCGGTTTCCAGAAGGTGTCTTCATCTTTCTCATGCCACCGAGTTTAGCGGAATTGCGAAATCGTATTGTCGGTCGTGGCACGGAGACAGTAGATGTCATTAATGAACGGATGAATGTTGCAAAAGAAGAAATTGATATGATGAAAAACTATGACTATGTTGTGGAAAATGACCAAGTGGAGCTTGCGGTCGAACGTATTAAGTCAATAGTTATAGCGGAACATTGTAAAAGAGAACGATTAATTGAAAAATATAAGGAACTTGTGGAGGTAAATTAATGTTATATCCATCGATTGATTCATTGCTTGAAAAATTGGATTCGAAATATACACTTGTAACCGTATCAGCTAAACGTGCTAGAGAAATTCGTGAAAATGAAAAGCGTACTCCCCTTGTTGAAAGACCCGTATCTTATAAGCCGGTAGGTGTGGCATTAGAAGAGATTGTCCATGATCACTTACGTTATGAACGCATAGAAGCGATCAGAGAAGAATACGGTAAGCATATTTAAAGGGATTAGAAGGTGTCTCATAAGGTTGCAAACCTTTGAGACACCTCATTTTCATTTAAGAGAAAAAGAAGCTTCACATAAGCTGCGAGTAAGTTGTAATAAGAAGATAGATTTTTTAAGGAGTGAAACGAAAAATGAAGGGGAAGAATGTCGTACTAGCAGTTACAGGAGGAATTGCATCTTATAAAGCTGCAAACTTAACGAGTCAGCTCGTACAAAAAGGTGCAAATGTGAAAGTGATGATGACTGAGTCTGCACAAAAATTTGTAACGCCCTTAACCTTTCAGGCATTATCACGTGGGCCTGTTTATGTTGATACATTTACTGAACCAGAGCCTGAGAAAATAGCTCATATTGATGTGGCCGATTGGGCAGATGTGATCATAATCGCTCCTGCGACAGCTAATATCATTGCTAAGCTCGCTCAAGGAATTGCTGATGACTTCGTGACGACAAGCCTCCTTGCAACAAAGGCAGCGGTTTATATTGCACCGGCCATGAATGTTCACATGTATGAACACCCGGCAGTCCAGCGTAATATGGCTTTATTACGACAAGATGGTTTTTCATTTATTGAAGGAGAAGAAGGGTATCTTGCCTGTGGATGGGTTGGAAAAGGACGAATGGCAGAGCCTGAAGTGATTCTTGATGTATTAGATAAGCATTTCAATCGCTCACAATTACTACAAGGTAAGAAAGTCGTTATTACTGCTGGGCCGACACAAGAAAAAATCGACCCTGTACGTTACTTTACTAATCAGTCTTCAGGAAAAATGGGTTATGCAATAGCTGAGGCTGCGAAACAATTAGGAGCTGAAGTAACGCTCATTTCCGGCCCGACCTCCTTACAATATCCTTCTGGAGTTAAAGTCGTTGCCATTACGTCGGCAGAGGAGATGTATCATGCAGTTGATGAGGCATTTACACATTCAGATATTCTTATTAAAGCAGCAGCAGTGGCTGATTATACTCCGAAAGTCGTATATGATCAAAAAAGAAAGAAACAGCAAGATGAATGGTCCATTGAAATGGAACGTACCGTTGATATTCTTCAAACGATCTCTACAAAGAAATCACCTTCACAAGTAATCGTTGGTTTTGCTGCGGAATCAGAAAAGGTAGTTGAGTATGCGAAGAAGAAACTTGAAAAGAAGAACTTAGATTTAATCGTAGCTAATAATATAAGTGAAGTAGGGTCTGGGTTTAAAGGTGATACAAATCAAATTACCATTATTCATAGAAACGGTGAAATGAAACCATTTCCATTGCTTTCGAAACAGGAAGCGGCTTTTCGTATTTTAGAAGAGACAATGCTGTACATGAAGAAGGTGCACTAAGATGTATGCCAAAGTCATTGTTGATGTTCCATCTGCTCAAACTGATCGTCAATTTGATTATGAAATTCCTGATAATTGGAAAAGTATTGTTCAACCAGGTATGCGTGTTGTCGTACCATTTGGCCCTAGAAAAATACAAGGTTTTGTTATGTCCATTTCTGAGCAATCGTCGTATGAGCAAACGAAAGCCGTTGTTGAGTTATTGGATGCTGAGCCGATTTTAGCTGATGAGTTTCTTCAGCTAGGTAATTGGTTAGCTGAAGAAACTCTTAGCTTTAAAGTTTCTGCCTATCAATTAATGATTCCCGCTGCTTTAAGAACGAAGGTGAGAAAGCAATTAAAAGCGAATGAAATAGATAGCCTCCCCCCTCATCTACGGCGATTGTTTGATCAAGGGAAGGTCTATCAATGGGATGATCTTATAAAAGAGGGTGCTTCCGTTCTATCTGATGTACAGGCGGAGGTTAAGAAGGGCACGTTAGAAGTAGAGTATGTTGTACTTGAGAAAGGAAAAACGAAAACGCAACGTTTAGTTCAGCTTAACATGTCATTAGAACAAGCTTTATCGTTGCTAACGAAACGAGCCAATAAGCAAATAGAGCTTGTCCATATTTTAAGTAGACAGCCAGCTCCTATTTCGATTCAAGCTTTATTAGAAGAAGGACAAACAACACATGCTTCATTAAAGCCTTTGCGTGAAAAAGGAATTATTAAGGAAGTTGATCAAGAGGTTTACCGAGACCCCTTATCTGGTCTGCAATTTGAACGAACAGAGCCATTAAAATTGACGAATCAGCAGCAACAGGTTGTAGATCAAGTGAATCCTTGTATCCAAAAAGAAAAGCATGATGTTTTTTTATTACATGGTGTGACTGGTAGTGGTAAGACGGAAGTGTATTTACAAGTTATTCAACAAGCGCTAGATCTTCAAAAAGAGGCGATTATGCTCGTGCCAGAAATTTCGTTAACACCACAAATGGTGAATCGGTTTAAAGGTCGTTTTGGTTCAGAAGTAGCCGTTTTGCATTCTGGCTTATCAATGGGAGAGAAGTATGATGAATGGCGAAAAATTAAACGAAAAGAAGTGAAAGTTGTTGTTGGTGCTCGTTCGGCGATCTTTGCTCCGTTTGATCGTTTAGGTATGATTATCATTGACGAAGAGCATGAAACAAGCTATAAGCAAGAGGAGAATCCACGATATCATGCTCGAGATGTTGCTATATGGCGTGCGCAATATCATCAATGCCCTGTTATATTAGGTAGTGCTACTCCATTGCTTGAAACGTATGCACGCGCGAAAAAAGAAGTCTATCATCTATTAACGTTAGATGAACGAGTTCAGAATCGTAAAATGCCAGCAGTACATATAGTCGATATGAGAGAGGAGCTTCGAGAGGGTAATCGTTCGATGTTCTCTACAGTTCTTTTTGAAAAATTAAAAGATCGTGTAGCTAATGGAGAACAAAGCGTGCTTTTCTTAAATCGAAGGGGACATTCTACGTTCGTTATGTGCCGAGATTGTGGATATGTTGCCACATGTGAATCTTGCGATATTTCACTTACGTATCATCGTAGTCAAAATCGGTTAAAATGCCATTATTGTGGTCATGAAGAATCTATGCCACGTACGTGCAAATCATGTGGAAGTGAGCATATTCGCTTCTTTGGGTCAGGTACTCAAAAGGTTGAAGAAGAATTGACTCGAGTATTGCCAGAAGCAAGAGTGATTCGCATGGATGTTGATACGACACGTAAAAAAGGGTCACACGAACGGCTATTATCAGCATTTGAAAAAAAACAAGCTGATATCTTGCTTGGGACACAGATGATTGCGAAAGGACTAGATTTTCCATCGATTACATTAGTCGGTGTATTAGCAGCGGATTCAATGCTTCATATTCCTGATTTTCGTTCTGCAGAACGAACGTTTCAATTACTCGAACAAGTCAGTGGACGGGCAGGTCGCCATGAACTTACTGGTGAAGTTGTCATTCAATCGTATTCACCAGAACATTATAGTATTGATCTTGTTAAAGCACATGATTATCAAGCTTTTTTTCAAACAGAAATGAACCAAAGAAAGTTTGGACAGTATCCTCCTTATGTGTATATGACTCTTATAACGATATCTCACCAAGAGTTAATGAAGGTGATAGATGTTGCAGAAACCGTGGTTGCTTTTTTAAGAAGAGAATTATCAACGGAAACAACTGTGTTAGGGCCTGTTGCTTCTCCGTTAGCGCGTATAAAGGATAGATATCGTTATCAATGCATGATAAAATACAAAAACGAACCAAAGCTTAGAAAGGTGTTAGTTGAAATTAGAGAGCACTATCAGCGTGAGTTAAATAAAGGCTTACAGCTAACTATTGATCTTCAACCATATTTATTTACATAAAGATCGTTATTGAAGAAAGAAGGCGGTTAAAAAATGAAAATAGTATTTATGGGGACGCCGGATTTTGCGGTTCCTGTATTACGTTCGTTAGTAGAATCAAATCATGAAGTAGTTGCAGTAGTTACGCAACCAGATCGTCCAGTAGGGCGAAAAAAAATACTAACCCCCCCTCCAGTTAAAGTCGAAGCACTTGCACATGGAATTTCTGTATTACAGCCAGAAAAGGTAAAGGATATGCCAGAGGTGGAAAAGGTGCTTGAATTTGAGCCAGATTTAATTGTAACGGCGGCCTTTGGTCAAATTTTGCCGAAAGAATTGTTGGAATATCCAACGTTAGGCTGTATTAATGTACACGCTTCGTTATTGCCGAAGTATCGAGGAGGTGCCCCGATTCATCAAGCGATTATTGATGGTGAAAAGGAAGCAGGAGTAACGATTATGTACATGGTTGAAAAATTAGATGCAGGAGATATGCTTTCTTATGTGAAGGTTCCAATAGAAGAGCATGACCATGTTGGAACATTACATGATAAGTTAAGTAAAGAGGGGGCAAGGCTGCTATTGTCAACTATTCCTAATATCGTTAGTGGCAAGGCTAAAGCGATCCCACAAGATGAATCTCAAGTGACTTTTGCTCATAACATTACAAGAGAAATGGAGAAGATTAATTGGGAGCAATCAGGTGAAGAAATTTATAATCATATTAGAGGTCTCCATCCATGGCCAGTTGCATACACAAAGTTAAATGATAAAGGTCTTAAAGTGTGGTGGGGAGAGAAGGTTTCAAAACAAGGAAACTTTGAACCAGGTGTTATTGAAAGAATTGAGGAAGATGGAATAATCGTTGCTACTGGAAATACAACTTCTATCAAAATAACTGATTTACAACCAGCAGGTAAGAAAAGGATGGATGGTTCAGCATTTATCCGAGGTGCAGGGGCATCTCTTACAGTTGGAATGAGGGTTGGAGATGAGTAAGCTCGTACGTGAAGTGGCACTAGATGCTTTATTACAAGTGGAAGAGAATCAAGCTTACAGTCATTTGTTATTAAATCAAAAAGTTAAAGAAAATCATTTTTCAAAGCAGGATGTAGGCTTGATGACAGAAATGATTTATGGAACCATTCAACGGAAAAATACACTGGATTATTATTTAACACCATATGTTAAACATGGATTTGAATCAATTGAGCAATGGGTTCACGTTCTATTACGTTTATCAGTTTATCAAATGGTATTTTTAGACCGTGTCCCTGATAGAGCCGTTATCCATGAAGCGGTTACGATCGCCTCAAAACGTGGTCATCGAGGAATTAGTGGGATGGTGAATGGTATTTTACGTTCCTTTCAACGTCAGGGGCCCTAGTTTCATTCTATAAAAAACAAGAAAAAAGCTATGGCACTTGAGTTAAGCTTTCCCAAATGGCTCATTTCGAGATGGATTGAGCAATATGGCGAAGAAGAAACAATGAAGATCTGTCAAATGAGTCATCGTCCCCCAGCAGTCACGGTTCGTGTAAACCGAATGAAATCAACAGTAGCAGATGCTTTAGAAGCACTGCAAAACGAAGGAATTGTTGTAGAAAGAGGGCATTTGTCTGAAGACGGATTAATTGTAAAGACTGGACATGTTTTCACTACAAATGCATATCGAAACGGTCTGATTACGGTTCAGGACGAAAGCTCAATGCTCGTTGCAAGAGCACTTGATGTGAAAGAAGGTATGGAAGTTATCGATGCTTGTGCAGCACCAGGTGGAAAAACGACTCATATTGCAGAAAGGATGAATAACGTCGGTCGCTTGTACTCATTTGACTTACATGAGCATAAAATTTCTCTTATTCGTGAACAAACAGCCCGTCTTGGATTAACAAATGTGAAGGCAGTGGCCTTTGATGCGAGGAAGATTGATGAATATGTCGGAGAGAAGCAATTTGATCGTGTATTAGTAGATGCACCGTGCTCAGGTTTTGGGGTGATTCGTCGCAAGCCTGATATTAAATGGAACAAAAAACCTTCAGATATTGCAGCGATTCAGTCCGTTCAAATGGAATTGCTTTCTGCGTTGAGTAAGCACGTGAAAAAAGGTGGAAAAATCCTTTACAGTACATGTACAATTGATAAAGAGGAAAATGAAGGAACAGTCGAGAATTTCATAAAGAATCATCCGGAGTTTCAGTTAGATCAATCATTACCAGCAAGGTTGCCTGAGAAGCTTAGTGAAAGTGGGCGTATTAAGACAGGAATGGTTACCATTTTGCCTCACGATTTTGAAACAGATGGTTTTTTTATTGCCTGTTTTGAAAAGGTGAAAGATTGAACGAACACCATTCGGGTGTTTTAGAGATGAGAAGAGGTGATTAGGAGATGGAGTTTGCATTTCAAACAGATTCTGGAATGGTGCGACCACATAATGAAGATAGTGGCGGTATTTTTAAAAATAACGTTGGTATTTTGGCTATTGTAGCTGATGGTATGGGAGGACACCAAGCAGGAGATGTTGCTAGCTCAATGACAACAGATTATTTTCGTTCTCTTTGGGAGCAAAAGGAAGAAAAGATGACGATCGATGAATCAGAAAAATGGCTAATCGATCATTTTAACAAATTAAATGAAAAGCTATTTCACCACGCAAACGAACATGAAGAATGTAAAGGTATGGGGACGACATTGGTAGTCGCCTTATGTACGAGTGAATATGTATCGATTGCTCATATCGGTGATAGTCGTGCCTATGTACAAAATCAAGATGGTTTTCAATTAAAGACAAACGATCATTCACTCGTACAGGAGCTTGTCAATACCGGACAAATTTCAGAAGAGGAAGCAGAGCATCACCCACGTCGAAATGTACTTTTACGTGCACTTGGTACAGGGCTTGATATAAAAGTAGATGTTTCTACCTTTCAAGCAGACGAGAGTGATTACGTTCTTCTCTGTTCAGATGGTTTGACAAATAAGCTTTCAATAGAGGATATTGAGGAACAGCTACAAGCGCATGAGGAAATAGAACAAAAGGCAAATAAATTGATTCAACTTGCTAATGAACGTGGTGGCGAAGACAACATTACAGTTGCCATCATTTCAATGTCTTTAGTAAGGTCCGATGGGAGTTCGAGCTAATGAATGGACAACGAATAAGTGGACGTTATCACATTCTTGAAAAAATTGGTGGAGGAGGGATGGCAAATGTGTATAAAGCACATGATGTCATCCTTGATCGTGAAGTTGCTGTTAAAGTCCTGCAACCACAATTTTCGAGTGATGAACAATTCATCCATCGTTTTCGCAGAGAAGCTCAAGCTGCAACAAGTTTGAACCATCCGAATATTGTCAATATATATGATGTTGGTGAAGAAGATGATACGTATTATATTGTGATGGAATATGTTGAGGGACAAACGTTAAAAGAGTTGATCCAAATGAAGGGAGCACTTGATGTCGAGGAAGCGGTTGGCTACATGGAACAAATGCTTTCCGCGCTCTCTCATTCTCATGCAAATCAACTTGTTCATCGTGATATTAAGCCCCATAATATTTTAGTCCGTCATGATGGGCTTTTAAAGGTGACAGACTTTGGTATCGCACGTGCTATATCTGCGGCAACTATTACCCATACAAATTCAGTTATGGGATCGGTTCAGTATTTATCACCTGAGCAAGCACGTGGAGGTCAAGTAACGTTTAAATCTGATATTTATTCATTAGGTATTGTCTTTTATGAAATGGTCACGGGCAGGATTCCATTTTCTGGTGACACAGCTGTTTCAATTGCTATTAAGCATCTACAGCACGATACTCCTTCTATTAAAGATCTGAATGAACAATTACCTCAAAGTATCGATAATATGATCAAAAGAGCGACGGAAAAAGATCCATTGAAGCGTTATGATTCGATTCAAGATATGGAGGAGGATCTATCGACTGTATTGCATCCTAGTAGACTAGAAGAAGAACCATACAACCAAGCAGTTGATGAAGAAGCGACAAAAGTCATTCCAGTTATTAAGGATGAGGATTTAGAAAAAACGATTGAAGCACCAGTCGAAAAAGAAAAAGAACAAACGGAAGAAGAGACAACGCCACCTCCTAATAAGAAAAAAAGGAAAAAAAATAAAAAACTTATCATCCTATTAACGGTCATTGCGATATTGCTAGGATCAATTATTATTGCATTTACCGTGATTCCGCGTTTATTACACGTCAATGAAGTAGAAGTGCCTGATTTTACTGAAATCCCTTTTGAGGATGCGGAAGAGGAGTTAATTGAATTAAAGTTAATAGCCGAACGAGAAGATGTGTACCATGAATCAGTTCCAAATGAACACGTTGTTCGACAAAATCCATTGCCTGGCTCAATGGTAAAGGAGCAAGCACCTATTACTTTGTTTGTTTCTTTAGGTCAAGAAGAAATGGAGATTGATGATTACATTGGTACGAATATAGATCGTGCTGAAGCATTATTAGAAAGTCAAGGTTTCACAGTTAAAAGAGATGCACGTGAAACAAATGAGGAAGAACCAGGAATTGTGTTAGAGCAAGACCCGAGTGGAGGGGACATGGTTGTGCCAGCAGAAACGACGGTGACACTAACCTATAGTGTTGAAGCGCCAATTCGGTTACAAAACCTTGTCGGCCTAGAAGAATCAGCTGTAAAGGACTATTTTGCTGAAGTCGATCTGAATGGTGATTTCGTCGAAGAATATTCATCATCGGTAGAAGAAGGCCGGGTCATTAGGCAGGATCCGGGTGCTTTCACAATGTTATCAAAAGGAGATGATGTCATTGTCGTCATTTCTCAAGGGCCTGAACCAGAACCTGAACCAGAAGTAGAACCATCAAAGTTCTTCTCACAAAATTACCGTATTGTAGTAGAAGATGAAAATGGAAATAATTCTTATCGCATTAAAATTGTATATCGTGATGCTTCAACAAAAGGAGAAGATCGAGTATATGTTGAAGAACAGATTAGTGAAACAGTGACCTACCGCATTCAATTGGAAGTCAGCTCATCATATCCTGGATCATATGATGTATATGTAGATGAAGAGTTAGTTGAACAATCAGATGTATTTCATTATGATGACTAAACAATACTAAAACGAGAACATGATATGAAGTTAATGGTTTATAATGGTTGTTAAGGAATGAGGCTGGGACAGAACAAAAGTGTTTAACAGAGAATCTAAGCATCTTAGAACGTAGCGGGTGGAATATGCATAGACTCGCGCGGAAAGCGAAGTATATTTCAAGATTGGTTAATTTGCATCGTCACGTATTAGTTCGGATTCTCATTCATAAAAACGTTTGTCCCACCCTCGTCCAAGGTGAAAATCATTTTGATTATTCTAAATGGGAGGTTTTGAATGGCGAAGGGTAAGATTATTAAAGCCTTAAGTGGTTATTACTATGTGAAAAATGAAGATGGTTTGTTTCAATGCCGAGCACGGGGGAATTTCCGAAAACGAAAAATCAAACCATTAGTAGGTGACGAAGTTGAGTTTGAAGCTGAAAATCGAACAGATGGTTATATATTAGACGTCTCTGAGCGGAAAAATGAATTAGTTCGTCCTCCGATAGCGAATATTGATCAGGCTATCCTTGTTTTTTCTGCTTTAGAACCTGATTTTAGCTTACTACTATTGGATCGTTTTCTTGTTCATATTGAAGCGAATGCGATTAAACCACTCCTTGTTATTAGCAAGGTTGACTTAGTTGATGAAGAGCTCTTTGTATCATTGCATACATATAAATCTTTATATGAGTCAATTGGCTATACGGTCCTTTTTACATCTACGAATGAAAAAAGTGACATTAATGACCTTAAGCCTTTTATAGAGGGGAAAATGAGTGTTGTTGCAGGTCAGTCAGGTGTTGGGAAGTCGTCATTATTGAACATTCTAGATCCAAATCTCGATATTGAAACGAATGAAATTTCTTCTCATTTAGGAAGAGGGAAGCATACAACGAGGCATGTTGAACTGCTGCCGATAGCGGGTGGATTAGTTGCTGATACTCCTGGATTTAGTTCTCTTGACTTTGTTGACATATTGCCGGAGGAGTTATCTCTATATTTTCTTGAAATGAAAGAGTTATCTACGGAATGTAAGTTCAGAGGATGCACACATAGCTCTGAGCCACATTGTGCTGTAAAGAAAGCATATGAAAAAGGGGAGATTGCTCAATCGCGTTTTGAGCATTACCTACAGTTTTTAGAAGAGATAAAAAATCAAAAAAAGAGGTATTAATAATATGGTAAAAATAGCACCTTCCATTTTATCAGCGGACTTTGCAAAGCTTGGTGAAGAAATTAAAGATGTAGAAAAGGGTGGGGCTGATTATATTCATGTTGATGTCATGGATGGTCATTTCGTTCCGAATATCACAATAGGCCCTCTAGTCGTTGAAGCAATAAGGCCTGTTACACGTCTAATACTAGATGTTCATTTAATGATAGAAAATCCAGATAAGTATATTCCACTTTTTGCAAAAGCGGGAGCAGACATTATTTCGGTCCATGTAGAAGCTTGTCCTCACCTTCATCGTACGATTCATCATATAAAAGATTTAGGAATTAAAGCAGGTGTTGTCCTTAATCCTGCTACCCCCGTTTCTATACTTGAAACCATTATTGATGATGTTGACCTTGTATTACTTATGACGGTCAATCCAGGCTTCGGTGGACAAACATTTATACCTGCTGTATTAAGTAAGATACAAGATGTATATTCGCTTACACAAGAAAGAGGGCTGGATATTGATATCGAAGTAGATGGTGGTGTGAATGAAGAAACTGCAAAGCAATGCATAGAGGCTGGTGCGAACGTCTTAGTTGCAGGCTCATCAATTTACAATATGAATGACCGTAAACAAGCAATAGAAGTTTTAAGAGGTAAATAATAAGAAGGCTTTAGGCCACTGAAAAAGTTAAAACCAAACTTTTTCAGTGGCCTTCGCTACGGTGGATTTCTTATAGGTCACTTTTCAATAAGAATCATCATATATTGTGGATTGAGGGCATATGTTTAAAGGTGAAGGAATAAAGTTAAGTTTAATATGAAATGAATTTGAAAAAATGGGGAATAGAATCTTGTTCACGCATATAATTGAAAGAGGATAGGTCGTTCTAATGATCAAAATGATTCGTGTCATTCTTGATCAAGCCCAATTGTATCGTAAGCAGTTTCACCTTTAGCAATCAGCAACAACCTTATTCATTTGGTTATTTATGTTGAGGAGGAGGAGCTATGAAATTTTACACGATTAAGCTACCAAGATTTTTAGGCGGTATTGTCAAAGCGGTATTGAATTCATTTAAAAAAGGATAATGAAAAGAGGGTGTTTCATAAGCTCATATAGAACTTATGGAACACCCTCTGTGTAAGGGGCTTATAAAGCCTATTACACACGTTGTACTTTACCTGATTTAAGTGCGCGAGTAGATACGTAAACACGTTTTGGCTTACCATCTACAAGGATACGAACCTTTTGTACATTTGCACCCCAACGACGCTTTGTTTTATTCAGAGCGTGAGAACGCTTATTGCCACTACGTGCTTGCTTACCAGTAATATAACATTTACGTGCCATCATATGCACCTCCTTATTTCCGATGCGAAACGCTCAATTTCATACTTAGATATAGTAGCATAGCACATGATCGATTGCAATAACTTACTGAAAACTTTATCAAGTAATCTTGCTTGACAGTTCAAATCCGAGATTTGCTTTTAAAATGAAGGATTGTATAGTAAAATAACATTACTAATGGATGTTAAGGAATGAGGAGGTTCGATCAATGACAATTGAAATGAAAACTCAACTAGGAACTGTCGATGTATCAAAGGATGTTGTTGCGACCATTGCAGGTGGGGCGGCTATTGATTGCTACGGCATTGTTGGAATGGCATCGCAAAAACAATTGAAAGACGGTTTATCTGATTTATTAGGAAAAGAAAATTTCAGGCGCGGAGTCGTTATCCGTGAAGAAATGGAGCAAATTCATATTGATATGTATATTATTGTGAGCTATGGAACGAAAATATCAGAGGTAGCTTATAATGTACAGACGAAAGTAAAATATCAATTAGATCAAATGTTAGGGCTAGATGTAGATTCTGTGAACATTTTTGTTCAAGGAGTCCGCGTCACGAACCCATAAGATGTTAGGAGGAAATGTTCGTGGCAATGAAGCGAATTGAAGGAAATAAGCTTGCTCACATGTTTATCGAAGGAGCAGCAAATTTAACAAATCATGTTAAGGTTGTGGATGCATTAAATGTATTCCCTGTGCCTGATGGTGATACAGGAACCAATATGAATCTTTCTATTACTTCAGGAGTGAAAGAAGTAAAGCAGCAAATACATGGAAATGCAAGTCAAGTTGCCTCTGCCTTTGCAAAAGGATTGTTAATGGGGGCAAGAGGGAACTCTGGTGTTATTTTGTCACAGTTATTTCGTGGTTTCTCAAAAGAACTTGAAGGGAAGCAGACTGTCACTTCTGAAGATTTTGCGCTGGCGCTTCAACATGGTGTCGAAACGGCATATAAGGCAGTAATGAAGCCAGTGGAAGGTACCATTTTGACGGTTGCAAAGGATGCAGCAAAGGTAGCTAAGAAGGCTTCGCAAAAGGATGAAAACCTTGTTCATGTGATGGAGGCTACATTGGAAGAAGCTAACCGATCATTAAAGAGGACCCCTGATCTATTACCTGTCTTAAAAGAGGTTGGTGTAGTTGATTCTGGTGGACAAGGGTTAGTATACATTTATGAAGGCTTTTTGGCTGTGTTAAAAGGAGAAAAGCTTGCAACTACGAATCAAGAAGCACCGTCTATGGATGATCTCGTAAAAGTAGAACATCACAATGCTCAAAGTCATCTTGCTACTGAGGATATTGAATTTGGCTTTTGTACAGAGGTGATGGTTCAATTTGCAGACGATAAGCTAGCGACACACCCTTTTAATGAACCTGATTTTCGCCAAGAATTAAGTGAGTTAGGTGATTCACTATTAGTTGTGTCAGACGAAGATTTATTAAAAGTACATATACATGCAGAGCATCCAGGAGAGGTTTTAAATAAGGCACAACGTTTTGGTGAGCTTGTTAACATTAAGATTGAAAATATGCGAATGCAGCATACCAATTTATTAGAAGAATCAAAACAACACCATGAACAAGAAAGAAAACTTAGTCAATCTCAAAATCAAAGCGAGTATGGTATTGTAACCGTTTCGATGGGTGAGGGAATTGCGAAACTGTTTAAAGGCTTAGGAGCTAGTGTTGTGATTCCAGGTGGACAAACGATGAACCCTAGCACCGAAGATATTATTAAGGCGATTAAAGAGGCCAATGCAAAAAAAGTTATAATTTTGCCGAATAATGGTAATATTATTATGGCTGCAGAACAAGCTGCAGAAGTTGCTGGAGAAGATGTTAGCGTCGTCCCGTCTAAAACAGTTCCACAAGGGTTAGCAGCACTATTAGCATTTAACCCATCTCAATCACTTGAGAATAATCAAGATACAATGAAAGCTGCATTAACATCTGTTACATCTGGACAAGTTACGTATGCCGTTCGAGATACGACTATTGATGGTGTAGAAATTAAAAAAGATGATTACATGGGCATTGCAGATAAGAAGATTGTTAGTTCTGGACAAAGTCTACTTGAAGTCACGAAAGATTTATTGGATGACATGATTGATGAAGAATCAGAAATTGTGACGTTATTACAAGGTGAAGATGCGACGGATGAAGGAACAAAGGAAATCGTTCACTACATTGAAGAGAAATACGAAGATGTAGAAGTTGATGTTCATCAAGGTGATCAGCCACTTTATTCTTATTTATTGTCAGTTGAATAAAATAATGATACAAAAAGGGAGTTGTCGGAAATGTCTACGATTAAAATTGTGACAGATAGCACCGCAGATATCCCCAATACGTTAGCCGAAGAATTAGGAATTACCGTAGTGCCATTGAATGTTATTTTTTCTGATGAAGAAGTTTATGAAGATGGTGTCACACTTACTGCGGATCGATTTTATGAATATGTTAAAGAGCGTAATGTCATTCCTTCAACCTCTCAACCGACTCCTTATCAATTTGAGGAATTGTATCGTTCGTTGTCAGACGAGGATACCGAAATTATTTCTATACATTTATCATCTAAATTAAGTGGAACGTATCAGGCTGCAACCATTGCAAAGCAAGCTTTGGAAATGGATTCGATTCATGTGATTGACTCAAAGAGAGCTTCATATGCGATAGGCATTATCGTTGTCGAAATAGCGAAATATGCAAAGTCAGGCAAGAGCTTAGAGGACTGTCTTTCGAGGTTAGAGGAGTTACTTAACGATACAACCGTTTATTTTATGGTCGACACATTAGAATATTTGCAAAAAAATGGCCGAATTGGTAAAGCATCAGCATTATTAGGCTCAATGTTGAAAATTAAGCCGATTCTCTCATTAAATGAAGCAGGAGAAGTGTATTCATTTGAAAAGGCTAGAGGTCAAAAGAAGGCACTAAATCGAATACTTGAAGTGTTTGATGAACAATTTGGGAGAGAGCCTGTACATGTAGGTATTTCTCATGCAGTTAATGAACAATATGCTCGTGATGTTTTGTCACTTTGCCAGCAAAGGTTTAATGTTCAAAGTGATGTGATTACATCTATTGGAGCGGTCATTGGGGCACATGTCGGGCCTGGAACGATCGCCATTTCAATCACTCGGGCAAAGAATGAAGTCGTTGAATGATATAAATGTTTGTAAAAGGAGTTATCAAGGCACTGAAAAAGTTTGATTTTTAACTTTTTCAGTGCCCTTTAAGCGATGTGCGAAACGGTAAATGCTTGATACGATCGGAAATAGTGTATCAAGCAATAAATGAAACCATTGTTAGTCAAATGAGTGGCCTTGAGTTTTTTCCCTTGCGTTAGTTGGATCACTCCTTTTTCTTCCTTCAGAAAAGATATGTTAAAATAAGCTTGAATGGTTGTTAGAAATGAGGTGAAGGGATATGCAACATTTACCTATAACAGAGGTAAAAGGGATAGGTGAAGAAACAGCAGTTCAGCTTGCTGACCTTCGAATTCATACAATTGCTGAATTAATTGAGCACTTTCCTTATCGGTATGAAGATTATCAAATTAAAGATTTACATCATGTGAAACATGAGGAACGAGTGACAGTCATAGGTACGATTCAAACTGAGCCCTCTATTAGGTATTATGGAAAAAAGAAAAATCGTCTATCTTTTAGGATGTTAATAAATGGCGTATTGGCAACAGTGACTTTTTTTAATCGTGCATTTTTAAAGAAGCAAATTGTAGTAGGTGCCAAAGCGACTGTAACGGGTAAATGGGATCAACACCGTTTAATGATTACAGCGTCGGAGTTTAAGCAAGGTGAGCAAGAACGTGAACAAACATTAATGCCTATTTATTCAACAACAGGCTCATTAACGATTAAGAAAATGAGAAAGTATATTCAACAAGCTCTCCTTCAATATAAAAGTGAAATCATTGACCCGATACCAGCTTCTTACTTGCAGGCATATAAGCTTCCGAATAAAGCACAAGCGATACAGGAGTTGCATTTTCCTTCTAGTCATGAGTCTTTAAAGCATGCAAGAAGACGTATCGTTTATGAGGAATTTTTATTCTTTCAATTAAAAATGCAAGCTTTTCGAAAGATGTCACGAGAACACTCAAATGGTCAGAGCTTAAATATAAATGATGAAGCGGTTCAAACGTTTGTTTCGCATTTGGCCTTTCCACTTACAGGTGCACAAAGTCGAGTAAAGGATGAAATTATTGCAGATATCAAATCCTCTTATCAAATGAATCGGTTATTACAAGGCGATGTTGGATCAGGCAAGACAGTTGTGGCAGCAATCGCTATGTATGCTGTTGTTGAAGCTGGTTATCAAGCAGCCCTTATGGTTCCAACTGAAATCTTAGCTGAGCAGCATGTTCAATCGTTACAAGTATTATTTGAGCCGTTCGGCATAGAAGTAGAATTGTTAACTGGATCGGTAAAAGGGCGTAATCGAAAGGACTTACTAGCAAATGTTTTATCAGGGTCAACAAAAGTCATTGTAGGGACACATGCACTCATTCAAGATGATGTACACTTTTCAAAGTTAGGGCTTGTCATTACTGATGAACAGCATCGCTTTGGCGTTAATCAAAGAAGGATACTTCGTGATAAAGGACAACACCCGGATGTTCTATTTATGACGGCTACTCCTATCCCCAGAACATTGGCTATTTCAGTATTTGGTGATATGGATGTTTCGATCATTGATGAGATGCCGGCGGGACGTAAAGCAATAGAGACTTATTGGGCTAAGCCTGATATGCTTACGAGAGTATTAGATTTCACTGAAAAAGAGCTAAATAAAGGTAGACAAGTATATGTCATTTGTCCATTAATTGAGGAATCTGATAAGCTTGACGTTCAAAATGCAATTGATGTTCATCTATTGTTACAGCAGCATTTTGAAGGGAAATGGAAAGTCGGATTAATGCATGGGAGATTACATCCGAGCGAAAAAGACGAGGTAATGAATGCATTTAGTCAAAACGAAACGCAACTATTGGTGTCAACAACTGTTGTAGAAGTTGGAGTAAACGTTCCGAATGCGACAGTGATGATTATTTATGATGCAGAGCGTTTTGGGCTTGCTCAACTCCATCAACTAAGAGGAAGAGTTGGAAGAGGCGATGCTCAATCGTACTGTATATTACTAGCTGACCCTAAGTCGGAAATTGGAAAAGAACGTATGAAGATTATGACCGAATCGAATGATGGTTTCGTACTCTCTGAAAAGGATTTAGAATTACGGGGGCCAGGAGATTTCTTTGGATCTAAACAAAGTGGGTTGCCTGAATTTAAAGTAGCCGATGTCGTTCATGATTATCGAGCATTAGAAGTGGCAAGGCAAGATGCACAATCACTTATTTTTTCTACCTCGTTTTGGAAGGAAGAAGAATTCGCCTTACTTCGGGAGTATTTAGAAAAAGAAGGTGTATTGGATGGGCAAAAAATTGATTAACTATTGAAATCAACTTGTACCAATTATATACTACTCTTAGTACCTAGTAATAAAAGTGAATAGTGTGGATGGTGAAACCGATGAAATTAAAAAAGAAGGAACGCCAAACACGTTTACAGGAAATGTTGCAGTTAAATCCATTTTTAACCGATGAGGATTTATCAGAAGCATTTTCAGTTAGTATACAAACGATACGGCTTGACCGATTAGAATTATCGATACCTGAACTGAGGGAGCGTATTAAAGGAGTGGCTCAAAAGCAACTTGATGAGTTAAAAGCACTTGCACCCGATGAAGTGATAGGAGAGATCGTCGACCTTCAACTTGACCAACGTGCGATATCTATATTAGATGTCGGCACGGAGCATGTGTTTGCGCGCACGGGAATAGCTCGAGGACATCACCTGTTCGCGCAGGCCAATTCTTTGGCAGTTGCTATTATTAATGATGAAATGGCTTTAACGGCAAAAGCTAATATTCGTTTCTCGCGTCAAGTACAAGCTGGGGAGCGCGTGATTGCTAAAGCGAGTGTTTCAGGAAAGCAACGTGAACGAACGATCGTTCACGTGAAAAGCTATGTCGGAGATGAGTTAGTATTTTCAGGAGAGTTTGTCATGTTCCGATCAGCGGTAAAGGATTCTTAAAAGGAGAGACCATGATGAAAATATCAATTGATGCAATGGGAGGCGACAACGCGCCTAAAGCTCAAGTAGAGGCTGCTCAAAAAGCAGCTCAAACTTATTCCGATTTGGAAATAACGCTTGTTGGTAACGAAGAAGAGATTAAGAAATATTTAATTAAAGAAGAGAGAATATCGATTTTACATACGACTGAAAAGATTGAGGATACGGATCAGCCGACGACAGCTGTTAGAAGAAAGAAAGATTCATCAATGGTATTGGCTGTTAGAGAAGTGAAGGAAGGAAGAGCGGATGCAACGATTTCTGCTGGTAATACAGGAGCCTTAATGACAGCTGGCCTGTTACATGTTGGCCGTATTAAAGGAATTGATCGACCGGCTTTGTCACCAATGTTACCAACACTAAATGGAAAAGGCTTTTTACTACTTGATGTTGGGGCAAACATGGATGCTAAGCCTCAGCATTTAGTACAATATGCTATAATGGGTCACACTTATATGCAGATGGTGCGAAATGTTCGTCAACCTCGCGTTGGTTTATTAAATGTAGGTACTGAAAACGGAAAAGGAAATGAGCTTACTAAAGAAACCTTTTCATTGCTTGAGAATGCTAACATCAATTTTGTTGGTAATATAGAAGCAAGAGATTTACTTAATGGAGTTGCCGATGTCGTTGTAAGTGATGGATTTTCTGGAAATCTTGTTTTAAAGTCCATTGAGGGGACTGCTGGAGCTCTTTTTTCGATTATGAAGAAAGAATTAACAAGCTCACTTTTTTCAAAAATGGCTGCGGCAGTATTAAAACCGCGCTTTCGAAAAATAAAAAATCAAATGAGCTATTCGCAATATGGGGGCGCTGGGCTTTATGGTTTAAAAGCACCCGTGATTAAAGCTCACGGATCTTCAGATGAGACGGCTGTTTTTCATGCTATTAGACAGGCGTATGAGATGGTTGATCAGCAGGTGGTAACAATCATTAAAAGTGAAGTAGCTAAATCAGTAAATGAAGAATAGGAGAGATATGATGGGGAAGGTAGCGTTTTTGTTTCCGGGGCAAGGATCACAATCAGTTGGAATGGGTAAGGATGTAGATTCTGATTGTTTTGCACGCGCAGATCACGTTCTTGATTACTCGTTATCAACGATTATGTATGAAGGTCCAGAAGAAGAGTTGAAGAAAACAGAACATACTCAACCAGCACTTGTTACAATGAGTGTGGCACTACTTCAAATAATGCAGGAAGAAGGTTTAACGGCTGACTTTGTTGCTGGTCACAGTCTTGGTGAGTACAGTGCTTTAGTTGCAGCAGGAGCGATGAGATTCGAGGATGCCGTTTATGCGGTGCGTCAACGTGGATTGTTTATGGAGGAAGCTGTACCAAATGGTGAAGGTGCAATGGCCGCTGTATTAGGTTTGGAACGTGCTACATTAGAAACAATTTGTACGAGAGCCGAGGAACATAAAGGAATAGTTGAGCTAGCTAATTTAAATTGTCCAGGACAAATTGTGATTTCAGGCTCTGCTGCTGGTGTAAAAGAGGCTAGCCGATTAGCGAAAGAAGAAGGAGCACGTCGTGTGTTACCATTGCAAGTGAGCGGACCGTTCCATTCGTCGTTAATGAAACCAGCTGCAAAGAAACTTGCAACGGTGCTAGAAAAGTTAGAAATAGAAGATGCAAACATTTCTGTGATTGCTAATGTGTCTGCGACTGCGGTCAATGATGCTTCAGCCATTCGTGAGAACCTGATTCAGCAAGTTTATTCGCCTGTTTTATGGGAGGATACGATTCACACTTTATTAGATAATGGTGTCGACACATTTGTTGAAATAGGAAGCGGTAATGTTTTAACCGGGCTAGTTCGAAAGATCAACAGAAAAGTAAAAGCGATCTCTGTACAGTCAAAAGAAGATGTTATGAAAGTCAAGGAGCAATTAGAAGGAGTGAGTGAATAATGCTACAAGGTCAAACAGCGATTGTGACAGGCGCTTCTCGTGGGATTGGTCGTGCAACGGCACTTGAGCTTGGACGTAATGGGGCTAATGTTGTCGTGAATTACGCAGGTAGTCAAGCAAGAGCAGAAGAGGTGGTCGCGGAGATTAAAGGGTTTGGAGTTGACGCTATTGCCATTCAAGCAAACGTTGCTGATGGAGAACAAGTGAAAGCGTTAATTAAGCAAACAGTTGATGCATTCGGGCGTATCGATATTCTTGTTAACAATGCTGGAATCACACGAGATAACTTGCTAATGCGTATGAAGGATGACGAATGGGATGATGTGATCAATACGAATTTAAAAGGAGTCTTTCAATGTGCAAAGGCAGTTAGTCGACAAATGATGAAGCAACGATATGGTCGTATTATTAATGTTGCTTCGGTAGTAGCTGTTTTAGGAAACGCGGGTCAAGCGAATTATGTCGCAGCGAAAGCGGGTGTAATCGGGTTAACAAAGACTCTTGCACGGGAGTTAGCTAACCGTAATATTCATGTGAATGCAGTTGCTCCAGGTTTTATTGAAACGGATATGACAGATGAGCTAGGAGAAGACATGAAAGCTCAGCTGTTAAATCAAATTCCGCTGGCAACATTAGGTAAGCCTGAAGATATAGCCAATACCATTCGCTTTTTGGCAAGTTCAGATGCGAATTACATGACAGGACAAACATTACATGTTGATGGCGGAATGGTTATGCCATAAGATAGAATGGTACTCTTGAGAGGAGGTGAACGAAAATGGCAGATACTTTATCACGTATTACGAAGATTGTTGTTGATCGTCTAGGTGTTGAAGAAGCAGAAGTGAAGCCAGAAGCTTCATTTAAAGACGACCTTGGTGCAGATTCATTAGATGTTGTAGAGCTTGTAATGGAGCTAGAAGATGAATTTGACCTAGAAATTTCCGACGAAGAAGCGGAGAAAATTTCAACGGTTGGAGATGTCGTTGATTACATAAACAGCCGTAATTAATAGGAAGGCATGGAGGCTGGGGCATAACGATAGTGTTTAGCTGAGAATTCGAACATTGTGCGTAGAACGCGGAGGCTCACTAGCTTCCCGCAGAAAGCGAACGAATGTCAGGAGTGGTTTATTTGCACGACTGTGTATTTGTTCGATTTCTCATTGATTAAAACACTTTTGTCCCAACCTCTACTGTTTATTAAGAAAAGATTGCTACGTTATTTTTTTGTGTTAGAAAAAGACGGAGGTGGTTTATGAATGCCACAATCTTCAAGACCTTCAAAACGTGCTAGGTACCAGCATGATCGTAGACGTGCACCTCGTAAAATGGTGCTTTCAAAAGATCAAAAGCAAAAGTTTGATGAGTTAATGGAGCGATTGCAATTAAATTTTGATAATCGTAAATTATTAATTCAAGCCTTTACCCATTCATCCTATGTGAATGAGCATCGTATTTTTTCTTGTCAAGATAATGAACGTTTAGAATTTCTCGGTGATGCTGTTCTTGAACTATCTGTTTCTCAATTTTTATTTAAACAATTTAATACGATGAGTGAGGGAGATATGACAAAGCTCCGTGCTTCTATTGTATGCGAACCTTCTCTAGCTCTATTTGCCCAAGAGTTAAAATTTGGGGAGATGGTGTTGTTAGGAAAAGGCGAGGAAATGACAGGTGGAAGAGCAAGACCGGCTTTATTAGCCGATGTATTTGAAGCATTTATTGGTGCTCTTTACCTTGATCAAGGACTTGATACGGTTTTAGAATTTCTAAATCATACGATTTATCCTAAGATAAACGATGGTGCTTTTTCTCATATGATGGATTTTAAAAGTCAGCTTCAAGAATTTATTCAACGTGATAACCTCGGTTTAATCCAATATTTAATCGTTCAAGAGCGTGGGCCTGCCCATAATCGTGAATTTGTATCAGAGGTGCAATTAAATGGGGAAACTCTTGGAGTCGGTACAGGGCGCTCAAAGAAAGAAGCTGAACAACATGCTGCTCAACAAGCACTTATGAATGTAAATGAAAAAGAAAAGTTAAAATAATGGAGCTAGTCATAGAGTGACTCTCAGCCTGTCGATAATCGCATAAGCTGGTCAGAAAAATTAAAGCTCCCACTGTAGCAAAATATGCATATGCCTCAGCATATTTTAATAGCTGAATTGGAAAAGTCTGATCGTGATCGCGACGATTAAAAAAGTCGATGTGAGTAGCTAGTGTAGCTATCATCACATCGACTTTTCTTCATTCGATTCTCGAAGTGGGATTTCTTTTAAGAAGCCTGTCACGATTAAGGCTAAGCCTATTATAATGGATGCTGTAAGAAATACAGAGGATAAAGAAGCACTTAACATTTCTTGTAAGGAAGAGAGAAGTTGATCAAAGATAGCGATGGACTCATGCGGTACATGACTTCGGATTAATTCAACTTCTCCTGGTTCCATTAATAAGCTAGGGTTCATTAGCTGAGAGGGATCAATAGACATTCCCTCTAATGAAGTTGGGATACTCATTTCGTTTAATTGTTTTCCCATACGAGCATTTAAAATCGTACCAAGTAAAGCGACGCCAATTGTTCCTCCCATTTGTCTAGAAAGTTGAGAAGTTGCTGTTACGACACCTAAATATCGATGTTCGACTGCGTTTTGCACGGTTAAAGTAAAAATCGGCATCGTTAAACCAAGGCCTATACCACAAATCATTAAGTAAAAAATGAGTGTAATTAGTGAGCTTTCAGTTGATAAAGTGGAATTAAGAAAAAGGCCAATAGAAAATAGTAGAAAACCAATTAAAGCAAAGTGTTTATATTTCCCAGTTTTCGTAATGAGCTGCCCGGCAATTGTACTGAAGGCGACCATCGACAGAGTCATAGCGATTTCGGTTAATCCAGAAACTGTAGCTGAGCGTCCTAAAACCCCTTGAACGAAAAAAGGAACGTACATAATGACTCCAAACATACCAACCCCTGATAAAAAAGAAACTAAATTCGAAACAGAAACGATACGATTTTTAAATAAGTTGAGAGGAACAACAGGACTTGGTACATGTTGCTCTATCCATAGAAAAAGTGAGAATGATACGAAGAATACTAGGAACATACTTATGACTTGAATGGAAGTCCAACCGTAATCGTTCCCTCCCCAGCTGACTGCTAGCAATAATGAAAGGATAGCCACAGCTAATGTTATTGATCCGAAATAATCAATTTTCTCGCCTGCTTTTTTCTCAACTTGAGGGTACAGTCTGAGAATCATCAAGAATGCAAAAACACCAACAGGTAGAAAAATCCAGAATACCCATGACCAATTAAGGTTATCGACAATGACACCACCTAATGTTGGACCAATTAAACTAGAAACTCCAAATACACCACCCATTAATCCTTGCCAGCGACCTCGTTCACGAGGTGAAAATAAGTCTCCAATTGTCGTAAAAGCAGATGACATAATCATGCCTCCACCAAAACCTTGAATGCCTCTGAAAATAATGAGTTGAATAATCGTATTTGAAAAGCCACTTAGTAAGCCACCAATTGTAAAGATGGCAATACCAGTTAAAATAAATGGCTTGCGACCATAAATATCAGATAATTTACCAACTAGTATAGCGGTTGTACTAGCTGTTAACATATAAATCGTGAACACCCAACTATAAAAATCCATTCCACCAATATCAGCAACAATTTTAGGTAATGACGTTCCTATAATTGTCATGTTTAAAGCAGCAAAAAGAAGGGCAGACATGACAGCGACCATAATCGTTAACTTTTTTTTGAAATCCAAATTTTCCATTGCTACATCCTCCAGTATAAATAACAGACCTATATACTTGTTGTAACTGTTCAATTATTGTCCCAAATTTATTTTACCATGAAACGAGTACAATTAAATAAAAGTCTGATCATTTCAATGGGGTGTTTATGGAGCATTTTAAAAACAAAGAAAAATGCTAAATAGAGGCTTGGATACTTTTGTCCCAGCCTCTCCTAACAATAACTTGCATTATTTTCGTAGTTGTCCTAATTCAGTAACGATTGCATCCAATTCACTTACTGAAAAACTAGACTGTTTTTTGACATGCTCATAAATATCACGTAAATCGTCATATTGCTCAGTGTCGAAGTTTTTTGAATTTAATGCGCTAGCATTTACAATTTGTAGCTTGTCTTTAATTGAGTCAAGCATAAATTCAATGTTTTCTCTCGATTGAGTATCTAAATTCATGATCTCACTCCTCATTTCTAGTGATTTCATCGTACCATAGCTATTCCACTTTGTCCTCTCTAAATCCAATTTACATTGAAAAAGAAGGTAGTGAAAAAGTTCGGGTTTATGAGGCCACTAAAAAAGTAAAAATCAACTTTTTCAGTATCTTTGATTTGACAAGCAATGGCTTCGTTTGCTACTCGTCTTGTGGCGAAAAAAACACTCACCACAAGACTTTAAACGATGTAGCGACTACACTCATTGCCTAGAGGATGTTCAAAAAGGGAAAAACCGTCCATTTTGAACAACCTCTATATGTCAATTCTTTTGTTAATATGATAAAATTATTTAGTTGTCATACATAGTTAGGAGGAGAAGACTATGTTCCTCAAACGACTAGAGGTCGTCGGATTTAAATCATTTGCTGAAAAAATGAATATTGATTTTGTTCCAGGTGTAACGGCAGTCGTTGGACCAAATGGAAGTGGGAAAAGTAATATTTCAGATAGTATACGCTGGGTTCTTGGGGAACAATCGGCGAAGTCATTAAGAGGAGCAAAAATGGAGGATATCATTTTTGCTGGAAGTGATAGTCGTAAACCACTAAACTATGCTGAAGTGAGCTTAATACTAGACAATGAGGATCAATACATAGCGATCGATTATAGTGAAGTCAGTGTAACGAGGCGGGTTTATCGGTCGGGTGATAGTGAGTATTTTATTAATAAGCAGATTTGTCGTTTAAAGGATATTGTTGATTTGTTCCTTGATTCTGGACTTGGAAAGGAAGCCTATTCAATCATTGGCCAAGGGAAAATAGAAGAAATTTTAAGCAATAAGCCTGAAGATCGTCGTGTCATTTTTGAAGAAGCCGCCGGCGTTTTTGAAATATAAAACGAGAAAAGTCAAAGCCGAGAAACGTTTAACCGAGACACAAGATAATTTACTTCGTGTGGAGGATATTCTCCATGAGCTTGAGTCGCAAGTGGAGCCATTAAAGGAACAAGCTTCACTTGCGAAGGAATATTTAGCGATTAAAGAGGAATTAAAAGAAATAGATATTGCCTTAATGGTGTTTGAAATTGAGCAATTACATGAGAATTGGCTATTAAAAAAAGAACAACTGGCGACAGAGACGGAGAAACTTCAACATCTAAATGAAGAGTTGACTGATTTAGAAGAGCAGCGTCTTAAGGTACGTGAGAACTTAAGTAATATGAGTCAACGTCTATCTAATATGCAGGATGAACTCCTTCATTCTAGTGAAGAGTTAGAGAAAAATGAAGGTCGTAAAGAAGTATTAAAAGAACGACGGAAAAATGCATCACAACATAAAGAGCAGTTAGAGAAATCGATTGCTGAAAAGAAAGAGCAATTAGAGTCAGCACAAAAAAAGTTCGAAGAAGAGCAGAAGAAAGAGCAAGAAATTCGATCTCGTTTAAATGAATTTAAGCGTACTGTTTCAGAAAAGGAGCAGCTTGCTAATCGTTCTGCAACCGATTTAGAAGAGGAAATGGATCAATTAAAATCAGACTATATAGAAGTTTTGAATGAACAAGCGAGTATTCGTAATGAAAAACGTTACTTAGAAGAACAAATTGATCATCAAAAAAAGAAGCAACAACGTTTGTTAACAGAAAATGAAGATATTGTTCAAGTTCATCAAAAGTGGCTAAATGAGCTTGAGGAAGCTAAGCACAAAGAGTCGGTTAAGCAACGAGAGTTGGAGCGAATAACGGACGAATATCGGCGAATTTCGAGTCAAGCTGAAAAGCAGGAGTCGATGTATCAACAGAAAGAATCAAAGCTGTATGAAACCTTTCAGCTTCAGCAAAAGCTCCAATCACGTGCAGATGTATTGGAGGAAATGCAATCGGACTTTTCTGGTTTTTTTCATGGTGTTAAGGAAATCCTAAAGGAACGAAATGGTAAATTGACAGGGATACTCGGGGCTGTTGCTGAATTATTACGTGTGCCGAAGCAATATGAAACGGCGATCGAAATTGCATTAGGTGGAGCAACACAACATATTGTTGTTGATAGTGAAGAGAATGCACGAAAGGCGATTCAATATTTAAAACTGAACCGAATTGGACGAGCGACATTTTTACCTTTACCTGTATTAAAGGCAAGGACGATACCAGCAGCCCAAGTACAGGCTTTGAGTGAACATTCAGGCTTCTTAGGTGTTGCAGCAAGTCTTATACGTTCGGATGAGCGATTTCGACCTGTATTAGAGCATCTGCTCGGCAATGTTATTATTGCTGAAGATTTACAGGCTGCTAATGAGTTAGCCAAGAGGATTGGACATCGCTTTCGTGTCGTGACATTAGAAGGAGATGTTGTTAATACAGGTGGTTCGATGACCGGGGGGGCAGTGAAACAAAAGCAAACACCACTTCTTGGTCGTAAACGAGAACTAGAAGATTTACAAAATAAGCTTTCAGATCTAAAGAAAGTCGCCGATTCATTAGAAAAGGAAGTGAAGGAGTTAAAAAATGTTTCTCAACAATTAATGGAGAAACGAGAATCATTAAGAGGAAGCGGAGAGACCATTAGGCAAGAATGGCAGGAGATGAAATCTCACGTTACAGTCATTGAGCGAGAGTTGGAATTGACAAAAGATCAATTTACACGCTTCGATCGAGAAAAAGATAGCTTTACGAATGAGATCAGTCAAATGACTGAACGGATTCAAACGTTAAACTCAACCTATGACGTTATGGTAGAGAAAGGTCAGCAATTAGAACAAACGGTAAAGGCATTAGAGCGAAAACAAAAAGAACAAAAAGAATCTGAGGAAACATTACAAGAACAATTAACGACTGGAAAAATTGAACTTGCGCGTATAAAAGAACAATACCAAGCGATTTCGTCACAGGTCGATTATTGGGGGACGATGAAAGAACAATTTGAGAGTGAATATCGTGACCTTAATGATCAATATAAAGATTTACTTCATGAAATGTCTGACCGTACGAATGGGGAAGATCACATTAATGAAATGATTAGTGAAAGCAGGCTAAAAAAGCAAGAATTAACTGTACAAATTACATCATTGCGCGAAGAAAGAGAACAGCAAGAGCAGCGATTAGTACAAGTAGAACAAGCGCAAAAGGAAAAACAACAATTACAGTCTGCTGTTAGCAATGAATGTACGTCGATTGAAGTAAAGGTTAATCGAATGGATGTCGATCTAGATAATCGCTTATCTTCTCTCCAGGAGGAATACGAGCTTTCCTTTGAAGCTGCACAACAGGCCTATCAGCTTACAATTGATGCCAATGAAGCGAAGACGAAGGTAAGGTTAATGAAGCGGTCTATTGATGAATTAGGTACAGTAAACATTGGTGCAATTGAGGAATATGAACGTGTGAGTGAACGCTATGATTTTCTTACGACACAGCAAAAGGATTTGCAGGAAGCTAAAGAGACACTGCATACGGTTATTACTGAAATGGATCAAGAAATGACGAAACGATTTTACGATACGTATGTTCATATTCGCTCACATTTTCAAGTGATATACAAAAAGCTATTTGGTGGTGGTGAAGCCGATTTAGTTCTAACAGAGCCAGACAACCTACTTGATACAGGTGTTGAAATTATGGCACGGCCACCAGGAAAAAAAATGCAAAACTTAGGTTTGCTTTCAGGAGGAGAACGTTCATTGACAGCGATCGCATTACTTTTTGCGATACTACGTGTACGGCCTGTTCCGTTTTGTGTTCTTGATGAGGTAGAAGCAGCATTAGATGAAGCAAATGTCAGTAGATTTGCACAATTTTTAAAGGAATTTAGTGAAGCGACTCAATTCATTGTTATTACACATCGAAGCGGGACAATGGAAGAAGCAGATGTTCTCTACGGTGTGACAATGGAAGAATCAGGTGTTTCAAAGCTCGTTTCTGTCCGGCTGGAGGAAACGAAAGAATTAATAGAAAGTTAGGTGTGAGCACATGAGTTTCTTTAAAAAACTGAAAGAAAAAATAACCAACCAAACAGTAGACGTGACAGACAAGTTTAAAGAAGGATTAGAAAAGACAAGAGATTCGGTCGTCGGTAAAATGAATGAGCTCGTTTCACGCTATCGCAAAGTAGATGAGGAGTTCTTTGAAGAGCTAGAAGAGATTTTAATTGAATCAGATGTTGGTGTAACAACAGTGATGGATTTAATTGATGAGATCAAGGACGAGGTTAGACTTCAAAACATTAAAGATACAAAGGATATTCAACCGATTATTTCAGAAAAGCTAGCAGGTTTATTAGAGAAGCAAGATGAAACGGCGTTACAATTAAATGAAAATGGCATGAGTGTCATCCTCTTTGTTGGAGTAAATGGTGTAGGTAAAACGACAACAATTGGGAAGTTAGCGAACCAATTGAAAGAAGAAGGGAAATCAGTTTTACTTGCAGCGGGTGATACGTTTAGAGCTGGAGCGATTGAACAGCTTGAAGTGTGGGGAGAACGTGTAGGTGTTGATGTTATAAAGCACCAGGAAGGGTCTGATCCAGCTGCTGTCATGTATGATGCTCTACAAGCGGCAAAGGCAAGAAATATTGATGTCTTACTTTGTGATACTGCTGGAAGGTTACAAAATAAAGTGAATTTAATGAACGAACTAGCAAAGGTGAAACGCGTGATCGAAAGAGAGGTTCCTGGTGCTCCTCATGAAGTGCTACTCGTATTGGATGCGACAACAGGGCAGAATGCTCTTTCACAGGCAAAATCATTCAGCGCCGCAACAAATGTTACAGGCATTGTTTTGACAAAGCTAGATGGTACAGCAAAAGGTGGAATTGTACTAGCGATCCGACATGAGCTAGATATTCCAGTGAAGTTTGTTGGATTAGGTGAAAAGGTTGACGATCTGCAAGCTTTTAATGCGGAACAGTTTGTGTATGGCCTGTTTAAAGAAGTGATTGAAGAGCAGGATCAAGAAGGGAAATAGTACTTGTTAAGAAAAAAACTTGACACATACTTTTCATTCGTGTAAGATAATGATTCGTAAAGGGAAATCACTTAACAAGGGGTTGATGATGTGTTAGATAAGACGCTCCGAATGAACTATTTGTTTGATTTTTATCAGTCGTTACTAACACAGAAGCAACGTAAGTATATGTCACTTTACTACCTAGATGATTTCTCTTTAGGTGAAATTGCTGAAGAATTTGACGTTAGTCGCCAAGCTGTTTACGATAATATTAAACGAACAGAAGCGATGCTTGAAGGATATGAGAATAAGCTTAAGCTCTTGTTCAAATTTGAGCAGCGTACAGATCTTATGGCGAGGTTACGAACATTGATTCATCAAAAAGCGACTCCTGAAGAGGTTCTGTCACTGCTTGACACTCTTGAGAAATTAGACTAGGAGGCGACAACATGGCATTTGAAGGTTTAGCGGAGCGATTGCAAGGAACGTTAACGAAAATACGTGGTAAAGGAAAAGTTAGTGAACAAGACGTTAAAGAAATGATGCGTGAAGTTCGCTTAGCCTTGCTAGAAGCGGATGTTAACTTTAAAGTAGTAAAGCAATTCATAGCAAGTGTACGTGAAAAAGCTCTTGGACAAGAAGTGATGAAGAGCTTAACGCCAGGACAGCAAGTCATTAAGGTTGTTAATGAAGAATTAACAGCATTGATGGGGGGAGAACAGAGTAAGATTGCCGTTTCATCTAAATCCCCGACGGTTGTAATGATGGTTGGTTTACAAGGTGCTGGTAAGACAACAACGACAGCTAAGTTAGCGAACCATTTACGTAAAAACCATAACCGTAAGCCATTATTAGTTGCCGCTGATATTTATCGGCCAGCAGCAATTAAACAGCTAGAGACGCTAGGAAAGCAGCTTAACATGCCTGTGTTCAACCTAGGTGATCAAGTTAGTCCTGTTGAGATTGCTAAGCAAGCAATTGATAAAGCAAAAGAAGATCATCATGATTATGTCATTATTGATACAGCTGGTCGTTTACACGTAGATGAAGAGTTAATGCAAGAATTGCAGCAAGTAAAAGAAATAGCTAGTCCTGATGAGATTCTACTTGTTGTCGATGCAATGACAGGGCAAGATGCAGTTAATGTAGCTGAGAGCTTCAATGAACAATTGGATGTGACTGGAGTAGTGTTAACCAAATTGGACGGTGACACTCGTGGAGGGGCAGCGATTTCTGTTAAGGCTGTTACGAACACACCAATTAAATTTGCTGGTATGGGTGAGAAGATTGATCAACTTGAACCGTTCCACCCTGAACGTATGGCTTCCCGTATTCTTGGTATGGGAGATGTCCTTTCACTCATTGAGAAGGCTCAAACAAATATTGATGAAGAAAAGGCAAAGCAACTTGAAAAGAAAATGAGAACGATGGATTTTACGTTCGAAGACTTTCTCGAGCAACTAGATCAAGTGCGTAATATGGGGCCATTAGATGAACTTCTCAATATGATGCCTGGAATGAACAAAAAGGGAATGAAAGATTTACAAGTTGATGAAAAGCAGGTTGGGAAAGTTGAAGCCATTGTTCGTTCAATGACGACAAAGGAAAAGCAAGAGCCTTCTATCATTAATGCAAGTAGAAGGAGACGAATTGCTAAAGGAAGTGGAACGTCTATTCAAGATGTAAACCGACTATTAAAACAATTCGAAGATATGAAGAAGATGATGAAGCAAATGACCAATATGTCTTCAGGGAAAGGGAAGAAAAAAGGCAAAGGTCTTGGTGGATTCAAGTTACCTTTTTAGTTAAATCCTTTTTTATCATGTACGGTGGTATGTGATAAAAATTGATCATATATTTTAAATTTTAGTGGAGGTGTTTAACGAATGGCAGTAAAAATTCGTTTAAAGCGCATGGGTTCAAAAAAGGCCCCATTTTATCGTGTAGTAGTAGCAGATTCACGTTCACCACGTGATGGACGTTTCATTGAAGAAATTGGAACGTATAATCCATTAACACAGCCAGCAAAGGTTGATCTTGAAGAGGAAAAAGCACTTGAATGGATGTTAAAAGGTGCAAAGCCTTCTGATACAGTGCGTAACCTGTTTTCAAATGCTGGTTTAATGGAAAAGCTTCATAATGCCAAAAACCAAAAGTAATTCTTCGAAAAGGAGAATCTAATGAGAGCGTTACTAGAACATATGGTGAAAGCAATTGTCGATCATCCAGAAGATATTCGGATTGAAGAAGTCACGGAAGGACAGACGTTGCGGTTGCAATTGTATGTCCATCGCGAGGATATTGGGAAAGTAATAGGGAAGCAAGGACGAACAGCTAAAGCCATTCGTACGATTCTCTATGCAGCACCTTCATCGTATAAGCGTGTTCAATTAGACATCATGGAATAGTAATGTGCAAGTAATGGGTGAGGGGATCCTCACCCATTTTCTGTACATATTGAGGCTGGGACATAACGAAAGTGTTAAATTGAAGATTCGAACAATGGGCGAACGAAGCGAATGACATATGCGAAGATTCCTGCGGGATGTAAAGAAAGCCACTGAAAAAGTTAAAACTAAACTTTTTCAGTGGCCTCGCGTAGCATGAAGAGGCTCGTCAGCTTCCCGCGGAAAGCGAAGTTATATTTTTAGGAGTGTCTTATTTACACCGCCATGTATTTATTCGGGTTCTTATTTATGAAAACACTTTTGCCTCAACCTCCTTTTGTACAAATTAAGAATATAGTCTTTGAATTTAGCTTAAAATAACAAGATGTGTCTGTTGTTACATCATGATTGATTTAAACAAATATATTATCCATTTAGTGAGGAATATACAATACTTACGAATAAGGAGGGTAAGTGATGGCTGAGGATTGGTTTCGAGTAGGCAAAGTCGTTAATACCCATGGAGTTAGGGGCGAAGTGCGGGTTATTTCATCAACTGATTTCAGTGATGAAAGATATGCGGTAGGTTCTGAACTAATGATACGCTTACAGACGAATGAGGAAGTAAGCGTAACAGTTAGTCATCATCGCATACATAAGCAGTTTGATTTACTTCAATTTGAAGGCTACTCCTCGATAAATGATGTCGAAAAATTTAAAGGGTGTACATTATATGTGTCTAGTCAGTATTTAACAGATCTTGATGAGGATGAGTATTACTATTATGAAATCATCGGTTGTAGCATTATGACAGATCAAGGAGCAACGATAGGAAGGTAAAGGAAATTGTTCAAACGGGAGCGAATGATGTTTGGGTTGTTCAAAGAAGTAGTGGTGGCAAGGACATTTTGATCCCCTTTATTGATGATGTTGTTAAAGACATTTCCATAGCGGATAAAAAGATAACGATTCATTTAATGGAAGGGTTACTTGAATGAAGATTGACATTTTAACGCTATTTCCTGAAATGTTTGATGGGGTGTTTGAAACATCGATTTTGAAAAAAGCACAGCAGGCTGGAATTGTTTCATTAAATACGATTAATTATCGTCAATTTGCCAATGATAAACATCAAAAAGTGGATGATTATCCTTATGGCGGAGGTGCTGGAATGGTACTTAAACCGCAGCTATTTTTGATGCAATCGAGCATGTGAAGCAAGCATCTGAGTATGAGCACCCTCACGTCGTTCTTCTTTGCCCACAAGGAGAGCCATATACACAGGCAAAAGCAGAACAATTAACGCAAAAAGAGCATTTGATTTTTATTTGTGGTCATTATGAAGGGTATGATGAGCGAATCAGAGAGCATCTAGTAGATGAAGACATTTCGATAGGTGATTATGTCTTAACGGGTGGTGAGATCGGAGCAATGGCTATGACAGATAGCATTGTTCGATTATTACCTGGGGTGTTAGGAAATGCCAATTCAGCTTTGCTAGATTCTTTTTCAACGGGGTTATTGGAACACCCCCAATATACAAGACCAGCTAAATTTCGTGGGAAGGTAGTCCCGGATATATTACTTTCAGGTCATCATGAACGAATTGAGGAGTGGCGTAGAAAAGAAGCATTGAAGAGAACATGGAGCCGTCGCCCTGATTTACTAAAGGGGAAGCAGCTAAATGATGAAGAAAAGAAATGGATACGTGAATTTTCACAAAAAAAAGATGAATCATCTTGAGAAGTTATGAATGCTATGGTATTATAAGGCTTGTGGCTAATTGCCCGTAATTACGATGTTCCGCTGCAGGTTCGACTGATAAGAGCATCTGTAAGGAAGGAGTGGAAGTTATGAACAACATTATCCGAGAAATTACGAATGAACAATTACGTAATGACATTCCAACGTTCCGTGCTGGTGATACGTTAACCGTTCACGTTAAGGTAGTAGAGGGAACTCGTGAGCGTATTCAGCTTTTTGAAGGTGTCGTCATTAAACGTCGTGGTACTGGTATTAGTGAAACATTCACTGTACGTAAGATTTCTTATGGTGTAGGTGTTGAGCGTACATTCCCATTACATTCACCTAAGATCGATAAGATCGAAGTGAAGCGTCGCGGTAAAGTACGTCGTGCTAAGCTTTATTACTTACGTACCTACGCGGTAAAGCGGCTCGTATTAAAGAAATTCGTTAAGTAGCATGTAGAAGAAATAATTGAGTTGAGGGTGTTCATATGAGGTGCTAGCCTTGTTTTGAACACCCTCTTTTCATTTTTATATAGGTATCTTTAAAATCCATGACAAGTCTTATTTTTGGCATGAGATTTTCATAAAGGTATGATAAACTAAAGCTTGTTAGTTAGAAAATGGAGGGCGCCTTTATGAGTGAAGAAACCTTAATAGAGGAAGAAAAAGCAGGAAAAAAAGAATCATGGGAGTGGATAAAAGCAATACTTATTGCTTTTGCGATTGCGTTTATCATTCGACAATTTTTATTTGCGCCGGTGATTGTCGATGGAGAGTCGATGGTACCCACATTGGAACATGGTGATCGAATGATTGTTAATAAAATGGCGTACACATTTAGTGATCCGAACCGATTTGATATTATTGTGTTTCACGCTCCAGCAGGAAAAGATTACATAAAGAGAATTATTGGCTTACCTGGTGATGAAATTAAATTTGAGAACGATATATTATATGTAAACGGAGAAGAAGTTGCTGAGGTTTATTTAGATGAGCTAAGAACGAGTTACTCTTCTGAGAATCTTACTCATGATTTTGAGGCGATTATTGTTCCTGAAGACCAAGTTTTTGTGTTAGGAGACAATCGTCGCCGAAGCAAAGACAGCCGAGATATTGGCACGATTCATATGGATGAAGTAATTGGGAGGGCTAATATTGTTTTCTGGCCTTTATCTAACATAAGAATGGCGGAGTAGGTGATGATATGACAATCCAATGGTTTCCAGGCCATATGGCAAAGGCACGTAGAGAAGTAACAGAGAAATTATCTTTAATTGATGTAGTTATTGAGCTAGTGGATGCTCGTGTTCCACTAGCTTCGAGAAATCCGATGATTGATGAGCTAACCGCACATAAACCACGTCTTATCTTATTGAATAAGGCTGATTTAGCAGATCCAGCAGTAACGACAGAGTGGGTACGTTATTTTGAAGAAGCGGGTATGAAAGTATTAGTGATCAATAGTCAAAACGGAAAAGGAACGGAAAAAATCGCCCAAGCATGTCGAGAGCTTGCATCTCCCCTTATAGAAAAGTTAAAAGCAAAGGGAATGAAGCCAAGAGCGATAAGGGCGATGATTTTAGGCATTCCAAATGTCGGGAAGTCAACATTAATTAATAGACTTGCGTCGAAGCGAACGGCCAAAGTAGGAGATCGTCCAGGTGTAACGAAGCAACAACAATGGATTAAAGTCGGGAAAACCCTTGAATTGTTAGATACACCAGGTATTTTATGGCCTAAGTTCGAGGATCAATTAACAGGTTACCTGCTAGCAGCTACAGGTGCTATAAAAGATGAGCTTCTTGACTTTCAAGACATTGCCCTATTTGTTTTAAAAAAAATGAAGGTGTATTATCAAGATCGCTTGAAAGAACGTTATAAGCTTGATGAAATTCCTGAAGATCCAATTGAATTGTTTGATGAAATCGGAAAAAAGCGTGGTTGTTTAATGAGTGGTGGTTACGTTGATTATGACAAAGCTGCAGAGATTATTTTAAGAGAGCTACGTGCTGGAACGTTAGGACCGGTTACATTAGAGCGAGTAGAAGAATAGACTCACATACACCTACATCTATTACGTTGGATGTAGGTGTCATTTTTACTGATTAGATGGCGTCGGTTTTGGATGTTAAACGTTTATCTGTAAGAACGACACATACAAAAAAAGATCAACTTTTACATAACAACTATGTACGTCGCAATTAAGAATTGGTTTCAATAATCCGATACATATCATAAGGAGACATTAGTCATGGGATTATCTCTTAAAGAAATAGAAATGAAGTTAAAAAACAATGAGGATATGGAGGAATGTCTTTTACTATTAAAAAGTGATGATCGAAAAGGAGCGCAAAGATTATTACGAACCTTTACAAGACGTCAAGAGAAAGAAAGACAGCTTGAAGATATGCACAGACAAATGACAGTTTATGAACAAACGTTACGTGAGAATGGATCCAATATGATTGTAGGAATCGATGAGGTAGGCAGAGGGCCATTAGCGGGCCCTGTAGTTGCTTGTGCAGTCATCTTACCTACTGATTTTAAGTTATTAGGTCTAACGGATTCTAAGAAGCTTTCGAAGGCGAAAAGAGAAACATTTGCTGAACAAATTAAAAAGGAAGCCGTTTCTTATTCGATAGCAATGGTACATGCGTTTGAAATTGATCAAATGAACATCTATCAGTCTACGAAAAAAGCGATGTGTCAAGCGATTGAAATGCTACAATATGAACCAGACCATGTACTTGTTGATGCGATGACATTGCCGATTGTAACGAAGCAAACGTCTATTATTAAAGGTGACCAAAAAAGTATATCGATTGCGGCCAGTTCTGTTCTTGCTAAAGTAGCCCGTGATCGCTATATGGAGGAGTTAGAAAATCAATATCCGGGTTATGGCTTTGCTAATCATGCAGGATATGGAACGAAAGAACATCTTGAAGCATTAGAGAGTTTAGGAGTTACAAAGGAGCACCGTCAATCATTTAAACCAATTACTGATCTATTAGCAAATTAGGAGGGCATCAAACAAGTTAAAACCAAACTTTTACAACTGCAATTGATTCCCTCTATGAAAGAAGGGCACTGAAAAAGTCCTTTCTAGTAACTCAAAGAAGAGTAATGGCTTCACTCGTTGCTAGCATGATACGAGAACCCCACTCGTATCAAGCTTTTCAAAATAGGCAACGGTTACGCACATTACTTAAAGGCCACGAAAAAAAGTGCGATTTTCACTTTTTCCGTGGCCTCTATGAAAGGAGTGGTCGTATGATTCCAACTCAATCTACTCAACAAATTCATTCACCTCAGCACCAAGTACGAACCATTTCATTCACACCAGGTCAAATTTTCCAAGGGAAAGTGCTAAAGCTATTTCCGAACCATTTAGCCTCCTTACAAATTAACGGGATGAAAATGACAGGGGTATTAGAGGCATCGTTAATAGCGGGTGAACGTTATTGGTTTGAGGTGAAGGAAAGTAAAGGATTACCTCGTTTGAAAGTGTTGGAGTATCGTTCTAATCAGTCGAAGGGAGCTAATCAACAGAAAGCTGCATCAATAGCAGATTTACTGCGTCATTTAGGAGCTTCTCATATCAAGGAAGCTGAAACGGTCATTACAGCGTTTCAACGGCAAGGTCTTTCCTTTTCAAGAGAGATGATTCAAGCAAGCTCACAGCTGTTAAATCATTCATCACTGCCATCGGATAAAACGATGAAGCTCATTGGACAAATGGTGCAGCGTAATTTACCGTTAACTCCCGCGGTATTCGATGCTTATTGGGCACGTGGAAGTACAGGGGAATTATCCGAGCAATTACAAGCACTGATCAAGCTTCTCGGCCAATCAAGTGATTCTCGCTCAAAACAATGGCTTCAACAAGTACAATCAATTATGCAAGCTTCGACTTTGTCAAAATCAGCACATTCCCCTATTCAGCAACTACTAATCACTGCGTTGAGTGAGGGGGGAAAGGAAGAACAATCTGCTCGTATGATTTTACAACGTCTAGGGGTTCATTTGAACCAAGAAGAGCTTATACAAGCACTTAGAGCGCAACAATCCTACCATGCACTTGGACACACCGAGGCAAATGTAGGAGAGGGAAGGCAAAGAAATGAATTCACCACGTTTATTTCACAAATGCGCAACAGTGAAATCGAAATGTTTATTCGACAAATTTCTAATCACCCATCACTACATGCTATGGAGTCAAGATTAAGTAGCCTCCATTCTGAAGCACTCTCTCAAGGGGAAAGGCAATTACTTATGCAATTGTACGGGGGAGAAAGAAGTCGAATGCAAATGCCTCAGTTTCAGTTACTAGGTTCATTACTAGGGTTTGATTACGAACAAGTACTAACGAAGCACCTTCAAGCAAATGAACTAGCACCCCTTACAATCGCTCAGCAAAACCTTAAGGCTTTGCTACTATCGATGCAGCAACAAAATGGGAGGACGGACCTTCAAACCGTTGCATCAACAATTGTGAATAAATTGACAGCTCAGCAACTTCTATCACATGAGCAATTAGGGTCATTTCATCAATATATTTTTTCAATTCCTTTACAGCTAGGTGCATTCCATACAAATATGACCATGCAATGGGAAGGACAAAAGAATGAAGATGGACAATTAAATCCTGATTATTGTAGAATCTTATTTTATTTAACGTTAGAACATTTGCAAGAGACAGTCGTTGATGTCATGATTCAAAATCGAATTGTATCGGTAACGATTCACAATGAACAGGATCAACCTCATTCATTGCTTAGTCTTTTAACACCAACGTTAAAAAATGCATTACAGCAAAAAGAGTATCAGCTCCTTTCAGTTAACTGGAAAAAGTTAAATGAAGTAGAGCAAAAACAACAAACAAATGACCAAAACTATTCAACTTATAGAGGAGTTGATATTCGTATATGAGTGAACAAAACTCTAAACGTAAGCAAGCTGTTGCCCTTCGATATGACCCAACACGTGAGCCTGCTCCTAAAGTTATGGCAAAAGGAAAAGGATATGTAGCTGAAGAGATTATAGCTAGGGCGAAAGAGCATGCAATTCCCTTACAGGAAGATGCTTCATTAGTTGAATTATTATCACAATTGGAGATACATCAAGCAATTCCAAATGAATTATATGAGGTAGTAGCTGAGGTTTTCTCATATATTTATCAAGTAGATCAGCATCGTTCTACTCACGGTGAATGATCGCCACTAAGTTGAGTATGATAAGTTATGAGACGGATTCATTTGGAGGGAATGTATGAAAAACGAGGAAAAACAACAAGAATTTGGTCATGAACTTCATCCTCATAGCGTGCAAGAAATGGATGCGAAAGCTTTATTGTTTAAGAAAAAATCGAATAAGAGCCAAAAAGAAAAACAGCACGAGGAAGATTCGCCAATACGAAAGAAAACATGAATTTTGCGAGCATCGCGCATGCTCGTTCTTTTTTCATCGTTTGATAAAAATCGTTAATGAAAGACAGAATTCGCTGATTTTTTTAAATTCTTTTTTTTTGTAAGGGTTTTATCTCCCATAACAATCCAATCCATGATAAAATGGTAGAGGATTTCATACAAATCTTGAAGTGATGCTACGGCATACATGTAATTGATAGGAGGCTGGAGAGAGAATGAATATCCACGAGTATCAAGGGAAAGAGCTTCTACGTAAGTATGGTGTTGCTGTACCGAATGGAAAAGTAGCATTTTCTGTTGAAGAAGCAGTAGAGGCAGCGAAGGAATTAGGATCAAGTGTTTCAGTTGTGAAGGCGCAAATCCACGCAGGTGGTCGTGGAAAGGCGGGGGGCGTTAAAGTAGCGAAGAGCCTTGATGAAGTTCGTACATACGCTAACGAAATTTTAGGAAAAACGCTTGTTACTCATCAGACAGGTCCAGAAGGTAAAGAAGTAAAGCGCTTACTCGTTGAAGAAGGATGCGATATTAAAAATGAGTACTATGTAGGACTTGTGTTAGATCGTGCAACTTCACGAGTAGTAATGATGGCATCAGAAGAAGGTGGGACCGAAATTGAAGAAGTAGCTGAAGCAACTCCTGAGAAAATCTTTAAAGAAGTTGTCGATCCTGCTGTTGGCCTTCAAGGATTCCAAGCACGTCGATTAGCATTTAACATTAATATTCCAAAAGAGCTAGTTGGTCAAGCTGTTAAATTTATGATGGGTCTATACAAAGTATTTGTTGAAAAAGATTGTTCCATTGCTGAAATTAACCCACTTGTTACGACAGGCGATGGCAAAGTAATGGCTCTCGATGCGAAATTAAATTTTGATTCGAATGCTTTATACCGCCAAAAGGACATTGTTGATTACCGTGATCTTGAAGAAGAAGATGTAAAAGAAATCGAGGCTTCGAAATATGATTTAAGTTATATCTCTTTAGATGGTAATATCGGTTGTATGGTTAACGGTGCTGGATTAGCAATGGCGACGATGGATATAATTAAACACTATAATGGCGATCCTGCAAACTTCCTTGATGTAGGTGGTGGCGCGACAGCTGAAAAAGTAACAGAAGCGTTTAAAATTATCCTATCAGATGAAAACGTAAAGGGTATCTTCGTTAACATCTTTGGAGGTATTATGAAATGCGATATTATCGCAGAAGGTGTTATTGAGGCAACGAAGCAAGTTGGTTTAGATATTCCTTTAGTTGTTCGTTTGGAAGGTACAAACGTTGATCTAGGTAAGAAGATTTTAAACGAATCTGGTCTTAATATTACAGCAGCTGATTCAATGGCTGACGGCGCACAAAAAATCGTGTCATTAGTACAATAGAAAGGCGGGACGTGGAGAATGAGTATCCTCATTAATAAAGATACAAAGGTAATTGTTCAAGGTATTACAGGTGCAACTGGATTATTCCATACACAGCAAGCAGTAGAGTATGGTACAAATATCGTTGGTGGGGTGACGCCAGGTAAAGGCGGGACAGAGGTAGAAGGGATTCCTGTGTTTAATACAGTTGAAGAAGCAGTACAAGCAACAGGAGCAAACGCTACTGTCATTTATGTTCCACCGGCATTTGCAGCAGATGCGATTATGGAAGCAGCAGATGCTGAATTAGATTTAGCGATTTGTATTACAGAAGGGATTCCTGTGATGGATATGGTTAGTGTGAAACGTTACCTTGAAGGTAAGAAGACACGCCTAGTAGGCCCTAACTGCCCAGGAGTAATTACACCTGAAGAGTGTAAGATTGGTATTATGCCAGGTTACATTCACAAGAAGGGTCATGTGGGCGTAGTATCTCGTTCTGGTACGCTGACATATGAAGCCGTACATCAATTATCAACGAACGGAATTGGTCAATCGACCGCTGTAGGAATTGGGGGAGATCCAGTTAATGGAACGAACTTCATTGATGTGTTAGAACAATTTAATGAAGATCCTGATACGTATGCGGTTATTATGATTGGTGAAATCGGTGGTACAGCAGAAGAGGAAGCGGCTGAATGGGTGAAGGCAAACATGAAAAAGCCTGTAGTAGGCTTTATCGGTGGTCAAACAGCCCCTCCTGGAAAGCGTATGGGCCATGCTGGAGCGATTATTTCAGGTGGTAAAGGTACAGCATCTGAAAAGATTAAAACGCTTGAGAGTTGCGGTATAAAAGTTGCAGAAACGCCATCTGTAATGGGTGAGACGCTTATCTCTGTATTAAAAGCGAATGATTTATTAGAGAAATGTACGACTCATAAAGCAACTAAGTAAAGAGAAGAAAGAGGAATGAGGCTGGGACATAACGAATGTGTTTAGCTGAAAATCTGAACGTTGTGCGAATTTAGAGGGTGGAATATGAGTAGAATTCTGCGGGGAAGAGCAAAGGTGAGACCTCTTTTATTTGCATCGACATCTTATTTGTTCGGATTCTCACAAAATAAAACATTTATGTCTTTAGCCTCTTCTTTTACTTAATCTAATGACATGCATGGTGGAAAGGAGTTTGTTATGGATGATTGGCGTAATCGATTAATTCATCTACATAGTTGTCGAGGTGTAACGTGGAAATTACTTTATTATTTATTAAAAAAAGATCCTGATTTAAAGTTGATTTATACGTATACGCTCCCGCAGCTCCAAAAGACATTTCAATTAACAGATCAGCGTGCGAAAGCTCTTTATCATGATCTCCATGCGTATCCTCCTAATAACCTCATTCATCAGTATGAAAAGCAACAAATTATCCCGATCACGATTTTAGATTCTAATTATCCTCCGACATTAAAAACCATTCACGATCCCCCTTTTGTGCTTTATGTAAAAGGTAAAATAGACTATTTGTTCAATTCAAACTGTATAGCTGTTATTGGAACAAGGCGACCGAGTAACGAAGGTAGCAAAAAGGTTTATCATTTAGTAGGTCCACTAATTAAAGAAGATTGGACGATTGTTAGTGGCCTTGCTGAAGGGATCGATACATTGGCTCATAAGGCAGCTATTTTCTATAATGGAAAGACCATTTCGGTGTTAGGCTCAGGCTTTCATCATATTTACCCTAAGAAGAATGAAGCTCTATTTCTCGAAATGTCGAAAAAAAATTGTGTCATTTCTGAATATCCTCCCCATACCTCTGCGCGTAAGTGGCATTTCCCAGCTAGGAATCGCATTATTAGTGGACTATCTCAAGGAGTTATAGTTGTCGAAGCAAAAGAAAAAAGTGGCTCATTGATTACGGCAGATCAGGCGTTAGAGCAAGGTAGAGATGTTTTTGCTGTTCCAGGTTCTATTTTTTCGGACACATCTAAAGGTACAAATCGACTTATTCAAGAAGGCGCGAAATTGATCCTAAATAGTCATGATTTACTTGAAGAATTACCTCGTTTCCATGAATAATTTTGTCAAATTACCGTTATATTTCTACGTTATAAGCAAGAAATATTTCATTTTTTTTAGTAAGAAGTTTGACAAATGAAGAAAACCTGTTCCATAATAGGGAAGATTTTAATTATTCTTAGAGAGGGAGTCTTATATGGCCGATTATTTAGTAATCGTAGAATCTCCCGCAAAAGCAAAGACCATTGGGAAATATTTAGGGAAAAAATATATTGTCAAAGCATCAATGGGACATGTTAGAGACTTACCAAAAAGTCAAATGGGAGTTAATGTTGAACAGAATTACGAACCAAGATATATTACCATCAGAGGAAAAGGACCAGTATTAAAGGAATTAAAGACAGCTGCAAAGAAAGTAAAACGAATTTATTTAGCAGCTGACCCCGATCGAGAAGGGGAAGCAATCGCTTGGCATCTTGCTCATAGTCTGAACATGGATGAACATTCTGAATGTCGCGTTGTCTTTAACGAAATTACAAAGAATGCGATTAAGGAAGCATTCAAGACACCACGTCAAATTAATATGGATTTAGTTGATGCTCAGCAAGCGAGAAGAATTCTTGATCGGTTGGTTGGCTATAATATTAGTCCATTATTATGGAAGAAAGTGAAGAAAGGATTAAGTGCAGGTAGAGTTCAATCTGTTGCTGTTAAGATGATTATAGAGCGAGAGAAAGAAATCCAAAGCTTTAATCCTGAAGAATATTGGAACATTCAAGCTCAATTTTTACTTGGGAAAGAATCATTTGATGCTAAGTTTTATGGTTTAGACGGAAAGAAGAAAGAGCTAGGAAGCGAAGAGGATGTGCAGCACATTTTATCTAAGCTTAATTCCAATCGTTATAATGTGACATCTGTGAAGCGGAAGGAAAGAAAACGTAATCCAGTTAATCCGTTTACTACGTCATCCCTACAACAAGAAGCAGCTCGAAAGTTAAATTTTAGAGCGAAGAAAACGATGATGATTGCGCAACAGTTATATGAAGGTGTTGAAATAGGTAAAGAAGGCACAGTCGGTTTGATCACATACATGAGAACTGATTCAACGCGTATTTCTGAAACGGCTCAGCAAGAAGCCCGAACTTACATTATAGCAGCCTATGGAGAAGAGTACACACGTCAAGGTAAACGTGAAGTCAAATCAGATAAGAAAGCTCAGGATGCACACGAAGCCATACGACCTACATCAGTAGATAAAGACCCGAAAACAATAAAAAGCTACTTATCTAGAGATCAATATCGATTATATAAGCTTATATGGGAACGGATGGTAGCTAGTGAGATGGCACCAGCTGTGATGGATACGATGTCAGTTGATATCGAGCAAAATGGTGTGCTATTTCGAGCGACTGGTTCAAAAATCAAATTTCCAGGCTTTATGAAAGTGTATATTGAAGGTAATGACGATGGAAAAAAAGAAGAGGATCGATTTTTGCCCAATTTAGAAGAGGGGCAAACGGTTGAGAAGGATGAAATAGAACCGAGTCAACACTTTACACAACCTCCACCTCGTTACACCGAAGCAAGGCTTGTTAAAACGATGGAAGAGCTCGGAATTGGTCGTCCTTCTACATACGCACCTACACTAGATACAATCCAAAGGCGTGGATACGTTGCATTAGAAGATAAACGTTTTGTCCCAACAGAACTCGGAGAAATTGTACTTGAGTTAATTGTTGAATTTTTTCCGGAGATTTTGGACGTTGAGTTTACTGCTAAAATGGAAGGTGACTTAGATTCCATTGAAGAAGGTGCCAATGAATGGGTGAACATTATTGATGACTTCTACCGATCATTTGAAAAACGTTTAGCTGTTGCGGAAGAGGAAATGAAGGAAGTTGAAATTCGTGATGAGCCTGCTGGAGAAGATTGTGAAAAATGCGGGCATGAAATGGTTTATAAAATGGGACGTTATGGAAAATTTATGGCGTGTTCGAATTTTCCAGACTGTCGTAATACAAAAGCGATTGTCAAAGATATTGGCGTAAAGTGTCCGACCTGTAAGGAAGGAAATATCGTTGAGCGTCGAAGTAAAAAACGTCGTATTTTCTATGGATGTGACCGATACCCAGAATGCGAATTCATTTCATGGGATAAGCCAATTGCCAGACCTTGTCCGAAATGTAACAGTATGCTCGTTGAGAAGAAATCAAAAAAAGGTGTCCATGTAGAGTGTTCGTCGTGTGATTACCGTGAAGAAACGAATTAGTTTAAATAAAGTATGAGAAAGGGGCTAAGACAAGAATGGTATTCTTGTTGCTTGGCCCCTTGAACATGTTATAATGGCAACATTAGATTGTATCGTCATATTGGAGGAACGAAGATGTCACAACCGTACGTAAATGTTATTGGTGCTGGTCTTGCAGGAAGTGAAGCGACATGGCAGCTAGCAAAAAGAGGAATTCATGTTCATTTATATGAAATGCGACCTGTTAAACAAACACCAGCTCACCATACAGATAAATTTGCTGAATTAGTATGTAGTAATTCATTAAGAGGGAATTCATTAACAAATGCAGTAGGTGTTCTTAAGGAAGAAATGAGAACTCTTGATTCTGTTATTATACAATCTGCTGATCATGCTTCAGTCCCTGCAGGAGGTGCATTGGCAGTTGATCGGCACGAATTTGCTGGGATGGTCACGTCAAAGGTTAAAAACCATCCATTAGTTACCGTGTTTAATGAAGAAATAACGGAGCTTCCAGAAGGACCAACGATTGTTGCAACAGGTCCGCTTACTTCAGAAGCATTATCAAAGCAGCTTCGCAACTTAACTGGAGAAGAGTATTTATATTTTTATGATGCAGCGGCTCCTATTATCGAAACAGAATCAATTAATATGGATAAGGTTTATTTGAAATCAAGATATGATAAAGGCGAAGCAGCTTATTTAAATTGTCCAATGACTGAGGAAGAATTTGATCGTTTTTATGAAGCATTAACTACTGCCGAAACGGTTCCGCTTAAGGAATTTGAAAAAGAGATATTCTTTGAAGGTTGTATGCCAATTGAAGTGATGGCAAATCGTGGCCGTAAAACGATGCTATTTGGACCTATGAAACCAGTTGGACTAGAGGATCCGAAAACAGGAAAACGACCATTTGCGGTTGTCCAGCTAAGGCAAGATAACACATCTGGAACGTTATATAACATTGTTGGATTTCAAACACATTTAAAGTGGGGACCACAAAAAGATGTTATTCGACTTATCCCCGGGTTAGAGGAAGCAGAAATTGTTCGTTACGGAGTGATGCATCGAAATACGTTTATTAATTCACCAAATTTATTAAAGTCGACGTATCAGTATAAGCATAAAGAAGAACTATTTTTTGCTGGACAAATTACAGGTGTTGAAGGATACGTGGAATCTGCTGCAGCGGGGCTTATTGCAGGCATTAATGCGGCTAGGCTGTTAAAAGGGGAAGAGCTAGTTACCTTTCCTGAATGGACAGTGATTGGAAGTATGGCCCAGTATATTACAACGGCGAATCCGAAGAATTTTCAACCGATTAATGCTAATTTTGGTCTGTTACCTCCGTTGGAAAAGCGAATTAAAAATAAGAAGGAAAGATACGAACAATTAGCTGAAAGAGCATTAGATACAATTCAGAATTTTGTGAAAAAAGTGTAAATAAGATTGTCAGGGCTACTAAATCATGATAAAATTTAGTAGCTTTTTACTTGAAGTGGTGTTTTTAACCAATGTGCACTATCGACTAGATTGAAATAGTATTCGAAATGCTGATAAATGAAAATTCAATTTATGATGAAGGTGAAGGAGTGTCCTATGCTGCAAAAGTCGAATTGGATACAATTATTTATTCAGTACCTTCAAATGGAAAAAAATTGTTCAATCCATACGGTGCGAAATTATGAAGGTGATTTACTCCATTTTACTCATTTTATGGAGAAGTTAGGTGTAGTCTGCTATACAGATGTTCTTTCGGATCATGTAAAAAAGTATTTAACAGAGCTGTTTGAAAAAAAGTATGCGAGAAAAACGGTATCAAGAAAAATTTCAACCTTAAGAAGCTTCTACTCGTTTCATCAACGAGAAGAAAGGGTAAAGGATAATGTCTTTACGTTTATTCATTTACCTAAATCCGAACATAAATTACCTAACTTTTTGTATGAGGAAGAAATGAATCATTTATTTGAAGGGCTTTCAGGTCATCGTCCAATTGACCAACGTGACCGAGCACTTTTAGAATTATTATATGCGACGGGGATGCGTGTAAGTGAGTGTAGTCAGTTGCTCATAGAACATATAGACTTTTCAATTGGAACTGTTTATCTCATGGGGAAAGGTCAAAAAGAACGCTATGTTCCAATAGGCTCTTACGCTTTAGATTCTATATATACATATATTCACAATGGTCGAGCGCAATTATTTAAAAAGACGAAAGATTCGAATCAGCATCTTTTTTTGAACTACCGTGGTGGACGATTATCTGAACGAAGTATTCGAACGATTATGCAAAAGAGAATGGATCAAACTGCATTACAGAAGAAGTTACGTCCTCATGATATCCGCCATTCCTTTGCTACACACCTATTAAATAATGGAGCTGATTTAAGGGTTGTACAGGAATTATTAGGTCATGAGCATTTATCGACAACCCAAATTTATACCCATGTGACAAAAGAACGATTACGTGATGTGTATAAACAGCACCATCCAAGGGCATAAACGAATAAAGAAGGAGGAGAAGAAATGAGCGATTTTCATGCTACAACTATTTTTGCTATTCATCATAATGGAAAGTGTGCGATGGCTGGTGACGGACAAGTGACGTTTGGAAATGCTGTTGTGATGAAGCATACAGCAAAGAAAGTTAGAAAATTATTTCAAGGAAAGGTTATTGCTGGCTTTGCTGGTTCAGTTGCAGATGCTTTCACACTATTTGAAAAATTTGAAGGGAAGCTTGAAGAATATCATGGAAACCTTCAAAGAGCTGCGGTTGAGTTAGCGAAAGAATGGCGAAATGATAAGGTGCTTCGTCGACTTGAAGCTATGCTAATCGTTATGAATAAAGAAAGCCTATTGCTCGTTTCAGGGACAGGTGAGGTTATTGAGCCTGATGATGGGATTATTGCGATCGGTTCAGGTGGCAATTATGCCTTGTCCGCTGGTCGCGCATTAAAAAATCATGCTCCTGAACTAACTGCCTCTGATATCGCAAGGGCATCATTGGAGACTGCTGGAGAAATTTGTGTGTATACAAACTTACATATTACGTTAGAAGAATTACATTAAAACGATAGGAGTGAACAAATTGGAAGCTAATTTAACTCCACGACAAATTGTAGATCGGTTAAATGAATTTATTGTTGGTCAAGAACAAGCGAAGAAATCGGTCGCTATCGCTTTAAGAAACCGCTATCGTCGTAGTTTACTTGATGAGAAATTAAAAGACGAAGTTACACCTAAAAATATATTAATGATTGGTCCGACAGGTGTTGGTAAAACAGAAATTGCAAGAAGGCTTGCAAAACTAGTGGGTGCTCCATTTGTGAAAGTCGAAGCAACGAAATTTACAGAGGTCGGTTATGTTGGTCGTGACGTTGAATCTATGGTACGAGACTTGGTTGAGACTAGTGTTCGAATTGTCAAGAAGGAAAAGGTTGAAAAGGTGCGTTCACAAGCAGAAAAAATGGCTAATGATCGAATTGTCGAATTACTCGTACCAACCGGAAAAAAATCAACTTCTTATAAAAACCCTTTTGAAATGATTTTTGGACAGCAGAATGAAGAGAATGAAAGTGAACCTCAAGAAGTAGATTCACTAAAAGAAACTAAACGCAAAATGGCTCATAAGCTTGCATTAGGTGAATTAGAAGATCATTTGGTTACAATTGAAGTTGATGAACAATCACAGAATTTTATGGATATGTTCCAAGGGGCTGGCATGGAACAGATGGGAATGAATATGCAGGAGATGCTTGGAGGAATGCTACCTAAAAAACGTAAGAAGCGTCGCCTTCCCATTTCTGATGCTCGAAAAGTTCTTGTTGACGAAGAAGCCCAAAAGCTAATTGATCCTGATGAGGTGAATCAAGAAGCGATTACGAAAGCTGAGCAGTTAGGGATTATTTTCATTGATGAAATTGATAAAGTTGCAAGTAAGGGGCAGCAATCAGCTGATGTTTCGCGAGAAGGGGTTCAACGAGACATTTTACCGATAGTAGAGGGCTCAACGATTATGACAAAATATGGAGCGATTAAAACAGATCATATTTTATTTATCGGTGCAGGTGCTTTTCATATTGCCAAGCCATCTGACTTAATACCTGAACTTCAAGGGAGATTCCCTATCCGTGTAGAATTGTCTAATTTAACAGTCGATGACTTTGTCCGCATCTTAATTGAGCCTAATAACGCCTTATTAAAGCAATATAGTGCACTTCTAGAAACGGAAGGTATAAGAGTGGTCTTTTCAGACGATGCTGTTCATAAGATTGCGACAATTGCAACAGAGGTCAATCAAGATACTGAAAATATAGGTGCCAGAAGGCTGCACACATTACTTGAACGTTTGTTAGAGGACCTTTCCTTCGAAGCGCCAGATATCAATTTAGAAGAAATTGCTATTACTCCAGAGTATGTGGAAGAAAAACTGGCAACAATCGCAAAAAATCGCGATTTAAGTCGCTTTATCTTATAGCTAAGAATGTAATGGGATGGTTAAAGACTAAAATTGAAAAGAAACAGATTGGTCCTGTAGATAAGAGGAGGCAATGAAATGAATCTATTATCAAGAACACGAAAAATTAATGAAATGCTACAAAAGACAGTTGGTCAGCATGTTAACTTTAATGACATGGCTGAGACGTTATGTGACACGATTGCTGCTAACATATTTGTCGTTAGTCGAAGAGGGAAATTGCTAGGGTATGCGATTAAACAAGAAATTGAAAATGAACGAATGAAGAGAATGTTAGAAGAAAGACGTTTTCCTGAAGAGTATACAGAAGGTTTATTTAAAATTGATCATACGTCTGCTAACATCGGAATTGACAGTGAATTCACAGCATTTCCAGTTGAAAATAAAGATTTATTTAAAAATGGTTTAACGACAATTGTACCCATACAAGGAGGAGGTCAGCGACTCGGTACATTAATTCTCTCGAGATTAAATGACACGTTTAATGATGATGATTTAGTCTTAGCGGAGTATGGTGCAACCGTCGTTGGGATGGAAATCCTCCATGAAAAAACACAGGAAATTGAAGAAGAAGCTCGTAGCAAAGCAGTTGTCCAAATGGCGATTAGCTCCTTATCCTATAGTGAGCTTGAAGCTGTTGACCATATCTTTCACGAGTTAGATGGACGAGAAGGCTTACTCGTAGCAAGTAAGATTGCTGATCGCGTAGGAATAACGAGATCAGTCATTGTTAACGCATTAAGAAAGCTTGAAAGTGCTGGAGTAATTGAATCGCGTTCTTTAGGAATGAAAGGAACGTACATTAAAGTATTAAATGATAAATTTCTCATTGAATTAGAACGAGTGAATAGTAAGTAAGTGGAAAACCAACAGGTTGTAATAACTCTGTTGGTTTTTTTATGCTGAAAATATTTACCTAAAGTATACAAACAGGAAAAAAGTATGTTTTAATAACTAAAAAAATTTATGTAATTATTTCTATTTTGCCTTTGAATACAAAATAGAGCTTAATAGTAAAACAATTCTTATGATCCATTCTATCGTTGTACAATGGGTAGTTCGAATGAAAAATCGACATATTTTTAAAAAAATGTCGATTAAAATAGGTAAATCATGTAGAATTAAGACTAATGAACTATTCTTATATGATCCTTTCGTCGTGAAAAAGCATTTTGTGAAATATGGGTTAGACTTTTTGTTCTATATTTATTACAATTTTCATAGAACGTGTAGAAAAATGTATAAAAACGAACGCATAATTTGACAAAAAAGGGGTGTACCCGTATGAATCTCTTCGGAAGTTCTTCCTTTAGAGCGCTCGAAACAGGGTTAAATGGTGCGCAAGTTCGACAAAATGCTATCTCTCAAAATATCGCTAATGTCGACACGCCCAATTATAAAGCGAAGCAAGTGGAATTTAAGCATTTGTTAAATGATGCTGTAAATCAAGCTGGATTGAAAGCAAACAGAACACATGAACAACATTATGAATTTAAATCGGTGCGAAACTCAGGTCCAATCGTGACTGAAAATAGACAAACTGAATTTAATCATAATGGTAATAATGTTGATGTTGACCGTGAAATGTCTGAATTAGCTAAAAACCAAATCTATTACAATGCTTTAATTGATCGATTGAATGGAAGATTCCAAAGCCTTGAGTCTGTCATTAGAGGAGGCCGTTAATAATGACCATATTTCATGGATTTAATACTAGTGCATCAGCTCTGACGGCGAAACGATTACGTATGGATGTCGTTTCAGCAAATATAGCTAATGCCGATTCGACAAGAGCAAATATGGTGGATGGCCAATGGGAACCTTATCGGCGAAAAATGGTTGTTACATCACCAAATGAAACTTCATCTTTTTCTAATCAATTGAAAAGAGCGATGGGAAAGACAGAATCAACTGTTGGTCATGGAGTAAAAGTAGACCGAATCATTAATGATCAGACACCTTTTAAGCAAGTGTATAATCCAGATCATCCAGATGCGAATGAAGAAGGGTATGTACAAATGCCTAATGTCGATCCACTACGTGAAATGGTTGATTTAATGTCGACAACAAGATCGTATGAAGCCAATGTAACGGCATTAAATGGAACAAAGAACATGCTTTTAAAAGCACTTGAGATAGGTCGATAAGGAGTGAGTAACAATGGATGTTAGATTAACACCATTTGAAACAAGAGAGCTTTCGGGTATTAATCGCAATACATATACCCCTGGTGAAGCGCAGGAGTCATTTAAAAAAGCGTTAAATGAAGCGATCTCGGATGTCAATCAACTTCAAAAGGAATCACAGCATAAAACAGAGCTATTAGTAAAAGGTGAGATTGAGACTTACATGATGTAATGATCACTGGTCAAAAGGCTAGTGTTTCGTTGCAAGCGACGATAGAAGTAAGGAATAAAGTAATTGAAGCATATCAAGAGATTATGAGAATGCAAGTGTAATACTTGTGCCCAATAAAGGGGCGTTGTTACTTGTTTTGATTCAGGAGGACACATGAACGAGAAATTGATGAATTATAAAGAGAAAATAAATGAATTGTGGAAAGAACGTTCAAAGAAGCAACAAGTTGTCATTATATCTGCGATTGTTTCAATTATATTAGCTTTAGCATTGGTCGCTTTTTTTTCGACGAGGACAAACTACGAACCATTGTATAGTAATTTAACTCTAGCAGAGACGGGTCAAATAAAAGAAACTCTTGATGCTAGAGGAGTTCCTTCTACAGTGTCAGAAAGTGGTACGTCGATATTAGTCCCAAAGGATCTCGTTGATACATTAAAAGTGGAGTTGGCTGCAGAAGGCTTACCGAGTAGTGGAACAATTGATTACTCTTTTATTCAAGATCAAATGGGATTTGGTATGACTGATAATGAGTTTAACGTCATGGAACGTGCATCCATGCAAACAGAGCTAGCTAGGCTCATTCGAAATATGAACGGTGTGAACAATGCTAATGTAATGATCACACTTCCAGAAGAAAGTGTTTGGTTAAATGCTGCTCAGGATTCATCTACAGCTGCGGTTGTTTTAGACTTAGCTCCAGGGCATCAACTTGATTCTAGTCAGGTAAGAGCATTATATCATCTTGTATCGAGAAGTGTACCAAATTTGCCTATTGATAATATCGTCATTTCTGATCAAATGTTTAATGATTATTATTATGAGGATCAAGATAATGAAACACAAACAACTTTAACTGCTTTTGAACAGCAGAGAGCTATTAAAAATGAAATTGAACGTGATTTAACACGTAACCTGCATCAAATGTTAGGAACTATGGTTGGACAAGATAGTGTCGTGGTTTCTGTTACAACAGATATTGATTTTACCCAAGAAAATCGTACAGAGGAATTAGTCGAGCCTGTAGATATTGACAATATTGAAGGAATTGCTGTCAGTATTGAACGAATTGAAGAGGCCTATAGTGGTGAGGGGTTTGAAGAAGGTGGAGTTGAAGGTACTGGTGATGGCATTCCTAACTACCCTGGAGCATTAGGACAAGGACCGGTCGATTGGGAACGGACTGAGGAACGAATTAATAATGAAGTTAATCGCATTAATCGCGATATCGTAGAAAGTCCTTATAAAATTCGTGATCTCGGTATCCAAGTGATGGTTGAACCACCAGAAGGATTAGAAACTTTACCGCAAGATCAACTTAACGATATCCAACAAATATTAGGAACGATTGTTCGTACAAGTATTTCAAGTGTTTACGCAGATGAATTAACAGAGGACGAAATCGAGGGGAAAATTGTTGTAAGCTCTCATCCTTTCGATGGAAGAGTAGTCATGGATCAAGAGCCAATGATGACAATTTCAACATGGGTCTACGTTGTTGGTGGAGTGTTAGTTGCTCTAATATTGCTTTTACTGTTTATAGTAATGAGAAATAGAAGAATGCGTGAAGAAGACTCAGTCGACGAATCATTAGCTACGAATGCTCCATTTGATTTACCGGATTTACCTGATGAAGATACATCTGAAGGAGCAGCAAAAAGAAGACAACTAGAAAAGCTGGCTAAAGAAAAACCTGAAGACTTTTCTAAATTACTACGAACTTGGTTATCGGAAGATTAGGAGGGAAGTAAATGGCTGTATCGAAAAAAGGAATTACAGGAAGGCAAAAAGCTGCCATACTTCTGATTTCTCTTGGTCCAGATGTTTCAGCTCAAGTGTATAAACATCTTTCAGAAGAAGAAATTGAGAAATTAACACTTGAAATCGCTAACGTTCGTAAAGTGGATAGTGAATTAAAAGAAGAAATACTCGAACAATTTCATTCTTTAGTGTTAGCACAGGATTATATAGCTCAAGGTGGAATAGGCTATGCAAAAAGTATATTAGAAAAGGCATTAGGTGAAGAAAATGCGATGGGAATTATTAATCGTTTAACTTCTAATTTACAAGTAAGACCTTTTGATTTTGCTCGTAAAGCAGACCCATCTCAAATTCTAAATTTTATTCAAAATGAGCATCCACAAACGATTGCGCTTATTTTATCGTACTTAGAATCAGAGCAGTCGGGTCAAATATTATCAGCATTACCTCAAGAGGTACAGGCAGATGTCGCGAAAAGAATTGCTGTTATGGATAGTACGTCTCCGGAAATCATTAATGAAGTTGAAGCGATTCTTGAACAAAAGTTGTCTTCAACTGTAACTCAAGATTACACCGAGGCTGGTGGTATTGAATCAGTTGTCGAAGTGTTAAATAGTGTTGATCGAAGTACAGAACGAACGATTCTAGATGCATTGGAAATACAAGATCCAGAATTAGCAGAGGAAATTAAGAAGCGAATGTTTGTGTTTGAAGACATTGTGACATTAGATAATCGTAGTATTCAGCGGGTCATTCGTGATGTTGAAAATGAAGATCTACAACTATCTCTGAAGGTAGCAAGTGAGGAAGTTAAAGAAATTATCTTTAGTAACATGTCTCAAAGAATGGCTGAAGCATTTAAAGACGAAATGGAATTTATGGGGCCAGTTCGTTTAAAGGATGTAGAAGAAGCACAAACGAGAATCGTGTCTGTTATTAGAACACTAGAAGAAGCTGGGGAGATCGTAATTGCACGTGGTGGAGGAGACGATATTATTGTCTAAGATCATCAAATCAACTCATTCTTATACCAATCAGTCGTCAAAAAAAACGATTTCTATTTTAAAAAAATTTCAACGAGATGATGAAATAAGTCATAGTCAAGAGATGGATACTAACTTAGAGAACGAGCAAGGTTATCCAGCAGAAGATGAAAGAAGTACTATAAATCACTTAGAAAAAGAAATAGAGCGGCAAAAAGCAGAAGCAGAAGCAATCATTCATCAACACACCAAGAAGCTGACGATATTCGACAACAGATTAAAGAGCAGTTAGAACATGCTGAGCAAGAAAAAGACCGGATCTTTGAGCAAGCGAAACAAAATGGATATGAAGAGGGCTTTAGTAAAGGTCAAAACGACGGTCTTCAATCCTATAATGAATTAATTGATCAGGCGAAAGATATTGTAACTCAATCAGAGCAGCAATTTAACCACCGAATTGAAGAAGCCGAGCCTTTAATCGTTGAATTAGCAACGGCTTTGGCAAAACGGATTATCGGGGATCAATTATTAGACGATCAAAGAAATTGGACAAGCATGTTAAAGCAGGTAATAAATGAAGTTCGTGAACATGAAGATGTAAAAATTTATGTCCATCCTGATTGGTATGAGCTTACAGTCAGTCAGCAGGAAGAACTGGTGGAATTATTAAGCCATTGTGATCATGTATTTATTTATCCTGATGCTGGATTGATGAAACAGGGGTGTGTCATTGAAACAAAGCATGGACGTATTGATGCAAGTATGGATCGTCAGTTAAAGGAGTTAAAATCACAATTATTAGCAAAGCTCAAGGAGGATTCACGTTGAATGTTCAATCTTTACCAGAATTAATTCCGCAGCTTTCTCCATTTAAATGGTACGGAAAAGTAACGCGAGTCATTGGTCTAATGATTGAATCGAAAGGCCCACAAGCTTCTATTGGAGATCTTTGCTATATTACAACAGGAAAAAATTCAATGACAAGAGTAAGAGCAGAAGTCGTGGGCTTTAGAGATGAATTTGTTTTGTTAATGCCATTAAATGGAATATCAGATATAGCTCCTGGCAGTTTAGTTGAAGCGACTGGAAGACCATTAGAAATTAAAATAGGCACTCAGCTAATAGGTTCGATTGTAGATGGTTGTGGTGAATTGTTAACGAAGGAGTCGTTACCAAAAGGTTTATCCAATTTTCAAACAGATAACGACCCACCTAATCCTATAAAAAGACCACGAATTAAAGAATTAATGTCATTAGGAGTAAGGTCCATTGATTCGTTGTTTACAGTTGGAAAAGGGCAAAGGATAGGTATTTTTGCAGGGAGTGGCGTAGGTAAAAGTACATTATTATCGATGTTAGCGAGAAACTCCGAAGCTGATGTAAATATCATTGCATTAATTGGTGAACGTGGACGTGAAGTGAAGGACTTCATTGAGCGAGATTTAGGTGAAGAAGGGTTGAAGCGCTCTATTGTTGTTGTAGCAACATCAGACCAACCTGCTTTAATGAGGATAAAAGGGGCAATGACCGCTACTGCCATTGCTGAATATTTTCGTCAACAAGGTATGGATGTTAACTTAATGATGGACTCTGTAACGCGTGTAGCAATGGCACAGCGAGAGATTGGCTTAGCAATAGGGGAGCCGCCTACTTCCAAAGGGTATACTCCGTCAGTGTTTGCTATGTTGCCCCGTTTATTAGAACGCTCAGGAACAGATGAAAAAGGTTCTATTACTGCGTTTTATACAGTGTTAGTTGATGGTGATGATTTAAATGAGCCGATTTCTGATGCGGTCCGTGGAATTTTAGATGGACATTTAGTGTTAGATCGAAAATTAGCTCAGAAAGGGCAGTTTCCAGCAATCAATGTTCTAAAAAGTGTTAGTAGAGTGATGTCTGACATCGTAACGGAAGATCATAGAAAAGCGGCTGAGCGTTTGCGATATTTCGTTTCTGTATACGAAGACAATGAAGACCTTATTAACATTGGGGCTTATAAAAAAGGTAGCTCACCTGAAATTGATCAAGCTATTATGATGCAGCCTCAAATTGTATCATTTCTTAAACAATCAACAGATGAAAATTCAACCATTGATCAATCAATACAAACGCTTATTAAAATGTTAGGAAATGGTGGTCGGTCATGAGTTTTCAATACACATTACAAAAAATTCTAGAGCTTAAACAATCACAAAAAAATGAATTTGAAGCTGCATATAAAGAGGCAACTGATCAATTTGAAAAGGTAGCTACTGAGCTGTATCATCTTTTGAAAAAGAAGGAAGATTTGGAGGATATGGCTCGAAATCAATTGCAACAAGGAACGTCGATTAAGGCTATTCAATTTCAAGAAACAACATTGTCACAACTAGAAAAAGAAATTTTGGTTTTGCAACAACAAACTCAAGAGGCTCGTTTGAAAATGATGAATAGTCAGGAACAATTAATGAGCGCAACTGTTGAAATGAAAAAATATGAAAAAATGAAGCAACGAGAACATGAGCAATACAAAGAAGAATCGAAACGAATCGAATTACTAGAAATGAATGAGTTATCGATTCAAGCATATGCGAATCGTTGAAATTAGGTGGGAAAATGAGTGATAAGGAACGTTCTTATAATAAGTTTCAATTATTCTTTTTAGTTATTTTCATTCCAATTATATTTGGTTTAGTGTTGTTTGGTTTTGTTTTTTCTTTAGTAGGATTTGACGTTATTGGTCAAGCTCAAAAAATCGGTTCAACTATACCTATAGTATCTAATTGGGTTCAGGATGAAGACGAAGAGTTAGAAAACCATACTACAGAACAGCTTGAACAAGCTGAGGCTAATTTAGTTGAAAGTGGAAATGAAATTACAAGATTGGAATCAGAATTACAACGAAAAGAATTAGAGATTTTAGAACTTCAGGATGAAATTGCTGACCTTCAAGAGGAACTTGTGTTTCAAGGTCAACAAGAAATGGCTATTCAAGAATCACTTGAAGAAATAGGGAAATTATATGAATTAATGTCTGAAGAGAAAGCTGCGAATGTCTTGAGTCAAATTGACCCGGATGAAGCTATTTTGCATTTAAGATACGTATCAATTGAGCATCGGGCAGCTATTTTAGAGGAAATGGATGATACCCAAATTGTTGAATATTTAAGAAGAAAACTGAACGAATAAATGAGGTTCCTTCTCTTATGTGAAAGGAGGTGAAATGAAAAGGTGAATCAGTTGATGATGGCACTGGCATACCAGAAACCAAACCTTGTAGTTCAAACTCAGGGGAGCAATACTAAATCAATCAGCGATGAAGCGGATTTTTCTAATGTGTTAGGTCGATTATTAGAGAGTGACGAGGAAGTAGTAGTACACGACTCTATGAGTCAGGATTTAATAGAAGAGCTTTTGGAAGAATTAGATTTGCCGGATGTTGTAGAATTTCAAGATTGGTTTTCCCAACCTGACGTAAGTCAAATATGGAGCAAGCTCTCTGAAAATATTCAAGGTGAAATAACTGAAGGTGATGAGTGGACTGAAGCGGAGTCGACTGTTGACGAGCAATTGATTATGAGTTTGATCGGAATGTGGCAGAAATACAAAAATGAAAATGAAAGAGACAACTTAGGACATACTACTTTAAATTCTACCGTTTTAGGACAGTTCATTTTAGGTTTAATTCAAAGTCACGTTGCTAGTGCGAATGAACCATTAATTTCGCAACAGACACGCACAGAACAAGGAAGCGACAATCAATTACTTCTTGATCAAGATAGAACCTTAAAGCAGTTTCTTAGAATGCTAATTCAAAATCAAGATAATGGTAACGGAAATAGTGGTAATCGGTTCTTTAATGAACTTTCTCTAAATCAAAACAGTCAGCAAGTAGATACAAGTCCATTAGCGATCAGTCAGATTGTTAAGAGGTTAGTAGAATCCATGATTGAAGAAAGAAATAAGGAAAATCAAGTTAGTGAGCGAAAAGTTGAATCAACGATGCTTTCTTTACCGAAAGAGCTGAGGTTTAATCCATTATTATCTGAAATCGGTTCGTATACAATAAGAACTGATCAAGCGACGATTCATGTGGGTGAACAAATGCCTCGTGAAATTCAACAGCAACAATTCATGCGGCAATTTCAAAACCTATTGAGACATGCTACGATGACTCATTCTAAAGAAGGCGTACAATCCCTTTCCGTAAAGTTGCATCCTGAGCATTTAGGGCGTTTGGATGTACAATTAACGCAAATCAATGGGGTGTTATCTGCCAAAATAATGGTTAGTCAATCAGCCGCAAAGGAACTAATTGAAAGCCAGCTTTCGCAATTAAGACAAGCTTTTGTTCAGCAGCAGCTTCCAGTTGAACGTATAGAGATAACGCATCAACAGTCTCAATTGGAAAAAGAAAAGGACAAAGAAGGTTCATCTTCACAACAGCAACGTCAAGATGCGAATGAGGACGGTCAAGAAGAAAATCGAGAGTTTCATGAGGAGTTTCAAGATAGTCTTTACTCAATAAATGAACAGGTTTAGGTGTGTGATGATATGCCAACGGTAAACGAAAGTTTATATTTACAAGAAAGACAGCAGCAACCGCAAAATACGAATCAAAGTATTTTAGGAAAAGATGATTTTTTGAAATTGTTAATTACTCAATTACAAAATCAAGATCCGTCTAATCCAATGGACGACCGAGAATTCATTGCGCAGATGGCTCAATTTTCTTCCTTAGAGCAAATGACAAATATGAATCAAGCAATGCAACATTTTGTTCATTTACAAAAAAGTCAAAGCTTAGTACAGCATAGTGAGTTAATTGGGAAAACCGTTCAATGGAAACGTGAAGTTGAAATTGATCAATATCGTACGGAAACCGTATACGAAAATCATAAAGTAAAATCAGTTCGTTTAGAAAGCGATGGTAAAATTCGCATTTTACTAGAAAATGATCGATGGATTAGTAATGATCAGGTTGTTCAAATTAGTGAAACATCAATAGAAGAATAAAGGAAGTGAATGTATGGATCCAAGGGTTCAATGGCATTCGTTACCAACTCTTCCGAAATCACCTAACGTTAATACTAATGAAAGTCATGCGAAAAAGAAAAATTTTAAAGAAGTTTTTCAAACCGAACTAAACAATGCTACACAATTAGTATTTACAAAACATGCAAAAAATCGAATGGAATCAAGAGGCATTTCAATTGATGCTAACAAATGGATAGAGATCGAAAACAAGGTGGTTGAGGCAAGGAAAAAAGGAATTAAAGAGTCTGTTGTTATTACAGAAGATGCTACTCTATTGGTTAATGCGCAAACTCATACAATTATTACAGCTCTTAATCGAAATGAAGCGAAATCACAAATTTTCTCAAATATTAATGGTACGATTTTAATTGACTAGACTGGACCCGTTAAGGGAAGTCTTTGACTGCTGAGCGATAGATGCAGTCTATAAAAAGGAGGATATGTATAATGTTAAGATCGATGTATTCTGGTATTTCGGGTATGAACAATATGCAAACGAAGTTAGATGTAATTGGGAATAATATTGCCAATGTTAATACATTTGGTTTTAAAAAAGGCCGTGCGACATTTAAAGACATGATTAATCAACAGATCGCTGGTGCATCTGCTCCTGGAGCTGGTCTAGGGGGAACAAACCCTATGCAAGTAGGGCTTGGCTCAATGCTTGGTTCTATTGATACGATTCATACTGGCGGTAGTTTACAAAATACGAATCGAGAGTTAGATTTGGGTATTTCTGGAGATGGGTTCTTCCGTGTTACAGATGGAGAGGCTATTTTTTATACTCGTGCTGGAAACTTTTATTTCGATGAAGATGGTGCAATTGTTACTTCTGGCGGTCTATATGTGCTCGATGAAGATGATGAACCTATTATAGTTCCAGAAAATGCGCGTAGCTTTAGTATTGGACAAACTGGTGTCGTAAACTATGTTGATGTAGATGGTGATTTACAAGAAGCAGGTACGATTTCATTAGCATATTTTGCAAATCCAGAAGGTCTTCAAAAGCAAGGAGATAACCTTTATCAAGTTACTCCTAACTCGGGTGCAGTCAATATCACGACTCCAGGTAATGAAGGTACTGGAGTAGTAGTCGCTGGAACATTAGAGATGTCAAATGTAGATTTATCTGAAGAGTTCACTGAAATGATTGTGGCTCAACGTGCTTTTCAGGCGAATACTAGAATTATTACGACTTCAGACGAAATCCTACAAGAGTTAGTTAATTTAAAACGTTAATGAATGAATTGACCACATAGGAAATGCTAAGGAGGGTTGGACTAGGATACAAACTCCTAGTCCATTTATCAATTATGATTGAGCTTACAAGAATTAATGGAAAATCATTTTACCTGAATGTCCTTCTAATTGAACAAATGGAGGCATTTCCAGACACAACCATTACACTTGTGAATGGGAAAAAAATTGTTGTTAAAGATGAAATAGAAGATGTCAAAGTATTAATTAATAAACAGTTTAAAAGTATAGGTCTTTTAGCAACATATAAAGATGTGGGGGGCGCATGATTGTTTAAGAATAAATTAGTCAATATTATGTTAATCATTTTAGCTGCGCTGACATTACTTGGGGTTATTGTATTTGTCTTATTTAATCAATTTTTAGATAGTCCAAAAGAAGGGCAGGAGCCAACGATTGATGAGATTATAAACTTATCTTTCGATACGGATGAAATTACGACAAATTTACAATCTAACGATTTTATTCGAGCCACTTTTCGTATACAGGTGGATAGCAGATCAGCACTTTCAGAAATACAAAAACGTGATTTTCAAATTAACAACATATTATTACGTTCATTATCAAACAAACGCTCTTCTGAGCTAGCTGGTAATGAAGGAATCGTCGATTTTGAAAATAGTATACGAGATGAAATTAATGCATTAATGCAAGAAGGTGAAGTGGTTCAAGTCTACACGACAAGTTGGGTCATACAATAATAACCTTGCTTTACTGCTTAATTGGATGGAGAGGTGAGGCACTTGGCTGACGTTTTATCTCAAGGCGAAATCGATGCCTTGCTATCAGCTATTTCCACAGGGGAAATGGATGCTGATGAATTAAAAAAAGAAGAAACTGAAAAAAAAGTTAAAGTTTACGATTTTAAAAGAGCATTAAGATTTTCTAAGGATCAAATTAGGAGTTTGTCGAGAATTCATGAAAACTTTGCTCGGTTATTAACAACTTATTTCTCAGCACAACTGCGGTCATATGTACAAATATCTGTGACGTCAGTTGATCAATTACCATACGAAGAGTTTGTGCGTTCCATTCCTTCGATGACAATCTTAAATGTTTTTGAATCTTATCCATTAGACGGTCGCTTAATCATGGAGATCAACCCGAATATCGCATATGCGATGTTAGATCGTTTGCTTGGAGGAAAAGGATCAAGTATTAATAAAGTCGATTCATTAACAGAAATCGAAATGAAGATTATGTCACAATTATTTCAAAGGACACTTGATAGCTTTCAAGAAGCTTGGAGTTCTATTATTGAATTAGACCCTGTGATGGAAGAAATAGAAGTAAATCCGCAATTCTTACAGATGGTATCTCCAAATGAAACAGTTGTTGTCATTTCGTTGCAGACAACGATTGCAGAGACCTCTGGTATGATCAACATTTGTTTGCCACATGTTGTGTTAGAAAGTATTTTACCCAAGCTTTCCATGCACTATTGGATGCAAGAGAAGAAAAAAGATCGAGACGAAGGCGAACAAGAAAAAATTGAGCAAAGCGTAAAGAAAGCTCCGTTACTCATTCAAGCTGAGCTTGGAGATTCAGAAATTACGATTCAAGAATTTTTAAGTTTAACTAAAGGTGATGTTATTGAATTGAATCAATCTATCGAAGAGCCGTTAGGGGTCTTTGTAGGTGGAGAGAAAAAATATTATGCACAACCAGGTATCTTAAAGAATCGTGTATCTGTACAAGTAACGGAATTGATTGAGGAGGTTGAAGAAGATGAATGATGATATGCTATCCCAAGATGAAATAAACGAATTATTAAAAGGTGTCTCAAGTAGTGAAGATGAGGATAGTTCACAATCTGATTCAGATAGTGATTTAGGTATTTCTGATTATTTGTCCGATGTTGAACAAGATGCACTTGGTGAAATAGGAAACATTTCATTTGGGAGTGCTTCTACTGCACTGTCAACATTGTTAAGTCAGAAGGTGGATATTACAACTCCGACCTTATCCATTATTAGGAGAGACGAATTGGAAGATGAATTCCCAAGACCTCATGTAGCCATTCACGTAAATTACACAGAGGGCTTTGAAGGAATGAACTTGCTTGTTATGAATACATCGGATGCTGCCATTATTGCTGATTTAATGCTTGGTGGAGATGGAACAAACCCCGATGAAGAGTTAAATGAAATGCATACAAGCGCTGTACAAGAAGCAATGAATCAAATGATGGGATCAGCTTCTACATCGATGTCAACGATTTTTAATAAGCGAGTTGATATTTCTCCTCCTGGAATTGATTTAATGGATGTGAAAAATAATGAGGGAACGAAGCATGTTCCTGATGACGATATCTTAGTTAAAATTTCTTTTAGGTTAACGGTCGGAAGTTTAATAGATTCAACGATTATGCAATTAGTTACGATTTCGTTTGCTAAAGAGCTTGTGAATGAATTAATGAATCCGAGTATTCCTGAAGAGGAGCCGGTAGTAAAGCAAGCTGGTGAACCTGTTCAACAACAAGCAACTTCTCAAGGCGAGACTCATTCAAGAAATCAGCCTTATCCTGAAAATAACTCTTATTCTAACTCAACATCAGCTCCTCAGCCTAGTTATGCTAATCGTGGACAGCAACATTTAGGAGGTCAATTTAATCAGCGAGATGTTGACGTACAGCCTGCTGCATTTTCCCAATTTGAAAATCACCAGTTGTCACACGAAGAATCTAATAATTTGAATATGTTACTTGATATTCCTTTACAGGTAACTGTTGAATTAGGACGAACGAAGCGCTCGATTAAGGAAATTTTAGAGTTTTCACAAGGGTCAATTATTGAACTTGATAAATTAGCTGGCGAGCCAGTCGATATACTAGTTAATCAGAAACTAATAGCCAAAGGTGAAGTTGTAGTGATTGATGAAAACTTTGGTGTTAGGGTTCTTGATATTGTAAGTCAAGAAGCGCGAATTAATCATTTAAAAAAGTAGAGTAGGTGAAAGATAGTGGCGAAAAAAGTATTAATTGTTGATGATGCAGCTTTTATGAGAATGATGATTAAGGACATTCTATCGAAAAATGGTTATGAGGTTGTAGGTGAAGCTGCAGATGGAAATCAAGCGGTTGAAAAATATAAAGAATTTTCACCTGATTTAGTGACATTGGATATTACGATGCCTGAAAAAGATGGAATTGCCGCATTAAAAGAAATTATCGCACATGATGGTCAAGCAAAGGTAATCATGTGCTCGGCAATGGGACAACAATCAATGGTTATTGATGCTATCCAATCTGGTGCAAAAGATTTTATCGTAAAACCGTTTCAAGCAGATCGAGTGTTAGAAGCAATTGAAAAAACACTTGCATAAACGGAACGTAAATGGGGGTAAGTTGTGAAGATGTTGTTTAAGGCTAGATGGGTGGGTGTGATCGTATTAATAATCTGGGGAATGATGCCACTTTCAGTATTTGCTGAAAATCAGGTTTCTTCTGATGAATGTAGCGTGACTCAATTTATCAATGGGGAATGTCAAGAATTGGATGAACCATCCCCGTCAGCCGAAGAGCCTGAAGCAGGTCAGGTTGACGAAACTATTTTCCCTGAAACGAATACTTTTGCTATGTTTGCCCAAACCATTTTAGCATTGGCATTCGTCATTATCTTACTATATGTACTTTTGCGTTTTGTTGGGAAACGTTCGCAATCTTTTCGGTCAACTCAAATATTGCAGTCGATGGGCGGTGTTCCATTAGGTGGGAATCGATCTGTTCAAATCGTTCGTGTGAACGATCGAATCTTAGTTGTTGGAGTAGGTGAGTCCATTCAATTATTGAAAGAAATTACTGATCCAGAAGAGGTAAATAAAATGATGTCACAACAGCAACAAACAATGGAATCTTTTGATCAGCCTATTGATAAAGTGATGAGTTGGTTTAGAAAAGATAAAGGTAGTTTAGAAGCAAATTCAACAAATCATGATGCATTTAAACAGCTGTTAACTAAACAGTTAGGAGAAGTTTCTAAAGCTCAAAAGAAGGTTCATGATGAGGTAAGGGAGCGTGATCATAAATGATGGATTTTTTCATCATTTCAGTAATCAACCCGTTGCCTGGATTGGATTTAGATTTTATTACGGAAGAGCCTACTGGGGTTGTAACAACGATTCAACTTCTTTTACTATTAACGGTTTTGTCATTGGCACCTGCCATTTTAATTTTAATGACTAGTTTCACAAGGATTGTGATCGTGTTATCGTTTGTTAGACAAGGGCTAGCGACACAAACAATGCCTCCAAACCAAGTTATTATTGGATTGGCACTATTTTTAACATTTTTTATTATGGCTCCTATTTTTGCAGAAATTAACGAAGTAGCGTTAACACCACTAATCAATGAAGAAATTGATCAAGATGAAGCATTTGAACTTGCTGTAGTGCCGTTAAAGGAATTTATGGCGTCACATACAAGAGAAAGAGACCTTGCATTATTTATGGGGTATGCAGGGCTTGAGCAACCGGAGTCTTTAGATGATATTCCGTTAACTGCCCTTGTTCCTGCTTTTGCGATTAGTGAGTTGAAAACGGCCTTTCAAATTGGCTTTCTCATTTTTGTACCATTTCTTGTTATTGATATGATTGTTGCAAGTGTTTTAATGTCGATGGGGATGATGATGCTTCCACCAATTATGATTGCATTACCATTTAAAATATTGTTGTTTGTGTTAGTAGATGGCTGGTATTTAATCGTTCAATCTTTGCTTATTAGTTTTAGTTAGCGGGTGGTGTTGGTTGTGAGTTCAGAATTTATTATAAGTATGGCGGAAAATGCGGTTTGGGTTGTCTTATTTGTTGCAGGTCCTTTACTTTTAGTTGCATTAGGTTTAGGGCTTTTTGTGAGTATCTTTCAAGCAACAACACAGATTCAGGAACAAACGTTAGCGTTTATTCCTAAAATTGTTGGAGTATTTGTTGCTCTTATTGTATTTGGACCATGGATGCTTTCTACTGTTACGAATTTTGCCTATCAAATTTTTAGTAATCTTCATCGGTTTATAGGATAATGGTTGAATTTGTAAATGTTTTGCCTGCATTTCTATTAATTCTAGTTCGTATTCTGGCGTTTTTTGCGATTTTACCAATCTATGCCCATCATTCATTACCAAATACGTTTAAAATTGGATTAGCCTGTTTTCTAGCCTGGGTGATGGTTTTTACGTTGGAAAATCCAGTTGTTGTGATAGATGGAACCTATTTTCTGTTAGTGATGAAGGAAGCTCTTGTTGGTTTAATGGTTGGATTGATTGCATCTATTATCATGTATGCCATTCATGTAGCAGGTGGGTTTATCGATTATAGTATGGGTTTTATGATTGCAAATGTTGTTGATCCACAGACTGGTGCACAGACCCCGCTTACTGGGAGTTTCTTATATGCATTTGCTATTTTATTTATGCTTCTTATGAATGGACATCATTTATTGTTAGATGGTATTTTTTTCAGTTATCAATTTGTTCCGATTGATCAACTCTTTCTACCATTTAGTCAAGAAAATATCATTCAGTATGTTGTGATAACGTTCAATTCAATGTTTATTATTGCCTTTCAAATGGCATTTCCTATTGTCGGATCTCTCTTTCTTGTTGATGTTGGCTTAGGGATGGTCTCTCGTGCTGTGCCGCAAATGAATGTTTTTGTCGTTGGTTTACCGTTGAAAATCACAGTAGGGCTATTGTTATTGACCGTGTACGTCAGCGTATTCTTTATCATCGTACAGCAATTGTTTGAACAGATGATTATAGCGATGAGAACGTTGCTGCAATTATTAGGAGGGGGCTAAATTGAAAGCATATCCATTTAAACTTCATTTGCAATATTTCGCAGATGAAAAAACGGAAAAAGCAACTCCTAAAAAACGACAGGATACTCGTAAGAAGGGGCAAGTAGCTAAAAGTAATGATGTTAATACTGCAATTATACTCTTATTTGTATTTTTATGTTTTTGGTTTTTCGGAAGTTATTTTGGAGAGACACTTACGAATCTGATGAAACATACGTTTCAAACCTATTTATTAGAAACCGTAAACGAGCCATTTATCGAAACGCTGTTTATTGAACTGCTATTTCAGGCTGCTTTAACATTCTCTCCTATTATGTTAATTGCGATGATTGCCGGTGTTTTTGCTAGTTATATTCAAGTAGGTCCTTTATTTGCTCCCGAAGCATTAAAGATGAAGATTTCTAAATTGAACCCTATTCAAGGAGCAAAGCGAATCTTTTCAGTAAGAGCTATTGTTGAACTCGTAAAGTCATTGTTAAAAATATCTTTTGCGGGAATAACCGTTTTTACGATTATTTGGTTCAGTCTAGAGGACGTCATGTTGTTATCACAAAAAAGTGTTATGGAAGGCTTTGGTTTAATTGCACAGTTGACGGCATTGTTAGGTATTTCTGTAGCCATTTTGCTACTCATACTATCAGTACCCGATTATATTTATCAAAAATATGACCATGAAAAACAAATTAAAATGTCAAAAAAAGATATTAAAGATGAACATAAAAATATGGAAGGGGATCCGAGGATTAAATCGAAACGAAAACAAAAACAAATGGAAATGGCGATGCAACGGATGATGCAAGAAGTACCGAAGGCAGATGTTGTTATAACGAATCCAACCCATTTTGCAGTCGCTCTTCGTTACGATGAATCGGTCTCTGATGCACCTATTGTTATTGCAAAAGGTGTCGATCTTATTGCACAGAAAATTAAAGGAATTGCATCAGAACATGATGTAATTACTGTTGAAAATAAACCATTGGCAAGGGCTTTGTATCATCAAGCAGAAATTGGTGATCAAGTGCCTGAGGCATTATTTAAATCAGTCGCAGAAGTTTTAGCGTATGTTTATCGATTGAAAAACAAACAAGTCAATTAGTTTGTTGACGTAAGGGGAGAAGTTTTGTGGGAGTAAGAGATTTATCGGTTTTACTTGGTGTTATTTTAATCATCGCGATGTTAATTATACCATTACCAACAATCATGTTAGATTTTTTAATTATTATTAATATTTCTCTTGCTCTTATTATTATATTAGTAGCAATGAATACTCGAGAGCCTTTGCAATTTTCCATTTTTCCAACTTTACTGTTGCTCGTTACCTTGTTTCGTCTCGGTTTAAATGTTTCTACTACTCGTTCTATTTTAAGCGAGGCTCAAGCAGGTAATGTCATAGATACTTTTGGTAGCTTTGTTGTTAGTGGAAATGCTCTTGTTGGTTTTGTCGTTTTCTTAATTTTAGTCGTCATTCAGTTTCTTGTTATTACGAAAGGGGCAGAACGAGTATCAGAAGTAGGTGCGCGTTTTACGTTAGATGCGATGCCTGGTAAGCAAATGAGTATTGATGCTGATTTAAATGCTGGAATGATATCAGATGCAGAAGCGAAGGAAAGGCGAGAAAAAATAGAACAAGAAGCTGATTTTTACGGTTCAATGGATGGTGCTAGTAAGTTTGTTAAAGGGGATGCTATTGCTGGTATCGTCATCGTTATTATTAATTTAATTTTTGGATTCATCATCGGTATGATGCAACAAGGAATGACCTTTGATGAATCAGTAACGACATTTACATTACTTACTGTTGGGGACGGTTTAGTAAGTCAAATCCCAGCGTTATTAATTTCGACAGCAACAGGAATTGTCGTAACAAGAGCGGCTTCTGAAGGCAGTCTAGGGTATGATGTGACGAAGCAAATTTTTGCATACCCTAAAATGCTCTATGTTGCTGGTGGAACGATTCTAATGCTAGGTATCGTCACACCGATTTATCCAATTGTTACATTTCCTATAGCGATTTTACTTATTATAGGTGGGTATATGCTTTCTCAAAATGAATTGAAAACGACTGAGGAAGAAGATGTCATAAATGAAGAAGAGACAGAAGATGATATGAAGTCTCCTGAAAGTGTAGTCAATCTGCTACAAATCGACCCAATCGAATTTGAATTTGGATATGGTTTAATACCATTAGCAGATGCTAATCAAGGTGGCGATTTACTTGATCGTGTCGTCATGATTAGACGGCAAATGGCATTAGAATTAGGCATGATTGTCCCGGTCATCAGGATAAGAGATAATATTCAATTACAGCCTAATGAATATACAATTAAAATAAAGGGTAATGAAATAGCAAAGGGTGAATTGCTGTTAGATCATTATATGGCAATGAGCCCTGGAGTGGAAGATGAATCGATTGTTGGAATAGAGACAGTAGAGCCTGCATTTGGAATGCCTGCGCTTTGGATTGGTGAAGAGATGAAAGAACAAGCAGAACTATCAGGTTATACGGTTGTAGACCCTCCTTCTGTTGTATCAACTCATCTGACAGAGGTAGTGAAAAGGCATGCACATGAATTATTAGGTAGAGAAGAAACCAAGCAATTAGTTGATCATTTGAAAGAAACTTACCCAGCTCTTGTGGAAGAAGTAACGCCAAGCTCGTTATCAACTGGAGAAATTCAAAAAGTGTTGACGAATTTGCTAAGGGAAAATGTCTCTATTCGAAATTTACCTACTATTTTCGAGACGATGGCCGATTATGGATCGATGACGAAAGATATGGATCTTTTAACAGAATATGTAAGACAGTCGTTATCAAGGCAAATCTCTAAGCAAATGACAACTCCAGGAGAGCCATTATATGTTGTGACATTAAGTGGCACGATTGAAAAGAAGATTGCAGATTCGATTCAACAAACGGAGCATGGAAACTTTTTGGCTATGGATCCAAATGAGTCTCAACGAATTTTGGAGTCGGCAGCTTCAGAAACAGATCGGTTAGCTCAAATGGGGCAAACATCTGTTATTCTCTGTTCTCCAGCAGTAAGAATGTATGTAAGACAGCTGATTGAACGTTACTTACCTCAAGTGCCGGTGCTTTCTTATAATGAATTAGAAGCGGATATAGAGGTGCAAAGTGTAGGGGTGGTGAATGGTGAATGAAAGTAAAGAAATTTATCGCTACAAATATGGCTGAGGCCATGCATTCTATTCGTTCGGAATTAGGCGAAGATGCAGTCATTTTACATTCAAAGAAAGTGGATACGGGTGGTTTTCTCGGGATGTTTACGAAGAAAAAGCTCGAAGTAATTGCGGCGATTGATCCACTTGGGAGTCAACCTAAATCAAAGGCGTTAACTCCAGCATCTCGTTTAAAGCAACAACCGAAACAAGCAAAACAACTAAACGTAAGTACCGAAAATCAACAACTTTCAATGAAAAATGAAATTAAACAGTTAAAAACGTTAATAAGTGAAATGGAACCAAAATCTAAAAATGATCTTGAGTATCCGCGCCCGTTTCAAGAGGTCGAAAATCATTTAGCAGGTCAGGGAGTATTGAAGTCTGCAAGAGTGGTCATCATAAAACAATTAATGAAAGATTGGTATGAAAACGAAGAAAAGGATTTTCAATTGAAAGTCGACTATTCTTCTATTTTAAAAACACTTTTTGCTAATCTTTCATTTGGCCAACCTTTTCATAAAAAAATTGTTAACATTGTTGGGCCAACAGGTGTAGGAAAAACGACTACTATTGCTAAGTTAGCAGCCATAGCGACACTTCAGGAGGAAAAGAAGGTAGCTTTAATTACGACTGATACATTTCGAATATCAGCGGTAGAACAATTGAAAACATATGCAAAAATTTTAAATATTCCTGTAAAAGTTGCTTATTCAATTGATGATTTTAAAAAAGGGATTGATATGTATTCACATTATGATTTAATTTTAGTCGATTCTGCTGGAAGGAATTTCAGGAATTCTCTATACGTCGAAGAGCTATCGAAAGTCATGAATTTTGATCAAGATACTGAAACACACTTAGTTCTTTCCCTCACTTCTAAGTATGAAGATATGAAGGCGATCATTGAGCAATTTAACCTTATCTCCATTTCTTCTGTTATTTTGACAAAAAAAGATGAAACGAGTACACACGGCGCGATGGTCAATATTCCATTTGAATATAATATACCTCTTACTTATGTGACTACAGGCCAAAATGTGCCGGATGATATTATGACAGCTTCGATTGAATTAATTGCTTCTTCCATCAATGGGAGGGCTAAAGATGAATGATCAAGCTGAGAATTTAAGAAAAATGGTTGCCTCTGAAGCAACGAAAGAAGCGAAAGTTATTGCAGTTGTGAGTGGCAAAGGAGGGGTTGGCAAATCAAATGTTTGTTTGAACTTTGCACTATCTTTGACACGTTTAGGTAAGAAGGTAGCTATTTTCGATTTAGATATAGGTATGGCTAATTTGGATATATTAATGGGAGTATCCTCAACCTATACCATCATGGATGCGCTAGAAAATGAGCTATCTATTTGGGATATTATTGAAACGGATGAGGATGGACTAGCTTACATCGCTGGAGGTTCTGGCTTTTCATCTTTTGTAGAATTAACTGAATCAAAAATTCAGCGCTTTTTTAATCAGTTAGAGTTAATAGGTCAGCATTTTGATTATGTTTTTTTGGATATGGGTGCTGGTGCAACAAAGGCTAGCATGCAATTTATTTTGGCAGCAAATGAAATTTTCGTAGTGACAACCCCTGAACCAACATCGATTACAGATGCTTATGCAATGGTAAAGTATATTCATTTAAGTGATGAACACATACCGATGTATTTGCTCATTAATCGTGCTGAATCTGAAAAGGAAGCAAGGGATACCGAGCAAAACTTCAAGCGAGTCACATTACAATTTTTAGGCAAGCATTTACTCACATTAGGGTATGTTCCTTTTGACGATAAAGTAACGAAATCTGTTAAGGCACAAAAGCCATTCGTTATTTTATACCCTCAAACAAGGGCAAGTCAGTCAATTGCTCAAATGGCATCTTCTTATTTAGGGATCAAGGAGTCTACACCTTCAAAGTTTGGACAATTTATAAAAAAAATGAAGGTATTTATGAATAAGTAAAAATAACGTGGAAAGTTGGGGATAACATGAATCAATTAATTCGTGTACTAGTAGTAGATGATTCTGCTTTTATGAGAAAAGTCATCTCCGACATTATTAACTCTGACCCGCGTATGGAAGTTATTGCAACCGGTAGACATGGTGAAGATGCGATTAAGAAAATTGAAGAGTTTGACCCTGACGTGATGACACTTGATGTTGAAATGCCAATCATGAGCGGATTAGATGCGTTGAAATGGATTATGAAAAAAAGGCCAATGCCTATTGTCATGATTAGTAGTAAAACAAAAATAGGGGCCGAAACAACTTTACAAGCAATGGAAGTAGGGGCTGTTGACTTTATTACAAAGCCATCGGGTGCGATTTCACTTGATATTGGGAAAGTGGCGGACGAAATAAAAGAAAAAGTTTATTATGCTTCAAAAGCAAATGTCCAAGCTCTACAGAACGAACATCGTCCTAAGAAAGTTGAACCATCGTTGATTAAAAAAGATAGACAAGCTGTGGTTGGAAAATCTTCAATACAGAAAATAATAGCAATTGGTACTTCAACTGGAGGACCGAAAGCATTAAAAACAGTTATTAGTCAACTTCCTGCATCCATACAGGCTCCGGTTTTAGTTGTTCAGCATATGCCAGCTGGGTTCACTAAGTCGTTAGCTGATAGGCTTAATCGCTTGTCAGAGCTTACTGTTAAAGAAGCTAAATCAGGAGATGTGCTGGAGAATGGACATGTTTATATTGCTCCAGGTGGCTTACATTTGAAACTGGTCGTTCAGTCTAAGGCTTTATCGATTCAAACAACTTTAGATGAACCAAGAAAAGGGCATCGCCCTTCGGTAGATACGATGTTTGAATCTTTGGCCCAAATTAATCAAATTGACGTGATTGCGGTAGTGATGACTGGAATGGGAACAGACGGTACGATTGGATTAAAAGAATTAAAAAAGCGACATAATTGTTATTCCATTGCTGAAGCTGAAGAAACTTGTGTCGTTTATGGAATGCCTAAATCAATCGTGGCCAATAAATTAGCGGATGAAGTTGTAAGGGTTGAGAGCATTAGTCATTATATTACACAATATTGCCGAGGGTAGGGGAATAAAATGGATGACCTTAAAAAATTACAGCCATTTCATTTAGATGTATTAAAAGAAATTGGTAATATCGGTGCCGGTAATGCTGCCACAAGCTTGTCACTCTTATTAAATAAAACGATTGATATGAGTGTACCAGATGTTCGGGTCGTTTCATTACAAGAAATACCCGATCAAGTGGGAGGAGCTGATACAGAGGTAGCTGCAATCTTCTTACGTATTGAAGGGGAAGCTCCAGGTAGTATGTATTTTATAGCGAACATTGCTGATATTGAAAAAATGATTCGACGATTAATTGGAAATGATCATTTCCAGCTTGTATCTCCTCCTTTTGATGAAATGGGTATTTCAGCATTTTTGGAAGTTGGAAATATTTTAGCAGGCTCTTATCTATCTTCTTTTTCAGATTTTACTCAATTAGATTTGCAGCCGTCAGTTCCTGGTGTAAGTATTGATATGGCAGGAGCTATTTTAAGCTATGGTTTAATCCCAATATCAGAGGTGGGAGATTTTGCAATTGTGATTGATACGGAAATTGTTGAGGTGGATGAAGAATCTGAAAAGGTTTCAGGTCATTTCTTTTTATTACCAGATCCCGGCTCATTTCAAACGATCTTCAAAGCGTTAGGAGTGGAAATAGATGAGTGACGTTATTAAGGTTGGCATGGCTGATTTAAATATTGTCACTCCTCCAAATACGATTCGTACATCGGGACTCGGCTCTTGTGTCGGGTTAATCATATTTGATGGTCAAAGAAATGTTGCAGGAATGGCACATATTATGTTGCCTAATTCAAAATTATGTAAACAATCACCGCCAAATGTTGCTAAATATGCTGATACTGCAATACCAGCTTTGATACAAGATTTAAAGAAAAAGGGTGCTAGATCGGCCTTTTTAAAAGCTAAAATGGCTGGAGGTGCACAGATGTTCTCATTCTCAACTGGGAATGAGATGATGAGAATTGGGCCAAGAAATGTTGAGGCTGTTAGAGAATTGTTGGAATCTCTGAATATACCAATTGTTTCTGAAGATGTTGGTGGGAAAAGTGGTCGAACGATTGAATTCAACCCAGTTTCTAATTTGTTGCATATTCGAACGGTCAACCAAGGGACGAAAGAAATTTAACAAACAGAGGTGATGAGATGGCACAAGTAGCAGCAGATCAAAAAATATGGGATAAGTGGATAGAAGAACGGTCGAGAGAAGCTTGTAACGAATTGATCCAACATTACATGCCACTCGTCCATTATCATGTACAACGAATCTCGGTCGGTTTGCCAAAAAATGTTCAAAGAGAAGATTTAATTAGTCATGGAATGTACGGTCTATATGATGCACTTGAAAAATTTAATCCTGAGCGCGACTTGAAGTTTGATACATATGCTTCCTTTCGTATAAGAGGTGCAATCATTGATGGGTTAAGAAAAGAGGATTGGTTACCTCGTTCGATTCGAGACAAAATTAAAAAGGTCGAATCGACTATTGAAAAACTCGAACAATTGTATGGAAGGTTCATTACAAGTGAAGAAGTGGCCAACGAGTTAAACATGGATAAAGCAGAAGTTGAACAAGTGATGACAGAGTATTATACGGCTTCGTTATTGTCAATGGATGAACGACCGCAAGATCAAGAAAGAAACGAAACGTATGCGACAACATTAGAAGATAGACAAACAAAGAAACCTGAAGATAAACTGGTTGAAGAAGCAACAAAACAGGAACTATCAGAAGTCATTAAGCGTTTAACTGAAAAAGAACAACTTGTGATTAGTCTCTTTTATTTTGATGAGATGACGTTTACTGAAATCGGTCAAATTCTTAATCTCTCGACTTCTAGAATTTCACAAATTCATTCTAAGGCTTTATTTCGGTTACAGCAAGTAATGAAAAAAAAACGTTAAAGAGGGTGAAAAGCGGGATGGTAGATGTAGCAGAGTTCTATGAAGTAATCGTTTCTAAGGATAAAATGAATGCAACTATTCGACAAGTAGAAAAAAGAAATGAAGACGACAAAGTCACAGCAGAAGACTTAAAACGCTTGTTATATGACCATGACGTTGTCTATGGAATTGATGAATCAGTATTAAACCTCTTTGTGAACACACCGATTATTAGTCAAGAGCTTGTAGTAGCAAAAGGAAAAGCTCCAAAAGATGGTCATAATGCTTATTTGAAGCCAATTTCATTTAGTGAAAAAGCAAAAGATATAGAAAGCTATGAAAATATTGATATGCGAGATGTTGTGAACATTCCAACAGTTGAAATTGGTGAAAAAGTAGGAGAGAAAATTCAAGCAACTCTGGGTGAAGACGGTATAAATATAAATAACGAACAAGTACCCGCTAAGCCAGGTCGTGATTTTAAGCTTGCGAAAGGAAAAAATACGAAAATTAGTGAAGATGAGCTGGAGCTTTATTCTTTAATAAATGGTCAAATTAGTGTCGATAAATATACGGTTCATGTACATCCTACATATGAAATTAAAGGCGACCTTTCCATGAAAACAGGAAATGTTGATTTTGTAGGTAATGTGATCATTAATGGCAATGTTCCGGCTGGTTATTCAGTAAATGCAGTAGGGGACATTAGAGTTACTGGTACAGTTGAAGCAGCAACCCTTACTTCTGGTGGCTCTATCTTTATCGGTTCAGGAGTAGTAGGACAGCATAAAAGCTATCTTGAGGCTGAAAAAGACATTAAAACAGCTTTTATAAATGAGGGAACCGTTAAAGCTGGTGGGATAGTTGAAGTAACCCAAACGATCTTACATAGTCAAGTAACATCAGGGAAAATGGTCATTTGTAATCGGGGAAGAGGCCTTATAGTAGGCGGATCTATTTCCGCAATCGAAACGATTAAAGCGAAAGAGATTGGAAATGATATGCATACACAAACAGACTTATTTATCGGTCTGACAAAAGATACAATTGATGAGCATAAAGCTCTTGAAAAAGAAATGAGTGAAATTAATGATTCATTAAAAAAGCTCACTCAATTGTTAAGAACATTTTTAACAAAAGAGAAGCAAAATGGAACATTAGAAGGAAGAGATAAACAAACAAAATTAAAAGTGTTACGCTCATATCAAGAAAATAATGAAAAAAAACAAAAAATTCAAGAAAGATATGCTGAATTAGAGGATATGATTGCCAAGGAAGGAACAGGTCATGTGATGGCCGAAAAGAAGATGTATGGTAATGTATCTGTTCACTTTGGTAAATACAAACGAACACTGAGATCTAATTACTCTAGACCGACTGTGAAAATGGAAGATAGCGAAATTAAAATCATAACGAAATAACAAGTAAGCGTTTACTTGGATTGGAGAGGATAGTCATGAGTATACGTCCAGTTGAAGTACAAGGGTCTTTTCCTCAATCACAAAAATCAGGTAAAATTCAAGAGCAACTTCAGCAACGAGGTCAAATATCACAAGACGTGATTGCTCAGCAAGAGAAAGAAGAAGCTAGAAAGTTACGTCAGCAAGTGAAGCAATCAGACGAATCTGAGCAGTCTAGGTTTCATAAGGATCGAGAATCCGAGCAACAAGAACAGAGTAATCAAGAAAGAAAACAAAAAAAACAAGAAGAGCCTACAAAACAAAAGCATCCTTATAAAGGAAATTTTATTGATTTTTCAGGATAGAAGGGAATTGTATGCTTGAATTATTAGTAGTCATTAGTTTATTACTGCATGGTTTTACGTTTTTATGGATAATGATTTTATTACAGCGTATACGTCATGTACAGAGCCAGCCTGATAGAATGAATCAGCTACAATCAGAATTGGAAGACATATTAGTAGCGTATACAACGGAAATGAAAGAAGAGAATGAACGATTGCTTGAGAAGATACAAAGAAATAACCATCAAGCGACAATGAGTTTAGAGGAGAAACAGTTAACGAAAGCTTCAAATGATTCAATAAAGCTAGAGGAGAAAGAAGAAGAAGATTCGCCGTATATTCCTCCTATAAATATAAGTGAACAAGAAACATACGAAAAATCCTATACAGTAAAAGTATTAGAATTAGCACAGTCCGGTCTCACTTCCGAGCAAATTGCCAAAAAATTAAAGATGGGAAAAGGTGAAGTCGAGCTTATTTTGAAATTTCATCAATCATGACAATCCATACTTGCGCCACTAGTGTCAATGTGGTATAGTAATCCTCGGTGTTAATCACACACGCTATTTGATTTATGAAAAGGTGCTGAATCCAGTCTTTCATAAAAATGATCATAGCGGAGGAAAAAAACCATAAATGAAGGAGGTGTTGGATGTGGCAGTAATCTCCATGAAGCAATTATTAGAAGCGGGTGTTCATTTCGGTCATCAAACTCGACGATGGAACCCTAAAATGGATCGCTACATCTTCACAGAAAGAAACGGAATTTACATTATTGATTTACAAAAAACAGTTAAGAAGGTTGAAGAAGCATATCAATTTGTTCGTGACTTAGCTGCTGACGGTGGAAAGGTATTGTTTGTAGGTACGAAAAAACAAGCTCAAGACTCTGTCAAAGATGAAGCAGAACGTTGCGGTATGTATTATATTAACCAACGTTGGTTAGGTGGTACTCTTACAAACTTCGAGACTATTCAAAAACGTATTGCACGTCTTAAGAAACTTGAGAAAATGCAAGAAGATGGTACATTTGATGTTCTTCCTAAGAAAGAAGTTATTCTTCTTAAAAAGGAAATGGATCGTCTTGAAAAGTTCTTAGGCGGTATTAAAGATATGCAAGACATTCCTGATGCGTTGTTTGTCATCGATCCTCGTAAGGAGCGTATTGCAATCGCCGAAGCACATAAGTTAAACATTCCGATTGTTGCAATTGTTGATACGAATTGTGATCCGGATGAGATTGACTATGTCATTCCAGGTAACGATGATGCCATTCGTGCAGTTAAATTATTAACTGGTAAAATGGCCGATGCAGTCATTGAAGCAACTTCTGCTGAAGCTGAAGAGGTTGAGGAAGAAGAAGAAACGACAACAGCTTAATTATTGTACTCAAATGGGGTGGTAAAGGGGGATTACCCTTTACCACTTTTTTAGAAGTTAAGAATTTATTCAATTCTTAGTATGTCATTTTTTATTACACAATACTTTTCACATGATACATAAAGACAATTAAAAGGAGGCGTTATTTATGGCAGTAACGGCGAGTATGGTAAAAGAACTACGTGAAAAAACAGGTGCTGGAATGATGGATTGTAAAAAAGCACTTACAGAAACAGGTGGCGATATGGAAAAGGCAGTTGATTTCCTACGCGAAAAAGGGATTGCAAAAGCTGCTAAAAAGGCGGACCGCGTTGCAGCAGAAGGGTTAACAATTGTTAAATCTGAAGGTAATAAAGCGGTTATTGCTGAGATTAACTCTGAAACAGATTTCGTTGCTAAAAACGAAAATTTCCAAAAATTAGTTAACGATCTAGCCGATTTTGTACTAAAAAATGAACCTAATACTGTTGAAGAAGCACTTGGACAAGAGTTTACTGCTGGACAAACAGTTGAAGAGTTTATTAATTCATCTATTGCTAAAATCGGTGAGAAAATTTCATTACGTCGTTTTGTAGTAGTATCCAAAGCGGATGGTGATACATTTGGCGAGTATTTGCACATGGGTGGACGCATTGGTGTACTAACCATTCTAGAAGGCACATCTGATAGTGAATTAGCTAAAGATATTGCTATGCATATCGCTGCTATTAACCCGAAGTATGTATCGCGTGATCAAGTTGCTCAAGATGAAGTAGATCGTGAACGCGAAGTATTAAAGCAACAAGCACTTAATGAGGGTAAGCCAGAAAATATTGTTGAAAAAATGGTTGAAGGTCGACTTGGAAAGTTCTTTGAACAAGTATGTTTAAATGATCAAGCATTTGTTAAAGATGGAGATCAAAAGGTCGGCAAATATGTAAAAGCAAAAGGTGCTGAAGTAAAAGGTTTCATTCGCTATGAAGTTGGAGAAGGAATTGAGAAGCGTGAAGACAACTTCGCTGAAGAAGTTATGTCTCAAGTGAAAAAATAAAGATGAAGGGACACGAAGGTGTGTCCCTTTTTCACAAGAAGATGGTAAAACTTCAGGTTCGAGCGGAGGTCACTATGAAATCATATAATCGAGTAGTTTTAAAATTAAGCGGAGAAGCCTTAGCTGGTGATCAAGGATATGGAATTGATCCATTAGTTATACAATCTATTGCCAAACAAATTAAAGAAATTGTCGAATTAAATGTTGAAGTAGCTGTTGTAGTTGGTGGTGGAAACATTTGGCGAGGTATGGCAGGTAGTGCAAAAGGAATGGATCGTGCGACTGCTGACTATATGGGGATGCTTGCAACTGTCATGAATTCATTAGCATTGCAAGATGGGCTTGAAGATATTGGAGTTGAAACGAGAGTGCAAACCTCGATTGAAATGCGTCAAGTAGCTGAACCGTATATACGTCGAAAGGCTATTCGCCATCTTGAGAAGAAACGTGTTGTTATTTTTGCTGCTGGGACAGGAAACCCTTATTTTTCTACTGATACAACTGCTGCATTACGTGCAGCTGAAATAGAGGCAGAAGTGATCCTTATGGCAAAAAATAAAGTCGATGGTGTTTACAGCGCAGATCCATCAGTCGATACTTCCGCAAAAAAATATACATCGCTCTCCTTTATGGATGTGTTAAAAGAAGGTTTAGCTGTTATGGACTCAACAGCATCATCTCTTTGTATGGACAATGACATACCATTAATTGTATTTTCGATTATGGAAGAAGGTAATATTAAAAAAGCCGTTATAGGTGAAGAAATTGGAACAATTGTCAGGGGGAATGAATAATGTCAAAGGAAATTATTAATGACGCTAAATCAAGAATGGAAAAGGCGATTGATTCATTAAATAGGGATTTAGCTAAGCTTAGAGCTGGTCGAGCAAATCCTGCTCTCCTAGATCGTATAACAGTTGAGTATTATGGAGCTGAAACGCCATTAAATCAACTTGCAACAATTTCGGTCCCAGAAGCGCGCTTATTGACAATTCAACCATTTGATAAGTCTTCAATTGGTGAAATTGAGCGTGCAATTTTAAAATCAGAGTTAGGTTTAACACCTGCTAATGATGGTTCTATTATTCGCATAACGATTCCACCATTAACAGAGGAGCGTCGTAAAGATTTAGTGAAAATAGTGAAGAAATCAGCTGAAGAGGCAAAGGTTGCTATTCGTAACGTACGTCGTGATGCAAATGACACACTGAAAAAAGGACAAAAAGATGGTGACTTAACCGAAGATGATCTTCGTCGCTATACAGATGAAATGCAAAAATTAACAGATACGTATACAGCTAAGGTTGATGATGTTGCCGACCATAAAGAAAAAGAAATCATGGAAGTGTAAGATCGATCCATGTAAAATAGAGATTAAAGACCCTCTTTTTTATAGGGGGTTTTTCCACTTTCATTCTGTACCATACCATATAACGAGTAAGTGTACAGTTATGTAAGATGTTGAACCTGCTGTAAGTAGATGGAGGGCGCTTAACATGCTTGATAAATTAACAAATTGGAGAACGAAACGTTCGAATGATGAAGAGGAAATGCATTTATCAACGAATATACCGAAACACATTGCTATCATAATGGATGGAAACGGTCGTTGGGCAAAAAATAGAGGCTTACCGAGAATTGCTGGGCATCGTGAAGGCATGAAGGTCATTAATAAAGTTGTACGAAAGGCAAATGAGTTAGGTGTTGAAGTCTTAACACTCTACGCATTCTCAACGGAAAATTGGAAGCGTCCAAAAACAGAAGTTGATTTCTTAATGAAGCTTCCCGAACGTTTCTTAGCGACTGAGTTGCCACAATTAATGAAAGAAAATGTGAAAGTGCGTTTAATGGGAAGTATTGATGCATTACCAGAACAAACAAAAAACGCTGTTAACAAGGCCGTTGATCAAACTTCTGGTAATACCGGACTCATATTAAACTTTGCTTTTAATTACGGAAGTCGATATGAAATAGCAGTTGCGGTAAAAAAAATTAGTGAACAAGTAGAGCAAGGAAATATTAAGTCAGACGAAGTGAATGAGAATTTATTATCTGAGCATTTAATGACAGCTGAATTACGTGATCCAGATTTACTCATTCGTACGAGTGGTGAAATTCGATTAAGTAATTTTATGCTTTGGCAGGTTGCTTATAGTGAGTTTTGGTTTACGGAAGTACTGTGGCCGGATTTTAGTGAGCAGCATTTGGTTGAAGCGATCTTCGTCTATCAAAAACGTGCGAGAAGATACGGCGGTGTATAGAGAGGGGCGAGGTTTTGAAGCAGCGAATTATTACAGGAGTCATTGGTGGAGCATTATTTGTTAGCTTTGTCATTATCGGTGGTTGGTTGTTTTCACTTTTTATAACGATTGTCGCATCGATTGCTATGATTGAGCTTTTAAAGATGAAAAAGATCAGACCAATTTCGTTAATGGGAATTATAAGCTTGCTATCAATGTGGCTATTACTTGTACCAACAGTATGGTATGATCAAGTTATTCCATTTTCATTTACGAAAGTAGAAGTGTTTATCTTTGTGATTTTGGCTTTACTAATGTTTACGGTTCTTACAAAAAATACGTTTACATTTGATGAAGTTGGCTTTGTCATCGTGTCATCGGTCTATGTTGGCTTTGGGTTTCACTACTTAATTGTAACAAGGGAAATACCCGATGTAGGTATGATGCTTGTTTTCTTTGTATTGCTCATTATATGGACAACCGACTCTTCAGCTTATTTTGTTGGTCGCTCACTAGGCAAGCATAAATTATGGCCAGATATTAGTCCGAAGAAAACAATCGAAGGGTCGATTGGTGGAATTATTGGTGCGGTATTAATCGGTTCTACTTTCCATCTTATATATCCACTATTTTCTAGTTTTTATCTCGCTTTGGTTGTGATTATTGTTGCATCAGTACTCGGTCAATTAGGAGATCTAGTAGAATCAGCTTTAAAGCGCCACTATGCTGTAAAGGATTCCGGGAATGTATTACCTGGTCACGGTGGGATATTAGATCGATTTGATAGTTTGATTTATGTGATGCCGATTTTACATTTGCTTCAGCTAATTTAAAATCATATCGTTTGTTTAGTAAGAAGAATCTTTGAAATAATGTAGGTGAAAAGATTGAAGCATATTAGCTTATTAGGTGCGACAGGTTCGATAGGGACACAAACTCTTGATGTAATTAGACAGTTTCCTAAACAATTCTCACTTGAGGCTATGTCAGTTGGACGTAATATTGATCTAGCAATTGAACAAATACATGAATTTAAGCCGTCAGTTGTTTCGGTTATGTCAAAGACTGAATATGACAAGTTAGTTCATCAAGTTCCAAGTGATACAAAAATCGTTTGGGGGAACGAAGGACTAAGTGAAGTTGCAACTATTTCGAAAGTGAGCATAGTTGTAAATGCGGTCATCGGTAGTGTAGGATTAGCTCCTACGTTAGCGGCTATTCGTGAAGGGAAAACGATAGCGATTGCGAATAAAGAAACTCTTGTGACAGCAGGTCATATTGTGACGAATGAAGCAAAACGTGCTAATGTTCCTTTACTGCCAGTTGATAGTGAGCATTCAGCTATTTTTCAAGCTTTACAAGGTGAACAAAAAAGCGAAATTGATAAGTTAATATTAACCGCTTCAGGTGGAAGCTTTAGAGACCGTTCTCGTTCTGATTTAAAAGACGTAACCGTTCAAGAGGCTTTGCAGCATCCTAATTGGTCAATGGGAGCTAAGATTACAATTGACTCTGCCACGATGATGAACAAAGGGTTAGAGATTATAGAGGCACATTGGTTATTTGATATACCATACGAAAAGATTGACGTATTATTACATAAAGAAAGTATTATTCATTCAATGGTTGAATACATTGATGGAAGCGTCATTGCGCAATTAGGAACGCCTGATATGAAAGTACCGATTCAGTATGCTCTGACTTATCCAAATAGATTTCAAAATTTCACTAATGAACGGTTAAGACTATCAGAAATCGGACAATTACATTTTCAAGCTATGGATGTCGAACGCTATCGTTGTGTAGAATTCGCATATGAAGCAGGGCGAATTGGTGGGACGATGCCGACGGTGTTAAATGCGGCAAATGAAGTAGCGGTTTCTTACTTTCTTCAAAACCGTTTGTCGTTTCTTGGAATTGAGTCAGTAATAGAACAAGCTATGACTGAACATGAAGCGATTCAACAACCATCACTAGAAGAAATAGTAGCAGTAGACTTAGAAACACGTCAATTTATTGATACATTGATTAAATAAGAAAGGTGGTCGTCATTAGATGCAATCTATTCAAACGATTTTAGCGGTCATTGTTATTTTTGGCCTTCTCGTATCCATTCATGAATGGGGACACCTTTATTTTGCTAAACGTGCAGGAATACTTTGCCGTGAATTTGCAATCGGTTTTGGTCCGAAAATTTATTCTTTTAAAAAGAACGAAACGGTTTATACAATTAGACTCTTGCCGCTCGGTGGGTTTGTTCGAATGGCTGGTGAAGACCCTGAGATGATTCATATTAAACCAGGATACGAGATTGGTTTAGTATTTAATCAAAAAGGAAAAGTTTCTCAAATAATCATTAATAACAAATCAAAGCATCCTGAGGCACAAGTTGTGCAAGTGGAAAGGATAGATTTGGAAAAGCAGTTAATTGTGGAAGCTTATAACCAAGAGGGAGAACTTGTTCAATATGAAATTGATGAGAAAGCTCATTATATTCAAGATGAACAAGCTACTCAAATTGCACCGTGGAATCGTCAGTTTGGATCTAAATCCGTAGGCCAACGAGCGATGGCTATATTTGCAGGGCCATTAATGAATTTTGTTCTCGCGGTTGTTATTTTAATTGCTTATGCTTTATTGCAAGGTATGCCTGTTGATGAAGCTAGAATTGGCGATGTGACTAATGATGGGGTAGCGATTGCTGCAGGGTTGCAAAAAGATGATGTAGTCTTGTCTATAAATAATCATTCATTATCAACGTGGGAAGAAATGACGTCGATCATTCAAGAACACCCAAATGAGGAACTTATTTTTGAAGTAGAGCGTGAAGGTGAAACATTAATCATTCCTGTTGTTCCGGAAGTTAGAGAAGGGCAGTTTGGAGAAAATGAGGGCTTTGTTGGTATTCGTGGTCCGACTGAATTCTCGATCGTAGGAGCTGTACAATTTGGTTTCACTCAAACATACATGTTTGCTTCAATGATTTTTGAAGTGTTAGGAATGTTGTTTACTGGAGAATTTAAATTAGACTACGTTTCAGGCCCGGTAGGTATTTATAATTACACAGGTGAAGCGGCAGCATTAGGAATATTTGTATTAATGCAATGGGCAGCTGCATTAAGTGTAAATTTAGGTATTATTAATTTATTGCCTTTACCAGCAATGGACGGTGGCCGATTGACGTTTATTGGATTAGAGGCTTTGCGTGGAAAGCCAATTGACCCACAGAAGGAAGGCTTTGTTCATTTTATTGGCTTTGTCTTATTAATGTTATTAGTTATTGTTGTAACATGGAATGATATAACGACGTTATTTATGTAGGATCGAACAAGTATCTAAATAGAAAGGAATTTGGAGGATGCGACAACGTACTTATTTATCACCTACACTTCGTGATACCCCAGCTGATGCGGAAATTAAAAGTCATCAATTGATGTTAAGAGCTGGGCTTATTAGACAAACAGCTTCAGGAATTTACTCTTATTTACCTTTAGGCAAAAGGGTATTAAAAAAAGTAGAAGAGATTATTCGTGAGGAAATGGATGCAACTGGTGCACAAGAGGTACTAATGCCAGCTATTCAGCCAGCTGAGCTTTGGGAAGAATCAGCCGCTTAAGGGCATATGGTCCTGAACTTATGAGACTGCAAGATCGACATGAACGTGATTTTGTTCTTGGTGCTACTCATGAAGAAGTTATTACGTCTCTTGTACGTGACGACATAAAGTCATACAAGAAACTTCCTATAAATGTTTATCAGATCCAAACGAAATATCGTGATGAAAGGCGACCTCGCTTTGGTGTTTTACGTTCACGTGAATTTATAATGAAGGATGCTTATTCGTTTGATACGAGTGAAGAAGGCTTGGATGAAAGCTATAAAGCAATGTATGAAGCTTATAAGCGTATTTTTTCAAAATGTGGACTAGATTTTAGAGCGGTTGAAGCAGATTCTGGGGCTATTGGTGGTACTGATACACATGAATTTATGGTGCTAAGTGAAATTGGTGAAGATACAATCGCTTATTCAGATGGATCAGATTTTGCTGCTAATATTGAAATTGCTCCAGTGAAAGCTGTAGTAACCAATCATAATGAACAGCAAGTATTAGATGTTGAGAAGAAGGAAACTCCTAATGTTAAAACGATTGAAGAGGTTACGGCATTTTTTAATGTTGATGCTTCGCAAACGATTAAATCATTGTTGTTTATGATTAATGAAGAACCCGTCCTTATACTTGTACGTGGAGATCATGAAGTGAACGAAATTAAAATAGCCCACTTGTATCCTAATGCTCAATCAATTGAATTGGCTACAATTGCTCAAACAAATGAATATTTAGGGTGTGAACCTGGATTTATCGGTCCTCTTCAAGTTAAAGATTCTATTTCAATCATTGCTGATCATTCGGTTCAAACGATCGTAAATGGAATTTGTGGAGCGAATGATAGAGACTATCATTTTATAAATGTGAATGTCGATCGAGATGTTTCTGACCTTCAGTATGCGGATATCCGTTTCATTCAAGAAGGTGACCCTTCACCAGATGGGAAAGGTACGATCCGTTTTGCAAGAGGAATCGAAGTAGGTCATGTGTTTAAGCTTGGAACGAAATATAGTGAAGCGCTAGGAGCAAGCTTTTTGAATGAGCAAGGTAAAGCAGAACCAATGATCATGGGTTGTTACGGCATTGGAGTCTCACGTACAATTGCTGCCATTGTTGAACAAAACCATGATGAAAATGGAATTGTGTGGCCAAAGAATGTATCTCCATTTGATATTCATCTCATTACGATTAACATGAAAGATGATACACAAAGAGAACTAGGAGAACAGTTATATGGCCAGTTAAGAAACATGAACTATGATGTATTATTTGACGATCGTCCTGAGCGAGCTGGGGTTAAATTTAAAGACTCTGACTTATTTGGTTTGCCAATACGAATTGCGATTGGAAAAAGGGCTGCTGAGCAAATAGTAGAAGTAAAAATAAGGATGACAGGAGAAATGTTAGAGGTCAAAGTTGACGAACTAGAGTCAACAATAAAGCAATTAATGGAGAAATGAACGCCTTAGACTTTAGCTTGAAATGTCGACAAAGACCCTGCTATAAAGAAGGGCACTGAAAAAGTTTGGTTTTAACTTTTTTGGTGCCCTTTAAGCAATGTGCGCAACCGTTGCCTTTTTTGAAAAGCTTATACGAGCGAGATTCTCGTATCAAGCGAGCAACGAGTGAAGTCATTGCTAGTCCAATCAAAGGTATGGAGAAATTTGATTTGTCCTTATTTTGTGGCCTCCTATAAAGTAGTCTTATAGTAAGGTTTTTATATGAAAATGAACGTATGTTGAAAGTGGGGAGGGTTCATGATGCCTGAGGAGCAGGTTCGTAAAGAAAGGTTATTATTATTATTACAACAAATCCAACTTCCTGAGCAGGTGATTCAACAGCACTTCGAGAATGGGCTTATTCGTAAACTTCAAATAGATAAAAAGAATCGTAGATGGCATTTTCATATTGAGTTGAAAACGATCGTACCTTCTTCTGTGTATGAGCTATTTTCTGTTCAATTAACACAAGCATTTGAGCATATTGCATCTGTAGATTTTACGTTTGTGTACGTGCAAAAGGAAATGTCTGAAGATGAGTGGATAGAATATTGGCCGTTCATTGTGACAAAGATACAATCGATCTCAGAGGGGATTAGACACTTATTAGCTAAACAAGTTCCACGTTATGATGGACGTCGTCTTATGATTACGGTTAGAAATGAAACAGAAGCCGTTGCGCTTAAGCGCAAAGTAACGGAACCATTACAAGATGTCTTGAAACGGTTAAGTTTGCCAATTGTCCAGCTTGAGACAAATGTTCAAGAATCGAAGCAGGAGTATGAGCAATTTGTCGAAAATCGCAAAAAAGAAGATCACTCTAAAGTGGTTGAGGCTATTTTGGAAAAGAAAAAACAAGAAGAACAAGTAGAGAAGAAGGTTAGCGATAAAAATCTCATGATTGGTTATTCAATTAAAGATGAACCTGTTTTGTTAGAGACCATTCGGGATGAAGAACGACGAATAACTGTTCAAGGCTATGTATTCGATGCTGAGACGAGGGAACTACGAAGCGGTAGAACGTTGTTAACATTTAAAATCACCGATTACTCTGATTCAATCTTAGTGAAAATGTTTTCTCGAGATAAGGAGGATGTTCCTTTATTACAGGCGATAAAAAAAGGAATGTGGGTAAAGGTAAGAGGTGGCGTCCAGAATGATACATTTGTACGTGATTTAGTTATGATTGGAAATGATGTTAATCAAATTGTTCCTGAAGAGAAGCATGACACAGCGAAAGCAGAAGAGAAGCGTGTAGAGCTTCACCTGCATACTACTATGAGTCAAATGGATGGGATCACCTCGGCAGGCCGTTATGTTGAACAGGCAGCTAAATGGGGGCATCAAGCGATTGCTATCACTGATCATGGGGTTGTACAAGCTTTTCCAGAAGCTTATTCAGCAGGAAAGAAGCATGGGGTTAAAGTGTTGTTTGGGATTGAAGCCAATTTAGTTGATGATGGGGTACCGATTGCTTATAACGAAGCAGAGCGAACTCTGATGGAAGATGAATATGTCGTATTTGATGTTGAGACAACAGGCTTATCGGCTGTTTATAACACAATCATTGAACTAGCTGCTGTTAAGATAAAAGATGGAGAAATTATTGATCGGTTTGAGTCATTTGCCGACCCCCATGAACCATTGTCGAATACGATTATTGATCTAACAGGGATTACTGATGATATGGTAAAAGGGCAACCAGAAATAGAAGAAGTACTTGAAAAATTTAAAGTATTTGTGGGAGATGCGATTTTAGTCGCACATAATGCCAGTTTCGATATGGGCTTTCTTAATGTTGGCTATCGGAAAATGGGGTTAGGAGAAGTACCCAACCCTGTCATTGATACGTTAGAATTAGGTCGATTTTTGTACCCAGAATTAAAAAATCATCGGTTGAATACGCTATGTAAGAAATTTGATATTGAATTAGTTAGTCATCACCGTGCGATTTATGATGCTGAGGCGACAGGGTATTTATTATGGAAGATGGTAAAAGACGCAAATGAGCGTCAGATTCATTCTCATCACCAGTTAAACGATCATATGGGGCAAGGAAATGTTCATCGTCAAAGACCTTTTCATTGTATAATCCTTGCACAAACTCAAGAAGGACTTAAAAATTTATATAAACTTGTATCAATGTCACATGTCGATTACTTTTTTCGGACGCCAAGAATTCCTAGGTCACAGTTAAATAAGCTGCGATCTGGCTTGCTTATCGGATCCGCGTGTGATAAAGGTGAAGTTTTTGAAGGAATGATGCAAAAATCACCGCAAGAGGTAGAAGAAATTGCCGCTTTCTATGATTATTTAGAAATTCAGCCATTAAGCAATTATGCACATTTAATTGAGAAGGAGCTAGTCAAAAATGATTCTGCTTTGCAAGAAATTGTGGCGAACATTGTGAAGTTGGTGAGAAACTAAATAAGCCTGTTGTTGCAACTGGAAATGTTCACTACCTTGAAGATCAAGATTATATTCATAGGAAAATCTTGATTGCCTCTCAAGGTGGTGCTAATCCATTAAACAAACAACAGTTGCCTAAAGTCCACTTTAAAACGACCAATGAGATGCTAGAGGAGTTTCGATTTCTTGGAGAAGATGGGGCCAAAAAAGCGGTCATAGAGGCATCCCAACATATTGCAAACATGATCGAGGAAATTCATCCAATTCCTGATGACCTTTATACTCCAAAAATTGAGGGCGCTGATCAGGAAATGCGTGATATGAGTTACAATCGTGCTCGACGTATATATGGTGACACATTGCCTGAAATTGTAGAAGCCCGGCTTGAAAAAGAATTGAAAAGTATTATTGGTCATGGGTTTGCGGTCATTTATTTAATCTCACAAAAATTAGTTAAAAAATCGTTAAATGATGGCTATTTAGTTGGTTCCCGAGGCTCAGTTGGTTCATCATTTGTTGCAACAATGACAGAAATAACAGAAGTGAATCCATTACCACCACATTATGTCTGTCCTAAGTGTCACCACTCACATTTCTTTGATGATGGCTCAGTTGGTTCAGGATTTGATTTACCAGATAAAGATTGTCCTGAATGTGGAACGGCTTATATAAAAGATGGACAAGATATCCCATTTGAAACGTTCTTAGGATTTAAAGGTGACAAAGTCCCGGATATTGATTTGAACTTTTCGGGTGCCTATCAACCGAGAGCTCACCATTATACAAAGGAATTATTCGGTGAGGAATACGTATACCGTGCCGGGACAATTGGAACCGTTGCTGAGAAGACAGCATATGGTTATGTGAAAGGTTATCAAAGTGACTATAATTTAATGATGCGTGGAGCAGAAATTGATCGTCTTGTCTCTGGTTGTACGGGTGTGAAGAGGACAACAGGGCAACATCCAGGTGGTATTATTGTTGTACCAGATTATATGGATATTCATGATTTTTGCCCGATTCAATTTCCGGCAGATGATAAAAATGCAGAATGGAAAACGACACATTTTGATTTTCACTCGATTCACGATAACCTTTTGAAGCTTGATATACTAGGACATGATGACCCGACTGTTATTCGAATGCTGCAAGATTTAAGTGGAATTGATCCAAAAACCATTCCTACCGATGATCCTGAGGTGATGAAGATCTTTAGTGGTCCCGATGTACTAGGTGTTACGGAAGATCAAATTATGTGTAAAACGGGTACTCTAGGAATACCAGAGTTTGGAACGCGCTTTGTTCGACAAATGCTCGAAGAAACAAAACCAAGCACATTCTCAGAATTAGTCCAAATTTCTGGACTCTCACATGGAACAGATGTGTGGTTAAACAATGCGAATGAATTAATTTATGAAGGTATTTGTGAGTTGAAAGACGTAATTGGTTGTCGGGATGATATTATGGTTTATTTAATATACAAAGGATTAGAACCATCCCTGGCGTTTAAAATTATGGAATTTGTCCGTAAAGGGAAAGGCCTTCAACCTGAGTGGATTGAAGAAATGAAAAAGCATGATGTACCAGATTGGTATATCGGTTCGTGCCAAAAGATTAAATACATGTTCCCAAAGGCACACGCTGCTGCTTATGTATTAATGGCAGTAAGAATAGCTTATTTCAAAGTACATCATCCGATTCTTTATTATGCATCTTATTTCACTGTAAGAGCGGATGATTTTGATTTAGATACGATGATTAAAGGGTCAAGTGCAATAAAAGCAAAGATTGAAGAAATTAACTTAAAAGGATTAGACGCTGCACCAAAAGAAAAAGCTGTACTAACCGTTCTTGAGTTAGCTCTTGAGATGTGCGAGCGAGGATTCTCATTCCAAAAGGTTGATCTCTATCGTTCTAGTGCAACGGAGTTCCAAGTAGAAGGAACGACCTTATTACCTCCTTTTAATGCGATGACAGGCGTAGGGACAAATGCCGCCTTAAATATTGAAAAAGCACGAGAAGCTGGAGAATTCCTATCCAAGGAAGATTTACAGCAGCGTGCAAAGTTAACAAAGACCGTATTAGAACATCTGGATGAACACGGCTGCTTGGGTGATATGCCAGATTCTAATCAATTGTCATTGTTCTAAGTAAACCTTCTAACGATACGTTTGTTAAAGGATTGCATTGACGTATAGAGTATGGTATTGTATTTATGGTAATACTTAGAATACATTCACGAGAAAGAGTGGGGGAAACCCACTCTTTCCTTTGTTCCATGGGATGAAATTGAACATGATAAATTGCTAAATGTAATGAGGTTTTGTGAATTCACTTATGAAAAGCGAAGAGTGAACCTTTGGTTGCTGTTTAGCAAGGAGGTACTAATGAGTAAAAAGACAACTGAAATGGCTGCAGAATTGGTATCACCAATTCTTGAAAGCTTACAATTGGAATTAGTTGATGTTGAATTTAAAAAAGAAGGACCCAACTGGTTTTTACGTGTGTTCATTGATTCTGACAGTGGAGTTGATTTAGAAGACTGTAGTAGAGTGAGTGAACATTTAAGTGAAAAGCTAGATAAGCTTGATCCAATTGAACAAGCTTACTTCCTAGAAGTCTCTTCACCGGGAGCAGAACGTCCTCTAAAAAAGGAAAAGGATTTTACGAAGGCAATTGGAAAGAATATTTATGTGAAGACATACGAACCTATTAAAGGTGCTAAAGAATTCGAAGGCCTTTTAACTTCATTTGATAATAGCACACTAGAGCTTGAAATGAAGGTTAAAACACGAACTAGCGCTATTGAAATTCCGATTGATAAAGTAGCCAATGCAAGATTGGCGATTGTATTTTAAGCTCTTAATTTTGGAAGGGGGAAATAAACTCCATGAATAGCGAATTTATGGATGCACTAGCTACGTTAGAAAAAGAAAAAGGTATTAAAAAGGATGTCATCATTGAAGCGATTGAGGCTGCTCTTATTTCAGGGTATAAACGAAACTTTAATCAGGTACAAAATGTACGTGTCGATGTTAATCGAGAAAATGGTAGCATTCGTGTTTTTGCGCGCAAAACCGTCGTGGAAGAAGTATTTGATGCAAGGCTAGAAATCTCTTTAGATGAGGCGCAAAAGGTAAATCCGAACTATGAAGTTGATGATGTTGTAGAGATTGAAGTAACGCCAAAGGATTTCGGTCGAATTGCGGCGCAAACGGCTAAGCAAGTTGTTACACAACGTGTTCGAGAAGCTGAAAGAGGAATTATATATGCTGATTTCATCGATCGTGAAGAGGACATTATGACGGGGATCGTTCAAAGACAAGATCACCGCTTTATTTATGTCGATTTAGGAAAAGTCGAAGCACTCCTTCCTTTAAATGAACAGATGCCAAATGAGTCGTATCGTCATAATGATCGCATAAAAGCTTATATTACGAAGGTCGAGAAGACAACAAAGGGACCGCAAATTCTCATATCGCGTACACACCCCGGACTATTAAAGCGATTATTTGAACTAGAAGTTCCAGAAATCTATGATGGAACAGTTGAAATTAAATCGGTTTCCCGTGAAGCGGGTGACCGGTCAAAGATTGCAGTACACGCTGATAATCCAGAGGTGGACCCAGTAGCTCATGCGTAGGGCCAAGGGGACAACGTGTTCAAACGATCGTTAATGAATTAAAAGGTGAGAAGATTGATATTGTTCGTTGGTCTGAAGATCCGGTTGAATATGTTGCGAATGCACTAAGTCCGTCAAAGGTTTTAAAGGTAAAAGTAAATGAAGAAGAGAAAATGACACAGGTGATTGTTCCTGATTATCAGCTTTCATTAGCGATTGGGAAGCGAGGGCAAAATGCTCGCTTAGCAGCAAAGCTTACTGGTTGGAAAGTAGATATTAAAAGTGAATCTGATGCAAAGGAGCTAGGTTTGTTTGATGAAGAAGGCTTTGTCACTGTCGAAAATGATGAAGACGTATATAGTACAGACCAACCCTTTTAATAGAGGAGATGGTGGAAGATGAAGAAACGTAAAATTCCTCTTCGGAAATGCATTGTAACAAATGAAATGAAACCGAAACAAGAACTGATTCGAATTGTTCGTTCACCAGAAGGAGAAGTCTCCGTTGACCCTTCAGGCAAAAAAAATGGTCGTGGTGCGTACATTACAAATAGTGATGAATGTTTTGAACTAGCTAAGAAGAAAGATGTCTTATCAAGGCACCTACAAGTTCATGTTGATTCTGATGTCTATGATCAACTTCAGCTTGCGAGTAAGAAAGGAAGGAAATAATGGCTAAATGGCTTTCGCTTTTAGGCTTAGCTGCAAGAGCCCGAAAACTTGTAACCGGTGAAGAACTTGTTCTTACTGAGGTGAGAAGGTCGTCTGCGAAGCTAGTATTAGTTGCACAAGATGGTTCAGATCAGACTAAAAAACGAATCATGAATAAATGTGAATATTATAATATCCCCATCCGACTCGTATCAAATCGAGTTGAGCTTGGACAGTCTATTGGAAAGCCAGAAAGAGTTGTTGTCGCTGTAATGGATGGTGGTTTTGCGAAGAAATTGATCGCTCAAATAGATGAATGATGTTGGAGGGAAGTACATGAAGAAAATGCGAATATATGAATATGCTAAAGAGAAGAATGTAGCAAGTAAAGAAGTGATTACAAAGTTAAAAGAAAAAGGGTTTGAAGTGTCAAATCATATGTCTGTTCTTGACTCAAAAATGTTAGAGTCTCTCGAAGGGAAAAGTGAGAGTAATGAGTCAACAAAAAAGGAAGACACAAACGAGAAGATACAACATAATCCTAGTCGTGCTGCAAACCAAAAAAATAGTCAAAATCAGCAGCAGAAAAAAGGAAACATGAATAATAAAAAGAAACCACAAAAAGGTCATCAAAACAAAGGCCATCAACAACAAGCAAAACAAAATCAACAGTCGAAAGCACCGAAACCTCTCCCAGAGAAAATTACTTATCAAGAATCATTAACTGTAGGAGAATTAGCTGCAAAAATACACAAAGAGCCATCTGAAATTATTAAGAAGTTAATGTTCTTAGGTGTAATGGCGACGATTAATCAAGATCTAGATAAAGATACGATTGAATTAATTGCTGGTGATTATGGGGTTGAGGTAGAGGAAGAAATTGTCATCGATGAAACTGACTTCGAAAGTATTATCGATGAAGATAAAGAGGAAGACTTAGAAGAGAGACCGCCTGTTGTGACCATTATGGGGCACGTTGACCATGGTAAGACAACATTATTAGACTCTATTCGTCATACAAAAGTAACTGAAGGAGAAGCCGGTGGAATCACTCAACATATTGGTGCGTACCAAGTTGAATCAAACGGGAAGAAAGTAACATTTCTTGATACTCCTGGACATGCTGCCTTTACAACTATGCGAGCGCGTGGAGCTCAAGTAACAGACATCACGATTCTAGTTGTTGCTGCAGATGATGGTGTCATGCCACAAACGAAAGAAGCGATTAGCCATGCGAAAGCAGCGGGAGTTCCGATTATTGTAGCAGTGAATAAGATCGATAAAGAGTCAGCTAATCCTGATCGTGTCATGCAAGAGCTGACAGAGTATGAACTTGTACCTGAAGCATGGGGGGGAGACACCATCTTTGTAAATGTTTCAGCCTTAGAAGGGACAGGTATTGATGAGCTACTAGAGATGATTTTGCTCGTCTCTGAGGTCGAGGAACTTAAAGCAAACCCTAATAAGCTGGGACGCGGAACAGTCATTGAGGCTGAACTAGATAAAGGACGTGGAGCAGTTGCCACTTTACTCGTCCAAGCAGGGACATTAAAAGTAGGAGACCCAATTGTGGTTGGATCAGCTTTTGGTCGTGTTCGAGCTATGGTAAATGATCTCGGGCGTCGTGTGAAGCAAGTTGGACCTTCTACACCGGTTGAAATTACCGGTTTAAATGAAGTGCCACTGGCTGGAGACCAATTCCAGGCATTTGAAGATGAAAGAAAAGCGCGTCAAATCGGTGAAGTACGTATGAGCCGTCAGCGGGAAGCAAATCTTGCTTCTAGTTCAAAAGTGAGCCTGGATGATTTATTTGATCAAATTCAGCAAGGTGAGGTAAAGGAAATCAATATTATCATCAAAGCTGACGTACAAGGTTCTGTTGAAGCGATGAGAGGTTCACTTGAGAAAATTGAAGTGGACGGCGTGAAAGTAAAAATTATTCATACGGGTGTTGGAGCGATTAATGAATACGATGTAATGTTAGCCTCTGCATCTAATGCAATAGTGATTGGCTTTAATGTTAGACCAGATGTAAATGCAAAACGCACAGCAGACTCAGAAAAAGTAGATGTGCGCCTACACCGTGTTATTTATAATGCAATTGATGAAATCGAAGCAGCTATGAAAGGTCTTCTTGATCCTGAGTATGAAGAAAAAGTCATTGGTCAGGTTGAAGTTCGTACGACATTTAAAGTTTCTAAAGTTGGAACGATTGCCGGTTCCTATGTCACTGATGGAAAAGTAACTAGAGATTCAACCGTTCGTCTTATTCGTGATGGCATTGTCATTTATGAAGGCCAGATCAATGCTCTAAAGCGTTTCAAAGATGATGCTAAGGAAGTTTCTGCTGGGTATGAGTGTGGGATTACACTTGAGAACTTTAATGACATTAAAGAAGGTGATGTCATCGAAGCGTACGTCATGCAAGAAATCGAAAGATAATGGTTATCGGCTCAGTACGCTTAGAGCTCCTTATATATGATGTGCAATCGTTAAAAGAAAAGCGTTCTGTCATTAAAAGTGTGCAATCAAAATTAAAGCAAAAATACAACCTGTCAGTAGCAGAGGTAGGTCATCACGATGTTTGGCAACGCGCTGAACTTGGGATTGTGACGGTGTCTATGAATAAAAAAGTATGTGAACGAGAACTGCAACGGGCATTGGCGCTACTTGATTCTATACCTGCTATTGAACGAACTGTGATGACCTTTGAATGGTTGTAGGCTTATAGGAGTGAAAAAACATGGGTAATGTTCGATCGCATCGTGTCGGTGAACAAATTAAAAAAGAATTAAGCGACATTATTATGCGAGAAGTAAAGGATCCTCGTGTGAAGTTTGTTACGGTTACGGGAGTAGATGTAACGGGTGATTTGCAACAAGCGAAAGTGTTTATTACAGCACTTGGTAATGATGAAGAAAAAGAGGCAACGATACAAGGATTATCGAAAGCGAAGGGCTTCATCCGTACTGAGATTGGCAAGCGAATTCGGTTACGAAAAACTCCAGAGCTTCTGTTTGAGTTTGATGAGTCAATTGAATATGGTAATCGCATCGAGACGCTTTTACAAGATGTAAATCGCAAAGATAATTAATTTGTAGGAGGATAGAGGAGGTTTCCGTCTATCCTCTTTTAAGGTTTAAGTGGAGGTTATGTATGGAACAGAGCGGAATTCTTGTATTACATAAGCCAAGAGGCTATACTTCACATGATTGTGTCATGAAAATAAGAAGAATTTTTCAAACAAAAAAAAGTCGGGCATACAGGTACTTTAGATCCAGATGTTAATGGTGTATTGCCTATTTGTATTGGTAAGGGAACGAAAGTTGTTGAATATATGTCAGGGTATGAGAAGGAGTACAATGGTGAGCTGACGATTGGTTATTCCACAACGACAGAAGATCGAAGTGGTGACATATTAGAGAGTCAGGCTGTTACTGAATCATGGACAAAAGAGCAAATTGAGAGGGTTCTCGACGAATTCATTGGTTCTATTGTTCAAGTTCCTCCGATGTATTCAGCTGTGAAAGTGAACGGGAAGCGATTATATGAGTATGCTAGAGAAGGAAAAGTGATTGAACGTCCGAAACGTCATGTACAAATTAAACGATTACAGCTAACATCTGATGTAGAGCTCAAAAATGATCAAGTTGTATTTCGGTTTAATGTTCTATGCAGTAAAGGTACATATGTGAGAACATTAGCGGTTGATATTGGAAAACGTCTAGGGTATCCGGCTCATATGTCTGATCTCGTTCGAGTCGGCGCAGGTCCTTATCAATTAGAAGACAGTTTTACGTTTGAGCAACTAGAATCTTTAAAGGAAAAAGGAAGTCTTCATACGGTTTTACAGCCTTTTGAAACAGCCATTAACCATTTTCCGAAGGTCGTTGTTGATACCGAAATGGAATCATTGGTGAAAAATGGCGCTGTTCTACCTTTTGATCATAAATGGGCACGCTTTTCCGTTTATAATGAAGCGCGGGAGTGCTTAGCTATTTACAAAGAGCATCCTAATAAAGAAGGTAAGTACAAGCCAGAGAAAATGTTCTGGATAGGTGGTCAGCCTATGCACTGAAGAGAAGAGGTGAATAGATGGAAACGATTTTTATAAAGCATCCGATTGAGGCAAATGAATATAAACAACGTACAGTTATGGCTTTAGGTTTTTTTGATGGTGTTCATAAAGGGCATCAGCTTGTCATTGAGCAGGCAAAGCGTGAGGCGGATGCGAGTGATGTACCTTTATCTGTTATGACCTTTTACCCCCATCCTTTAGAAGTATTAAGACCTGGTAACGAACGGATGAACGTTATTACATCGTTGCCGGATAAAATTCAATATTTACAACAGCTAGGTGTCGATTATTTATATGTAATAGAATTTTCGATTCCATTTTCACGCCTTACTCCTCAACAGTTTGTTGATGATTATTTACGATCTTTAGAAGTCATTCATGTGGTGGCTGGTTTTGATTTCACATACGGGGCAATGGGGAAAGGGAACATGAAAACTTTGATCGATCACGCTCATAGGCAATTTAATGTGACAACTGTTGAAAAGCTTAGTGAGAATAACGAAAAAATTAGTTCAACACGAATACGTAAGTTAATTGTCGATGGGGAGGTTGAACATGCTGCTCACCTACTATCACGAGCTTATGTGATAAAGGGAATTGTCAGTGATGGAGAAAAAAGAGGTCGTCAAATTGGGTTCCCTACTGCTAATATTGCGATAAGGGAGCCTTATACAATTCCGAAGGTGGGTGTTTATGCAGTAGAGTTCATAGTCGATCAAAAAAAGCATGAAGGCGTCTGTAATATTGGATATAAACCGACTTTTCATGCTGAGCGTGAAAAGCTATCTATTGAAGTTCATCTATTTAATTTTGATCAATCGATATACGGAAAAGAAGTAGAGGTAAGATGGTTAAAACGAATTAGAGATGAGCAAAAATTTTCTAATGTTAACGAGCTAGTAAGTCAAATTACAAAAGATAAACAAACAGCAGAAGCGTTTTTTGCAAATCGGTAACGTTATAGAGAAGAAAGTTTGTGTTGTTTTAAAGGTAGAAAGGTAGATTAATTTGGTGTTTGTGCTTGCAATCTAAAGGTTGAAAGGTTACACTAAACATGTACGTATGTACAATCCGTTTCTTGGCATACCGACTCACCGACGGTTGCTAGGAAATAGGAGATTATTGAGAAGGAGGTGGATAGGATGGCATTAACTCAAGAGCGTAAGAATGAACTGATTGCAGAGTTCAAAACGCATGATACGGACACTGGTTCTCCAGAAGTTCAAGTAGCTATCCTTACTGAGCAAATCAACACATTAAATGAGCACTTACGTACTCATAAGAAGGATCACCATTCACGTCGTGGTCTTTTAAAAATGGTTGGTCAACGTCGTAATCTTTTAACTTACTTACGTAAGAAAGATGTTACACGTTATCGTAACCTAGTTGACAAGCTTGGTTTACGTCGATAGTTATGTCAGAAAGCGGGAGTGTTCCCGCTTTTTTCTTAGTATATCAGCTTTTATGTTGAAAGTGGATAGAAACGAAATGAATACATATACGTTATAGAATTGGATTGAACCCTTCTCTTCTTATAAAATGATGATCGGAAGGTTATAATAAATGTATTGATATTGGTGTACGAGAGGAGTACGCGTAAATGGAACAAACGAATCATGTATTTACAATGGATTGGGCAGGTCGGACTTTAACAGTTGAGACTGGACAATTGGCCAAACAAGCAAATGGAGCAGTACTTGTAAGGTATGGAGACTCTGCGGTGTTATCGACAGCGACAGCTTCAAAGGAGCCTAAAGATTTACCTTTCTTCCCTTTAACGGTAAATTATGAAGAACGTTTATATGCAGCTGGTAAAATTCCAGGTGGTTTTATTAAACGTGAAGGTCGTCCGAGTGAGCGAGCGATCCTAACGAGTCGTCTAATTGATAGACCGATACGTCCGCTTTTTCAAGATGGATTTCGTAATGAAGTTCAAGTCATTAGTATTGTGATGAGCTCTGATACGAATGCTTCCTCGGAAATGGCAGCTATGATCGGATCATCTTTAGCTCTATCTGTATCAGACATCCCATTCGAAGGACCAATTGCCGGAGTGACGATTGGTCGATTAGATGGAGAATTTATCATTAATCCAACTACGGAGCAACTAGAGAACAGCGATATTGACTTAGTTGTAGCTGGAACTAAAGATGCGATTAATATGGTTGAAGCAGGAGCCAAGGAAGTATCTGAAGAAACCATGCTTGAAGCGATCATGTTTGGCCATGATGAAATTAAGAAATTAATTACATTTCAAGAGGAAATTGTTGAAGCTGTTGGGAAAGAGAAGATGGAAGTCACCTTAAAAACGATTGATACTGAATTAGAGCAAGAGGTTCGGTCGCTGGCAGAGGAAGAGTTAAAAGCTGCTGTACAAGTTCAAGAGAAACATGCTAGAGCTGAGGCGATTGATTCTATTAGTAATCGTGTTAAGGAAACGTTTGCTGAGCGTGAAGATATTAAATTAGACGATGTGAGCGAAACGCTACATAAAATCGTGAAGGAAGAAGTACGTCGACTAATTACAGTTGAAAAAGTCCGTCCAGATGGCCGTCAAGTGGATGAAATTCGTCCGCTATCATCACAGGTGAAACTTCTTCCAAGAACACATGGGTCTGGCTTGTTTACACGTGGACAAACCCAGGCATTAAGTATTTGTACATTAGGCCCTTTAGGAGATGTTCAAATCTTAGATGGACTTGGTATAGAAGAGTCAAAGCGTTTTATGCATCATTACAATTTCCCACAATTTAGTGTTGGTGAAACAGGTCCAATTCGTGGTCCTGGTAGACGTGAAATTGGACATGGTGCCCTTGGTGAACGTGCTTTGGAGCCGGTTATTCCTAATGAAGATACGTTCCCGTATACAGTTCGACTTGTATCTGAAGTATTAGAATCAAATGGCTCAACATCTCAAGCGAGCATTTGTGCAAGCACTCTTGCGATGATGGATGCTGGTGTACCAATTAAAGCCCCTGTTGCCGGTATTGCAATGGGACTTGTGAAGCAGGATGAATATGTAACGGTTTTGACTGATATTCAAGGCATGGAAGATGCTTTAGGTGACATGGATTTCAAGGTAGCCGGAACAAAAGAGGGTGTAACCGCTCTGCAAATGGATATTAAAATTGCTGGTATTAATCGCGAAATTCTTGAAGAAGCATTAGCTCAAGCTAAAAAAGGTCGTCTTGTTATTCTTGATAACATGCTAAGTGCAATTGGCGAGTACCGCCAAGAGCTTTCAACATATGCTCCTAAAATCTTAACGATGCAAATTAACGCTGATAAAATTCGTGATGTTATTGGTCCAAGTGGAAAAGTAATCAATAAAATCATTGAAGAAACAGGAGTTAAAATTGACATTGAACAAGATGGAAAAGTGTATATTGCATCTGTTGATATGGAAATGAATCAAAAAGCAAAGGCAATTATTGAAGATCTCGTTCGCGAAGTTGAGGTGGGACAAACGTACCTCGGAAAAGTAAAACGTATTGAGAAATTCGGTGCTTTTGTTGAATTGTTCAAAGGGAAAGATGGACTAGTTCATATATCTCAGCTTGCAGAAGAACGAATCAACAAAGTTGAAGATGTTGTAAAAATCGGTGATGAAATCTTGGTTAAAGTAACAGAAATTGATAATCAAGGTAGAGTCAATCTTTCAAGAAAAGTGGTATTAAAAGAGCAAAAACAAGATCAGTAATTATGTTTGGGGATTGGGGGTAAAGCCTAGTCCCCCTTTTTGTTCTAACCTGTCCCTCTCTTGCATAAAATCGGATGAGAGGAGGCATAGGATATGGGGAAAAAGTTCATTCATATTTGCACATTTGCAATAGTTGTTTTGATATCATTTAGTTTCGTTCAAAATCCATTCTCAACTCATTATTTGCATACCTTGAAATATGAAAGTGAAGCAGTTTTAAATGAACAAGATCCACTGTACAAACAAATTATGGTTAGTGCAAAGGAATATGAAGAGCCTGCTATAGATGCACGAATTGATCGAGTTTGGAAAGCAGTACCGGGGTATAATGGAATACGAGTTGATATAGATGCTACTTATGAAAGAGTAAAGGGAGACATGCAATTTGATGAGCGCAAAATTGTTTTCGAAGAAGTAGCTCCGTCGATTCATTTAGACGATCTGCCACCTGCTGCAATTTATAAGGGGAACGAAGAAAAACAGATGGTTGCTTTTCTTATTAATGTAGCTTGGGGGAATGAATACATTCCAGACATACTGAAAACGTTAAAAAAACATAATATTCATGTAACGTTTTTCTTAGACGGCTCATGGGTTAAGAAAAATCCGCAATTAGCCAAAATGCTTATTGAAGAAGGGCATGAAATCGGAAATCATGCGTATTCTCATCCTGATATGAGTAAATTGACGAAAGAACGGGTAGATGAAGAATTAGAAAGAACAAATAAAGCCATAGAAGCGGCATTAGAAGTGACGCCGAAATGGTTTGCTCCACCGAGCGGAAGTTATAATCAAGCAGTCGTTGATCGTGCAGAACATTTTGGGATGAAAACCGTTATGTGGTCAGTTGATACCATTGATTGGCGAAATCCATCAGTGGACGAAATGGTACAACGGGTAACGAATAAGCTGCACCCTGGTGCGATGGTACTCATGCATCCAACTGAATCAGCTGCTGGAGGCTTAGAGCAGCTGATATTAAATAGTGAAGAAAAAGGATTTAAAGTAGGTACGGTTTCAGAATTACTATCAGAAAAAAGAGTGTTACTAAATACGTTTGACGAAAATAGGAGGAGCACGAATGGTCAAGACAATTAAATTAGACAACGGTGTTCGTATTGTATCTGAGCATATTCCTTCTGTCCGTTCTATTTCAATTGGAATATGGGTAGGTACAGGGTCCAGGTTCGAAGAGGAAAATGAAAATGGAATTTCCCATTTTATTGAACATATGCTGTTTAAAGGTACGAAGACAAGGTCAGCTGCAGATATTGCAGAAGAATTTGATCGTATAGGTGGTCAAGTCAATGCCTTTACGTCAAAGGAATATACGTGTTATTATGCAAAAGTTTTGGATACACATTCGAAGGTAGCGGTTGATGTACTCTCCGATATGTTTTTTCATTCCGTCTTTGCAGAGGATGAACTAGTAAAAGAAAAGAATGTTGTCTTTGAAGAAATTAAGATGGTTGATGATACTCCAGATGATATTGTGCATGATTTGTTAAGTGAAGCAAGCTATGGGAATCATTCATTAGGATATCCGATTTTAGGAACGGTCCAAACATTGAGCGAATTCAAGGAAAGTCATTTAAGAGATTACATGAATCAATATTACACTGGGGATTATGTTGTCATATCAGTAGCAGGAAATCTTACTGATGATTTAATGGAACAATTAACGAATACATTTGCAAAGGTTAAAAAAACACCTAATAAGCCTATATTAAACGATCCGACCTTTTCACCTAACCATGTTGTTCGCCAAAAGGATACAGAGCAAGCTCATATTTGTCTTGGGTATCCAGGCTTACCAATTGGGCACGATGATGTGTACAGTTTGATTGTGTTAAATAATTACTTAGGCGGAAGTATGAGTAGTCGATTATTTCAAGAAATTAGAGAGAAGAGAGGGCTATGTTACTCTGTATTCTCATATCATTCTTCGTATTGTGATAGCGGATTATTAACTGTTTATGCTGGAACGGGTCATCAGCAATTAAATGATTTAGCGGAAGCAATTCAGTTTACGATATCAGAGCTTGCGGAGAAAGGACTATCTGAACAAGAACTGAAATATGGCAAAGAGCAATTAAAAGGAAACATCATGCTAAGCTTGGAAAGCACAAATAGTAGAATGAGTCGTAATGGGAAGAACGAATTATTATTAAAACAACATCGTTCACTAGATGAAATGATTAAAGAGATTGATCGAGTAGAATTAAATACGGTCAATCAATTAGCATCAACGATTTTAACAAAAAAACCATCGGTTTCACTCATTCAACAAAATGAGTCGATCCCTAACATATTTCAATAGTTCCTTGAAAAGAAGAGCGATGGCTCCATCCGTTGCTCGCTTGATACGAGAAACCTACTCGTGTCAAATTTTTTAAAAAAGACAATGGTTGCACACATTGCTGAAAGGGCTGGTCTTTTTTTGTTTCATCGTTCATATGGTGTACAAAACATTGATAAGGGGGATGGAAATGAGATTAAGCGAAATTAGCAATAAAGAAATCATTGACTTTCAAAAAGGCGAACGTTTAGGTATATTAGGGCAAACTGATTTACAAATTGATGAAGAGACAGGAGAAATACAAGCTTTTATTATTCCAACGATGAAATGGTTTGGATTCGGAAAAAAGGATAAAGAGTATACCGTTTATTGGAATCAAATTAAAAAAATAGGTGAAGATATGATCATTATTGAATTAGAACCAAGTTCAGATGAGATGATGTAGCCTTAGTCATAAATGCTCGCCATATTGGCGGGTTTTTTTGTTTTTAAAAAAAAGAAAAAATACAATAGATACATTGTTGATGATTGGTCGCTCTTACGAAAAATTTGAGCGATTTTCTTAATTTGCTCATCTTCTATTCATTCACCTATTATTCCATTAGTTCATATGATGTGGTGTATCGGTGTTGTTCTCGCCTTACGTTTGGTTTGTGTGAAAGATGCGTATAGAGAAGTGTTGTTTGTGAAAGGAGAACAGAGTTTTCATGCTAACAAATAAACATATTGTTCTGCTCGGTGGAGACGCTCGTCAAATTGAAATTATTCACAAGTTATCAAGTTTAGATGCGCAATTAACTTTAGTCGGGTTTGATCAATTGAATGATGGGTATATTGGTGCGACTAAAGAAGCAATTGAACACGTTGATTGGTCAAAAACGGATGCGATTATTTTGCCGGTAAGTGGTATGAGTGTAGATGGACATATAGATACGATTTTCTCGAACGAACCGATCATATTTAAAGAAGAATTTTTACTTGAAACACCTGAGCATTGTGTTATTTACACAGGAATAAGCAATGAATCATTAGATTCAATTGTGACTTCATGTGATAGGTCATTAGTAAAGCTAATGGAACGGGACGATGTAGCTATATACAATTCGATCCCAACTGCAGAAGGAACTGTCATGATGGCCATTCAGCATACGGATATGACTGTGCATCGCTCTAACGTTGCTGTTCTTGGGTTAGGGAGAATCGGTATGTCGTTAGCACGAACATTTGCGGCATTAGGAGCTAATGTGAAAGTCGGAGCGAATGACCCTGCACAAATTGCAAGAATTACAGAAATGGGAATGGAACCTTTTCATACGAATCAAATCGTTGAACATGTCAAGGATGTTGACATTGTGATTAATACCGTTCCAAGTATGATTCTAACGGCAAAAGTATTAACGGGGATGAAGCTACATGCTCTCATCATTGATCTTGCATCAAAACCAGGGGGAACTGATTTTAGGTTTGCCGAGAAGCGTGGAATAAAAGCACTGCTTGCTCCAGGCTTGCCTGGCATTGTCGCTCCTAAAACAGCTGGTCAAATTCTTGCTGCTGTTTTAGCGGATTTGTTAGCGGAGGATTAAGGGTTGAAGGAGGATAATAAATGGGATTAGAAGGTAAGCACATTGGTTTTGGAATATCGGCATCACATTGTACGTATGAAGAGGTTGTTCCTCAAATTGAGAAATTGAAACAGCTAGGTGCAAAGGTAACTCCTTTCGTATCACACAATGTCCAGACAACGGATACGAAATTCGGTACAAGTGGATATTGGTTAAATAAAATTCAAGACTTAACCGGACAGTCATTAGTCGACTCTATTGTAAAAGCTGAACCATTTGGTCCGAAAACACCTCTTGATTGTATGGTCATTGCTCCAATAACAGGGAATTCAACGAGTAAGCTCGCTAATGCACAGACAGATGGGCCTGTTTTAATGGGAGCGAAGGCTACGCTTAGAAGTGGGAGGCCAGTCGTTCTTGGCATATCTACAAATGATGCATTAGGATTAAATGGAGTCAATATTATGCGATTAATGGCAACAAAAAATATTTATTTTATTCCTTTTGGTCAGGATGATCCTACGAATAAGCCTAACTCTCTAGTCGCAAGAATGGAAGCATTAGTTGATACTGTTGAGTCTGCTATAGCTGGGAAGCAATATCAACCTGTCTTAATCGAAAAGTTCAAAGATTAAGCAAATTGCGGTGTTGCACAAAAGCTAACTATCCCTTACAGTTTAATAGGAGAAAAAATTGAAACGAACTTGTCTTGGATATGCTATAATCATTCCATCTATTCGTTATTAAATTGTCGTAGTGAAGGGAGATTACACAAATGTCAAATCAATTTCATGTAGCTGTTGTTGGTGCAACAGGTGCGGTAGGTCAACAAATGCTTAAAACGTTAGAGGAGAGAGACTTTCCGATCGGAAGCTTAAAGCTGCTTTCTTCTAAACGTTCTGCGGGGAAAGTAATGACTTTTAAAGGTCAAGAATATACTGTAGAAGAGGCAATTCCTGAGTCATTTGAAGGTGTGCAAATCGCTTTATTTAGTGCAGGGGGATCTGTTTCCAAAGCTCTCGCTCCTGAAGCGGTAAAAAGAGGTGCGATTGTCGTTGACAATACGAGTGCATTTCGTATGGATCCAGAAGTGCCATTGGTTGTCCCAGAAGTAAATGAAGAAGATCTAAAAGAACATAATGGTATTATTGCAAATCCAAACTGTTCAACGATTCAAATGGTCGTAGCACTTGAGCCGTTACGTCAAAAGTATGGCTTAACTAAGGTGATCGTTTCAACATATCAAGCTGTATCAGGTGCTGGTCTTGAAGCGATTGAAGAAATGAAACAACAAACTAAAGATATTTTAGAAGGAAAAGATGTTACTCCTGAGATTTTACCTGTAGGTGGAGATAAGAAACATTATCAAATTGCGTTTAATGCGATTCCACAAATTGATCTATTCCAAGATAATGGATACACATTTGAAGAAATGAAAATGATGAATGAAACGAAAAAAATTATGCATATGGCAGAGCTTGAAGTCGCTGCAACATGTGTGCGCCTTCCTGTTGAAACAGGGCATTCAGAATCAGTTTACATCGAAACAGAAAAAGCTGGAGCAACCGTTCAGGAAGTAAAGGAATTGCTTGAAAAGTCTCCTGGCGTCACATTACAAGATGATCCTAGTAATCAAGTATATCCATTAGCTTCAGAGTGTGTCGGTAAAAACGATGTCTTTGTTGGGCGTATTCGTAAAGATTTAGATCGTGATAACGGCTATCACATGTGGATTGTTTCTGATAACCTCCTTAAAGGGGCAGCATGGAATTCTGTTCAAATTGCTGAAAGTCTCGTGAAGCTTAATCTTCTAAAATAAAAAAGAAGGTGTATCATGAAAGTCATCGTCCAAAAGTTCGGTGGCACGTCTGTCCGAGATTTATCTAGTCGCCAGTTAGCAGCAGACCATGTTAGTGAGGCTGTTAATAAAGGCTTTAAAGTGATTGTCGTTGTTTCTGCTATGGGAAGAAAAGGTGAACCTTATGCAACTGACACCCTTTTAAATTTAATTGACACAAAAAGATTATTACCACGCGAACAAGATTTACTTGTTTCGTGTGGTGAATTAATCTCGGCGGTCGTCTTTACTGATTTATTACGATCATTAAATATAAAGGCAACGGCTTTTTCTGGTGCAAAAGCGGGCTTTCAGACAAATGATGAATTTACAAATGCTAAGATTATGACAATGGATTGTGATAATCTTATCAAACAGTTTGAACTCGTAGATGTTGTTGTCGTTGCTGGTTTTCAAGGAACAACAGTCGATGGAGACATTGCGACACTTGGTCGAGGAGGTAGTGATACTTCAGCTACGGCACTCGGCGCTGCTGTGAAAGCCGAGTGGGTTGATATCTTCTCAGATGTAGAAGGAATTATGACTGCTGATCCTAAGGTTGTACAGGAAGCAAAGCCTTTACATGCTATTACGTACGAGGAACTGTCTAACTTAGCTTACCAAGGTGCCAAAGTCATTCACCCTCGCGCTGTCGAAATTGCTATGCAAGCACAAGTTCCGATCCATATTCGTTCAACGTATTCCAAACAAAAAGGGACGACAGTTACAACGAAACAACAAATCCGTGATCGCTTAATTACTGGAATTGCCCATCGTAATGGTGTGTCGCAATTAAAGGTATCTTCTAAAGATGGTGAATTTGATTTTCAAGAAATCGTTTTTAAGACAATGGCCAAAGCACAAATTAGTATCGATTTTATAAATATGAATCCTCATGGAGTTGTTTATACAGTTAGTGAACAGGAAGTCGACAGGGCCATTTCTGAATTAGCGAAAGTCGGCTATACACCTGATGTGGTGCGATACTGTGCGAAAGTATCTGCTGTAGGTGCTGGGATGGCAGGGGTTCCGGGTGTAACGGCACAAATTGTTAGTGCTCTATCCCAAGAAAATATTCAAATTCTTCAATCAGCAGATTCACATACAACGATTTGGGTACTCGTAAAAGAAAAGGATTTAACCCGTGCCGTTAATGCGTTACATCGTATCTTTCAACTTGATCAATTGGAACACCAACAAGGAGTTGAAGAATGATGAAGATCGGAAAAGTCATAACTGCAATGGTAACTCCTTTTAATAGCGAAGGAAAGGTTGATTATGAACAAACGAAAAAGCTATTGGATCATTTGATTGCTAATGGTAGTGATGCTATTATTCTAGCTGGTACGACAGGTGAGTCACCTACATTGACCTATGATGAAAAAGTTAGCTTATTTAAATTAGCTGTAGATTACACACAGAAAAGAGTTCCTATTATCGCTGGAACTGGAACAAATAATACTCGAGCATCCATTCATCTTACAGAAGTGGCTACGAAGCTCGGTGTAGACGGAATCTTACTCGTTTCTCCTTACTACAATAAACCCTCACAACTAGGTATATATGAACACTTCAAAGCCATTGCTCAAGCAACCCATTTACCAATCATGCTCTATAATATTCCAAGTCGAACAGGAAGTCAGATTGATGCTAGCACAACGATATCTTTGTCGAAGATTGAGAACATTCAAGCAATTAAGGAATCTAGCGGAGATCTAGAACTAATGGCTACAATTATTGAAAATACAGATGACCATTTTCAAGTCTATACAGGTGATGATTCTCAAGCCTTGCCGTCATTAGCAATTGGCGCGAAAGGTGTAGTCTCTGTAGCTGCGCATCTTATCGGCAAAGAGATACAAAATATGATAAACGCTTATTTAAATGGAAACGTTGTAGAAGCAGCTCAATTACATCGCCAGCTGTTACCTATTATGAAAGCATTATTTATTGCACCTAATCCTGTATGTGTGAAATATGCTATTTCTCAATTGCATTTTAACGTTGGTTCAGTTAGGTTACCGCTAGCTTCCATTACAAAAGTGGAAAAAGAATTAATCGATCAACAGATAAGACAAATTAATAATGGTTAAGTAACAGCACGTTCAGCGATGTAGCCGAACGTGCTGTTGGACTGTTCTTATTGTGATGATTCTATGAATGAACGTTATTATGAATGTTTATTATTGTTAATCGAGGAAAGACAGTCTTGTGTTTTAATTTGCTTTTCATGTATACTATGGATAGATGATTTGTTCGGGTAAAAATGGAATCAATGTAATGGATGAGCTGAGTGGGTATAAGTATGCCTTCATGTATTTATTGCATTCACACAGTACGTATGTTCGGTTAATGATTGGCGGAAACTCGGGAATTCTCATATACAGCTATTCATTGAAGTCATTTTAGAAGTTGTGTGTTTTCTAAACAAGTTATTTTAATATAGAGTATTGATGTAGGAGGAACATTCATTGACAAAAGAAAATAATGAAAAAGTGCGTGTATTTGCCTTAGGAGGAGTCGGTGAAATAGGTAAAAACATGTATGTTGTTGAAGTAGACGAAGATATTTTAGTCATCGATGCAGGCCTGATGTTTCCTGATGATGACATGCTAGGTGTAGATATCGTCATTCCAGACGTTTCTTATCTTGTAGAAAATGAAGACCGAGTAAAAGCAATCATTTTGACACATGGGCATGAAGACCATATCGGTGGGCTTTCTTATGTGCTAAAGAAAATAAATGTCCCTGTTTTTGCGACAAAACTAACATTAGGGTTAGTAGAAGAGAAATTAAAAGAAGCAGGAATCTTAAAGGATGTCACATTGAATTTGGTTGATCACAATTCAATCTTAACAATTGGTTCAACGGCTGTGTCTTTCTTCCGAACAAATCACAGCATTCCTGACTCTGTTGGAATATGTGTAGAAACGACTCAAGGGTCTATTGTACATACAGGGGATTTTAAATTTGATCAAACACCTGTAGATGGGAAGCATGCTGAAATTGGTAAAATGGCAACAATTGGTCAAAATGGAGTCTTATGTTTATTGTCTGATAGTACAAACGCAGAACGCCCTGGTACAACGAAGTCAGAAACTGAAGTTGGACAAGGAATAGCAGAGGTATTTGATCAAGCTGAAGGGCGAATTATTGTCACTACCTTTGCTTCAAATGTACACAGAATTCAGCAAGTACTTCAAGCTGCTGTAACGACAAAGCGTAAGGTAGCGGTAGTTGGCAGAAGTATGCTGAAAGTGGTTAAGATCGCTGCTAAGCTTGGTTATCTAGACATTCCAAAGGGGTTAATTATTGAAGTAGAAGATGTAAATACGTATCGTGATGAGCAAGTGGCCATTTTAACAACAGGAAGTCAAGGTGAGCCAATGTCTGCCCTGACGCGAATGGTTAAAGGAGCGCATCGTCAAATAACGATTAAAGTGACAGATACGATTATTATTGCCGCTTCTGCCATTCCTGGAAATGAGAAATCAGTTTCCGCCATTATCGATAAGCTTCATCGAATTGGTGCTGAGGTTGTCTATGGACAAGCGAAGGTTCATGCTTCAGGACATGGGAGTCAAGATGAGTTGAAGCTAATGCTCAATTTAATGCGACCAACATACTTTGTCCCTATTCATGGTGAGTACCGAATGCAGCATGCGCACAAAGAGCTTGCCATGACAGTTGGTATGAACGCTGACAATATTTTTCTTGTTGATAAAGGAGAAGTTGTCGAATTCGTTAATGGTCAAGCAAGAGTAGCAGGTAAGGTTCCTTCTGGGCACGTTTTAATTGATGGTCTTGGGGTTGGTGATGTAGGAAATATTGTCTTACGTGACCGACGTTTATTATCAAAAGATGGTATTTTAGTCGTTGTTGTTACACTTAACAAAAAGACAGGAGAATTCATCTCAGGACCCAATATCATCTCACGAGGCTTTGTCTATGTACGAGAATCAGAAAAGCTATTAGATGATGCGAATGAATTAGTTACGTCTATTTTAACAAAATGCGTAAGTGAAAATGTAAATGAATGGGCTTCTTTAAAGAGTAATGTCAGAGAAGGATTAAGTCGCTTCTTGTTTGAAAAAACGAAGAGAAGACCGATGATTTTACCAATAATTATGGAAGTATAGGTATTTGAAGAGGCTGGGAGAACCCCCTCCTCTAAATGGAAAAAAACGATGAAATTTTACTCTATAAATAAGTGGCTGTCACAGGTTCGTTCCATTGCGCTTCAGCCACTCGCTTTTCAAGGGCACTGAAAAAGTTTGGTTTTTAACTTTTTTGGTGTCCTTTAAGCAACGTGCGTAACCGTTGCCTATTTTGAAAAGCTTGATACGAGTGAGTTTTTCGTATCAGTCTAGCAACGAGTGAAGCCATTGCTAGTCAAATCAAAGGTACTGATAAAGTTGATTTTTACTTTTTCAGTTGCCTCCGCGCTTTC
>NZ_BAUU01000002.1 GCF_000513115.1 Halalkalibacter hemicellulosilyticusJCM 9152
GAGAACTGTTAAAGGGTACCCTTTAACAGTTCTCTTTGTTTGAGAGGTAGCATGGCCTTTCTTATTATGATAGCTCAACTTTTATTGGTGAAGAATGATATCCATTTCCAGGAGAGTCTTCATTAGGACATACTGAAATCCCAACAACAAGATTCATCTTTGCGACGAGCCGAATGAATTCACCTGCTCGTGCTGGTGATGGTTTGACGGTCATCTTATTTTGCTTGTCAACAACGGTGTTCATAAATAAGTTAAATGGATAGTATTGATCTGCTTGAGGGATGTTAAAAGATGAAAATGCTTGTTTTAAATTTTCATAGCAACTTTTGACGTTATTATCTTTGTTAAAAAGTAATTGATACATTTCAGGACGACAAGCTGGAGAAACAAGGTCGTTTGTATTTAATGGATCTTCTAATATGGTGATCATTGGACGGTAGTAATTAGAGTAAATGTGATTTCCTTCACTCACTGTTAATGAGCCGTATGCATCACGTGTAGCAGCAGAGTCTAGCCTTTCCTGATAATCATCATCATTATATGCTACAAGATCAGCAATTTGATGGCCTTCAATATTAATAATGGTCATTATCGTCCCTTTTTTGACATAGAAAGCATGTCCTGTTTTTGCAGCTATTGTAAAAGAAGAATACATATGAACTCCTTTGATCAATCATCATGAAATTGTTATCTGTAATAATCATGTTTAGTTTTTCATGTAGCGATCATTTCATACATGCTTTGATGCTCACTTTTATTACCAGTTATAAACGTTTTGCTAGGACTCATAATAACTATGTACCATATCAAACACATTTGGGGGAATGGTTAATGCACCAGCAACAGGTGAGTGGAAATATGAATCCAAATATGATGAATTCATCTCAAGGTTCGATTACTCAATCGCAGCAAATGAGTCCACAAATGAACCATGGTGGTCATGAAGTTTTTGATTTGCATGAGGTTTTATCTGGGATGGTTAATGTGTTGGATTCTTATATGATGTTTCGGACACATGTAAAGGATCAAGAATTAATGGATATTTTAGATCGTCAGTATTCATTTATTCTTGACCAATACAATATAACATGTGAATGTTTCCAGACTGGGCAGGATCCATCTCATCATACAAAAAAATATATGATGAGACAAAGTAATCAAATTACGTACGGGATTAAGCCATCTCAGCCGAAAAAACCGAAACAATCAATGGCAGAATTAAATGATCATGGCATATCTGGGCATATGCTAGGTTTAATTAAATCAACAGCTTCCTTACTAACGATGTGTTCGTTAGAGGTTTCTAACCCTGTTGTACGTCGTGTGCTAGCAGATACGGTACCAAATTATATTGAGATGGCTTATGAAATTTTCTTATATCAAAATAAGCAGCATCAATATCAAGTTCCTCAATTATCCCCACAAGATATGAGTGCTATGACTCAAAGCTTTAAGCCTGTCATGAACCAACAATCAATGTCAAGCATGACCATGCAGTAATAACTGTCAGTCAAGGTCGAGGTATCCGTTAAGGAGTACTCCTTAACGGATACCTTTTTATTTTTGATTGTACAAATGTTTAAAGGGACATGAAGGTGGACTTGTATTTGAATCATCCAAAAAATACTGCTTCCATTCTTTATTTTCGGCTTCACCATACCATTTTAATGCTGGATGGACGGCGATATCATCATAGTCGGCTAGACGTTCTCGTATACGCTGTTTCGTATTTCGGCCAATAGATGTTGAATTATTTATATATGCAAAGACCCATCTTGGCTGAAAAGAAAGTAAAAAGCTTGGGAAGTATCGGCTTTTTCTTTTTTTGTGAAGAGGTGTACTTGAAAGGCAAAAATAAGTTTCTCCTTCAAAGCAAAATTCCCACTTTGAGTGATTTGGATCTGTAGGGATATGACTTGGCCATGTAGTTTGATCAAGCTTGTGCAGTCTATTTAAAATGGTCCAAAATAATTGTTCGTATTGTTTGAGGGATGGTTGGCTAAGTACATGAAAAAAAACGACTAACGAAGCATATTTTCCAGTTTGTCTCGAAATACGTCCATACTTTCTGAGTATGGTAGCGAGAGTATTGACGGAATCTTTCATGGAGGATTCATTGATAAAAGCAAATCGTAATTGATCGTTCTTAAATGCAATTTGAGAAAAAATACAAGGGTAATTAGATTTTTCATGCATTAATTGAGAAAATGCAAGGTAGGAAGTCCGTTGCCAATCATTTAAATGACTTAAATGATGATTTAACCATGATTTTGTGTATAGACTTTTCATCGCTTCCTCCCAGGTGATAGCTGTTTACTTTAATGTATTTTTTTGAAGGAAGTTGGTGTATGTCTTACTTATGGTGAAAAAGTCGTTATATTGTTAAATGCCATTTAAGCAAATAAAAAAAGCCTACTGAGGCAGAGTGAGGACACGGAAAAATTTTGAAATCAAATTTTTCTATTCCCTTGGCAGAATTCCTCTTCAGTAGGCTTATCGACTATTGCAGTAAGGCTATTGGTTATAATGTTCGTAAATCGCTGATTCAGACTTTTTAGAGATGATCGAATCTTCAATAGTAGGGGATTCTCTTACAAGATCCTTATCCACATCAATGGTTATCGTTTGATCGAGGACATTCAATTCTGTAATCGACTCAATTGTCACAAGTCGGGATTCTTGTTCTTGCTCCAAATCGATTTCTATATATTTCACCTTCCAGGTTTCAGGACATACAAGGATATCCTCAACTTTTCCTATTTTTCCTTTTTTACTATGAACCGTGTATCCTCTCGTTTCATCGACACTACGAAGTGGATTAGAATCCTCTTTGGACAGTTGATCAGCTACGTCTTTCTCGTTTGGTAAATTATCTGTAACTGGTGCAATAGGTATTGGTCGTTGTCCAGTTGGATGACTTTCTATTGGGCCATGTCCTGCCATTGGACGTGCAGCGTGCCAGCCGTAATGAGTGAACAGTCTATCTTCAAAGTCGGATGTGATTGGTCCTTTATCACTTGGCTTCGGACTGTTTTTGATCATTTCTTTTGTTAATTGTACGCTTATGTGCTTTTCATGTAAATCTGTTGCGCGGAACGACTCTGGATGAAGTAATACTTTTCCACCAAACATCCAAGTTCGTGTGTTTCCGACAAGGTAGCGAATAGTAAATGTTTTAGCTTCAAAATAAATATCATCAATTTTCCCTAACTGGCCATCGGTTGCTTCATTGAAAATGATTCAAGTTCACTAGCTTTTATAATCATTTAAATCCTCTCCCTGTTAATGGTATAGTAAACCATTCCCGCAAGCAGAAGTTTTAAACATTTTCTATTTTTTAGCTATTACTTTATATCCTTACACTCGAACCCTTGTTGATTTAACATTTTTGCAATATTAGGAAAGTTACCATTATAGTGATGGTTCTGGTAAAAACCTGCTACTCTTTTTGTCCAACTTGTTTGTCTTTGTCCGTTTGAGCGCTCTTTAGTAAATTCTTCATAATTTTTGTTGTATTGTTCAACCATTGCAGTTTGATCAGTATGATAAGTTTCTTTATGGTAAAAGGCTTCAATTGGTAGTCGTAAATTCTTTCCTGGGTCATTTTGTCCGTATCCGATACAAAGACCTGAGATTGGAATGACATACTTAGGTAATTGAAGGATTTCAATGACGTCTAGCGGGTTTTTACGAATGCCACCAATACATACCGTTCCTAAATGATAGGATTCTGCTGCCGCTATCGCATTTCCTAGGGCAATCCCAACATCTGTTGCGCCCACAATTACACTGTCAATGTCTTCTATTGCTTCAAAAGATACGCCTTCAAGTTCACTAGCGATTTTCGCACGGTGAAAATCAGCGCAAAAAATAAGGAATACAGGTGCTTGACGAATATGGTCTTGATTCCCACATAATTCTGCTAATTTATTTTTTCGTTCGATATCTGTAACGACGATCACAGATACTTGTTGTCCATGAATCCATGTAGGAGCAGATTGGGCTGCTGTTATAATAGCTGATAATTCTTCTTCCGTAATCATTTCATTTGAATATTCTCGAAATGAACGATGGTTGGTGAGCGTTTGTACAACTTTATTCATAAAAAAACTCCTTTACTAAGTAGTGGTTATTTAAATTGGATTTGATTTGTTAACGGTGATAAGTGTACTAAACGTACTTTATGATTTCAAGAAACGTGCATTCCGTGTATGATGAACATGTATAGAAAGGAGTGGATGGTAAATGAATAGTGATGCCATTATTCTAGATATGGATGGAACGTTGCTAACGAATGCAAATGAAATAACGGAGCCGTTAAAAGACATAGTCGAGCAAATACGGCAACAAGGTATTTATGTCTTTATTGCAACGGGAAGAACGTTGAAAGAAGCAGAAGATGTGCTTCCTCGCGACTTTAAAGTAGATGGCTTTGTGACAGCAAATGGGATGAGTGTTTCAATTGGTGAGACGCCATTGGTTGAACATGTCCTCCCTAAACAAGTCGTAAATGAGGTAGTATCTCTAGCTAGAAAGAAACATGTTTATTATGAAATTCATCCGATAAAGGGAAAACGATATGTACTTAAGAAAGACTATCAGGTGCTATTGGGTCATTTAGTTGAGCCCAAGCCGGCTTCTGTTGAAAAAAATGAATGGTTTTCCTTGCATGAGGAATTTGATAAGGAGATTCAATGGGTTGAAGAGTTACTGTATTCAAACGTCATTAAAATGTATTTTTTTAGTCGTGATCGCTTACGAATGGATGAATGGAAAGAGGAGCTTTCCGTACTACAGCGGGACTATGATTTTTCTATGTTTTCATCTACTAATCATAATGTTGAAGTGACTGTAGCTAATATATCGAAAGCAACAGGTGTCCGTAAATTGCTTGAATATGTTGAAATTCGACCCGATCAAGTAATAGCGGTTGGAGATGGAGAGAACGACTTACCTTTATTTGAGTATGTCGGCTATCCTGTTGCGATGAAAAATGGATCACACGTCGTGCAGAGAGCAGCAAAAGAAGTAACACGCTTTACGAATGAAGAGGATGGTTTGTATCATTTTCTTAAAGAAACCTTTCTGTCTTGAACTACTTGTCACTTAATTTTCTCAGGGATTTTGAATTGGCGCTCCTGTGAACACCATTGTAACCTCCAGTTGTAGTTCCCACGGTGAATGCTATGTTAGCTATGACGTCCTTTTGTAACGAATACAATTGTTGATCAAAGCATATGTATAAGCGTTAGAGACTGAATAAGGAGGGTGAATATGAGCTCTTTACAAAGAATTGCAAACGGTCAACTAATAACGGTTTTCGGTCAAGCAACTGAGACGGGAACACCTAATAAAGCACAAGTATTGTTAGGAAGTGTGACTGAGAATGAACAAGTTCGTGTAGCGCAAGCCGAAAACAGTGAAAGCATAACAAATATCGTTCATCAATTAGAAATGCTCGGTATCTCAAAAGAAAACATACAGACGGATACGTATCGCGTTTCTCCAGAGTATGACTTTATTGACGGAAAACAAGTATTTCGGGGGTATCGTGTGACTCATTTATTAAAAGTAGATATTGATTCGATAGATTTAGTCGGCACGGCGATCGATGTAGCAGTTGAAGCAGGTGCTAATTCCATTGTTTCGATCTCTTTCTTATTAAGTGATCCGTCTGCTCTTTATGAACAAGCTTTGAGTCACGCTCTTGAAAATGCTAAAAGGAAGGCTGAAGTGATGGCTGCGACAGTGGGGGCGACGCTACAGCCTCTTCCTTCTCGTGTTGTGGAAATGGTAGAATCCCCCATTCAACCTTATCGATCACCAGTTGTTTTAGCAGCGTATAGCGAAGGAACTCCGATCCAAACGGGAGATTTGGCTATACATGCAAGTGTTGAGGTCGATTATCATTTTCGTTCATAATTCCTTTTATCTTTAGAGGGGTGTTCTTTTTTTGCTTGTTCTTTGTTTGGTCGAGAGTGGGTTTGAGGAGTCGGGTCTTGTTTCATACTTGGACGATCTTGTCTCGCATACCAACTTATAATTTTCATTTTATCACCTCATTAAGTATCTTTGTCCTATCATTATGTTCAATCTTTCTCGACTATGCATTTTATAAATAAAAAGTAAGGATGCCCTCTTGCGATCGAAAGTACGTTCGTTTAAAATGAGAACATACTTTCGGTATTTAGGGGGCGTTTTTATGGATATGAAACAAAATGAGTTACTACAACGAGGAAATAAGTTGTGGGAAATGAAATTTGTTTTACCGGAGCATAAGAAAGAGCTTGTCAATTGGAAAGAAGAACAAAATAAAGTCTCACGTCCACAATTAGACGAACAAGAATTATGTGAAATCGAGAGGAAATTGATACATTCGTTGTATCATCATCAGCCGTTGCAAATCGTTTATTGGGAAGATGGTTATTTACTTAAAACGATCACTGTCGTTATGCAAATTGAATATCAACAAAAACGAATACGCTGTAAAAATAAAGATGGGATTTTCGTCATTCAGATAGAACAGCTGAAGCAAGTTGATGTATGATCTACTTATAATGAATGATTAAAAACGTTAAAAAGGGAAAAGCATTAATGGAGGAGTGATGGAAGTGGAAGGAAAGATATATATTAATGGAGAATGGGTAGGTGAGCAGCTACCGCAATTGAAAGTAATGAATCCGGCAACGAATGAGTGCATTGGTACGATCAAACAAGCCGGGACGAGTGAAACGATGGCTGCCATTGTGGCTGCGAATGAGGCATTTAGGATATGGTCGAAGAAGACGTCTCATGAACGATTTCACATACTCATGAAATGGCATGATTTAATACTTCAACATAAGCAATCATTAGCAAAAACGATTACAGAGGAGATGGGTAAACCGATAAGCGAATCAATAGGTGAAATTGAGTACGCGGCTTCATTTATTTCATGGTTTGCTGAGGAGGCCAAACGTGTCTATGGTCGAAATATCCCCTCACGTGTTAGGAATAAACGAATTCAAGTGATGAAGCAGCCAATTGGAGTAGTTGCAGCGATTACACCTTGGAACTTCCCTGCGGCTATGCTAACAAGGAAAATGGCACCAGCATTAGCATCTGGTTGTACGATTGTCGTTAAACCAGCTGAAGAAACCCCTTTAACCGCTATAAAATTAATAGAGTTAAGTAAGGAAGCTGGCATCTCAGACGGGGTGATCAATTTAGTTACAGGAGATGCAGAAGCGATTGGAAAGGAATTAACAACTAACTCGATTGTGAGAAAGTTAACCTTTACTGGATCAACGAAAGTTGGAAAACTGCTGATGCAACAAAGTGCAAAAACAATGCAAAATCTTTCATTGGAATTAGGTGGACATGCTCCGGCCATTGTATGTGAAGATGCGAAAATAGATAAAGCAGTCGATGCGGTGATCACTTCCAAGTTTAGAAATGCAGGTCAAACGTGTATATGTGTAAACCGTGTATACGTTCATCATACCATTTATGAAGAGTTTGTTACGAAACTCATACAAAAGGTTGCAAAACTAAAAGTGGGACGAGGCTTAGATGAACAGGTACAAGTTGGCCCACTAATTAATAAGAAAGCATATGAAAAAGTAAAATTACACATTAATGAAGCGACGAGAAGAGGGGCGACTGTAAGAGTAGGTGGCGAAGGATATGTAGATAAGGGATATTACTTTCAACCGACAGTATTAATTGATGTGACCGATGATATGCTCATTATGAAAGAAGAAACCTTTGGGCCTGTCATTCCTGTTACTTCGTTTCAATCAGATGAGGAAGTGATTAGTCGGGCGAATCATAGCTGTTATGGATTAGCTGCGTATTTCTTTACAGAAAGTATGGCAAGAGGGCTTCACATTGCAGAAGAATTGGAGTATGGCATTATCGGGTGGAATGATGGAGCACCATCGATGGCGGAAGCGCCGTTTGGTGGAATGAAAGAGAGCGGAATAGGGAGAGAAGGAGGAACAGAAGGACTTGAAGCTTATTTAGAAACGAAATATATTTCATTAGGCATATAGATATACAATACAAAATGAATAAAAATAAAGATAACTTGTGTGATTGTATTCTATTTCTAGAAATAGTAATATTTTATATAGATAGAATTAATCAGTAGAGGATGAGAGCTACGTGCGAAGGCAATATATTATGATCTTTACTTTTTTTATAGTTGCTTCTGTGCTTTTTTTATTTTTTTTTATTTAATCAAGATGAAGCCAATGTGAATGTGGCGAATGACATCCTTGAAGAAGAAGCTGCAAAAAAAGATGAAGAAGCTGTTCAAGATGATGGGGAGAAAGATGATATTGAATTAACAAATATAAACATTGATTATATTGAAACAAATGTACAAATTGCTTATCAGGATGGTCAAGAAGAAGTAGTGAACGAATTAATTGCTAACCAGCATGAATATTTAAATGAATTAGCAGGTTGGGGAAATGCTGAAGTGTTAAGTTTCGAAGAACTTATTGAAAGTGAGCAGTGGTTAAAATTGAAGAATGATATCCAATGGCTGTACGAAGAAGGGTTTGATCATTCTTTAGTTGTGAACGACATGATGAACGCAGAACAATTTGTTCGAGTAGCTGAAGCGGGTGATCGAATGTCGATTCGCTATATTCATCGAATTTTTCATGATTTAGATGCATCTATTAATAGACGACAAGTTGATAGAGTATGGGGAGTTACACATGCGTTCGGAACGACCCGCCAGCAGCAAGAAGTCGTCAATTATTTAAGCAGTACTCAATAAGATTTCAAATTATGCTATACTATAAGGAATGAAAAGAAAGAAATGGGCAGATGAAATGAACGTTTTTCAAAAGCAAAAAATTGTAGGAGAGCGTATAATTAAGACCGCGGTAGCTGTGTTTATTACAGCTACCGTATGTCATTTTCTTCATTTACCTTACGTGTTTGCCGTTATTATTGCGATTGTCACTATTGAACCGACGGCAGCGGCATCAATTAAAAAAGGCGTTGTGCGCTTTCCAGCAGCGCTCATTGGAGCAGCGCTTTCAATGACATTCACGTTTTTATTCGGACAAACCCCGATTACATATACATTAGCTGCATTTTTTACGATCTATGTTTGTCATAAATTAAAACTAGACGCCGGTGCGCTAATTGCAACAATTACAGCTGTTGCGATGATTCCGATTAGTCATGACCATTATTTCCTTTCATTTGTAGAAAGAGCGGGTACAACAACAATTGGATTATTTGTTTCAACGCTAGTGAATTTAACAATCCTTCCCGCTCATTTTTTGAAAGATATAAGCAAACGAAACAAAGAATTATTGCAGCGTTTAGCCATTTTATTGGAACATCAAATAAACGACCTTATCGAACAGCGGAAATATCACAACTCAAACAGAAAAGGGGCTTACAGAGAATTAACAGCATCATTATCAAGAAATGAGTTGCTTTGTCAATATCAAAAAGACGAATGGAAATATCATCGTCATTCAATAAAAGAACAACGATACTATATACTCGAGCGTAGTAAGCTCGAGCATATTCAGCAGATTCATTATTATATTGGTCATTTATTAACGATACCGTACGGATCATTTCGAAAAAATGATGCTGATTTATTCGAACTGAAAGCAGTAATGGAATTAATCGTAGAACGGTTAAACTCTCCTTCCGAACAAGTTAAGGATAGCTACCTAGAACATATCAACTATATTGAACAAGCCTTTTGGGAATTAGAAAAGTCACGTTCTTCCGGTAAAGCGGGAGAAGAGAACCATCCATTTTCAAATAAAAAGATGATACTATTCGTTCTTTTGTCTATTGCTGATGAAATAAAAGAGATTTCTAAACTAGAAAATAAGAAAAAGCAAATGAAGGGAAGGAAGTAGCGAATGGACATGTATGACGGTCTACACTTTTGGTCAAGGAGAAGTGTATATAAACCAGGATCGCAGCTTGACGAAATGACTATACGAAAGGTAGAACAACAATTAGGGTATAGCTTACCTCAATCGTATAAAAATTTAATGAAAAAACAAAATGGTGGGGATTTAGCATACCGTTATTTTGTATTTGCAGATGGTGAAGCAATCATTATTCCTTATTTATTTGAATTAGATGAAGAGAGTGGAGTCGGAATGTCACCGATTTTTGTGGAGCAATGTGGTTTGCCTGAGAAGTTGGTGTTGTTAACAGGCGATTTGGATGCATGGGTCGCCTTAGATTATCGACAGGAGAAACCGACAATTGTTTATTTAATACAAGATGAAAATGGTATGTGGGAAGAAATAGAGATAGCTCAATCATTCTCGCAATTTATCAATCGTTTGATGAAAAAATAGCGATTAAATATTTTACAAATTAATGAAGAGAAACTGCCTCTAAGAAAAAAATTAGAGGCAGTTTCTCTTATTTATATAAGGTAAAAAAGCTACTTATATTATTTTAGTGTGAGTGATAATAAGATTGTTAAGAGTTTATTAGGTTACAAAATCGACGTAATTACTTAATTAATTCATTTACAATACGAGGGAATTATTTTATAATTAACTAACAATAAGATAACTAAACTAACAAACAAACTTGCGGCTTCAACAGACTCGCATTCATTTGTTTGAAAGGGAGCGATTTTTACTTGAATATGAGGAAAAGTTCAATAGTGTTAACTGATTGGAAGTTTAAAATGAGCGAGGATAAGTACTGGCTACCTGCTCATGTCCCTGGCTGTGTTCATACGGATTTAATAAAGAGTGGTAAGATAGAAGACCCTTTTTATGGGAAGAATGAGCTGGGTATTCAATGGATAGATAAAAAAGATTGGGAATATGCTACGACATTTGACCTAGATCAACAATTAGTGAAGGCTCAACATGTAGAGCTGGAATTTGCAGGATTGGATACGTATGCTGATGTATACTTAAACAATGAGCACATTTTGTCTGCGGATAACATGTTCCGAACATGGAAAGTAGATGTTAAACAATATGTGAAGGAACGTGAAAATCAATTACGTGTTTATTTTCGTTCGCCGATAAAAGAAGATCTTCCTAAGCTTGAACAATTGGGTTATCAATTACCAGCAGCCAATGATCATTCCGAAGATGGCGAATTAGGCGACAAAAGAGTAAGCATATTTGCTCGTAAAGCACCTTATCATTACGGTTGGGATTGGGGCCCACGTTTTGTGACAAGTGGTATTTGGAAGGAAGTTAAACTAGTTGCATGGGAAGAGCTCAATATAACAGATTTATATATTCGCCAAGATGATATAAGTAAAAGCGCTGCTCATGTAACGGCAATGGTGGATGTAGAAGCAAGTGATTTATGGGAAGGAACATTAAAGTTAGCGACTGATGGAATTTCAATTGAACAAAACGTAACACTCCATAAAGGATTGAATCAATTAGAGATACCTATTACTATTGAGAACCCTAAGCTATGGTGGTCAAGAGGATTAGGGGAGCAGCATTTTTATTTTTTCACGATATTGTGCGAACAAAATGAAAAAGTTGTGACAGAAAAAATCGTAAGAACAGGATTACGAACGATCAATGTCATTAGAGAAAATGATGTAAGTGGTCAATCATTTTATTTTGAGTTGAACGGAGTACCTATTTTTACAAAAGGAGCTAATCATATTCCGAATGATAGCTTCGTAACAGAAGTAACGTATGACCGTTATAAACATGAGATTGTCAGCGCTATTGAGGCGAATATGAACATGCTTCGTGTTTGGGGTGGGGGTATTTATGAATATGATGTATTCTATGAGCTTTGTGATGAACACGGTATTTTAGTTTGGCAAGATTTCATGTTTGCTTGTAGTATGTACCCAGGTGATGCTGAATTTTTAGCTAGTGTGAAAGCTGAGGCTATCGATACTGTGAAGCGCTTGCGTAATCATCCGTGTATGGCAATTTGGTGTGGAAACAATGAGATTGATTCAGCGTGGGCACATTATGTTGAAGATGCAGGTTGGGGATGGAAACAAGATTTTACGAATGAACAACGAGAGAAAATTTGGAGCGATTATGAAGCAATCTTTCACCAATTACTTCCAAGTGTTGTAGAAAGCCTAGCACCCGATGTGTTTTATTGGCCATCATCACCGATGCAAGCTATTACAAATAACGAAGATCAACATGCAACAACGACATCAACTAAGGGAGATATTCATTACTGGGAAGTTTGGCATATGCAAAAGCCTTTCAGTGAATATAACACACATGTTGGACGTTATATGAGTGAATATGGATTTCAATCTTTTCCAGAACTTAAAACAGTTAAGTCCTATGCACCTGATAATCAATTAGCGTGGGAGTCTGACGTAATGCTGCATCATCAAAAAAATGGAGATGGAAACTACTTAATTAAACAATATATGGATATGTATTTACCAGAACCTAATGATTTTCCATCTTTTCTATATATGAGTCATGTTCTGCAAGCCGAAGGAATTAAAAGTGCGATTGAAGCACATCGTCGTCATAAACCATTTTGCATGGGAACATTATATTGGCAAATGAATGATTGCTGGCCTGTCGCATCTTGGTCTAGTATGGACTATTATGGTCGATGGAAAGCATTACATTATTTTGTCAAGAAAAGCTTCAAAGATGTAGTGTTATCGATAGACGGAATGGATGAGGAAAAGGTCCATATTCATTTAATTTCCGATAGCATGGAAGATGTGGTTGGTACATTAGAATTACAAGTAATGACATTTGACGGTGAAAGCATTTTTTCAACAACAAAGACTGTAAAGGTTAAAGGTGATACAGCTCAAAATATTTATTCAGTAACGGTTAATGATTTCATTCAAGAACATGAGCGAAATCGTATAGTTCTAGTCGCGAAGCTTGTAACTGACAAAGGAATCGTTGATGCGAAGGAGCATTACTTTGTACCTAGTAAAGATCTACAATTAGTTGAACCAGAGATTAAAGTGAAACGATTAAATGATTCGGAATTTTCGTTAACATCAAACGTATTGGCAAAAAATGTATACCTAGAAGCGGCAGAAGAAGGTGTATTTACAGATAATTATTTTGATTTGCTCCCAGGTGAAACCAAGATTGTAACCTTCACAGAGATTGGTAAACAAAGCTTTGTTCCGAAACGTTTAGACACGCTCCATGTGAGTTCGATGTTAGATCATATAAAATTAAACACGACAAGATGAGAGTGTTCATTAAAAGGCCATTGGAAGGTGGAAATTCAACCATTTTCCAGTGGTTTTTAGTTACTAATGATCATTTCGTAGGACTCTTTTATAACATGCATAATAATGGTATGATCAAAAGTGGTGAAAAAATGATGTTGAAATAAAGTAATTTAATTAAACTGGAGGATAACGTGAGAAATCTCATCGTATCAATGGTGATTCTATTCGTTTTGTCAGGTTTGGTAGCCTGTCAAAGTATAAATACCATACAACCCAACTTGTCATTTCAAGATGAAAGGCTAGAAAATTTAATAAATAAGATGATTAGTGAAGAAGCAAATACGGATAGCTCTATCAAAAATGAATTACATGCAATAAAGAAGTTAGATTTGTCAGATTACGGAATCACTAATCTTGAAGGGATTGACATCCTTGAAGGTTTGGAAGAAATCATTCTAACTGGAAATGAACTAGAAAGCTTAGAACCATTGCTTACGTTACCTAACCTTTTAGTTGTTAACTTGGAAGGAGTTTCAATTGATACTTCTGAAGGTTCTGATGACCTAGGCGTTATTCAAGCGTTACTAGAAAATGATGTAGAAGTGATTTATGATGATGAAGATGAGCAAATTTTTTCAAAAGGATTGTTATTTGAAGTAGAAAATAATCATAGCAAAATTTATTTATTTGGCTCGATTCATATAAATAGTGAAGAGCTATTTCCTTTGCATCCTGAAATTGAAGAGGCATTTGATCAATCAGATCAAGTAGCTTTTGTCGTAAATGTGAATGAAAAAGATGAAGTAGCCATTATGCAAGCAATGGTTGAGCTAGGAGTATATAATGATGGGACCTCATTAGAAAATCATATTTCAAAAGAATTGTATGAGGAGTTAATTTCATTTATAAGCAACTATGAATTAGAAGAAGAAGCGATTACGAGATTCAAGCCTTGGGCAGTGGCTGATATGCTTCAATCCTTATTAATTGAAAATTATGGGTACTCAAATAAAAAAAATATTGACCAATATTTTTTAATGAAGGCCGAAGAAGCACAAAAACCTGTCATGAGTTTAGAGCATTTCAAAGATCAAATGATATTAAGTAATGAAATTGAATTAGAACAACAAGAGCTTTTATTAGAGAAAACATTGAACAGTATTCAAAACTCTGGAAAAGTCCGTTCTAACTTGGAGACGATGTGGGTAACATCACAAGCTGAAAAATTGGCTGAATTGCGAGATAGCCAAAAATATAGAGATTTAGATACGAGTCCTTTTTCATTAGCATTGGTGGAAGAGCGTGATCAACAAATGGCAGAAAAATTAGAAGAAATTCTTAAGGAAGAGCAAGAAATGACTACTTTTGTCGTTGTGAACACACTGCATTTAATTGGAAACGGAAATATAACCGAATTGTTAGAAGACCAAGGTTATCGCGTTAACCGTTTGCTAGTTGACTAAACTTATAGAAGAGGCTAGCTAGGACACAACAAAAGTGTTTAACAGAGGATGCGAACATCTAGAGAACGTTGTAGTATGTATTTATTTGGATTCTCATTCGTGAAAAACCTTTTGTCCTAGCCTTTTTTGCTTGAGAATATGTGAAAAACGTAATATCCTACTTTTCTTATTGGGAATTTTACGATAAAATGATTTTGGAACTGAAAATGATTGAAATATCAAGATTTGAGGAGTGGAACTATGGGAAAAGTTTTTATTTTTGGGCATAAAAATCCTGATACAGATACGATCTGTTCTGCAATTGCCTATGCTGACCTGAAGAAGCAATTGGGGCTAGATGTTGAGGCAATTAGGCTTGGAGACACAAATGGCGAAACGAATTATGCGTTAAAACATTTTAATGTTGAAGCACCTCGTCTAGTAGAGAATGTCTCCAGTGAGGTGGATGAAGTTATTTTAGTTGATCATAACGAAAAACAACAAAGTGCGAATGATATTGATCAGGTTCGTGTCCTAGAAGTCATTGACCATCATCGAATCGCAAATTTTGAAACGAACGATCCTCTATATTATCGTGCAGAACCGGTTGGTTGTACAGCAACGATATTAAATAAGCTTTATAAGGAAAATGGAGTGAGCATTAAAAAAGAAATTGCTGGGCTCATGTTATCTGCAATTATTTCCGATTCTCTTCTTTTTAAATCACCAACTTGTACGGAAGAAGATGTTAAAGCTGCTCGTGAGTTAGCAGATATTGCGGGAGTCAATACGGAAAAGTACGGATTAGACATGTTAAAAGCTGGTGCTGATATTAGTGATAAATCAGCGAAAGAACTTATCACATTAGATGCAAAAGAATTTGAAATGAATGGGAAAAAGGTTGAAATTGCACAAGTAAATACAGTAGATACGGATGATGTATTTGCACGTCAATCTGATTTAGAAGCAGAAGTTCAATCTGTTGTTAAAGAAAAGAATTTAGATTTATTTTTGCTAGTTGTAACGGATATTCTGAATAATGACTCAGTTGGTTTAGCCGTTGGACAATCTCAATCAGCCGTTGAGAAAGCATTTAATGTTTCTTTACAAGATAATAAAGCATTACTTGAAGGTGTGGTTTCACGTAAAAAGCAAGTTGTACCAGTGTTAACGGAAGCATTCTAAGGAAAATGGGGCTCGCTAAAAAAAGAACCTAAAAAGTTGATTATTTTTTTTAATAAGCGTTTCGTAAACGAACTCTAGGTGGAATGCTCCCGAATCATTTTAGGATTGACATTTTCTACTTATTTCGATATGATAGATCTATTAAATTACATATCTTCCTAAAGGGGAGTAGCTTTTACAATAATGTCGTCATTACAGAGTACATGCTCTCGGTATTATTGGCAACTGATATTTTTGTTGTTAGCAAGACCTTTACATTACAGTAAAGGTCTTTTTCTGTGCTTTTTTAAAGACCTTTACCTAATGGTAAGGGTCTTTTCTTTTTGTGATTAAAAGATTTGATGAAATGCATGAGAGAGAGACTACGATAAGACGATACACGATTTGGAGGTGGGAATTAGTGAGACGTTTCTTTAAAAAAATACTTTTTATATTAAAGCTGTGGCGATTTATTCCTTTTATGAAAGATTTCTATTTATCAACTGAAGTAAAAAATTCCTATAAGATCATAGGGACGATAGCGATTTTATTGTATCTATTTATTCCTTTCGATTTAATACCAGATTATCTTGGTGTAATTGGCTTTATCGATGATTTTATTATTATCACTTTTATTATAAACCGAATGATCGCTGTCGCCCCAGATACTTTAAAAAAGAAGCATCGATTATAAAAGCGAATTAATGTGGAGGAGTGGGTACATATGGAGTGGTCCATTTTATTAGAATATAGTTGGGTGTTGCTTGTTCTAATCGTTCTAGAAGGTTTGTTGGCAGCCGATAATGCTTTAGTTTTAGCGATTATGGTGAAGCATTTGCCAGAAAAACAACGTAAAAAAGCATTGTTCTATGGTTTAGCTGGTGCTTTTGTTTTTCGATTAGCTTCTTTATTTATGATTTCATTTGTAGTAGGGGTATGGCAGGTGCAAGCAATAGGCGCTCTATACTTACTATTTATTGCTGGTAATCATTTATTTCGAAAATTTATTATAAAGAGACAAGAGGATTCTATACAGCAAGCAAAAGTAAAAAAATCAGGATTTTGGGTGACGGTATTAAAAGTTGAAATTGCTGACATTGCCTTTGCAGTAGACTCTATCTTGGCGGCTGTTGCGTTAGCCATGGTTTTACCAGATACTACTTTACCGCCAATAGGTGGTTTAGATGGAGGAAAATTCATTGTCATATTCTTAGGAGGATTTATAGGATTAGTCATTATGCGTTTTGCAGCAGGCATATTTGTGAATTTGTTACATGCACGACCTGGTTTAGAAGTAGCCGCTTTTGTTATTGTTGGTTGGGTCGGAGTGAAGCTAGCTGTGTATACGCTTTGTCACCCTGCCTTAGGTATACTACCTGAAACATTCGCAGAGTCAACAGAATGGAAAATGACGTTTTATCTCGTTTTGATTGCTATTGCTTTAGCTGGTTGGTTTCTTTCTAAAGAAAAGAATGTAAGTGAAGAAAAAAAGCAAACAGCCTCATAACGACCATGTTATGATTGAAGTAGGGGTTCTCATCGTAAAGGTGAGGATTTCCAAATTTAACTAAATAGTAGGAGTGAATGTGATGGCCTATTTTGCAGCGATTTTACATATGGCAAAGCCAGAATTAAACGAAAAGCACCGGCAAAGCCATTTAGATTATTTAACGAACCTTGAAGAACAAGGAAAGATATTCGCTAAAGGTCCTTTCGTAGATGGAAATGGAGGAATGGTTATTTATGAAGCGAATCATTTTGACGAAGCGCAATTATTAGCAAATGAAGATCCGTATGTAAAGTTAGGTGTTCGTCGTCTTGAATTACATGAATGGAACATGACAAGATAGATGAAAGGGGTATGCCCTAAAGGTCGACTCAGCCTTTAGGGCATACTTTTTGGATTTAACCGTTATTAATCTTGTTCAAGATATCAGCTGTTAATTCAAATGATCTAAGTCTTGCAGTATGATCATATATTTGTGTATGAACAATGATTTCATCGGCTTCTGTTTTTTTCATGAAGTCAAGAAGTTTCTCCTTCACGGTCTCGGGACTTCCTATAATGGAGGAACCTAACTGCCGTTCTAAAACGGTTTCCTCATGAGGCTGGATGGATTCTTGAATTCCTTCAACTGGTGGTTGGAGCTTAGATGGTTTATTTCGAATAAGGTTTAAAAAGGAACGGATTAATGACGAGCTTAAAAGCTCTGCTTCTTTATCGGTATCAGCCGCAATAATATTTACACCTACCATTGCATAAGGTTTGTCAAGTTTATTAGAAGGAGTAAAGCGATCTTTGTATAAACGCAATGCTGGCACTGTGTTTTCAGGTGAAAAATGGCTAGCAAAGGCAAAAGGTAAGCCTAATTCAGCTGAAAGCCTTGCACTAAAATCACTAGAACCTAACAACCAAATTGGAATGTCTAGTCCTTCTCCTGGAAATGCTCGTACTTTTCGGTACTCAGGTTCGATTGAAGGGTTAAAATAAGATCGTAATTCAGTTAAAAGTTCAGGGAAATCTTGACCACCTATTCGGTTTCCTCGTCTAAGGGCTTGAGCTGTCATTTGATCTGTTCCAGGTGCTCTTCCTAAGCCGAGGTCAATTCGACCAGGAAATAAAGATTCTAAAGTACCAAATTGTTCAGCGATAACAAGAGGTGAATGATTTGGAAGCATGATCCTCCGGATCCAACACGAATGGAAGAGGTTACTTGAGCAATATGGCCAATTAATACGGAAGTAGCGGCACTTGCAATACCAGGCATATTGTGATGCTCAGCTAACCAAAAGCGGTGGTAGCCCCATTTCTCCGTATGTTTAGCTAAATCAACTGAATGTTTAAAAGAGTCACTTGCGCTTTGTCCTTCATTGATCGGTGCTAAGTCAAGCACAGAATAGCGAATAGATTGTCTCATTTTTGTTCACTTCTTTCTATAGATCTGAATCCATTTTAGCAGGGATATTTCGTATATCAAAATAAATTGCTTATGGAATTAGGATGAGGATATTCACCTATATCTCATGACTTCCATATACTAATGTGAAAAGCTTTCAAAGGAGGTAGTTTAATGTTTGAAGGACCATCCGTTCAGTATTTACCACCAACGGTTATTTCCCAATATGTCAATCAGTGGATTACAACCTCCATTCCGACATATGGTCAAGTAGTTGCCTACATTACAGATTTCAACCGTCGTACAGGCATGGTTTCGATGTTTATGTATGCTCCACCTCGTTATCAACCGCAATTTATTCAAGTTCACAATAGTGATTTGATTGGCGTTAGCCCTTATTATGGACCTGTTCCACCACGTCCAGGACGTCCACCGGGCCCATGGCAACCACAGCCACCACGTCCGCCATATCCGTGGGGCCCAGGTCAACCAGGAACTGGCGGCGGCTTTTGGCCATGGATGTATTACCAATTAGGCTCTGCTATTTTTAGATAATCATTAAAAATGAGCTGAACCGTTGCCTGTTTTGACAGCTTGATACGAGTGAGTTTCTCGTATCAAGCGAGCAACGCGTGAAACTATTGCTTATCAAATGAAAGGTATGGAAAAAGTTAATTTATACTTTTTCACTGGCTTCGGCATATCGTTTGGCACATTTTCATAGCTCTTGTCAAATAAGTTGTGTAAAATGTTTAGTGTATTGAAGACAAAAAGGAGAATGTATATGATTAATCGAACAGTATTGTTAAAATTTTCAGATAAAACGACGGAAGAGCAACTTAATGAAGTTATTAAACGTTTTAAAGCATTAAAGGGTTATCTTGATGGAATTGTTGATCTACAAGCTGGACGTAATATTTCACCAAGAAATCAAGAGTATCAAGTAATATTAAATGTGCGTTTTCAAAATCAAACGGCATTAGAAGCCTATTCCATTAATGCTGAGCATAAAGCAGTCGCATCTTACATAAATGAAATTGGTAAAGTTGATAGTATAGGTGTTGATATTGAAGTGGATTAAGGTGAAAAATTGACATGCGCCAATATGTAAGAGGCACCGAAAAAGTTTGGTTTTTATCTTTTTCGGTGTTCTTTATTTTTTCATAAAAACAAGATTTATAAATGCTGCAGAAGTAAATGATGGGAGAATCGAGGAAGGTGTAGGCGAATTCACAGGTGACATTGGCTTCGCACGTTACAACGCATTTAAGATAAAACGCTATCGCGTGTTTCTTATGTTTAACTTGGTTCAAATACGACTTTTACTGCTTGTTTTCTACGTTTATTTCCTGCAGTGAACAATGCTTCGCGGTAGTCCTCTAAAGGAAATCTATGGGTAAGTAAAGGGGACAAGTCTAACTCATTCGTTTTTAATAATTCTACTGCAATTTCTAATGTTTTCCGTTGTTCTCCTTGAAATGAATCACTACTATAAGCAAAGCTCCCTTTTATTTCGAGTTCATTGAGCCAAATCATCGTCATATCTAATTTTTCTATTAAGCTAGCCAAGCCAATGAGAACCACTTTACCCCCTTTTCGAGCGAAACGGAATGAATCCTGTAAACTTTTTGGGTTTCCAGCGCATTCGTAAATAATATCAGCTCCACCATTCACAATTGGACTGCCAATAATCGGTTTTAATACAGTCGCATCACATGATTTTGCAGCTTTGTAAACGTAATCATGTTGACGTGAGAGAAAGACTACCTCATTTGAGCCAAAGTGATTAGCTAATTCAGCTTGGAATGGGTGTTTAACGAGCGTGATTATTTTACAGTTAATCTTTAATGCTCGAATGGCTGCAATGACACATAATCCAATCACTCCTGCGCCAATAACGATTACCGTATCAGTCTCCTTTGGTTTATTACGTAGAACCGCATGTAAGGCGCAACTAAACGGTTCAATTAATATACCATTTTCATCATCAATCGTATCAGGTAGAGTAATGATTTGACTTTTATGGGCGACAAGGTATCCTCCCCAGCTACCACCAGTATCTTTACAAGTGCCAGTTAGTAGTCCTGGAGAAATAATGCCATTATTCATATGTTCACACAGATTATAGTTGCCTTTTCTACATTCCTCGCAGCTTGGCGTTATGTTCCTCGCCTCACAAGATAGGACAGGGTCAATGACGACACGTTGACCGATCGCGATATCTCCAACGTTTGTACCAACTGTAGAAATAGTTCCGACTAACTCATGTCCCATCGTAAAAGGAAAAGAGACGAAAGGCGAGGTGGATGGACTGTCATTTAAATAGATTAAATTAAGGTCGCTCCCACATATCCCTCCGTACTTTATTTTTACTTCAACCCAGTCATTATTTGGTAATTTGGGTCTTTCTAAATCCTTCAGCTGGAGACAGGAGAAGGGGGAATCAATAAATAGCGCTGGATTAATTTTTCCGATCGCTTTAGAAAATACGTATTTTGGGATGTTTAGATCGAATTGTAATGCTTTCATGCCGACACCTGCTTTTTTCGGATAAATTTAGTTATAGTTAAAGCATTGGTACTTGCGGGAGCACCTTACCTTCAATTCGCTCGAAAATATCTTCAAGGCTTCTCCCAGTAATAGTCAAACCATGGTTTTTTAGTCCAATAACTGCACGTGTTGGATCAGTTGATTGTTTAACGAGATCTGCTACTGTTTGCGCAAGCTCAATTGTGCCACACGGGAAATTAAATTGAGTGGCTTGTACACCATCCATCCAAGCATGAATATGAACGATAGCACCTACGTTTGGGTGCTCTTTATAAATCATCCAATGCTCAATGGCGTCGACTGATGCTCGCTTTGGTTTAATATTTGGTGGAATACTAACTTTCATTGCTTTTTTTTCTGGGTCATAGCCGGAAATGTAGAGAATGTCTTGACCAATATTTCTCATATTAGCCTTATCAATACCACTAGCACTCATCCAAAATGTTTCTCTCCCTTTTCGCGCGCTTAAATTACCGTAGCTTAAGCCTCCAATCCCATATAACTTCTTTAAATGCCTCATATCCCTAGCTGATAATACTTCCTCTAATGGGAACGGGGCAGGTAAGAGATTCATTTTCGCTAACTTTTCACCTGAACGACGTAAAGAATTGGTTATTTCATCACCATGCCATAATGACTTAGGTAGGTTTTCATAAAAATCATTATTAATGATTAATTGTGATGATGCTAATGGTTCTAAGCGATCGAATACTTTCTGAAAAAAATGGGCTTCTGGTTCGTTTCGACCATATGTGATTGTATAAAGACCTTGTTCAGGCGTTAAAAAGTATAGATGTATACTTTTTTGACTATGAACAATATACATTAAATGATTAGAAAGAGTACGAACTAAGTAAGGATATGCTTCCTTATGGATGTCTTTAGGATATTGATCTGTTTGAATGATTGAAACGACAAATGTACCTTGAGAATTTCTACGAAAAGGAACGGGCCTTTGAGAATCAGCGAAATTGAATACGAGCTTTGAATGTTCTTCTGTTGAGGTTAAGAATGTATAACCTCTAGTAGAAAAAGTCTGTTTTATTCCTTCTAAAAGCCAAGTAGAAAATGTATCATTAGGTATATTACTGAAAGTAAATGTATTCAATGTGTAACCTCCATCACTTTTAATTTTTTCATCATATGGATAATATTTTCAATAAAAGCCGAAAATATACATTGGATCAGATTTTGATTTTTTAGGAGGAGCATCTCATGTATGGTTTCATTGTGAATCAAGCTTCTGGTAATGGGAGAGGGAATAGAGTGTGGAAGAAAGTAGAAAAGATAGTGAAGGAAGAAAATAAACCATTTCTTGTACGTTTTACAAAAGGGCCGAGACACGCGACTAAGATTGCAAAAGAACTCTCAGCTCATTCATTACAAGCTGTTGTCGTGATTGGTGGCGATGGCACGATTAATGAGGTAGCTACGGCACTGGCGTATACACAGATTCCTTTAGGAGTTATCCCTGCAGGATCTGGAAATGATTTCGCGCGTTGTTTAGGCATTCCTTTACAATATCGAAAAGCCTTATTACGAGTTTTTTCTCATGATCAAAAAAAAGTTGATTTACTTCACTTAGGTCAACGTTATTGTTTGACTGTTACAGGAGTTGGATTTGATGGGAAAGTCGCACAGATTGCCAATGGAGCTAAGTATAAGAATTGGTTGAATCATTTTGGATTAGGTGGTTTGTCTTATGTTGTTAGTATGTTAGAGGTTCTAAGAACGTATCAACCTACGAAGATATCGTTAACCGTTAATGGAGAGAAGTTCACACTGTCTGATGTTTGGCTTGTAGCCGTTGCTAACGCACCAAATTATGCGGGAGGAATAAGTATTTGTCCACAAGCGGTCAATAATGATGGCCTTTTAAATATTTGTATTGTTCATGGGCTAACAAAATGGGGATTGCTTCGTTTATTTTTACGAGCTTATAATGGGACGCACGTCCTACATAGAAATGTACGAATCTTAACAGGTAAAGAAGTTTATATTCAATCGGATAAACCTGTTTTAGTTCAAAGTGATGGAGAAATTATTTCGGAAAGTCCTATTCGTATGGAAATTAAAGAGGGAGCGTTGAATGTAGTATAATCAAGCGTTAGAAGAGCCTGAGAGTTTGTATAGTGAGGTCCTATCATACGCAAATATAAGGGACCTCACTTGATACTATCTTAGGTAAAGATATTCTTGTACGTTTGTCCAAGCCATTTTTACCTTAAGATGTTTTAGCTAGGAGTCTTAATAATAAGAAAACGATTATCATCTGACGGATCGTTTACCTCTTCTTTATTACTAACATTTCGACTAAATAGATGTTCATATTCTTGTTGAACAAAATTTAGAATGATTTCCTTTAAATTTTCTTTAAAGATGTGCATAATTTTTTGCATTTCATTCATCCTTCCATTGATTTTAAAGATAGTATGGTAAATGATTCAAATAATATGTAATTTTTTTAAAAAACGAATATTTAAAATTAACCTTTTTTCATAACGATGAATGATTCCTCTCTAACGTTCAAAAAATAACTATCATACATCTAGTGTCAGTCATCTTGGAAAGAGGGGAAATAGAATATGAAGCCTCAACCATTGATCTTTTCTGCTTCGATCGGGCATGGACATAACCAAGCGGCCATGGCTCTCCAACACGAACTTCAAAAACAAGGATTTCAACCAAAAATTATTGATACATTTTATGCAATAAGTCCAGTACTCCATAGTTGTATGCTGAAAAGTTATCTTCATTTATTAAAAAAGAAACCGCTAATATGGCAAAATATTTATTTTAGAGCAGAAAAAGTACCACTATATTTATATTTAGACCGGTTTGCGATGTTATTTATTAGACAATTACACCATATCGTGAAACATTCATCCTGTTCTTTTATGATTTCAACTCATCCTTTTGTAACAGCTTTTTTAGCTCGACTAAAAAAACAAAGAAAGTTAAATATACCTTTTTATACAGTCATTACAGATTTTGTATTGCATCCTGCTTATATCCGACCCGAGATAGATGCTTATTTCACAATGGATCCTAATGTGTCAGAATTTGCGAAACGTCATAATCTAAAGGAAGATCTCTTTTTTACGACGGGGATACCGATAAAAAGTCATGTGTCGTTGAATCAATCTAAATATGATAGCCGGAAGCGTTTGGGAATATGTGAGAATAGAAAGGTGTTATTAATTGCTGGAGGAGGTATGGGGTTAACGAATTACACAGAAGCGATTACTTCTCTGAATGGATTGGATGAACCCATTCAATTGTTATGTATGATTGGTCATAATAGAAGGATAAAAAAGGAAATTGAAGTGATTGAAAGTAAACATGAAATTAACGTCATTGAATTTACAGATGATTTTTTACTTTATTTAAAGGCAAGCGATGCGATATTTTCCAAAGCAGGAGGATTAACTATGGCTGAATCGTTAGCTTGTGAAACGCCAATCATTATTTATAACCCCGTGCCAGGGCATGAAGAACAAAATGCGGAATTTTTGATTAATGTAGGTGCTGCTAAGAAAGCTAATAGTACGCAAGATATACCTGCGATACTAAAACATGTCTTGTATGAAAATGAATTTTCAATGGAAATGAGAAACAGTGCTCGTAAATGGAAGCAGCCTAATGCTGCTAATGATGTTGTCGAAAGAATATTATCCTTGCTTGAAGAGTAACGTCATATTAGGAGCTGGATTTATATAAAGAACTTCAAGTTAAATTTCTTGATTTATTGAAATTTAAGTGGTACGATTCGAATATTCAAACTGTGTTTGAATTCCTTACAATTGTATAATATTCCTTCGGGGCAGGGTGAAAATCCCTACCGGCGGTGATGAAAGTGAATTATTCACTTCTTAGTCCGTGACCCGGCTTCATGTATGTGAAGTCGGTGGACCTGGTGCAAATCCGGGACCGACAGTGAAAGTCTGGATGGGAGAAGGAGCGAAACAGTAGAAAAGGTCTCATAACCCTTTTTTTATAGAGGGGGGAGGTATATCTATTTTTAACTGTGCTCGTCAAAAAATACACATTTTGACGTTTATTTCGTGATCTCTTAAAAGCCCTAAGCAATGTTGCATAGGGCTTTTTTCAATAGGAATATATGATGAATAAGGAGAAGTTCCTGATAAAAGGGAGGAGAATCGACGTTGAATGATCAGGACTATATGAATTTAGCTTTGCAGTTGGCTGAAAGTACAAAAGGTCAAACATCTCCTAATCCTATGGTTGGCTCAGTTGTTGTAAAAGATGGAGCGATTATCGGTATGGGTGCACATTTAAAAGCAGGAGAAGGTCATGCGGAAGTTCAGGCATTAAACATGGCAGGTGGAAAAGCAGAAGGTGCGACAATCTATGTCACACTCGAGCCATGTAGCCATTATGGTAAGACCCCACCTTGTGCGGAACTGATTATTGAGAAGAAGATTAAACGTGCTGTCATTGCTACTGTAGATCCCAATCCAGCTGTTTCTGGAAGAGGTATTAAACGTTTAGAACAAGCTGGAATTGAAGTCATAACAGGTGTGTGTAAGAAGGAAGCTAATCAGTTAAATGATGTCTTTTTTCATTTTATGAAATATGCTGTCCCGTTTGTGACGTTAAAATCAGCTATTACGTTAGATGGGAAAATTGCAACCGTAACGGGTAAAAGCAAATGGATTACGAGTGAAGAGGCAAGGTTAGATGTTCATACATATCGACATACTCATGATGCGATACTTGTAGGGATTGGAACTGTCTTGGCAGATGACCCATCTCTCACGACAAGACTACCCAACGGTGGTATTAACCCTATTCGTATTGTTTTAGACCGAAATTTGCGAATTCCACTTCATTCAAAGCTTGTGGCAGGTGAAGAAGCACCTACTTGGGTTTTTACGACAGAACAAGCACCTGATGAAAAACGAAAAGAGTTAGAAGAACATGGCGTAACGGTTATTTCTATAAAAGATTTTTCGATTAGAACGATCTTACAGCAATTAGGAAAGCGTGGAATTTTATCTGTATTTGTTGAAGGTGGGGCGGAGATTAACGGTAGTTTTTTACAAGAGCGTGCTGTCAATCAAGTGATCACTTATGTTGCCCCTAAATTATTTGGTGGCAAACTAGCTCCTACCTCCATTGGTGGAGAAGGTTTTCAAGAAGTAGAGGAAGCACTTGCACTTGAAATGATTGATGTTTCTAGAGTCGGTGACGATGTTAAGATTATTTCTCGATTGAAGGAGGAAAACTAAAATGTTTACAGGAATTATCGAGGAAGTAGGAACGATTAAAGATGTTAGACAATCAGGGGATGAGATGGTGATGGTCATTCAAGCTAAAACAGTCTTGCAAGATGTGCAGCTTGGTGACAGTATTTCAGTTAATGGTGTTTGTTTAACGGTAACCGAATTTACAGACCAATCATTCGAAGTCGACGTAATGCCTGAGACTGTAAGAGCTACAAGTTTAAGAGGATTGTCAAGTGGATCTAAAGTCAATTTAGAACGAGCTATGAGCGCTAATGGACGTTTTGGTGGCCATTTTGTCTCAGGTCATGTAGATGGTACTGGTACAATTCTTTCTAAGAAGAAGGATCATAACGCTGTTTATTATCGTATTGGTGTTTCAGAGAACTTACGAAAATATATGATTGAAAAAGGTTCAGTTACTGTTGACGGTACGAGCTTGACGATTTTTTCAGTGGATGAAGGTAGTTTTACAATTTCGATTATTCCACATACATTAGATGAAACAACAATTGGCCGCAAAAATGTTGGCAACATTGTTAATATTGAGTGTGATATGGTCGGAAAATATATTGAACATTTTATTTCAAAACGATATTTAAAAGAGCCCAGTTCATCATTAACTGACAGTTTTTTAGCAGAACATGGCTTCAAATAGGATAGGAGTGTGAGAATAAATGAGTCAAGCTGACGAAAAAATGGTTTTTGATTCTATAGAAGTAGCAATAGAAGATTTACAACAAGGTAAAGTCGTTATTGTGTGTGATGATGAGGACCGTGAAAATGAAGGTGATTTTGTCGCAATTGCTGAAAAAACAACAGATGAAGTCATTAATTTTATGGTTACCCATGGACGTGGATTAGTATGTGCTCCGATTACAGAGGAGCGAGCGCACGAGCTTGATCTTGTTTCTATGGTTGATCACAATACAGATCCACACGGCACGGCATTTACAGTAAGTGTAGATCATTATACAGCAACAACGGGGATTTCAGCCAAGGAACGAGCGATTACAGTAAGAGCCCTCATAGATGAGCATGCAGAGAAACATCATTTCAAACGACCAGGTCATACCTTTCCACTCGTAGCGAAGAAAGGAGGCGTTTTACGTAGGGCAGGGCATACTGAAGCAGCGATCGATTTAGCTCGTCTAGCAGGTGCAAAACCAGCTGGTGTTATTTGTGAAATTATGAATGCAGATGGTACGATGGCACGTGTACCTGAATTACGTGCGATTGCTGATGAACATCAATTGAAAATGATTACGATCAAAGATTTAATTCGTTATCGTCGTAAGAAAGATAAATTAGTAAAACGAGAAATTGAAATTAAGTTGCCGACTGATTTTGGAGACTTTAAAGCAATTGGCTACACAGATGTTCTTGAAGGGAAAGAAAGTGTTGCGATTGTGAAAGGGGATATTATTGAAGGTGAGCCCACTCTCGTTCGTGTGCACTCTGAATGTTTAACTGGCGATGTATTTGGCTCTCATCGCTGCGATTGTGGACCACAGCTACATGCAGCTCTTGCTCAAATAGAGGAAGAAGGGAAAGGAATCTTACTCTATATGAGACAGGAAGGACGTGGCATTGGATTGATAAATAAGCTCAAAGCTTACAAATTACAGGAAGAAGGTTATGATACGGTCGAAGCAAATGAAAAGCTTGGTTTTGCTCCGGATTTACGTGATTATGGTATTGGGGCACAAATTTTACGTGATTTAGGTGTAAGACAAATGCGCCTTCTAACGAACAACCCACGTAAGATAACGGGCTTAAAGGGGTATGATTTAGAAGTCGTTGAACGTGTTGCATTACAATTACCGCATAACAAAGATAATGAACGTTATTTAAAGACAAAATCTGAAAAGCTAGGACATATGCTACATTTCAAAAAATAATGAGGAGGAATATAAGATGGGGCAAACATTTGAAGGACATTTAGTAGGTACTGGATTGAAGATAGGGATTGTTGTAGGAAGGTTTAATGAATTTATCACAAGTAAACTATTAGGCGGGGCAGAGGATGCCTTAAAGAGACATGGTGTTAATGAAGAAGATGTTGATGTAGCTTGGGTACCTGGTGCATTTGAAATCCCATTTGCAGCAAAGAAGATGCTTGATTCAGGACGTTATGATGCTGTTATTACATTAGGCACAGTGATAAGGGGGGCGACGCCTCACTTTGATTATGTTTGCAGTGAAGTTGCAAAAGGAGTATCATCTTTAACACTGTCTTCAGGTAAACCCGTTATCTTTGGCGTATTGACAACAGATACTATTGAACAAGCTGTTGAACGTGCTGGAACGAAAGCTGGTAATAAAGGATGGGATGCTGCGACAGCTGCCATTGAAATGGCCAATTTAGGGAAAAGCTTTGAATAAAGAATAAATGCACAAAGGGATGGTGTACCTTTTTAAATTTTCTTGCATAGGCTGTAATGTAGTTGTAACATTTTTTCGATGAGATCCACGTTGCAATCTGGACAAATGTGATAAACTATTATAATGAATACGACTATTATTGCTTAGAAGTTAAGGTGTTGAGAGGTTTTATTATGCTAATGCCATATAAAAAAAGCCATCAAAAAATTGCAATGGGTTTGCTCTCCTTCATGCCTACCGAAAAGGATTTAAAACGGTTACGCCAGACAATGGATTTGTATGAAGAGAGTTCGAATTGGAAATTGTATGTTTGGGAAGAGATTGATATTGTTGGTGTAATAGGTGTGTCAATTGAGAATGGGGATGCGTATTTGCAACATATTTCTGTAAACCCATCACACCGTAAAGAAGGAATAGGGAAGAAGATGCTTGAACAGTTAAAGCTCATGCTTCCTTGTGACTTGAAGCCAACAGTTTCAACGAAAACCTTTATGCTCGCCTGTGAAGAAGAGGAGTCCTAAGAACTCCTCTTCTTCTTTTGAAAGAAAAAAGAGAAATTTAATCAAAGTGGCTTCGTGGGCTTCAAGCGTTACACATTGATCTTAAAGTAGAGCACAACAACACACCGTCGCAATTAAGAAAAGTAGTCATTCGCTAAAGGGAAACTCTCTATCTTTTATTCTCCTCGTTAATTGCTTCTCACGTTCATCTATGACTTCACTACGATCCCGTAAAGAATGCTTATTTACAATAAAATTAGGTACAAAAGGGACTGACGTCAAATTCCATCTAACATCTAATTCTTCACAACGCTTCTTGCAAGCTTCTAGCAAATCATGTGACATCGGAAGGTGAACATCGTGGAATTCATTTATTTTCAATTGTGCTTCAACTGCTTTAATAGTTCTTAATAGTTTAGTCGTGTTTAAACCTAGTTGATTTAATTCATCAGAATAAAGAGAGCATAAATGGTAAGATTTCTTATACATTCGTTTAGCTCCGTTATCATTACCACGCCGGTGATGATAATGACCAACAGCCAATTGAATTAACGCAACCCATTGATTATGCACTAACGGATTTGTCACTTCCTTCCAATACTCTTCCAAAATCTCGTGACACTCAAAGTAATCACGATGAATATGATAATGAATTAAATAATCTACATATTTAATTGGGTACATGATTTTCTCCTTTTAATCGTTGGGTCACAGGGGACACTATCGAAATCTCTTTACATACATGTAAATCTTCACATATTAGAATATTGTAACATAAGAAAAAAAGTGAATCGAACAGAGTGAGTATGATAATTTTAGGGTGCGGTTAGAAGATATGTTCTCCATTTAATGAATGTATGGTATAATTTCGTAGATAGTCTAGAAGCTAGTGGTGGTTAAATTGAATTCATATAGTGTAAAGATTGATGCATTTGAAGGACCGCTTGACTTGTTATTGCATCTAATTAATCAAGCAGAGGTCGATATTTATGATATTCCTGTTGCACAAATAACCGATCAATATGTGACATATATTGAAACGATGCAAGAATTGGAGTTAGACATCGCCAGTGAATACTTAGTGATGGCTGCTACATTATTAGCCATCAAAAGTCAAATGCTTCTCCCGAAACAAGAGGAGTTATTTGAAGAAGAGTGGGTATTGGAAGAAGAAGAGGATCCTCGCGAGGAATTAATGCTTCGCTTAATCGAATATCGTAAATATAAGGAAGCAGCGAACGAGTTAAAGGAAAAGGAAAAAGAAAGAAGTCTTACGTATACTCGTGCACCTGACGAATTAGATCAATTTATAACAGAAGAAGAAAAGAGAGAGTTGGCGATTCAAGGAGTCACATTATTTGATATGCTTGCTGCTTATCAAAAGCTAACGAAACGTAAAGCGCTACAGGCTCCTAAAACGAAAACGGTAAAAAGCCAAGAGTACTCCATTGAAGAAAAAATTGAGTTTGTACTTAATCGAATGAGTCAATTAAATCGCCCGTGTCACTTTGAAGAGCTATTTAATGAACAGGATAGAGGACAAGTCGTCATGACATTTTTAGCCATTTTGGAGTTGATGAAAACAAAATCGATTCGCTGTGTGCAAGATGAAAATTTCACAAGCATCATGATCTACCGAGTTGAGGGAGGGAATCTACATTGATTTTTCGTGAACTCCAAGCGGTTATAGAAGGTTTATTATTAGTGGTTGGTGATGAAGGGATCACAATTAAGCAACTAGCAGAAGTATTAGAGGTTGATACGTCTGTAGCAGCTGAAGCTGTTACTAGCTTGCAATTTAAGTATGAAGATGAAAGAAAAGGGATTCAAATTGTTGAGGTCGCTGGTGCTTTTCGGATGACGACTAGAACAGAGCATGCCCCTTATTTTAAAAGGCTTGCTACATCGCCTATCCAATCACAGCTTTCACAAGCTGCTCTTGAAACATTAGCTATTATTGCTTATAAACAACCTATTACAAGAATGGAAGTAGAGGATGTTCGAGGAGTAAAATCAGAAAAGGCGTTACAATCATTAACAGCGAAATTACTCATAAAGGAAATTGGCAGAGCGCAAGGTACGGGTCGACCTATTCTGTATGGTACGACACCTTTTTTTCTTGACCATTTTGGATTGAAGTCTTTGGAAGAGTTACCTCCATTACCTGATGAAGTCGATGACGGGTCATTGGAAGATGAGGCAGACTTATTTTTACAGCAGTTTGAAGAAATTCAGTAATAGTTAAAGATGTGTCGAAGGTTTATTGAGCCTAGGACATATCTTTTTTTGATTGGAAGTTGATGGAAACGACTAATGGAAAAAGCGTTAAATTGAAACAGCTAATGAATAATCTTAAAAAAATGCGTTCATTCTTACATGAATCAACCTCTTACCATCATATAATGAATGGATTAAATGGTAAGGAGGATAAAATGGACACTCATAATAGTCAATCTCCATATGTTAAGGATGTCTTTAAATGGGCAGAAAATTTGAAACGGATATGCGATAACAAAGATGAATCATTCATGACAGACGATAATGAATTTACATCGTCCATGCACGAGTTAATGACTGAGTTGAAAAAAAGTCAATCAGGTGATAAAGACAATGAAAATGAGCAATTATATACTCTAGCAATGAACTGTTACGAAAGTTGGAATAAGCTACAACGAGAAAAGGATGTAGAGAGAGGAAATCATTCTGTTCCAATTGGAGGTCATATATTACCTCCTCTTCCATATCATTATGAGGATTTGGAGCCATACATTGATCGCCAAACAATGAAGTTACATCATATGAAGCATCATCAAAGCTATGTTGATGGATTGAATAAAGCTGAGAAAAAGGTCAAAGAAGCAAGAGATACTGGGAATTATGATTTGCTTAAACATTGGAAAAGAGAATTAGCTTTTCATGGTGCTGGTCATTATTTGCATACGATATTTTGGACAGTGATGAATCCAAGTGGCGGAGGACAACCTGAAGGTATATTAAAGAAACAAATTGAGCAAGACTTTGGAAGCTTTAACAAGATGAAGGAACAATTTTCTCAAGCTGCTGAACAAGTAGAGGGAGGTGGCTGGGCTCTTTTAGTGTGGTCTCCTAGAGCTCATCGCTTAGAGATTTTACAAGCTGAAAAACACCAAAATCTTACACAGCAAGATGTCATTCCGTTATTAGTATTAGACGTATGGGAACATGCTTATTATTTACGCTATCAAAATGAGCGAAATAAGTACATCGAACAATGGTGGAACGTTGTATATTGGCCAGAAGTAGAAAAACGTTTTAAAGAAGCTCGTAAGGTAAAGTGGACACCATACTAGAGATCGGTAAAAAAGAGAAAGCAATCACCGCTCATAGAGGCCATGAATACGTTTAAAGAAAACTCGTATTCAACACTTTGTTTCGAGTGGTGATTACTTTGCACATTGCTCCTGATTTGAATAACCGTATCAGTATTTTTAAAACATTTAATTAAAAAAAGTGTGAAAATAGTCAAATAAATCGATCATTCTTCGTTTTTCAGGTAAATTTTTTTTATTAGAAACAATGATAGACGTTAATGTATCTGTCTTGTGAAGTCCACCATGTTCGCCACCACCAACGTGAACGGGTGCACCTTCAGTTTTAAGTGTGTACCCAGGCTTAGCTGTAACAATTAATGTGTTATTATGACTTTTTAATGCTGAATCGAGCTGGTGAAAGATATCCGGATAATCATTATAGTTAATATAATTGTCCGTTATTGAAATATGAGCAATATTTCTATTCCCATTAAGTGTCCAGTTTTGATCATAGTCATCTTGTAATACTCCGCCTTCTTTAAATCGTAAATAACCATCTAAACCTTGTTTTTGTAAAACCACTTCATCATTTTCTATCCAAGCGATGTGCTCAATACGGTCATCTTGTAATAACTGTTCACCGACTCGGAAAAATGTAAGTTCTTCATTATTCAAATAAAGATAAGCCATACGATGGTTGTTCGCAATGATAATATCGCCACTACTAGGTGATTCAAATAACGAAGCCACTGAATAAGGAGATATTAGTGATTCAAGATCAATTCCAACAGCCTCTTTATTATCAATGAGTTCACTTTGTCCATGATCTCCTAATACGATAAAAGTATTTTTCGAGAGAGCCTCTTCCCAACTTTCATACGCATTTAAAATCGTTTGAACATTATGATCAACCTTACTAAAGTGATCAATTGCATAAGGTCCATGATGATGAGCAAGCTTATCAAAATCAGGAAAGAATGTCATGAGAAAGTTAGGTTGCTGTCCATCTTTAATGAGTTGAGCAATCACTTCTGCTGAGTAACGGTCAGTTAGACCAAGCCGTTCTGTTATGCCATCGGGAACATCGCCTTTTATTTCAGGTTGAATCGCTTTACCAAATGCCAAAATATCAGGCCCTTTAGTCTTTATTGTTTCCGATTCTAATTGAAGAATGGTTTTAAAAGGGGCAGGCACAGTAAGTGTATGACTTATATCTCCTCGGTAGACAAGCATATTAATTGAACCAGTAGTAAGTCCTTTTTGCTTTAAGCTTTCATAAATCGTCGTTGAGTTTTTATTTAAATGTTCGTTATTTAGCTTACTTAATGTATGATCAATAACATCATTTCTTCCTAGCTTCCACATGGATGAGATCGAGTCACCATAGCTAATGAGTGAATCTGATGTTTCATCGTACCAATTCAGCCCTGGAATCGAATGTTTATCTGGAGAGTCTCCTGTAAGCAAAGTGCTTTCTATTGTAACTGACATTGAAGGAAATGGTGCAACGAGATCATGAAAGACTGTACCATGATCGATTAAGTATTGTAAAGCTGGTAGTCTGCCTTCTTTAAGTCCTTTATCCATTACTTTTTCAGTCATTGAGTCAATAAGAATGACGATAACGTTATGACCGTTGTTTTGAGTTACTTTATTTTGTTGATGTGAGAGTGAGTGTTGATCTGTCTTCTCATCTTGACATCCGCACAATGAAATAAAGATGACTAATATAAAGAGCGCTAGTTGTTTCATGGTGTTACATGCCTCCATTTTTAGTATGTTTGAATTTCAAACCCTTCGTCCTCCAACCATTCTGCGTAGACAACTTGTTTCGTACCAGCGATCCCTCGTTGAAATAGCTCTTTCTTTAGCCAGACACTATCCTTATTTAGCTTGTCAAGGCCTTCTTGTATTACTTCACCATCAAGTATTAAAATAACAGGAAACTTTACGGATGTAGGAGGCATATTTAAATCTTGTTGAGTTGGATAGCTATATTGGGATTTCTTTAATACACTAACGGAGCCATTCGTTTCTAATACTCCATATTCGACCTCTCTAATTGAAAAAACTCCTTGTGAACGAAGAAGATGGAGAAGTTGATCGAAATCAAGTTTATTTTTCTTTAACTCTGAAAATTGAATTTTGCCTTTTGCAATAATGAAGGATGGTTTCCCCTCAAGTATACTTCTAGAGCCACGAAACTTTTGCGTAATCATCTCAATTGTATAAATAAGTGCTCCCCATAAAAAAACAGCGTAAATAACGTAATGTAGACCGATATCTTTATCATAAATAGCATTCCCCACTAATTCTCCAAGAACTAATGCTGAGATGAAATCGAAAGGTGTTAATTGTGTAATTTGATTTTTGCCAAGAATTTTCGTCAGGACGAGCAAAGCAAAAAATCCAACAAAAAGCTCAACTGTTAGAGAAAGAAAGTTTGTGTTCACCTAACTCCTCCTTTTCACCACACTTATAGATAGTTTGAGCGAGTGAGAGGAGATTTATGTGAGTGAGTTTAGCTTGTTAAGCATTCGATCAAAATGTATGACAAGTTTTTTTGAATCGAAGTGAAGCTGTCCTAGCTCGGTATTGAGGTCATTATTTTTCCCTTGAAAAATCGTTTTTATTTGCCTTGAATCTGTTAACCAATATTTTTCCACATAAGAACGATAAGACGACCAATATTGATCAATAATTAAAGCAGCTTCACCAGAAAATAAACGACTAAGCTCATCTTCGGATAAACCATGACTTGTAGGTAATTGCTCAATATATCTAGGGTGTAATTGTTCTTGTTGCTTCCCGACAGCTTCTCGTAAGCGATATAGCATAATCAAAACATGAGTACGCCTTTCTTCCTGTAGGTTCTTTTGTATTTCTGACTGCACGAATGAAAAGGGCTCTTTTAAATCGGTTATTTCGTTATGTAAATGTTCAATCATCTTTTTTATGTGCTTATACGTAATAAATATAGTTATAAGGACAATAATTGTGCAAATGGACATAATCGTAATGGGATTGAAGAACATAAGATAAACTCCTTTTTTAAAAAGTTAAAATTTTCCTCTAATAGTTCATTCGTTATTTTATCAAAATATAATTGTACTAACGACTAAGGAGGTTGTGAAGATGACAGTTGGTTCTAAAATGAAACAAACCATTGCCGGGTTAAAAAGTGCTCAAGCGAGCTTAGAAACGTTTGCACTTGAAACGGAAAATCAACAAGCAAAGCAATTGTATCAACAAATGGCCCAAAACACACAAAGTGTTATTGACGGCTTAACACCTAGAATGCAACAAATCGAACAAGAAGAGCCTCAATACAAAAGTTAGCTTAAAGCAGGAGGTTGCTCTACGTGAGAGCCTCCTTTCATTATATAGAAAAATTCTTGGCCATACATAATGAATTGTAAGGAGAGAAGGTTATGAAAAAGGTCATATGGGTTCTATTAGTATGTTGCTTTTATTTGATAGGGTGTCAAGTGAATACGAACGAAGAAATAAAATCATTGCAATTAAAGGATGTCATAGTTGAGCAGAATATGGCAAATACAGCGAAAGAAATTGTCTTATCAATGGATGAAGTTACCGAAGTAAAAGGGGTTTCGCACGGGAATTGCGTATATATAACACCTCATGTAAAACCACTTGACCGTTTTTTTCTAAAAGAAATAAGAAAAAAATCACATGATGCGATTAAGAAGAGATACCCAGATGCAACGGTACATGTTTCAACAGATGAGAAAATTTTTATTGAGATTGGAAAGCTTGAACAGCAATTGAAGCAACACTCAATTAGCGAAGAACGGCTGTCAAAACGGTTAAAAGAATTAGATGAAATGATGAAAGGGTAGGAGGGTAGTAACAATGTCTCAAAATAAAAAGAAAAACATCTCGCCAAAACAAGATCAATATCAACAGTTAGCACAAAAACATGAGAAAAAAAGGCCTGTTATAAAAAACTGTATAAAAGCTTTTTTAGTCGGAGGCTTTATTTGTGTGATCGGGCAATGTATTCAAATGTTTTATTATACTTTTTTTGATTTCACGCAACGCTCAGCAAGTGATCCGACTGTGGCAACGCTAATATTAATAGCTGTATTGCTTACAGGATTTGGTGTATATGATCGTTTTGCTCAATTTGCTGGAGCAGGAACAGCTGTTCCTGTGACGGGGTTTGCGAACTCAGTTGCCGCAGCTGCTATCGAGCATCGAACCGAGGGCTATGTTCTTGGGGTTGGAGGAAATATATTCAAATTAGCTGGCTCAGTCATTGTATTTGGAACTGTTGCCGCGTTCGTTATTGCATTGATTAAAACCGTTTTTATCCAATGGGGAGGACTGTAAATGCTACAAGGACATCAATCTTGGTCATTTGAACAGAAACCTGTCATTATATCAACCGCAACAGTAGGTGGGCCATTTGAAGCAAATGGCGCCATAGCAGATGATTTTGATATTCTTCATAGTGATTTATGGCTTGGACAGGAATCGTATGAAAAAGCACAAAAAGTTATATTAGAAGAATCAATTGTTCGCTCCTTGGAAAAGGCTTCTTTACAGAAGGAAGATATTCAATTTATGATCACTGGTGATTTAATTAATCAAATGACGCCATCGAGCTTTGCGAGTCGAACATTGACCATTCCTTATGTTGGGTTGTTTGGCGCGTGTTCAACATCGATGGAGGGGCTTGCATTAGGAGCGTTACTCGTTAATTCAAAAAGTGCAAACCGAATAGTGACAGCCGCTTCAAGTCATAACGCTGCTACAGAAAAGCAATTCCGTTATCCAACAGAATATGGTGGCCAGAAGCCTCCTACAGCGCAATGGACGGTGACAGCATCTGGAGCAGCGGTCGTCGCCAATTCAGGTGAAGGGCCAGTCGTAACGTCAGCAACGATGGGGAAAGTCATTGACATGGGACTATCAGATCCTTTTAATATGGGCGCTGCAATGGCTCCAGCAGCTGCAGATACGATTGCTGCTCACTTTCGAGATTTGAATTTACCAAACGATTATTATGATCTTATTGTCTCTGGTGATTTGGGGGAAATTGGCTTACCCATTGCGAAGGAACTGTTAAGTGAAAAGCAATTATTTATCGAGGATGATACGTTTCAAGATTGTGGTCTTATGATTTATCGAGAGGGACAGCCTATATTAGCTGGGGCAAGTGGACCAGGTTGTTCGGCTGCAGTCGTCTATGGGCATCTATTAAAAATCATGCGCGAAGGTCGGTTAAAACGATTATTAGTTGTTGCTACAGGAGCCTTGTTATCACCTTTATCTTATCAACAAAATGAAACGATACCATGTATTGCTCATGCTGTTTCAATAGAAGCAGGAGGTGAAGGTGAATGACCTTTTTGTTTGCTTTTATTGTTGGTGGGCTCATTTGTGTCATTGGTCAGCTTTTAATGGATGTAGGTAAATTAACACCTGCTCATACAATGAGTGCGTTAGTTGTAAGCGGTGCAATATTGGATGGTCTCGGTTTATATGAGCCTTTAATTGATTTCGCGGGGGCAGGTGCAACTGTACCTATTACAAGTTTCGGTAATTCGCTCGTTCATGGTGCAATGGCTGAAGCAGAACGTAGTGGAATAATCGGTGTGTTAACCGGGATTTTTGAAGTCACGAGTGCAGGTATTTCAGCTGCCATTATATTTGGTTTTTTAGCATCATTAGTCTTTAAATCAAAAGGGTAGGTGATTAGGTAATGACGGTAGCGTCAAAGGTAGAAAGCGCGTTAGTATCGTTAAAAGCTATTGAGGCAAGCTTACTTTCTCTTTCACTAAAAACGAAGGAGCAGGAAGCGAGTGAAGCATTTAGACAAGCAGCTCTTAAGACAAGGACAGTTGTAGACGAAGTTCAAAAAAGAAAACAAGAAATTGAGTTTCAAGAACCGCAATATGAACCACAATAAGTATAAGTTTAAGGATGTGATGAAATGCCTGGATGGTTAGAAGTCATACTTCGAAGTGCGATCGGTTTTATTATCGTCATCTCAATAGGGAGATTATTGGTACGCAAACCAATTGGTGAAGCTTCAATACTTGAATTTAGTTTAATTTTAATCATTTCACTCATCGTAGCTATTGGTTCGTTTCAGTTGTCAATTCCATTTGGTTGGCCTCTCATTTCAATAGTAGTCTGGTGTGTAGGGATGATTAGTATCTCTTATTTAAGTGAAGTGAGTAAGAAAGTTCGAACTCTTTTCTATGGGAAAGGAGTTCCCATTGTTAAAGATGGAAAGATTCTAGAAGATAATATGAAGAAGCAACACATAAATACAGATGAGTTATTACGCAAATTACGATCGAAAAATGTCTTTCAATTTGCAGATGTAGAATTTGCGGTTCTTGAAGGGAATGGGGAATTAAATGTTCTGTTGAAAAAAGAAACTCAACCTTTAACTGCAAAATTATTAAATCAAAACGTTCCGGCCATTAAAGAACCCGAGACAGTCATAATGGACGGAGAAATTTTAGATGAACCATTAGCGACTAGAGGATTCAGTAGAGAATGGTTACAAACGGAACTAGAGAAAATGAACGCATTAGTTGAGAATGTCGTTTTAGCTCAAATCGATGAATATGGACAATTAACAATTGATTTATTTGACGATCAGTTGACAGTCCCTAAGCCAACAGAGCTTCCATTGCTTGAAGCAAGTATCAAACAGGTTCAAGCAGATTTGGAATTGTTTTCATTAGATACAGAACAGCCTCAAGCAAAAAAACAGTATCGATGGTGTGCAGAACAAATGCAGGCTGTATATCAAATGGTTTCACCTTATACGAAATAACTTTCACACATAAGGGTTTAGATGTTGTTTCGTTGTGTACGATAATTGGGTGTCTCCTGAACGTGTCATTGTGCAAAGAAAAATATCTTCAATACGATGAATCCCTTTATCAATAAGCTGTTGACGGAGGGATTCTTCTGTTGTGTTTAAGTGAGTAATCACTTCTTTCATAAATCGTCCTTCTACAATAACGGGATAAGCAATTGTGTCTATTTGATTAGGTAAATTGAATTCTTCTCTAGTAGGAGTAACTTTGTTTGCTTTTTTTTGCACACTAAGCGAACCGTTTGCTTCGATAATGGCTGAATAAACATCCTCAATATTAAAAATATCCTTTTGGCGCAATAGCTGTAAAATATTATCAATTGAATATTGAACATTTTGTAGGTTTGCTTTAATTAATTTTCCATCGCGAATGACTTCAATTGGATGAAAGGTAATCCACTTGGCAAATGGTCTCCTTTTAATTAATAAGGTTGAAACAACTTTTTGAAAAAGAGCAATGACAACAATCGCAAAAGCTGTGTAAGTATGCTGAATACTTGGATCAGCAATATCAGCTCCTGTAACTGAAGCAAGAGTCATCATAATAAGAAAATCAAATACGGGCATTTGACCAATCGAACGTCTTCCCATGTATAATGTCATCAATAAAAGAAGTGGTAAAATCGTCATGATTCTTCCGAATATTTGAAACAACTCTTCCATCGTTCAACCCCCCATTTTTATTATTTTCTCTATAATAAGTTAAATTATGAGCTTGAAAATAATGAGGCCACTGAAAAAGTAAAAATCAACTTTTTCAGTACCTTTGATATGATTAGCAATGGCTTCACTCGTTGTTCGCTTGATACGAAAAACCCACTCGTATCAAGCTTTTCAAAATAGGAAACGGTTACGCACATTGCTTAAAGGACATCGAAAAAGTTAAAAACCAACTTTTTCAGTGCCCTTAAAGTAATAGAGGTATTTATTTTGTACTCATATCTTTGTCACCAAAGCATAGAATGGGCTAATAAGAGAATGTCAGGACAAGTTTAGTTGAATCCTATTAGTCAAGGATGGGGATGGAGAGATGGGAAGAAGAATTATATGTATTAGTATTGCTATATTGATGATTTTTTCTGTGAAATCGCAAGTTACACAGGCAGAGAATCGCCATGTGTCTGCTCAAGCTGCTATATTAATGGAACAAGAATCAGGTAGAGTGTTATATGAAAAGAATGCTCATGATCAACTGAGAATTGCTAGTATAACTAAGATTATGACAGCTCTATTAGCGATTGAGTCAGGGAAAATGAATGAAATGGTTAAAGTGAGTAATCGCGCTGAGGGAACAGAAGGATCTTCAATATATTTAAGAGCTGGAGAAGAAATGGCACTTGAAGATTTAGTATATGGTTTAATGCTAAGAAGCGGTAATGATGCTGCGGTTGCTATTGCTGAGCATGTTGGTGGAAGCTTAGAGGGATTTGTTTATTTAATGAATGAGAAAGCAAAGCAAATTGGGATGTACAATACACTGTTTCAAAATCCTCATGGTTTAGATGATCATGAAGATCACTTTTCCACTGCATATGATATGGCTCTTTTGACACAATATGCGATGCAAGTAGAACAATATCGAACGATTTCTTCTACAAAAAGTCATCGCGTCGATGGGGAACAAATTCGCGTTTGGAAAAATAAAAACCGCTTATTAACAGAGCTGTATTCGTATTCAACTGGAGGAAAAACAGGATTTACAAAACGAGCTAAAAGAACTCTTGTTTCAACAGCTGAAAAGAATGAAAACAAATATATCGTTGTAACGTTAAATGCTCCAAGTGATTGGCATGATCATATGAATTTATTTGAATGGGCGTTTGATCAATATGAAACCGAAACGATTATTGACAAAGGAATGATTAAAGGTATCGATCATCCCTTCTATAAAGATCGTATATATGTTCCTCATCCATTTCTTTATCCGTTAAATGATTCAGAAAAAAAATCGCTAGAACTTTCACTCACTCTTGATGATCCACCGCAAAAAAGTGGACAGGAACAGCGATTCGATCAACAAAAAGTAGGTCACTATGATGTACTAGTCTACAATGAGGTGATCGGTAGAGTTCCGGTTATTTACGAGGCTCCGGTTGAACAAGAAAAAAGCTTTTGGACGAATTTTAAAAATGTTTTTTCTTTTTACATTGGAGTGAAACCGTATGATTAATAAAATATGGATGTCAATGTTAGTCATTGGCGTAGTTTTTGCAGCTATTAACGGTCGGATGTCTGAAGTGAATGAAGCCATTTTTTCAGGTGCAAAGGATGCTGTTACGATTTGTATTGGTCTCATTAGTATTCTTGTTTTTTGGTTAGGACTCATGAGAATAGCAGAGGTTGCTGGGATGCTTCGAGGTTTGTCGCGTTTAATGGAGCCATTCGTTCGTAAAATTTTTCCTGAAGTGCCTAAAGGACATCCAGCAATGGGATACATTTTATCAAATATGTCTGCTAACCTTTTTGGTTTAGGAAATGCCGCCACTCCAATGGGAATTAAAGCGATGCAACAATTAAAGGAGCTAAATGGTCATAAAGATTCAGCAAGTCGATCAATGATTACCTTGTTAGCCATTAATACAGCTAGCATTACCTTAATTCCAACAACTGTTATATCGATTCGTATGAGTTATGATTCTGTAGCGCCAACAGATATTGTCGGTACAACGTTAATTGCTACATTATGTTCAACATTAGGCGCCATTCTTATCGATCGATTTTTTTACTATCGTCGCTTAAGAAAGGGGCGCTGAGTCATGAATTGGATTACGGTTATTTCCATTTGGTTTATACCCTTTCTAATTGCGTTTGTGCTCATGTATGGCACATATAAACAAGTTCCAACTTACGAGACTTTTGTAGAAGGTGCTAAAGAAGGTTTCGGAATGGCGGTTTCAATCATTCCATATTTGGTTGGAATGTTAGTGGCTATCTCTGTTTTCCGTGCGTCTGGAGCAATGGATTTTATTATTGAGCTTTTAAAGCCGATGCTACAGGTTCTTGGAATTCCGTCAGAAATTATCCCTCTTGCATTGATTCGACCTATTTCTGGAACAGGCGCTTTAGGAATGACGTCTGATTTAATCGCAACGTATGGTCCTGATTCGTTTATCGGTCGCCTTGCATCAACAATGCAAGGGAGTACGGATACAACGTTTTACGTTTTAACCGTTTATTTTGGAGCTGTTGGAATTCGAAAAATGGGCGATGCTTTAAAAGTAGGTCTTCTAGCTGATTTAGTTGGTATTATTGCTGCTATAATTGTTGTAAGTTATGTGTTTGGAAGATAGAATAGAGCTATTAGCTGATTACTTTTTGGTTATGATGAAACTAAGGTAATCAGTTTTTTTGGTTTGGAGAAGATTTTAGACTTTATCATACGTAAACTGTTCACAATATTGCAATGTTTGATTTGCTTGAGAAATTAAAGTGGGACGAGTATGATGTTAAATGAGGTGAACATATGGAACGTCTACAAAAAGTCATTGCACAAGCAGGAATTACGTCAAGAAGAAAAGCGGAACAGTTAATTATTGAAGGAAAAGTAAGAGTAAATGGGAAAGTAGTACGAGAGCTAGGTGTAAAAGTGACCCCTAATAAAGATGAGATAGAAGTGAATGGTGTACCTATTGATCGTGAAGAACCTGTCTACTATTTACTTTATAAACCTAGTGGTGTGATTTCAAGTGTGAGTGACGATAAAGGTCGAAAAGTCGTAACTGATTTTATCGAAATTGAGCAACGAGTTTTTCCGATTGGTCGACTTGATTATGATACCTCGGGGATCATTATACTTACAAATGATGGGGAATTTGCAAATCTTTTAATGCACCCGAAATATCATGTAAATAAGGTGTATGTTGCGAAGGTAAAAGGAATCCCGAGTAAAGAAGGGCTAAGAAAGCTTCAAAATGGAATTATGTTAGAGGATGGGAAGACAGCACCTGCGAAGGTGAAAATGATTTCGCTTGATAAAAGAAAGCAAACATCTATCATTCGATTAACGATTCATGAAGGTCGTAATCGTCAAGTAAGAAGAATGTTTGAAGCAATTGGCCACCCGGTCATGAAGCTAAAAAGGGAAGAATACAGCTTTTTGAATTTAAAAGGGTTGAACCCAGGTGAAGTACGACCTTTAAAGCCGATTGAAGTGAAACATTTAAGAGAAATAGCTGTCACGAAACCGTCATAAAACGCTTTATCATCTCTTTTAGGAAGACGTTATAATAACATAGTGTTAACTGTTTTTGAGAGGAGGACGAGTGAATGAAGCAAAAACGTCTAGTGATGCGAACGAGTGTTTTGATTTTGATCGGAGCAGCCCTTGCTTATACGTTTTATTCTCAATTTTTTATGGATCAAAGTTTAGCGAAAGTAGGAGAAGAGTCGATTAATTTTGCATTGACTGACCTTAGTGGGGAACGAATTGAATTAAGTGATTATGAAGGAAAAGGTGTTTTTCTTAATTTTTGGGGTACATTCTGCCCTCCATGTGAAAAGGAAATGCCGATTATGGAAGAATTATATGATGAATATAAGGAAAAAGGTGTTGAAATTATTGCCGTTAATGTAAACGAGCCAGAACTAACGGTGGAGCGTTTCGCTAGTCGGTATAATTTGACATTTCCGATTGTAATCGATAAGGGACGATCTGTGACAAACGCATACGGCGTCCACCCTTTACCTACTACAATTTTAATAAATGAACATGGCACTGTCGAACATGTTTTTGAAGGTGGCATGACAGAAAGCATGGTACGAGATTTTATGGAACGGATAATACCAGAAGATCAGTAAAGTATTGAGGTGTGGGGAATGAGTCAAATGAAGTGTGAATGCGGACATTTAAATCAAGAGGGTACTCAAGTTTGTGCGGCTTGTGGGAACCCAATTGGTGATCAAAACGAATCAACTAAGCTCCTAGATATGAAATATGAAGGAGTGGCTCGTCGCTCGCAAACATATACGACTACTATTATAGATAAAGTTTGGATGTTTTTTTCTTCCGTTAAAGTCGGGATATGGATCATTGTTATTACATTAATAGCGTCCTCATTAGGAACGATTTACCCACAAGAAATGTATATTCCAGGTGGTGTAAGTCCTACAGAGCATTATGAAACCGAGTATGGATTTACAGGGAAACTCTATTATGAGCTAGGGTTTCACAACCTATACGGTTCATGGTGGTACATGCTCCTAGTAGCAGCACTAGGAGTATCAATATTAATTGCGAGTATTGATCGTTTTTTTCCATTATATCGCGCATTGAAAAATCAACGTATCACAAAACATCGTAATTTCTTAAAACGTCAAAGGCTTTATGGTTACACAGAAGTGAACAATGTGGATGAAAAGCTACAGACAATTAAGAAAAAATTAAAGAAGAAGAAATATAACATTCGAGAAGAAAACGGAAATTTACTTGCGGAAAAAAATCGTTTTGCTAGATGGGGACCATATGTCAACCATATCGGTTTAATTATCTTCTTGATTGGTTGTATGCTACGATACTTTCCTGGAATGTATGTTGATGACCATATGTGGATTCGTGAAGGTGAAATAGCTGAAGTCCCGCATACAAATGGTCAGTTTCATGTCGAAAATGAACAATTTATTATTGAAGTTTACGATGAAGAAAATGAGTTGTACCGCGAGGCATTAAACCGAGCCGAGGGTGCAATAGCTAGTAATTATCAAACAGATGCGGTGTTATATGAACGACAAAATTCGGGAATCATTGGAGATGATGCTGAATTAGTTGAGGTCGAGCGTTATCCTATTCGAGTAAATGAACCGTTAACATTTAGTGGCTTTTCTCTATATCAAATGGATTATAAGCTTAATGAGCTTAGCTCAATGAGTTTCACACTTGAAAATAAAGAGACTGGTGAACAGTTTGGTCAATTAGATGTTGATCTCTCAAGCCCCGAAGCAGTATATGATCTAGGAGAAGGTATTATGTTGAGATCCGTGAATATTTCCAAGATTTTTATTTAAATAATAATGTTCCAGCCACACGATCAAATGTTCCAAACAATCCAGTGTTTATATTCGATATGTATACACCTGATACGCCTGATGGAGAGGTAAGTTTTGTTGGAATTCAAACAAATCTTGAGCCTTTAGGGGAAAATGAATATAAAATGACATTTGTTGATTTGGAAACAAATCATGTAACGGCTCTCGTTTTGAGAAAAGATTATACATTTCCATTATTAATTATTGGTGGAATTATTTTTATGATTGGTCTCATTCAAGGTTCTTATTGGGCACATCGTCGAATCTGGTTTCAACAAGTCGATAACGAATTCATTATCGCTGGTCATACGAATAAAAACTATTTATCTTTACGAAAAGATATTGACGAAATATTAGAAGGCACTACGATTCCTTCTCCTATCGATCAGCTGGAAAAGGAAGAAAAGGATAAAGAGACAACAAACTAGATAGAAAATAATGGCAAGGAGGCTAGAGTATGGTTGAATTGAGTGGTAATCTTCTTTATACTGCTTTCTTTCTCTATTTAGCATCAACGATTTTTTATGCGGTTTCCGTTACAGGAAGAAAGTGGCGTAATAAAGACGGAGAAATGAGAGGAAATCGATGGGGGTTTTTAGGTTTTCTCTCTTCCATATTTGCATCGGCTTTTTCACTTGGTTACTTTATTACTCGTTGGTATGTAGCGGGTCATGCACCCGTTAGCAATATGTATGAATATATGACCTTTTTTGCAATAGCAATTGGTTTAGCCTTTATAATTTTATATGCTATTTACCGTTCAAACTATTTAGGTTTATTTACAATGCCAGTTGTCATGCTTTTAATTGCTTATGCTTCCATGTTTCCTGGTGAAATTTCACCGTTAATTCCATCCCTTCAAAGTAATTGGTTAACGATTCATGTTATTACCGTTGCTCTTGGACAAGGGGTATTAACGATAGGTATGGCAGCGGGGCTCATATACTTATTAAGGACGATTGATTTTTCTAAAACTAATAAGCGTACACGTTCTATGGAATTTATTCTTTTCTGTGTATTAAGCTTAATTGGATATATCGTTGTTGGCACTGCTTTTAACTTGGCTAATTATGAAGCGCAGTTCAATTATATAAATGAATTTGAAACGGAAGCAACAATGACATATACGATGCCAGCCTTCATAGGACCGAATGAGGGAGAGCTTTTGACAGAAGGTGCATTATCTCCAATTATTCATGTGCCCGAGAATATTCGAGCAAATGATTTGAACACAGTTATTTGGTCTATTTTAGCTGGTCTCATCCTTTATTGGTTATTACGACTTATTCTTCGTAAACGAATTAGTGCTGCCATCCAACCTTTATTAAAAGGAGTAAGTCCGCAATTAATTGATGAAATAAGTTATCGAGCTATAGCCATTGGGTTCCCGGTTTTTACACTTGGTGGGTTAATATTTGCCATGATATGGGCACAAATTGCTTGGTCTCGCTTCTGGGGATGGGACCCTAAAGAGGTTTGGGCATTAATTACTTTCTTATTCTATGCAGCATATTTACATTTAAGACTTTCAAAAGGGTGGCACGGCGAGCGTTCAGCTTGGCTATGTGTCATTGGATTTGGTATCATAATGTTTAACCTTGTGTTTGTTAATTTAGTTATAGCCGGGTTGCATTCATATGCCCTATAATAGAACAGGGGTGTTCCTTTATTGGGGCACCCCTTTTGAACAGATGGAGGAGGTAGAAGTTATATGGAGCATGCTCGTATATTAGTAGTAGATGATGAGGATCGTATTAGGAGATTATTAAAAATGTACTTAGAACGTGAAAATTATCAAGTAGAAGAGGCTGAAAATGGTGAGGACGCCTTACAATTAGCAATTGAAAAAGATTTCGATGTCATCTTATTAGATATAATGATGCCAGGAATGGACGGTATTGAAGTATGCCAAGAACTTCGGAAATCGAAAGCGACACCTGTTATTATGTTAACAGCAAAAGGAGAAGAAGCAAACCGTGTCCAAGGCTTTGAAGTAGGAACTGATGACTATATTGTAAAGCCTTTTAGTCCGAGAGAAGTTATCCTACGAGTAAAAGCGTTACTTCGACGTGCTTCTGCTACAAAATTTATGCAAACCGATACTCTCGCAAAAAATGTATTAGTCTTTCAAGAATTAACGATTGACCATGACGCACATCGTGTAATGGTTGCTGATGAAGAGATTTCATTAACACCTAAAGAATATGAATTACTTCATTATTTAGCACAATCTCCTGATAAAGTATTTTCGCGTGAGCAATTACTCAAGGATGTTTGGAATTATGATTTCTTTGGTGATTTACGAACGGTTGATACACATATTAAACGCTTACGTGAAAAGTTAAATAGAGTTTCACCGCAAGCTGCAGCAATGATTGCAACGGTATGGGGAATAGGTTATAAGTTTGAGGGACAGAAAGACTAATGCTATGGCGCAGTGTAGTTGGTAAGCTTTGGCTTACAATTATTTTACTAGTAACATTTGTGTTAACGTTGTTAATGGTGCTTCTTCTTCAATCATTTGAGAGAGTGCACGTAAATACGGCCGAGTCGCAATTAATGAATCATGCACAGATGGTTGCATCAATGTATGAGCGTTATGAGCAAGAAGAAGCATTATACGTTATTCAAGAGTATGCTGAAACGTTCGATACGAAATTGATTTTACTAATAGAAGGTGAAAAAGTTTTAAGTACTGAAAATCATCATTCGCATTATTTAGCATTGCATACATTATATAATAATCATGTGTTAATGGACGTATTTTCAGGGGAGCAAATCGTCCGTACAGAAGGTGATTTTCCTTTTGAAAGTAATGACGAACAACAATACGCTGAAATCATGATAGTTGGTGTCCCGGTTCAACCTGGCGAAATAGAAGATAGCGCTGTTTTTCTATATCAATCATTGGACGCCATTAATTCAGCAACGGCAGAAACGAGAAGAATCGTTTATCTCTCTGGTGGTATAGCGATCATTATGACAACAGTATTTGCTTTTTTCCTATCATCAAGGGTAACTGCACCACTACGTAAAATGCGTGAAATGGCATTAGAAGTCGCAAAAGGACAATTTGAAACGAAGATACCGATTTTGACACATGATGAAATTGGTCAATTGGCAATGGCTTTTAATCGCATGGGCAGAGAATTGAATAATAATATTCACGCATTAAATCAAGAAAAAGAACAGTTAGCACGAATATTAGGGAGTATGGCTGACGGAGTCATTACGTTAAATAAATATGGTAAGGTCGTGCTAGCCAATCCCCCAGCAGAACGGTTTATACAATCTTGGTCCTTTGAACAAGGTCAAATTCGACAAGAAGAGAAGTTACCTGATACAATTCGAACATTATTTGAGCAGGTCGTAACATTTGAAAAGGAACAAACTACGGAAATTGAAGTGCAAGGTCGCAGCTGGACTATATTAATGACTCCGTTATATGATCAAAACGTGATAAGAGGAGCAGTTGCTGTTTTTCGTGATATGACTGAAGAACGGCGACACGATAAATTGCGTAAAGATTTCATTGCAAACGTTTCACATGAATTACGTACACCAATATCTATGCTCCAAGGTTATAGTGAAGCGATTATTGACGATATAGCTCAGTCAGATGAAGAAAAAAAGGAAATGGCAAAAATTATTTATGATGAGTCACTTAGAATAGGGCGATTAGTGAATGAACTATTAGATTTGGCGAGGATGGAAGCAGGTCACGTAGAATTACATGCCGAACACATACAGCTGCATCCTTTTGTTGAAAAGGTCGTCCGTAAATTTCAAGGTTTGGCGAAAGAACAAAACATTGCCCTTTCACTTGATGCCACTAAATTAGACAAAGAAGCAACCATTGATCCAGATCGTATTGAACAGGTATTAACAAACTTACTTCACAATGCCATAAGGCATACAAGTGAACAAGGTCATGTCACGTTGCGTGTGCGTTCATTTGATGAAGGGACAAAGTTTGATGTTCTTGATACAGGCTCTGGAATACCAGAAGAGGACTTACCGTTTGTGTTTGAGCGCTTTTACAAGGCAGACAAGGCTAGAACTCGAAGTCGCGGAGGAACGGGCTTAGGTTTAGCGATTGCTAAAAATATTGTCGAAGCTCACAATGGTCATATTTCTGTTCATAGTAAATTAAATGAAGGTACAGAATTCACATTTTTTATCCCAAACATTGCTATGTCTAATGAGTAAGCTGTGTTGACGTGACTATAAGGGGAGGCTGGGACAAAAGTATTGCCTCAGCCTCTTTTTTATTCCATATTCAAAATCGATTGAAGCATATTCAACCAGCGTTCTTGGGTTTCTATAGTTGTAAAGCATAAATGTTCAACTAATGAATGTAAACCTTGAGAATCTAGGTGGTAAATACAATTCTTCATTTCTTTTTCATTCGTTGTATATTCAAGAAATTGTATCATTTCCCGTCTCATTACCACCTCTAAGATTGGCTCGAAATGGTAATGTTTTCTCTAGCTTTTTTAGCTGCATCAACCATTTTTTTAAGTGCAGCAATTGTTTCTTCTTCAGAGCGTGTTTTCAAGCCACAATCAGGGTTAACCCAAAAACGTTCTGCTGGCAGAACTTTTAGAGCACGTTCAATAATCGATGACATTTCTGATACGCTTGGAATACGAGGACTGTGAATATCATATACGCCTAAACCAATCCCTTTTGTATACGTTGTTTTTTCAAATGCTTCAATCATTTCACCATGACTTCTAGAGGTTTCAATCGAGATCACATCTGCGTCCATTGCATCAATTGCATCAATAATTTCATTAAATTCGCTATAGCACATATGTGTATGGATTTGTGTTAAGTCATCGATATCAGATGTACAACGTCTGAACGCTTCAATACTCCATTGAAGATAGTCTGCTTGCTTCTCTTTCTTCAACGGTAAACCTTCACGTAATGCAGGCTCATCAACCTGAATCATCGTAATATTTGCTTCTTCTAACGCTTGTACTTCTTTAAGAAGCGCTTCTGCAATTTGAAAGCTAATTTCTTTATTAGAAATATCGTTTCGAGCAAAGGACCAGTTTAAAATGGTAACAGGACCAGTAAGCATGCCTTTAACAGGTTTGTCGGTTAATGATTGGGCGTAAACTACTTCTTTTACAGTCATCGGTTCTGTAAATTCTACATTACCAAAAATGATAGGTGGTTTTACACAACGTGACCCATATGACTGAACCCAACCATTTTTTGAGAAAGCAAACCCTGATAATTTTTCGCCAAAAAATTCAACCATGTCATTTCGCTCGAACTCACCATGAACGAAAACATCAAGTTCTAAATCTTCCTGAATTTTGATCCATTTCTTCATATATTCTCTAATATGTTGTTCATAGTTTTCGTTAGATAATTCTCCTTTACGCCACTTCAAACGGGTTTGACGCACTTCCGTTGATTGTGGAAAACTCCCGATCGTCGTAGTAGGTAGTAAAGGTAATTTCCACTTTTTTTGTTGAAGCTCTGCTCTTTTGCTAAAATGGGTGATACGGTTCGTTTTCAATTCGTTTAATTTTTTTTCGGATCTCCATGCCGATTCACTTAATTCATAAATGCCTGTTTGGTGTTCTTTTAATTTGTCCTCAAATTGACTACGGTCTAATATGATCTCTTTTAATAAAGTCAATTCTTTTAGTTTCTCATCACAATAGGCAAGTGCCTCTTTTACTAGAGGGTCTAGTGCCTCTTCATACTTTAACGTTACTGGGACGTGCAGTAAGCTTGATGAAGGCTGAATAAGCTGTCTGGAATATGGAACTATTTCATTAATTCTTTCAAGAAGCTTAGATGCTTTATTGAGGTCACTTTTCCAAATATTTCGACCATCTATAATTCCAACTCCAAGTATTTTTTCTTGAGGGAAGCCGTATGTGAGTAAGGAATTTAAGTTTTTTTCTTTTCCATAAACAAAATCAAGGCCTATCCCTTTTACTGGTAATGAAATGAGCTCCAAGTATTGATCAACACTTTCAAAATACGTTTGTATGATTAAATTAATGTCAGTTGCGTTAGCTAGTTGAGTATAGACTTGTTTAATTAGATTCCAGTCATCTGCACTTAAATCCGTTACAAATGTAGGTTCATCGATTTGAACAACTTCTGCTCCTGCTTCTTTCAACTCTGATAAAACCTGTGAGTAAAGTGGGATTAATTGCGACAAAAGGTTTGAGAATTCAGACTTTTTATATCCTTTTGATAAGCTTAGGAATGTAAACGGTCCTAAAATAACTGGTTTTCCAATTATATTTAATTCTTCTTTCGCTTCTTTAAATGCCTTCAACGGTTTGTTTTCGACGAGTGTAGGCTTTGCATCATGTAGTTCAGGGACAATATAGTGGTAGTTTGTATCAAACCATTTTGTCATTTCACACGCTTGAGCTTCTCCTCCGCGTGCCATTGCAAAGTAAGTAGCTAAAGAAACGACCCCTCCGGAATATTGAAACCGATTTGGAACGATACCAAACATAGTCGCTATATCAAGTACATGATCATAATAAGTAAAATCATTAATAGGAATATAATCAATCCCTAACTCCATTTGCTTCTTAAGATGATTTAAACGAATTTCTTTCATTTGAGTATGTAATTCATCTTCAGTAATTGAACCTTTCCAAAACGACTCTAATGATCGTTTCCATTCACGCTGTTCACCAATTCGCGGATAACCTAAGTTGCTTGTTTTAATTGACATTCATACATCTCCTCCATTTCATTAAAATAAAAAAGGATATTATTACCTATAATAGTGTAATAATATCCTTATGACGGCATGCGTAAATAAGCTATTATAACACCTCCCTATCTCCCGTAGGTAAAAACAGTGTTGTTGAAATTGGCAGGTCTCCTGGCTCTAGAGTCAACGTCACAATCACCTTCCCAGCTTCATAAGCCAGTGGTTCAAGAAATTGTAACTCATCTACTACAGTGGCGGGACCGCTCCGGAATTTCACCGGATTCCCTTTTAAACTTTGAAAGTCATCGTATTCAAAGTACCGATTTCCAACATATGAAATTGTTTTATACTTTATCGTGAAGGAGAAGAAATGTCAAGAGAATTTTTACTAGATAGAAATGAAAATAATCATGTATACTAGTGAAAACGATATGAAAGAGGGATTGTATTGAAGTTGTATACACGAACTGGAGATGAAGGTAAAACAAGTGTTATTGGTGGTCGTTTAATGAAGAGTCATATTCGTGTGGAAGCATATGGGACCATAGATGAATTGAATGCTTTTGTTGGTCAAGCAGTAACTCAATTACAGGATGACCTATTTCGAGATATTAAGGGTGAGTTAGAGAGAATCCAACATGAACTATTTGACTGTGGTGGAGATTTAGCTGCTGTAAAGAAGTCAGATAAAATCCCATATAAAACAAATCAAACAATGATTGATTATTTGGAGCAAAGGATGGATATTTATATAGACGAAGCACCATCAATTGAAAGATTTATTTTACCAGGAGGGGCAGAGGCTGCAGCAACGTTACATATTTGTCGGACGATTGCAAGAAGAGCTGAACGTCAAGTTGTTCAATTACTAGAAACAAACGAAGCTTACAATCTGTATGTTCTTAAATATTTAAATCGTTTATCTGATTATTTATTCGCTATTGCAAGAGTTGTAAATGCAAGATTAAAAATAAAGGACATCGAATATATTCGCAGTGCGGCTGTTTTTAAAAATGGTATACGAAAAGAAGAGAAGTAGGAATGAAAGAGAAGTTTCAAAGGTTTCGCTACCTTTTGAAATTTCTCTTTCTTTTTTACGCATAATACATTTAGGGTTTTTTCATACTAATGTTAGAGCACAGTGATATGTAGGTGGTGAAACATAGTGATTAGTAGATGGCTTATGAATAGAAAAAGTCAGAATAAAGAGCAGCCTTTAGCGAATATGATTAACCTATTTAAAAAGTCAGAGGACTTTGTTGAGAGCGAATACAAACTAAATGAAAAATTAGTTTACATTGCGTATTATGAGCCACTTATTGACCATAAAGAATTAAACGAAAATGTGCTTAAAGGCTTAAAGGAAAATCCTACGTACACATTAGAGGAAATGAAAGAAGCTGTTCCTAATGCGAATTCACTATGGATCACCCATAGTGATGAGCTGAGAGAAAAGGTTATGCATGGTTTTGTCATTATTTATGATCAGCCTTTGCCTGAAAAGTGTTTAGCTATACAAGCAAATCAAGAAAATAATCGCTCAGTTGCTCCACCTGAAACTGAATTTAGTGTATCAGGACCTCAAGAGGCGTTCATAGAATCACTTGATACAAATATTTATTTAATTCGAAAACGGCTACCTCTCCCGCAATTACAAATAAAAGAATTATCTATAGGCAAATTAACACAAACTCGGGTTGTGGTTATGTACATAGATGGTATTGCTGATCCTGATAATATCGAAACGGTCATACAAAGACTTAATTCAATTGAAATTGATCAAGTCATTGATGCGAATGCTCTTTCGCAAATGATTACTGATCAAACGATGTCTATTTTCCCTCAGTTAATTCATACAGAGAGACCTGAACGAGTTGCGGCTGTCTTAGCAGAAGGAAAAATAGCCTTTATGGCAAACGGATCTCCGGATGCGATTATTGGTCCAGCGACTCTAATTGAATTCTTTTCTTCTCTAGAAGATTATTATTTACATTGGCAAATAGCTTCGTTTTTACGTCTTTTGAGGTTTGGAGCTGTGCTTTTCTCTATCTTTTCTACACCCATTTATGTTGCTGTTTTAACATTTCATTATGAATTGATTCCGCGTGATTTATTGTCAACCATTATTGCATCAAGAAGTAATATTCCTTTCCCACCAATTATTGAAGCGATATTTTTAGAATTAACGATTGAGTTGTTACGCGAAGCGGGTGCACGCTTACCGACAAAAGTAGGTCAAACAATCGGAATCGTTGGAGGGATTGTTATAGGACAGGCCTCTGTTGAGGCTGGTTTAACAAGTAACATTTTATTAATTATTGTTGCACTAGCCGCACTTGCATCATTTACAACTCCTGTATATCAAATGGGAAATACAATCCGCGTTATTCGCTTTCCAATTTTGTTTATGGCTGCCTTTTTTGGTGGGGTGGGTGTTGCATTTTGCGGCTTATACGTATTAATTCATTTAGTTAGGCTCACTTCTTTAGGACGTCCATACATGGAGCCTTTATTCCCTCCCAGGTTTGCCGATTGGAAAGATGCATTTGTCCGTTTACCGTTTAACAGAATGTCTAAAAGACCGATATATATGCGTCCTCTTGATAGCGGTCGTTTTAATTTTAAAAGGGCAACATCAAAAAGTGATTTTGATGAATAAGACAGGAGGTTAACTTAATATGCATAAGCCAATTAAGGAGCAATACTTAGTGTCAGGCTTTTTGGCCTTCTTTCTCATTCATTCAGTTCAGGTTGGAGTTGGTATGTTGAGCTTTCAGCGAACCATTGTCAAGGAAGCTGGATATGACGGCTGGTTTTCAATATTAATATCTGGATTAGCTGTCCACATTATTGTTGCCTGCATGTATCTTCTTTTAAAAAGGTCTAATGGTGATTTAATGAGTATTCATCAGCAAATTTTCGGAAAATGGTTAGGGAATATCTTGAGTTTTATAGCTATGGTTTATTTTATTGGAATAACTATAACGGTTTTACGCTCGTACATCGAAGTTGTTCAAGTGTGGATGTTTTCTGATTTGCCAACATGGGGGAATTACACTTGTTGCTGTAGCATTTTTTTACTATGTTGTTTCTGGAGGATTTAGAACAGTTGTTGGATTAGCTTTTCTAGGAGTTATCATTCCAGCTCCGCTATTTCCTATGCTGTTATTACCACTTGAATTTGCTCATTTTATTAACATGCTACCGATTTTAAAACATTCAATCTTTGACCTTTTATTAGGGGCAAGGGAGGCAACTTTAAGCTTCATAGGTGCGGAATTACTTTTGCTTTTTTACCCCTTTTTAAAAAACAAAGAAGATACACAGAAATGGTCGCAGTTGGCTGTTTTCACTACAACGACCATTTATTTAATCATCATGATTGTCAGCTTATCATTTTTTAGTGAAGAGCAATTGAACAAAACGATATGGGCTACACTGACGTTATATAAAGTTGTGCAACTACCTTTTTTAGAAAGGTTTGAATATGTAGGAATTTCGATGTGGATGTTTTTAATCGCTCCTAATATCGGAATATTACTATGGGCTGCTACACGATGTGCAAAGGTTGTCTTTAAAATGAGTCAAAGAAAAGCGTTGATTATAGCTGTTGTATTAGTGGGAATTGCTTGCATTATGCTCCCTTCAAGGCAGGAAATTAAGATATTTAATGAAATAATTGGTGAGATTGGATTCTATTTTATGTATGTCTATATCCCATTGTTAGTCATATTACAGACGGTAGCATTAAAAATAAGGAGGAACAAACATGGGCAAAGTACTTCGGCTTAGTTACTTAGTCCTGTTTTTATTATTGTTAAGCGCTTGTTTGGAAACGAGTATAGTTGATGAGGTTGCATTAATTCGTATTGTTTCGATAGATAAAGCTGATGAAGAAGATTACATAAAAGTAACTGTCAATTTTCCAACTTTTCTAGAACAAGGGGAGGAAAGTTTATTACAGCAAGGGTCCATTTCAGCGACTGGGCAAACAACAAAAGGTACGAAAATTTTATTGAACAGGCGCTCTCAAAAACCATTACGATTTGGACAAGCGCGAGTAATGCTTTTTGGTGATGAACTGGCAAAGGAAGGCGTTGAAGTTTATTTAGATGCAATGTATCGAGACCCTTCCGTTGGGAATCGAATGCTAATTGGTATTGTAAAGGGAAATAACGCTGGAGAAATGTTGGAAACTGAACTCGGCGTAGGTGAATTGGCAGGAGTCTTCATTCCTGATCTTATTCAGCAAAATATGGATTTAAATACAATACCTTCAGCGAATATGCATGAATTTCTTTTTAGTATGTACAACGATGGTCGAGACCCATTTGCTCCAATGTTAAAGCTTCAAGGAAACCATGTTCGGATAATAGGAACTGCTTTGTTTTCAGATCAATCTTACCATTCAGAGATTGGATTAGACGAATCTTTTATTTTAAAGACGATTACATCCGTAACGAAACAAGCGATCAAACAATTCGAGGTGAAAGATGAGGAGGGTCAATCTGTTTATATTGTGATAGAGAAATTAAATAGCCAATTAAATAAGCAGGTAGATAAATCTGGAGAAAGTCCTTTATTTCGATTTCATATTCATATCGATGGTGAAATGCAGGATCATAGTGGAGATTTTAATTTTGACGAACCAGAAACCGTTGATAATTATGAACAGAAAATTGAAGAGAAATTAAAACTCCAAACACTTGATATGCTTGAGCGTTTCCGTGATCAAGGAATTGATCCAGTTGGAATCGGTGAATTGTATAGAAGTACAACAAGAGATTGGAACCCGACACTGTGGAAAGAAGAGATATATTCTACAGCCAATTTTGAGGTGAATGTTTCGATTAACATTGTTCAATCAGGTGCTATTGAATAAAAAGCATAAAATCGGTCAAGCCTTCATATGATAGTACAGTCATTGTCAAAGAATGGTACAAGTATGGAGGAGGATACGATGATGGATTTTATAAAAAGATTATGTATTGTGTTAGGGATTATGGCCTTTTTGGGCGTTTTGTTTTTCAGTACTTCATATACATTCGCAGCTGAGGATCGAGCTGTTCCTTATGAGTGGGAGGAAGCCTTTATTTGGCCGACAGTTGGTGAATTAACTGATACATTCGGAACGAGGGGGGATCTCATTATGGTATTGATATTGCAGCAGAGGAGGGTACTCCAGTTGTATCTGTTGCAGACGGTGTTGTTTCTCGTTCTTATTATTCCGATACATATGGAAATGTGATATTTGTTAATCATGATAATCAAATGGAAACGGTTTATGCTCACTTACATGAACGACTAGTTGAAGAAGAACAATTTGTGAAAGAAGGACAATTAATTGGAACCGTTGGTACGACAGGGCGTTCATCAGGCAACCATTTACACTTTGAAGTCCACCTAGAAAGCTGGAATGTACATAAGTCAGAAGCGATAGATCCTTTATTTGTACTGTCTCAAAAACCTAGTCATATGTATGCCTCACTAGAAGCTGAAAGAAATGATGCTATATCTGCTATTACAAGAAATGAGGACGATTCATCGAATGTCATTGACAAGGTTACTGTCACGAAAGGCGACACGTTATGGAGCTTAGCGCAACGTTATGGTGTATCTGTAGAACAAATTAAGGAATGGAATCACTTAAAAGACGAAAGGATTTATATTGATCAAGAGCTAACGATATATGAGGTGAGTACCGTTCATAATGTAGAAAAAGGAGAGACGTTAACAGCTATCGCTAATCAATATGAACGTTCTGTTGAATATGTAATGGAATTAAATGAATTAGATTCTGATCAGATTTTAATTGGTCAAATGCTATATATCGAGAAAGAATAGAAAGCGATCTATTCATCTATACACCCCCATATAAAATAATCTATGTTAAAATAAGTGAAGGAAGAAGTGCGTAAGTGGGGTATAGAAATGACTGTACAGACAGAATTATTAAAATGGTTAAATGAGCAAACTGATATTCATAGTCATAATGTTGTATTTTTAGATGGTTTTCTCTTTATGTTAAAAAAGATTAGAAAACATGGTCATATACGAATGAAAAATAAGCATGATATACACCCAAGATTTTGGAGAAGCTATGATCGGGCATTTAATTTTAATTTAATTAATTCACGTAGTAAAAAAGAGTTGGCGCATTTGTATAAATTTTATTTTCATGTAGCCTACCATGAACAATTTGTTATTGTAACGTATCCGACCATTCAACTATCCGATAAAGGGAACGATTTTTTACAAATAAATAGGGATGAACAATTAGGTTTGTTATTCTCTTACATATGGTAATAAAAAAGAAAATGACGAAATACGCCATTTTCTTTTACAATCATTTTATATTAACATTCAATTGTATCAGCAAAATGAATTTCCTCAATTTGAAGTAAGTCATCAATGACTTGTTGGTCTACCAATTTATCAACTGCAACCATCATGACAGCTTCTCCGCCTTCTTCCTTTCGACCTACTTGCATGGTTGCGATGTTCACATTATGTTTTGCTAATAATTGCCCCATACGACCAATAACACCAGGACGATCATTATGTTGAATATAAATTAAATGACCCTCGGGTATGAAATCAACGTTAAATCCATTAATGTTCACGATCCGTGGACCGTATTCTTTAATGAACGTTCCTTTTAATTCAAATGTTCTCTCTTCACCACGTACGACCGCATGAATGATATTGGCATAGCCATATGTTTGGCTCATTGTTTTCTCACCAAATGTAATTCCACGTTCTTTCGCAATGAGGCTAGCATTTACATCATTCACACCTGCATCTACACGTGGTTGTAGGAAACCAGCCATTAAACTACGAGTAATAATAGATGTTTCTAAATCAGTAACAGAACCGCCGTATAAAACATCTATTTCTTGTACAGGTGTTCGCATCACTTGCGAAAGAATATTACCCATTTTTTTAGATAAATCATAAAATGGCTTCACTTTACTATAGACTTCTTTCGAAAGAGTAGGTAAGTTGATCGAATTGCTAACAGGCTCGCCTTGTAAAAATCGTAAGACTTCCTCAGATACTTGTGCAGCTACGTTTAATTGAGCTTCCAAGGTCGAAGCTGCTATATGCGGAGTTGCAATGACACGAGGGTATGACATTAATTCATGATCAACTACGGGCTCCTCCTCAAACACATCTAGAGCAACGCCAGCTACATGTCCATTTTCTAAATAATGCTTTAGGGCTTGCTCATCAATAATACCACCACGAGCACAGTTAATTAAAAAGACACCACGCTTCGTTTTGGCGATATTCTCCATACCTAGAAGGCCTTTTGTTTCCTTTGTTAATGGAGTGTGAACAGTAATAATATCTGATTGTGATAGTACTTCTTCTAACGATGCTGTTTGAACGCCAACTTTTTCTGCACGTTCTTTCGTTAAGAATGGATCAAAGACAAGTAATGACATTTCAAACGCTTTTGCCCGTTGTGCAAGCTGTGTACCAATGCGACCAAAACCAACAATACCTAAAGTTTTGCCACGTAATTCGAACCCTTGAAATGCTTTACGATTCCATTCTCCAGCTTTGATGGAAGCATACGCTTGAGGAATATTACGCATTAATGACATAATCATCGCAAAAGTATGCTCCGCCGTTGAAATTGTGTTCCCATCTGGAGCGTTAATGACAACGACACCATGCTTAGTAGCAGCATCTAAATCAATATTATCAACCCCAACACCAGCGCGAGCTACAATTTTTAAATTAGGCATTTTTGCTAATAATTCTGCATCAACAGTAGTCGCACTTCGGACAAGTAATGCATCAAATTGAGTTAAATCATCCACATCGTTCACATTTTTCTCAATACAACGAACGTTATCACTTTCTAATAATGGTAAGAGACCCTCTTTACTCATGCTGTCAGATACTAGAATTTGATAAATCGTTTCTTCATTTTTGTTAGCTTGATTGCTCATACTCTACACTCCTCATTCGTTCTTTTTTTATATAAAAAAGCCTTAATGGGCCTTTTCAGTAAAATGAAAGCGCTACAAACAAAAAACCTTCTGCCCACACGACGTGTGTCGTGAGGGGCGGAAGGTTTAAACCGCGGTACCACCCTCATTTTTTGCTAACGCAACTCGGGGAGAATCAACTCCAAGATAACGGATTATCCGTATGTACCTACTATTTCATCAAGTTCAGCACATGAACTCCGAAGGGCTTTCAAGAAGGAACCAAACTAGTTCACAGCAACCACTAGCTCTCTGATATTGGTTTCACATCTATCTTTCTTCATCATCGTTTCATTTATGTATAGTTTTTCCTATTTAAATTAAGCAAAAATAGTACTAATTGTTTGATAATTTATCATAAACACAACCTTCTGTCAATTGGTGTTTAGTTATAACGGTCGTTGTTTAGTCATAAAAATTTGGGCAAATCATATATAAATATGGGAGGGGGAAGAGGTGATGATGCATACAGTACAATTTGGAGAGACGATTAATAAGGTCGCTTTTCAATATAGTATACGTCCATTCGACATTCTATTATTTAATCGTGAGATCTTTTCAGAACAACAATATATCTATCCTGGAATGAAATTATACATACAAAATGGAACATTTAGACAAGATCAAATGGATTGGTTAGGATTAACGGAGTTTAATCAACATGATTTAGAAGGAATGCTATTACGGTTACAGCAAAACGGAGTTGAAAAGGATGTTATTGGTTACTCAGTTATGAATAAACAGATATACGCATTTAAAATAGGCACTGGCAAGAAAAAAGTGTTTTACTCTGGAGGGTGGCATGCCAATGAATGGATTACCTCTAAACTGTTAGCTTATTTTATATATGAACTTAGTGAGAAGCAAAAAGATCAGCAAAGGTGGCATGGTTATTCAGTTGAGCAATTATTGAGAGACAGTACACTTTATGTTGTTCCAATCGTGAATCCCGATGGAATTGAATTAGTTCAACAAGGTATTTATAAAGAGCATCCGCACTTTCGTCAAGTATTAGAAATCAATAAAGGAATGAGATCATTTGATCATTGGTCTAGTAACATTCGAGGTGTGGATTTAAATCATCAATGGCCAGCTGGTTGGGCTAAGGAAGCAAATGAAAGCCCGAAAGTACCATGGCCAAGACATTACAGCGGACAAAAGCCATTAACAGAACCAGAAGCTAAAGCGATTTACAATTACACGAATCAACATCAATTTGATTATGTATTGTCATTTCATTCTCAAGGTCAAGTCATTTATTGGGGCTATAATCATTTAGAACCAGAAGTGAGTGCGGAAATGGTAAGTAGACTATCTTACGTAAGCTCTTATTTACCGATTAAAACAGCGGAGAGTGATGGAGGATATAAGGATTGGTTTATTCAGCATTATCGTAAACCTGGTTTTACCATTGAAGTAGGTGTAGGTGTTAATCCATTATCGCCTGATCATTTTTCTGAAGTATGGTCTAATAATTGCTTGCTGTGCCTTGAAGCACTGATACTATAAAAAAAAGGTCATCCAGTTTGTGAAATTTGGATGACCTTTTTTGATTTATTCATATTTTAGTGGGTCGCCATCAAATGAATCATCTGATACTTTAATTGAATCAGTCGGACACCCTTCAAGGGCGTCAATCATATCCTCTTCTAGCTCATCAGGCACGACTGCCGTACCTTGGTTATCATCTAAAATGACAAAAGCAATCCCTTCATCATCATAATCATAAATATCAGGTGCTGCTGCCCCACATGCGCCGCAAGCAATGCACGTATCTTTATCAACAATTGTATATTTCGCCATTTCTATAACCCTCCAATTAGTCTATATCTATACTACCTTATCCTGAACAACTGTCAAATGTTCATCACATATTGAATAAATGTTTTCCTAATGAACTATTTTAAAACGGAATAGAGAACTTTTCAACATATTCGTCTTAAAATAATTGTTTTATTTTTATTTTCTTTAAAAACAATTAAGAATATATATGTTTATTTATGATTAGTAATCCCGTTATTTGCTTAAATAAGTCCCTTTTATTAGAGGGAATTTGATACAATAAAATTGAAGTGATGAAGTTAGTAGGTGTATGGAAGATGGACAGAAAACAATACATTATTTTATCAATATTAGCTGCTTTTAATGGAGAACGTTCTATTTTTGGTGCTTATCATGTATTGCAAGGAAAAAAATCATCTCAAACCATTCAAGACCATGCTCTATTTATGATATCTGCTTATTTTGGTCTATTTCCAAAGTGGTCAAGAGACGATTTTATTTTCGAAGTAAAGAAATTGATTGATCTCAATTATATTGAAAAGATCAACAATGATCGTGTGAAATTAACTAAATTCGGTATACAAACATATGAACAAAAAAAAGATACAAACGGTTTTGCTCATGATTTAAATGGGTGGAAGTACCACAAATGGTCGGATATTGTTTGGTTAAGGCTAGCACTTTACATTCAATCATTGTCTTTTTTAATGTCAAAAGAATCGAAGTTTTACCCTTTAACACAAAGGTATTCGGTTCAACAGTGGGTCAAGAAAAACCTGCCGAAAGATTCCGAGATACAGAAACAACAATTTGTTCAATTACATAACGAATTAAAATCGATATTAGATGATTGTGAAACAGAGCAAGCAGAAGCTTTTACTTATCAATTATCGAGTAAAAACCATATAGGCAAAACAAAGAAACAAATAGCTGAAGTAATGGCGACTTCTGAGGATATCGTTGCTCTATTACACATATCTGTCATCCATAAAATATGTAACTTGGCTCAAAATGTAACAGTTTATCCAATGCTACACCTGTTTGTAAACGAAATTGAGGGTCAGGTTATGCTTACAGATTCAACGAAAAAGACGTATGAACTCATACAAAAGGGGCTTAGTTTAAATGATATCATGAAGCTTCGACAATTAAAAAAAAGTACGATAGAAGATCATATTGTTGAAATGGCCTATGCAGATGTTCCTTTCCCATACAAATTATTTATTACGGAAAAAGAAGAAAATGAAATTATTCAATGTATCAATCAATTAAGAACAACAAAATTAAGAGTCATTAAAGAGCAGTTAAATGATACTGTTACATATTTTATGATTCGACTTGTTATAGCAATAAGGAAGGTGCGCTATGAGTCTTGAGCAAGTATTAAAAAAGAAATTTGGTTATGAGAAATTTCGTAATGACCAAGAACCTATTATACGTGCCATTATGTCGAAGCGTAATGTGTTAGCTATATTACCGACTGGAACAGGTAAATCTATTTGTTATCAATTACCGGCGTTGTTGTTAGATGGTATAACGATTGTCGTTTCTCCATTACTATCGTTAATGGAGGACCAGGTTCAAGAACTTCGAACTAGTGGTATTAAAGAAGTGGTAGCCATTAACAGTTTTATGCGAAAAGAAGACCAAAGGCGAGTTATTAATAATTTACAGCGATATAAGTTAGTGTATGTATCACCTGAAATGTTACAGCATCGACATTTGAAAAGTCGGATGTTACAGGTGCAGGTGTCTTTGTTTGTCGTTGATGAAGCACATTGTATTTCTCAGTGGGGTCATGATTTCAGACCTGATTATTTAAGGTTAGGGGATGTTATTCAACATCTAGGTAGTCCACCGTGTTTAGCCATTACAGCTACAGCTACAAAAGAAGTTCAACGTGATCTTATCGCTCAATTATCGCTTCATAATCCTAAGCGATTTATTCAATCGATCAATCGTCCTGAAATTGTGCTATCAGTTGAGAACTGTGTTTCAACAGAGGAAAAAATAGAAAAAACGAAAAAGCTCATTCATCAATTAGAAGGGCCTGGAATGATTTATTTTTCAAGTCGATTATGGGCAGAGTCGATGTGTGAGCAGTTAAAGAAAGAGGGTCATCAACGCGCGGCGTATTATCATGGTGGTTTATCAACAGAGGATCGAATCCTAATCCAACAACAATTTATGAACGAAGAGCTAGATGTTATTTGCTGCACGAGTGCTTTTGGGATGGGTATCAACAAAAAGAATATTCGCTATGTGTTACACTTTCACTTTCCTATAGAGCTAGAAGCTTATGTTCAAGAAATTGGGCGTGCAGCAAGAGATTATGCACCAAGTATTGCTATTTCCTTTTTTTGTGAGGATGATAGAGCATTGGCAAAGAGTCTAATTGAAAGGGATACCGTTACAATGGAGCAGTTATCACTGCTATTGCATCGTATTTCACATTACAGAAAAATTAATGAAGTACCAGTGGAGGACCTTCTAGTAGAAACTGGTTGTTCGGATACGACTTGGAGGTTAACGGTATTTCAGTTGGAACAATTAAATGTTATTAATAATATGATTATTTCTCCTTTTCCAATAGATGAAATGACGAAAATTATGCTGAAATCACAACAGAAAAGAATGGCAGTAAAATTAGCGAAATGGAAAAAAACAGAAGAGTATTTAACTAGCACATCTTGTAGAAGAAACGTATTGTTACATTATTTCTCAGAAGAAAAAGTACGAGAGAACGGGTATGCGTGTTGTGATATTTGTTCATTTTCACTATCTGCTTATAATCGAAAAAAAGAACGTGAACATTCACAAGAAGATTCCACATGGCAGGAGCATTTAAAGGCAGTGTTTAAGGTATAAATGAAATACTTTACACAAATTGATTTCATGGAACAACATAACAATATAAACAAGTAAAGCTAGGAGGGAAAAGATATGAATAAGAACTTAGATGATCAAGCAGAAAAATTGAGAGAGCAAGTAGGAGAATATCAAGAGAAGCAAAACGAAATGTCGTCTTTACCTCCACGTAGTTCAATTCATAAGCGTCAGCAACGAGAAAAGAAAAATAAAAAACCTAAGTGGAGGGTACGCTTTGTGTTGATTCGTCTTTTTCTAATTTTGTTTCTTTTATTAATTGTAGCAGCTTTAGTTTTACCAAATTGGCTTTAACCCATTCTATCATACGCTCATTGGACATACATTGTAATGAGGTGATCAACATTGGGCGGATTAAAGGAATGGAACATTCAAAATGACTATAGTAGTCCAGTTGTTAAAGTGATGTTGGAGGAATTAATTGAACGAAAAGAAAAACTTAAGAAATTAGAAAAATATAATCGATATAGTGGTTATCTTACTTTAATATTGCTATCGTTACTGTTGTTAGTCTGTTACATTGAATTTACTCAACGGCTTAGCTCTTCCTATCAATCGTTATTAACGAGTGTGCTAAATAATTCGCTTTTTTTATTGGTTTTACTACTGACTGGATTAAGCTTGATATATGTTCAATATTTTCATAAAAAAGTTACAAAGGCTGAAAAGGAGTACGAAGAGCTTCGAGAAGAATTAATGAATCGTAGTTCTGAGCTTTGGGAAGATGATACTCAATGGTTAGCAAGGGATCATGTTTTTCACTATATGAAAGCCGAGCATGACATTAATTTATATTACAAATAATTGATTATGAACTCTTTTCTAAATGATTGACACCAAAAAATAGATAAGACGACCTTGCATATGAGTGGCGGCGAATGATAATAACGTTATCATTAAAGAAAGCAATTCTTCCAAATGCTATCGTTTTTTTACTTCGTATACAATAAACTTCAATCGGAAGTCCAAGCCGGTAGTTATAGGAAATATCATTATTAGTGACCAGTGTGAATTTTTTTACCTTTTTTAATCGCATCAAATGATCCCCCTTTTTATGAAAACGGTTACTTACCTTTATTAGTATAGCGATTTCGTAAAAATAAAACAATATAAATACTAAAAATAAATGAATCATGTAAGGTACTTGTTAAGCCCATGAAATACCTTAAACAATGATAAAAGTACGCTCTGTGATTTTGCTTATATTGTCACAATCGGACTTTTAAGAAAATAAATAGTTGTGATATAATAAATAAAAATAAATGTATGTAATGTTGGTGTAAGGAGTGAGGTAGATGTCAGCAATACAATTAACTGGGATTCTTGGTTTTGGCTTTATGGCATTAGCACTAGCTGTGGTTATGGCTATTTATATGTTAAAGCTATCTGAACACTCTGAATAAGAATGACGAGAAAAGAAGTTGACAACCAAAGGGAAGTCAGCTTCTTTTTTTAAAAAATTTATTATACATTGTTCCTAAAATTTATTAGAGAAAACGTTTTGGGTAAGTATTTCAAGTAACTGAAACGCTTTAAGTAGGAGAGGTGAACGAATGGAGAAGCAATTATTTCATAGATTAGATGAATTATATGGAGATATGGTTGAATTGAGAAGGGAGTTTCACCAATATCCTGAGCTTTCATTTCAGGAAATCAAAACTCCTAAAATGATTGCTGATTATTTAGAACGTATAGGAATAGATGTCAAAAGAAATGTTGGTGGTCGTGGCATAGTTGGATACATAAAGGGTGGGAAACCAGGAAAGACGGTTGCAATTCGAGCAGATTTTGATGCGTTGCCAATACAAGAAGAGACGAATCTCCCTTTTGCTTCTAAGGTACCTGGTGTGATGCATGCTTGTGGACATGATGCACATACTGCTACATTACTCGTTTTAGCGAAAGCATTAGTCGAAATTCGCTCTGAATTACAGGGGACTATTGTTTTGATTCACCAATTTGCTGAAGAATTAGCTCCAGGAGGGGCAATCGAGATGATAAAAGATGGCTGCTTAGAAGATGTAGACGTCATTTTTGGCAATCATATTTGGAGTTCATTCTCCTATGGGTGTATTGGTTATCGTTCAGGTGCTATTATGGCCTCAGCTGACCGTTTCCACTTAACGATACACGGTAGAGGAGGGCATGGTGCAAGCCCGCATGAAACCGTTGATGCTATAGTAGTTGGCGCATCAATCGTCCAACAACTACAACAGATTGTTAGTCGTAATATAGACCCATTAAAGTCAGCAGTATTATCAATTGGATCTTTTCAAGCAGGCGGTGCGTTTAATGTTATTGCTGATCAAGCGAAGCTAGTAGGTACAGTTCGAACGTTTGATAAAGATATTCAAAACAATATGATTAATCGTATGGAGCAAATCATTAAAGGCATATGTGAAGCGATGAATGCAGATTACACATTTAATTATGAAAAGGGCTATCCAGCTGTTGTCAATGATTCTATTATGACTAAGCAGTTTAGTAAAATCATGAAAAATAATTTAAATGAAGTTAAAGTTGAAGAAATAGCTCCAGTTATGGGTGGAGAAGATTTTGCTTATTACTTGCAGCGTGTTCCAGGTGTCTTCTTTTTTACTGGTGCTGGAAATATGGAAGGTACGTCTTACCCTCATCATCACCCGAAGTTTGATATAGATGAACGAGCCATGTTAATTGCAGCGAAAGCGTTAGGGAGTGCGGCGCTATCCTACTTGAGTGGGAATTTCGAAATAGGTATTGAGGAAGAAATGAAGCCATTAGTATAAGTACAAAACGGTTAAGAAGAATATGATCATAACATTTCGGTGAGTCTGATGTTTAATATGGGACTCACCTTTTTGATATGACAATTTTTAATGTTGGTCTGAACATACTTTAGTTAATATAGGAGAGACTAACGTAAAGTATTTAAACTTCATGAACAATGATTCCTGTTTCAATTGCGAACCTTCTTTTCAGTTTTGTCATACCGTATACTATGAAGGCTGTGAATCGAAATTGGCAGAATGTTAGGAGGGTGAGGATATTGCGCCTTGAGCGGTTAACGACGAATAAATTTAAAGCATTTTTATCAAATGATGATATGAATGAACGAGGGTTAACTAAAGATGATCTTTGGCAAGATTTGCCTAAAGTTCATGACCTATTTCGAGAAATGATGTTAGAAGCTGATGATGAATTAGGATTTAAAATAGATGGCCCAATTGCTGTTGAAGTATATGCCATGCCGGCGCAAGGGATGGTAATTGTCGTTTCAAAATGTGAAGTGGATGAATGGTCTAACGAAGACCTTGATGATGGTTATATTGAGATGCAAGTCACTCTTGATGAGACAGAGGATTTTTATTACGTATTTGATGATATTGAAAGTGTCCTTTTACTTGCTGAACGTTTGTACAATCTCGGTATAGTGAATGGTACACTGTATACATTTGAAGGTCATTACTATTTAGCGTTTGAAGAGTTTGACGTTGATATAGACTTAGAAGAAACATTTGTCGCTATTCTTTCTGAATATGGCTCACCTGCAACGGTTTCGATATATCGTGTACAAGAATATGGGAAATGTCTAATGGAACATAATGCGATACAATTGTTATATACGCATTTTTTTAATCATTGATAAGAAGACTGAGCAAAATCAGTCTCTTTTTTTATTTAAATGTCCTTCTTCATAAATAAAATTGTAAAAATTTTAATTTAGTATGGAAATTATCAGGATCATTGATTATATTAGATTGAGGTGAATACTGATTTGTGAATTACACATTTTGAGGTGAAAATAAGGAGATGTCAAAGATAAAGGGAAGTACGGAGCAAAATGACGTACTTTTTACAACTAAAGAAGAATTTACGATTGCGTTTAATAAGTTAGGATATACAGAAAAAGAATACTTACAATTTATGGAGCCAACAAGACTTGTTAAAGTGACGTTACCTTTGAAGTTAGATGATGGTTCCACAAGGTTATACACGGCATATCGCGTACAACACCATTTATATAAAGGCCCTACAATGGGCGGTGTCATTTGTCACCCTACTTATAATGAAAGTGATGTAGAATCTTTAGCAATGATTATGAGTATTAAAACGGGAGTTGCCAACATTCCATTTGGTGGAGCAAAAGGCTTAATTAGTTGCGATCCACGTGAGTTGTCTTATCGTGAAATGGAACGCTTAAGTAGGCTATATATACGTAGAATGTATGAGACTATCGGTACAAGTAAGGATATCCTAACGTCTGAAGGTCAAGCGAATACTCAGATGATGTCTTGGATGTATGATGAATTAAGTTACTTTGATAAGGAGTCAGCTGGTGCGATTACAGGTAAACCATTAGAAATTGGCGGTACATATGGTCGTGAAAAAGCAGCGGCAATTAGTATTATTACAACATTAAATGAAACGTTAAACTATAACAAACGAGAGTTAAATGAAACTCGCGTGATCATTCAAGGGTTTGGAAAAGTCGGAAGCTTTCTTGCTCAATATGTACATCAACAAGGGGCTACTGTTATTGGCGTTTCAGATAGTTACGGAGCACTATATGATGAAGATGGTTTAGATATTGATTATTTATTAGACCGACGGGATAGCTTTGGAACCGTAACGAAATTATTTAAAAACACACTAAAGATAGAAGAACTACAAGGAAAACAATGTGATTTATTATTACTTGCAACTGAGCAGCAGCAAGTAACACCGATACAAATTGAGAACCTAGCTGCTTCGATTGTTATTGAAGTGACAAACCATTCACTATCCTTGACTGATATGCCAAGTATTAATCAAAATGAATTATTTATAGTCCCTCACGTTCTTGCAAGTATTGGAACAGACATCATTTCGTATTTAGAGTGGTTGCAATATAAGCAAGGGTTAAGGTGGTCAGAAGCGGAAGTAGAGCAACAGTTAAAACAGAGAATGACTCAGTCCTATCAAGATATCTATGAATTAGCAATTAGACGTAAAGTTAACTTGCGTTTAGCTTCGTTTATGTATAGTTTGCGTTCAATCGTTGAAGCATCTCGTTTTCGCGGTTGCCATTAGTTTGATATAATAAATTAAAAAAAGGAGAAGCCATTCAAACTGGCAACTCCTTTTTATGTAGGTGGTTTATTCATGAAAAGAGAAGATGTCATTATTATTGGTGCTGGCCCATGTGGACTATCAGCAGCCATCGCTTGTCAAAATAAAGGGCTTAACACGTTAGTCATTGAAAAAGAAAACGTTGTTCACTCTATTTATCGCTATCCCACTCATCAAACGTTTTTTAGTACGAGTGAAAAGCTTGAGATTGGTGGTGTAGCCTTTCTAACAGAGGAACGAAAACCTAGACGAAATCAAGCATTAGTGTACTATCGTGATGTAGTGAAAAGAAAAGAGATCCGCATTAATAAATACGAGCGAGTATTAGAAGTAAAAAAAAGGGGAGGACTATTCAATATAAGAACTTCAAAAGGGTGTTATGAGTCAACATCAGTTATTGTGGCGACTGGTTATTATGATTCTCCTAATATGCTTCATATACCAGGTGAAAACCTCAGTCATGTCCATCATTATTTCAAGGAAGCTCACCCGTACTTTGATATGGATGTTGTCGTTATAGGCGGGAAGAACTCAGCTGTTGATGCATCGCTAGAACTACAAAAGGCTGGTGCACGAGTAACGAACCTATACCGTGGTAACGACTATTCAACAAGTGTAAAGCCATGGATTTTACCCGAATTTGATTCGTTAGTTCGTAATAACTCTATTCAAATGGAATTTAATGCTGAAGTAACTGAGATTACAAAGTCATCTGTCGTATATAAAAAAGAAGGTAAGAAGCAAGAGGTTATAGCTGATGTCGTTTTTGCAATGACGGGTTATCATCCTGATCATTCGTTTATTCAAGCGATGGGAGTAAACGTAGACGTGGAAACGGGACGTCCCTATTATAATCCAGAAACAATGGAGACAAATATAAATGGACTTTATATTGCTGGTGTAATCGCTGCGGGCAACAATGCTAATGAGATTTTTATTGAAAATGGACGTTTTCATGGAGAGGTTATTGCCAATCATATTATTTCATAATCAGTAAATGTAGAAGTCTTAAGAGGGGTACTTCCCCTTCTTAAGACTTTTAAATTATACTTTCATTTATTATGCTTATTGCTCAAATAAAGCTTGTATTTGAGATAAGTCACTTGTTTGTTCGAGTATCACCATTAATTTCAAGCGAGCCTTTTGTCCATTTAAGCCATTTGCGAAAATGACTCCTAATTCTTTTAATGTTCTGCCACCTCCTTCGTAAGCATAAATATCTTGAACAATACCACTAAAGCAACGTGAAACAAGGATAACAGGAATATTGTTAGATAGGAGTGATCGAATAGGTTTAACTAATTCAGGAGGTACATTACCTTGGCCGAATGCTTCGATCACAAAACCATCTATATTCGTCTTATGAATGGCGTCGATGATGCAAGGATCCATTCCGGTATAGGTTTTAATTAAGGCAACGTTCTTGTTTAATTGAGTCGAATTAAACGATTCACGATTCGTTAACGTGTGGTGAAAAATAACTCCGCGCTTTGTCACAATCCCAATCGGCCCATATTGGGGGCTTTGAAATGTAGCGATATTACTTGAATGTGTTTTCGTCACGTTTTTTGCAGTGTGAATTTCATCATTTAAAACAACAAGAACACCTTTTCCTTCAGCCTCCTTACAGACAGCTACTTTAACAGCTGAAATGAGGTTATGAGGACCGTCTGAGCCAAGTTCATTACTTGATCTCATCGCACCTGTCACAATTAGCGGGAGGTCCCAGTCTAATAATAAATCAAGCAAATAGGCTGTTTCTTCAAGAGTATCAGTTCCGTGAGTAATAACTATTCCTTCTAATTGATCTTTTTCAACTCGTTTCTTCATATGTTTTGCTAATTGTCCTATTATTTGAGGAGTCATATGAGGAGAGGGAATATTTAAATAATCATCTACGATAACAGAAGCTATTGTTGATAGAGATTCAATTGTGGAATATAATGGATTTAACTGTTGCTTTAAGATTGTACCATTTGGACCTTCTTGCATCGCAATCGTTCCACCAGTATTAAGAATAAGTATTTTTTTCAATTTATACACCTCTAACAGTTCTGATTAATGATATTACTGAACGTATATATCATAGCAGAATAATGATTAACATGAGGAGATTATGAAGCATTTTTTCTGCAGGTTTTTTCAAAGTCGAATAATCATAGGTTCAAAGGCTTAAGATAAAAGAGAAAGGACATATAATGATTGCACTTATTACAGCAGCTATTGCTCCGGGAATGGCTTTATTATCATATTTTTATTTAAGAAATCATTATAGTGATACAACAGTTGGTTTTATTTTTAGGACATTTTTTGTTGGTGCGCTCTTAGTGTTTCCGGTTATGGTATTACAATATGCTTTCTTAACAGAAGGTTATTTTCAACAAGCTTTTCTTCGTACTTTTATCTTATATGGATTTGTTGAAGAATTTTTTAAATGGTTTCTTCTATATTTTTTTACTTATCAACATACGACATTTACTAAACGATATGACGGAATTGTTTTTGGTGTCGCGTTATCACTCGGCTTTGCCACACTTGAAAATGTTTTTTACTTATTAGCGAATGGCCTTGATTTTGCTCTTGGAAGGGCTATTTTTCCTGTGTCGAGTCATGCTCTGTATGGGGTCATAATGGGTTATTACTTTGGACGAAGTAAGATTGAGCATTCAAAGAAACGTTTGTATCTATTTTTGGCTTTATTATTTCCGTTTTTGTTACATGGAACATATGATTTCATTTTAGTATTATTCGATATATACTTTCTAATTGGGATGATTCCATTTATGCTGTTATTATGGTGGCTAGCATTAACAAAGGTAAAACGAGCTCATCAATTAGATGTTTAAGAAAGGGGAATAATCATGCAGCAAAGAGAGCGATATCGAGTTGTTATACGCTGTTTAAATTGTGGTGAAAAATATATTTTACGTGGTTATTTAAATGATCAAGGTGAGTTTGAAACGGGCTTTAAACGATGTGTATGTGGAAATGATCAGCAATTACACACAGATGCAAGTCCCGAATAAAAAAGAAAACGAAATAGTCTTGCAAAATTAACGAAAGTGTTGTACCTTTAATAAAACAATATATGATGATTCTTATCACGAGAGGCGGAGGGAATGGCCCTATGATGTCTCAGCAACCAGCCACTAGGTCAGGTGCTAATTCCAACAAGTTGAAATTAACTTGAGAGATAAGAAGGAGAGCTGATTAAATGTAAACAAACACCTTCTTCTTATTACTTGAAGAAGGTGTTTTCTGTGTTCTACAAACAAGTAAATATGATGAGACTACTAAAAAAAAAATTAATCTGAGTTGTCTTATTTGACTAGGGGGTTATGTTGATGAATAACAAGCATTTGCGTACAGAACTCGTACAAATTGGAAACCGCTCAAAAGATCCCACAGGAACCATTAATACTCCTGTTTATTTCTCTACAGCGTATCGTCATACAGGTATCGGAGAATCAACAGGATATGATTACTCTCGTACAGGGAATCCAACAAGAGAAGTATTGGAGAACGCTATTGCCAGTTTAGAAAAAGGAGACAGAGGTTTTGCCTGTAGTTCAGGAATGGCAGCTATTCAAATTGTCTTTTCATTATTCGAGGTTGGGGATGAAATTATCGCTTCGAAAGATTTATACGGTGGAACATACCGGTTATTTGAAGAAGGTTGGAATAGGTGGGGATTGAATTTTTCATATGCCGATCCTCGTGATATTCGTAATGTTGAAGCTTGCTTAACTGATAAAACAAAAGCGCTCTTTATTGAAACACCGACAAACCCACTTATGCAAGAAGCATCCATTAGTGAATTGGCTATTTTTGCGAAAAAGCACGATTTATTATTAATTGTCGATAATACGTTTTATACACCACTGCTACAACAACCGTTAGTGGAAGGTGCTGATATCGTTATTCATAGCGCATCAAAATATTTAGGTGGTCATAATGATGTGATTGCTGGATTGATCGTCGCAAAAGGAGAAGCTCTTTGTGAAAGACTCTTTTATTATCAAAATGGTGTAGGTGCGATACTATCATCTTTTGATTCATGGTTACTAATCAGAGGGATGAAGACATTAGGGTTAAGAATGAACAAACATCAAGAAAATGCGAAAAAGATCGTTCATTATTTGGAGCAAGAGAAAGGTGTAAGAGAGGTGCTTTATCCAGGGAAAGGTGGAATGATTTCATTTCGAATTGAACAGGAAGAATGGGTAAATCCATTTTTACAACAATTAAAGCTAATCTCATTTGCTGAAAGTCTTGGAGGAGTCGAAAGTCTTATGACATATCCAGCTACACAAACTCATATGGACATACCTGAAAAAATTCGGATTGCTAATGGTGTCTGTAATCGTTTATTACGTTTCTCGGTTGGGATTGAAGAAGCTGAAGATTTAATTGAAGATTTACAGCAAGCATTTAATCACGTAAAGGGACAGTCCTAGCATAGGATCGAGACAGGAGGAATAAGGTGACTTTTTTAAATCAGCTACAATCAAACGTATTAATTGGCGATGGAGCAATGGGTACTCAATTATACGCATTAGGCGTTGATCAATGCTTTGAGGAGTTAAATCAAACTCATCCTGAAATGATCGTTGATCTCCATGAAAAATATGTAAATGCTGGAGCTGATATGATTCAAACGAATTCATATGCAGCTAATGCAATTAAACTTGAAAAATATGGACTTGCAAAGCAAGTGAAAGATATTAATTATCAAAGTGTGAAGCTCGCTAAGCAGGCTTCACATACTGACACTTATATATTTGGAACAATAGGTGGGATTAGGCGTTTTCAATTAGAAGAAGTAGGGCTTGAAGACATTCGAAATACTTTTAAGGAACAGGCTGAGATACTACTTGAATCAGGTGTAAATGGTCTTCTTCTTGAAACATTTTATGATTTAGAAGAAGCAAAGCTCGCAGTAGAGCTTACTCGGAACTTAACTTCCTTACCGATTGTAATGAATATTTCACTAGGAGAAATAGGCGTATTGAATGGTGGGATTCCTGTAACGGAAGCTTTTAAAGCTTTGTATAATAATGGCGCAGATGTTGTTGGTTTAAACTGCCGTATGGGACCTTATCACATGTTACGTTCATTTGAAACTGTTCCTCTTCCTACTGAAGGGTATCTTGCTGCTTATCCTAATGCAAGCTTACCAGACTTTCGCGATGGACGTGTTTTTTATCAATCTAATGCTGATTATTTCCAATCAATGGGAAAGAAATTTATCGAGCAAGGTGTGAGACTATTAGGAGGTTGTTGCGGTACGACTCCTGAACATATTGCTGCGTTTGCCAAAATAAAAAAAGAAGTAGCACCGATTACGAGCAAAGTTGTCCGTCCTTTACATCAAATGATGGTGAAAGATCAAACTCCAGCAAAAGTAGATAAACCATTGCCTGAGATCGTAAAGGAACGCCATTCTGTAATTGTCGAATTGGACCCTCCAAAGAAATTGAGCACAGAAGCCTTTATGCAAGGTGCTAAAGCATTGCAAGATTCAGGTGTGGATGCCATTACGATGGCTGATAATTCGTTAGCTTCTCCCAGAGTTGATAATTTAGCTCTTGGTTCAATGGTCAAACAGCATCTTTCGGCACGGCCACTCGTTCACATTACTTGTCGTGATCGAAATTTAATCGGATTACAATCTCATTTGATGGGATTACATGCACTTGGAATGAACGATATATTAGCGATTACAGGTGATCCGACGAAGGTTGGAGATTTTCCAGGTGCGACATCTGTCTATGATTTAACTTCATTTCAACTGATACAACTCATTAAACAATTAAACGACGGAATTTCCTTTTCAGGAAAAGAGTTAGGAGAAAAATCTCAATTTTCTGTAGGAGCTGCTTTCAATCCGAATGTGAAGTATTTAGATAAAGCAGTGAAACGTTTAGAGAAAAAAATTGAAAGTGGCGCAGACTACTTTATGACACAACCGATTTACAACGAAACTCAAATCGAAGCACTTTATCATGAAACGAAGCACTTATCACATCCAATTTATGTCGGCATTATGCCTCTTACAAATAGTCGCAATGCAGAATTTCTTCACAACGAAGTACCGGGTATTAAATTAACAGATAACATTCGTAGTGCGATGGCAAATTGCGGGGAAGATCGTGCGGCTTCCACACAAGAAGGTCTTTCTATTGCAAAATCTTTAATTGATACAACACTTGAATATTTTAATGGCATTTATTTAATTACTCCATTTTTACGATATGAAATGACTGTGGAATTGAAAGAATATATCGATCAAAAAGCAAAGTCAACAAGGAGAGTTTAAAACAGAAAGGAAACGAGTATGACAAAATCATTGTTTGAACAACAGCTCGAAAAGAAAATTATGATTCTTGATGGAGCTATGGGAACGATGCTTCAAGATGCGAACCTTACAGCTGAAGACTTTGGTGGAGAAGAATTTGAGGGTTGTAATGAGTATTTAAATGAAACCGCTCCTCATGTAATTGAACGAATACATCGTGAATATTTAGCTGCTGGTGCCGATATTATTGCGACTAATACTTTTGGGTCTACAGACATTGTATTGGACGATTATGATCTTGGTTACAAGGCTGAGGAATTAAGCCTTATAGCTGCTCAAATTGCCAAAAAAGAGGCAGACGAATATTCTACACATGAATGGCCAAGGTTTGTGGCTGGTGCAATGGGGCCAACAACGAAATCTCTATCGGTAACGGGTGGAACAACTTTTGAACAATTGACAGCTTCCTATCATGAGCAGGCAAGAGGATTGATTAAAGGTGGAATTGATATTTTTCTACTTGAAACAAGTCAAGATATGAGAAATGTGAAAGCTGCTTATATCGGAATAAAAAAAGCGAGTGAAGAAATGAATGTTGAATTGCCTTTAATCGTTTCAGGGACGATTGAACCGATGGGGACGACTCTAGCTGGACAAAGCATTGAAGCATTTTATCTGTCATTAGAACATATGAAGCCACTTGTCGTTGGTTTAAATTGTGCTACTGGCCCCGAATTTATGCGTGACCATATTCGCTCATTGTCAGAGCTTTCCACCACCTATGTAAGCTGTTATCCGAATGCTGGTTTACCTGATGAAGATGGACATTATCATGAATCTCCGGATTCTCTAGCCAAAAAGCTTATCGCTTTTGCCGAAAAGGGCTGGTTAAATGTCGTTGGGGGCTGTTGCGGGACAACACCTGAGCACATCCGTGTAATGGTCGAGGCGACAAAGGGTGTAGCGCCTCGCTCATTCAATCGTGAGCATGGACATGCGGTATCAGGGATTGAGCCACTCATATATGATGAGAGTATGAGGCCATTATTTGTTGGTGAAAGAACGAATGTCATCGGCTCTCGTAAATTTAAACAATTGATTGCTGATGGGAAATACGAGGAAGCTTCTGAAATCGCACGCGCTCAAGTAAAGCGAGGCGCCCATGTTATAGATATTTGTTTGGCTGATCCAGATCGAGATGAACTACACGATATGGAGGAGTTTTTGTCATTTGTTATTAATAAAGTTAAAGTCCCTTTGATGATCGATTCGACTGATGAAAAAGTAATTGAAAAGGCATTAACGTATTCTCAAGGTAAAGCGATCGTTAATTCAATTAATTTAGAAGATGGCGAAGAGCGTTTCGAAGCAGTTGTGCCCATTATTAAGAAGTACGGAGCAGCTGTTGTTATCGGAACAATTGATGAGGAAGGGATGGCTGTAACGGCTGAACGTAAGTTAGAAGTCGCTAAACGATCGCATGATTTATTAGTTAATAAATATGGTTTGCAGCCTGAAGATATTATCTTCGACCCGTTAGTATTTCCGGTTGGAACGGGTGATGAACAATATATAGGATCAGCAAATGCAACGGTAGAAGGAATCCGCTTAATCAAAGAAGCGCTTCCTAAATGTTTAACGATACTGGGAGTGAGTAACGTTTCATTTGGTTTGCCTCCTGTTGGACGTGAAGTGCTAAATGCAGTCTTTCTGTATCATTGTACACAAGCTGGATTAGATTACGCGATTGTGAACACCGAAAAGCTTGAACGTTATGCCTCCATTTCAGATAAGGAAAAAGAAATGTCTAGTCAGCTATTATTTCATACAACTGATGAGAACTTAGCAAGCTTTACGGCATTCTATCGTGGAAAAAAAGCTGAAAAGAAAGTGGAGCACTCCAATTTAACATTAGAGGAGCGACTTGCATCCTACATTGTAGAAGGATCAAAAGACGGTTTAATCAAAGATTTAGATCTAGCATTGGAGAAGTATGATGATCCTTTAGATATTATTAATGGTCCACTAATGACAGGGATGGACGAAGTAGGACGGTTATTTAATAATAATGAATTAATTGTAGCTGAAGTTCTACAAAGTGCTGAGGTGATGAAAGCCTCGGTCGCTCATTTAGAACCGATGATGGAGAAGAAAGAAAACGGAAATGGAAAAGGCAAAATTCTTCTTGCGACTGTTAAAGGTGATGTTCATGATATCGGAAAAAACCTTGTTGAAATCATATTAAGTAATAATGGATTCAATATTGTGAATCTAGGTATAAAAGTAACACCTAATGAATTGATAGATGCAATTAACCGAGAAAACCCTGATGCAATAGGTCTATCTGGTCTTTTAGTCAAATCTGCACAACAAATGGTTTTAACTGCCCAAGACTTAAAGCAACAGCAAATTTCATTACCTATTCTCGTTGGTGGTGCTGCACTTACACGGAAATTTACAAACACTCGAATTGCCCCTGAATATGATGGCCTCGTTTTATATGCGAAGGATGCGATGAATGGTCTTGAAATTGCAAATAGATTAGCGAACCCTGATGAAAAACAGAAGCTTGCTGAAGAATTAAAAGATGCTCAGTTGAAGCGAGATCAAGTTACGGTAAAAAATGAGCAAAAGGTACAAAAAGAAGTTATTGTACCAGCAAAATCTGAAGTAAAAGAAGCTCAAGTGTTTAAGCCAACTGACCTTGATCCACATATTCTTCGTGAGTACCAATTATCACATTTAATTCCTTATATCAATATGCAAATGCTGCTTGGTCGTCATTTAGGCTTACAAGGAAAGGTTAGTCGATTATTAGCTGAAGGTGATGAACGTACACTAGCATTAAAGGAAAAGGTAGATCAATTTTTACATGAAGCAAAAAGCAACGAACTAATCAAGGCTCATGGGATGTACCAATTCTTTCCTGCTCAATCAGATGGAAATGATATTATCATTTATGATCCAATAGATCAAAAAACGATTATAGAGCGTTTTACATTTCCACGACAAAATCATAAACCATTCCTATGTTTAGCGGACTATTTGCGACCGGTATCAAGTGACGAGATGGATTATGTTGGTTTCTTGGCAGTTACTGCCGGTCAAGGAATAAGAGAACTGGCTGAGCAAGCTAAACGTGATGGAGATTATTTATACAGTCATTTAATTCAAGCTGCAGCATTAGAAATTGCCGAAGGATTTGCTGAACGAGTGCATCAATTAATGCGAGATCGAATGGGCTTTCCTGATTCACCTGATATGACAATGGATCAACGATTTGCTGCAAAATATCAAGGAGTACGTGTTTCATTCGGTTATCCTGCATGCCCTAATTTAGAAGATCAAGAAAAGCTCTTCTCTTTACTAAAACCAGAGAAGATAGGTATTGATCTAACGGAAGGTTATATGATGGAGCCGGAAGCTTCAGTTACAGCGATGGTATTTGCTCATCCTGAAGGACGTTATTTTAATGTTTTAGCTAATTAAACGATGAGATTTAAAGCCTTTTACACTACATTTCAAGTGTAAAAGGCTTTTTTTAACAATAAGAAAGTATAGAGAGTGTTGGCAAGCTCAAAGGAGAGCGATGCTTCACACGTCGCCTTTAAGAAAGGACGCTGTCGCGTTTTTCTTATGGTTTCTGAAATAAATGGGTAGTTAACTGTTTTTTTGATCTATTTGTATAAAATATGGTTCTTTACAAACAATATCCTTAGAAAGTAGGACGTATTTAAGTGTTTGAAGATAAGGAGGGTATCGTTATGCGTAAAACGATTTTAGTAATTGCGTTACTTTTAGTCAGTGTATTTCATTTACCTCAGACAACATTCGCATTTTCAGAACAAATTGTACAAAGAGGAGCAACTGGAGATGATGTCGTTGAATTGCAAGCAAGATTACAATACATCGGATTTTACGATGGAACGATTGATGGTGTTTTCGGATGGGGAACCTATTGGTCTGTAAGAAATTACCAAGAACAATTCGGTATGACGATTGATGGATTAGTTGGCCCTAAGATGAAGGAACGGTTAGAGAAAACAACACAATACCACGAAGAGTTTGTTCAAAAAGCATTGACAGAGGGAAGGGAGTTTACACATTATGGCACCACACCGTTAGATATCCAAAAAGGCCCAAAAGGAAGTGTAGATCAGAAACAGACTCAAGAAGAAGGAAAACCACAACAACGTACTGGTGAAGCAGAAGCGGACCAACCAGAGGAACCGACACCTTCACCTCAAGAAGCGGAGGAGCCAGCTCCTACTCCACCTGCTCAAGAGCCCCCTGCTCAACAAGCGGAACCAACAGGTGAAGAAGCAGCACCTCCAGAGGAACCAACTCCTGAAGAACAACCAATACCTGAAGAACCGGTTCCATATGAAGAGGTACCAGAGGAACAGGATAATGAAGCAAATATTCAAAAAGCCGATAACGTTCCCCCTGGTTACTCTGATAATGACCTTCAAATTATGGCGCAAGCGTTTATGGAGAGGCACGTGGCGAGCCATATATAGGCCAAGTTGCCGTTGCCGCTGTCATTATTAACCGTGTAAACAGTCCAATTTTTCCTAATACGGTTTCAGGTGTTATTTTTGAGCCGCGGGCATTTACTGCTGTTGCAGATGGGCAAATATACATGGATCCTGATGAAACAGCGCGAAGAGCGGTTTTAGATGCATTAAATGGCCAGGATCCAAGTGGGAACGCCATTTACTATTTCAACCCTGATACAGCTACATCTGGATGGATTTGGAGCAGACCACAAATTAAACGTATCGGGAAGCACATTTTCTGTCATTAATCTTTGGAGGTGAAAAGTATGGCAAAGAATCTTATTATCGGTCTATTAGCTATCGCTTTAGTTTCAACGGGTATTTGGGGATATCAACAACAAACTCAAGGTCAAACTTTACAAATACAAGCTGAGAATAATTACCAACGGGCATTTCATGAATTAGCCTATTATATAGATCAAATTGAAGATCAATTAGGAGCTAGTTTAGCCATGAATACGAGAAGACAGTTAACGCCTGCTTTAGCAGAGATTTGGCGTGTGACAAGCCTGGCACATGAAATGATCGGACAGCTCCCTTTAAATTTTGTTGATATAGGGAAAACAGAAGAATTTCTGTTTAAAATGGGGCGTTTTTCGTATCGGACATCGATAAGAGATCTTGACAAGGACCCTTTAACAGATGAGGAATATGAAACACTTGAAAAATTGTATGATTATTCTAAAGAGATTCGACAAGAACTAAGAAAAGCTCAAGCATTGATGTTACAGCAAGACGGACGTTGGTTAGATGTTGAACAAGCGCTTGAGCAAACAGAGGAAGCGAAAGAAAATGAAGTCGTTACAAACTTTGAAGTGATGAATAAAGCGATAGAAGGTTATAGTGAAACAGATTGGGGAGTTAGTTTAGCCGCCATTGATGATTTAAATGGTGAATTAAAAAGAGCTCTTGAAGAAGGGGAAGAAATTTCAGAAGCGGAAGCAAAAGACAAGGCGCTGTCCTTCTTAAATATGAATGAACAAACTGAAGTGGACATTTCAAAAACTGGTAATGGATTAGAATATCCTGCATACTCAATCGTTATAAATGATCCTAATCATGGTTCAAATTATTATATGGACATGAGTGTTTATGGTGGAGAGCCATTATGGTTTCTTCAAGATCGTCAAGTTTCAGAAACAAACAAAAGTTTAAACGAAGCAGCTGAAGCTGGTTCTAAATTTCTAAAAAAGCAAGATAAACCTTCAATGCAGTTAGTTGATAGTAAGCAATATAATTCTTTAGCTGTACTTGAATACGTACATTTAGAAGATAATGTACGTGTTTATCCAGACCAAATTACCCTAGAGGTAGCATTAGATGATAATGATATATTAGGTTATCACGCCATCAGTTATCTAATTAACCATAAAGAAAGGGATATTCCAGATCCAGAAATTTCAATGGAGGAAGCGTTAGACAACGTTAATCCACGACTTGAAATTATGGAAGATCATATTGCTGTTATTGAGAATGATTTAGGGGAAGAAGTGTTATGCTATGAGTTCTTTGGCGTAATTGATAATGATACGTATCGAATCTTCATTAACGCAGAGGATGGCGAAGAAGAGAAGGTAGAAATGCTAGAACAGGCGGAGCCCGTTTATGATTTCTCATAAAGAAGATAAGTGGAAGGGGGGATAAAGTACCTCCTTCCACTTTTTTATAGGAAAAAGGTTTTGTATAATCAGCATGAATAGTGTTACTTTTGACTTATTCATGTCATAATAGATTAGAAATGATAGTAGCGGTATTTTCAGGAGGGGTATTTATGATTGAAGTAGGTACAGTTCTTATATTAGAAATGTCAAATAAAACAGAAAATCAACATAATAGAAAGTTTCGTTGTCGAATTGTTGATTATCATGATTCTCATTTGGTTGTTGATTATCCAATAGATGAAGAAACGAAAAAGCAAAGCTTTTTTTTAGATGGTACTGAGTTTCATGCTACATTTGTTGGAAAAGATGAGGCTGTCTATATGTTGAGTACGGAAATTGTAGGTAGGATAAAATTCAACGTACCCGTTTTATTGTTAAAAGATCCAGGAAAAGAAAATTACATCCGAATACAGCGCCGTAATTATGTTAGAGTAGAAGAAGCAGTTGATGTTGTTGTTTATCCAACAGATAATAGATATGAGCCACTTCGTTCTGTAACATGGGATTTAAGTGGTGGAGGTTGTGCCGTAGTATTGCCAGAAGATCATTCCTTCCCTGAGCGAGGAGAAGGGAAATTATGGATCGCTTTACATATGAACTCAGGGGAGTTAGTTTATATACAAACATTGAGCAAAATTATAAGAATTACACCGATAAAGGGGAACATCGGAAAGCGTGTATCGTTACAGTTTTTATCAATTTCTAAAGAAGAAAGTCAAATGATCGTTCGATATTGCTTTGAAAAACAGCTTGAGCAACGAAGAAAAAACAGAATATAATTCCAATATTGTATTCTTTCATTAGACCAAGCATATAAGAATGTGATAAAATTAAGGTTATTAAAATATATGGTTGTTATTGTTGGAAGGTGTAGTCGGGATGAATATAGCCATCGATGGGCCTGCAGGCGCGGGTAAAAGTACAGTTGCTAAATTAGTAGCAGAGTCATTATCGTATTTATATATTGATACTGGTGCTATGTATCGGTCATTGACGTATGCGGCGTTACAGGAGAATATAAGCTTAGAAGATGGAAATGCATTACTAAATTTATTAACTAAGTTAGATATTGAACTAAAAAATGAAGAAACTGTCACAACAGTACTATTAAATGGTGAGGATATAACGTCAGATATACGTTCGTCTTCCATAACGGCTAATGTTTCTCTAGTAGCACAGCATGAAGTAGTACGGCATGAAATGGTGCAACGGCAACGGCAACTGGCCAAAGAAGGACAGGTTGTTTTAGATGGACGTGATATTGGTACACACGTATTACCAGATGCTGAGTTGAAAATATTTTTAACAGCCTCCGTTGAAGAACGTGCTAAGAGGCGTTATGAAGAATTAACAGCTAAAGGGGAGACGATCGATTACGAACAATTAGTTCAAGAAATTGCTAAGCGTGATAAGTTAGACTCAACTAGAGAATTTGCTCCTTTAAAAAAAGCTGAAAGTGCCATTGAAGTAGACACTACTTCACTTACAATAAACGATGTAGTAAATCAAATTTTAAACCTTGTGAAGGAGAGAACAACACTATGAGCATATACCAATTCGGCAAGCGTATTTGTTTGTTGTTTCTCTCCAGTTCGTATAAAGTAGAAGTAATTGGTCGTGAAAATATTCCTGAAGATGGAGGAGTGTTGCTTTGTTGTAACCATATTAGCAATTTAGATCCACCTTTACTAGGAAGCTACTTAGGCAGAAATGTGCATTATATGGCAAAGAAGGAATTATTCGAAAAGCCTATACTAAAATGGTTGCTCCCGAAATTACACGCATTCCCAATTCGTCGTGGAATGAGTGATAAGCAAGCACTACGCACAGCTATGACATTATTAAAGAACAATGAAATAGTGGGGCTTTTTCCTGAAGGAACTAGAAGTAAGAACGGTCAACTACAAAAAGGATTAGCTGGAGCTGGTTTTTTTGCGTTACGTACTAATGCTGCCGTAATCCCTAGTGCTATTATTGGGCCATATAAATTTAGAGGTAGACTTAAGCTAGTTTATGGTGAGCCTATTGACTTTACAGAGTTAAAAGAGGCTAGAGGTTCTGCCGAGGAAGCCACTTCGATTATTATGGCAGAAATTCAAAATTTGATAAATAAACATCAGTAATTGTTATTCAAATTCTTTCGCTAGTGTGAAAGATTTTAAATAAGTTGAAAATAACCGTAAGTAGACGGCGAGTAATGAAGGAGGCAAAAGTCAATGGTCGAAGAAATGAACAACGAAATGGCAGAGATGAAATCTTTATCTGTAGGTGAAGTTGTTACAGGTAAAGTAACAAAAGTCGAAGATAAACAAGCGTTTGTCGATGTCGGATTTAAAGTTGATGGAATTATTCCAATTAGCGAGCTTTCTAGTTTACATGTAGAAAAAGTAAGTGATGTTTTGTCAGTTGATGATCAGCTTGAATTAAAAGTGATTAAGCTCGAAGATGATGAGCTAATTCTTTCTAAACGAGCTGTATTAGCTGAAAAAGCATGGGATGACCTGCAAAAAGCCTATGAATCAGGCGACATCTTAGAAGTGGAAGTTGCTGAAGTTGTAAAAGGTGGACTTGTTGTTGATTTAGGTGTTCGTGGCTTTATACCAGCTTCATTAGTCGAAAGGCATTATGTAGAAGACTTCTCTGATTATAAAGGGCGTACTCTACGCTTAAAGGTTTCAGAAATTGATCGAGAAAACAATAAGTTAATTCTCTCTCAACGAGCTGTTTTGGATGAAGAATTAGAACGTTTGAAAAAAGATGCGTTGAATTCTATAAAAGAAGGAGATGTCGTTGAAGGAAAAGTACAGCGCTTAACATCATTTGGTGCATTTATTGATGTAGGTGGAGTTGATGGTCTTGTACATATTTCACAATTAGCTCATCATCGGGTAGAAGATCCATCAGACGTAGTAGCTGAAGGAGATACAGTAAAAGTCAAAGTCCTTTCAGTTGATGTCGATAGTGAGCGTATTTCATTATCGATTAAAGATACACTTCCTGGTCCGTGGGAAACTTTCTCTGGTAAAGTAACAGTTGGCGATGTGTTAGAAGGAGTTGTGCGAAGACTTGTTCATTTTGGTGCGTTTATCGAGCTCGCACCTGGAGTAGAAGGACTCGTTCATATCTCTCAAATCGCAAATCGTCATATTGGCACCCCTTCTGAGGTACTAACTGAAGGAGAATCGGTACAAGTGAAAGTTCTTGATGTGAACATCGATGAAAAACGAATTTCTTTAAGTATTCGTGCTTTATTAGAGGAAGATGAACAAGAAGATGAAGACTATAAACAATACGAAGCACAGCACAATGATGAACCTTCTGGTTTTTCATTAGGCGATATGATCGGGAATAAACTAGATAAATATAAAAAATAAAAAATGAGCAAAAAGGAGTTGATAGTGGTAGAACCCTATCTCTCCTTTTTTATGAGGAAAAATAAATAGAATGGTACTATGTAAACGGATGATTTCATGAAGATTCGTCCATAATGAATTTGAGGTGGTTTAATTATGGATGGTATTTTTGTTTATTGGTTTGGTTGGATTTTTTGGGGTGTGGTCACATTTTTTGGTTCTAATTTGAAGATGCGCTTTTGGATGGGGTGTGGCATTCTACTCATTCTCATTCTTTTACCGATAGAAATTTCAATTATGAACACATCTTATCATTTAGTTTACATAGGCTCAGCTTTTTTTCTATATTTTTATGTACAAACATTAAGACGACAAGAAAAATATATTTATTTTCTATTCATGTCTTTAACTGTATCAGCATGTTTTGCTGGTTTTCGTCTTATGTTGATTTACGATCCAGTCATTGCATTTATTGACAGTAGGTGGATGTTAGCTTGCCTAGTTGTGATTATTTGTTATTTCTTAACATCAACATTAAAAAAGCGCTATATCCTGTCTGTTTCCGGACTTATACATGGTGAGTATTTACTGGCTTTAACTCCTTTCTATCATCAAGATCAAGCTATAGGAAATCTCTATTTTTTTGATATTCTATTCATTACAACTTCCTTGTTTGGAGTAGGTTTCATGATACGAATAATCATTTCATGGATATCATCATTCATAAAAAGTCAACCTGTTCCGAGAAGCAGTCGACAATACACAGGAAATCAGCTAAAATAAATAGGTTGTCAATTATTAAATAGAAAGGTTGTGGCAAACATGTCCAATCCAGTTGTCGCTATTGTTGGAAGACTAATGTTGGAAAGTCAACAATCTTTAACCGAGTGATCGGCGAAAGAGTTGCTATTGTAGAAGATATGCCGGGCGTTACCCGTGATCGAATATACAGTAAAGCAGAATGGTTAAATAGAGAATTTAATGTGATCGATACAGGAGGAATCGAGCTTGGAGAAGAGCCATTGCTCGTACAGATGAGAGCACAAGCAGAGCTCGCTATAAAAGAAGCAGATGTTATTATCTTTATTGTTAATGGTCGTGAAGGTGTAACCTCTGCAGATCAAGAAGTAGCTAATCTGTTGTTTCGTTCGGATAAACCAGTTGTATTAGGGGTGAACAAAATCGATAACCCTGATATGCATGAACAATTATATGAATTTTACTCATTAGGAATGGACACACCTTATCCTATTTCAGGATCACATGGTCTTGGATTAGGCGACTTGTTAGATAAAGTGATTGAGCATTTTCCCGAAGAAGTTTCGGATCCATATGGAGATGACACGATCCGCATCGCATTAATTGGGCGGCCAAATGTTGGGAAATCTTCACTTGTCAATGCGATGTTAGGAGAAGAGCGAGTAATAGTAAGTGATATTCCTGGTACGACCCGTGACGCAATTGACACAGCATTTTCGCAAGACGAGCAAGAATATGTACTAATCGATACAGCTGGTATGAGAAAACGAGGAAAGGTTTATGAGGCAACTGAAAAGTACAGTGTTCTTCGTTCTTTAAAAGCAATCGAGCGTTCAAATGTTGTTTTAGTCGTCATAAATGCTGAAGAAGGGCTTATAGAACAAGATAAAAAAATTGCCGGTTATGCACATGAAGCTGGTAGAGCAGTAATAATTGTTGTCAATAAGTGGGATGCAGTTAAAAAAGATGACAAAACCCTGCAGAATTTCACACAAAAATTAAGAGATGAATTGCTCTATCTAACATATGCTCCTATTCTTTTTGTTTCAGCTAAGACAAAACAAAGGTTACATACGGTTTTGCCGATGGTTCAAAAAGTGTCAGAGAACCATCATTTACGTGTTCCTACAAATGTACTTAATGATATGGTCATGGATGCGGTTGCAATGAATCCTACTCCTACTGACAAAGGGCGTCGTTTAAAAATTAATTATGTCACTCAAGTAGCGGTAGAGCCTCCAACGTTTGTATTTTTTGTTAATGAGCCAGAGTTGATGCACTTTTCATATGAGCGCTTTCTTGAAAATCGATTAAGAGACACGTTCGAATTTGAAGGAACGCCGATTAAAATTATTGCTAGAAAGAAAAATAGTTAAAGGGAGTAGATGAAATGGGAGAAGGAGTAATCGCAATTTCATTAATAGTTGTTATTATTATTAGTTATCTACTTGGGTCAATAAGCTTTAGTTATTTAATAGCAAAAAAAATTAAAAAAGTGGATATTCGCCAACATGGTAGTGGGAATGCAGGGGCGACTAATACATTACGAGTATTAGGTATTGGCCCAGCCATTTTAGTACTTAGTTTAGATATTGCTAAAGGTATAGTTGCGGTATGGCTCGGGCATTGGTTAGCACCTGACGATGGCGGAGTCTTCCCTGCATTAGCTGGATTCGCTGCGATTGCTGGTCACAATTGGCCGATTTATTTTGGCTTTCGTGGTGGAAAAGGTGTTGCAACAACGATTGGCGTACTAGCAACGCTCGTTTTTTTACCAGCTCTTTATGCAGGTTTAATTGCTATTGGTAGTATTTTTATGACTAGATATGTTTCATTAGGATCGATCTTGTTTGTGATTGGAACACCGATATTTATGATTGCTTTTTTTGACTATCCAGATGCTTATACATATTTAACATTGATTATAGCTGTTCTCTTAATTTGGAGGCATCAAACCAATATAAAACGACTAGTTGCAGGAGAAGAAAGTAAAATTGGACAGAAAAACAAATAATACAAAATTGAGGTGGAGAATTTGAAACGAGTAACCGTTATAGGAGCAGGTAGCTGGGGCACTGCTTTAGCGATGGTGCTTGCTGATAATCATCATGATGTACGAATTTGGGGAAGAAGAGCGAAACAAATAGAAGAAATAAACACGAAACATTCAAATAATCAATACTTACCTGGTATTTCCTTACCTGAACAAATAAGAGCCTACGAGAAGATGGAAGAAGCACTTGAAGGTACTGAAGTGGTTGTTTTGGTCGTCCCAACAAAAGCCATCCGTACAACGATCCAACAAATGGTTGAAAAGCTTCAAAACAAAGTAACGATCATTCACGCAAGTAAAGGAATTGAGCCTGGATCTCATAAACGTATTTCAGAAATGATTGAAGAGGAAATGTGTAACTCATCATTTCTAGAGCATGTTGTTGTTTTATCAGGGCCAAGTCATGCCGAGGAAGTTAGTAGACGGCAACCAACTACTGTTACTGTGTCTTCGCATAGTGAACAAGCTTCTAAATATGCTCAGGATTTGTTCTTCAACCAGCATTTTCGCGTGTATACAAATCCTGATTTAATCGGGGTTGAAATCGGTGGAGCTCTGAAAAACATTATTGCACTAGTTTGCGGATTAACAGAAGGGCTCAAGTTAGGGGATAATGCTAAGGCTGCTATAATGACACGTGGATTAACAGAAATAGCTCGCGTTGGTATGAAGCTCGGTGCAAATCCAATGACATTTGCTGGGCTATCAGGACTTGGAGATTTAATTGTCACTTGTACAAGTGTACATTCTCGAAACTTTCGAGCAGGGTTGATGTTAGGTAAAGGACAAACATTGGAGGATGTTCTTAATGAAATGGGTATGGTAGTAGAAGGCGTTCGTACGACACAAGCAACGTATGAGCTTGCCAGCAAACTACAAGTGGACATGCCTATCACGACAGCACTATATCGCGTTCTTTTTGAGCAGGTGAAGCCACAAGACGCAGCTGATGAATTAATGGGTCGTGTGAAAAAGCATGAAGTAGAAGACTTACCTGTCGATTTAATTAAATCAACATTTAAAGAAGATTAAGTTAATTAGTCATACGTTCTCACCTTCTTTCTAGTCGTGCATATGATATGGTGATCATACGATTGAGGGAGGGCGAAACATGTTTGGAAAAAATGATTCGTTTATGGATCAAATTCAAAAGAAAACGAGTGTGAAACCTGACGAAATTATGAAACTAGCTAATTCAGTTAGTCAAGCAAATTTACAAGATGAAAAAACCGTTCGACAGCTTGTTGCTCAAGTAGCAAAGCTTGCTAATAAAGAAGTGTCAAAAGAAAAAGAAGACCAAATTGTCAATGCTATAGTTAATAATAACATGCCTGCTGACTTCTCTTCACTTGCTAAAATGTTCAATAAAAAGTAAAATTCACAACTATAGGCAATATCACAAGCATGTTTCATTTATGTGCATATACTTTAAAGAACGAACATTATAATAGGGCTGTGTTAAAACGAAGGGTTACGTCATGTTGAAGAAGTGCGCCCCCACTTCTTCAACATTTTAAAGTTTAATCGTTCGCGACTCTGTCACTTCATTTTCGGACAAGCTGTGCTATAATAAACGACAAACTGCAACAGAAAGAAGGGAAACATATTGTCACAAGCGATGTTTAATATGTGGGTGTCTTTTTTTGCCCTTGCGCTTATGTTTGTTTCAGCAGGAACAGCTATTTTCAGTAGAACAAAATTAACAGGTTGGTTTCAAAAAGTAATGTTATCATTTTCATTTGTCTGCTTAATCGTAGCAGGAATTATTGTTTTCTTTATTGTTTTGGGCGGACCCACAGCTACAGTTTAGTTTAAAGGAGATACGTTTGGTATGAAGCGAGTGATTCAATCTTTGGTTTTAATCGTAGGCATGTTCATGCTAGCAGGTTGTTTTCTGCCTGATGATCAACGCGCGGAAAACCAAATCGCCTATCCTGATCAGTTACAATCTGTTCAATTAGCAATAGACCAATTCCAATCAGATTCTGGTGTATTACCGATTTATACATTTGATGAGCATACGTCGCTATACAATCGTTATGTTGTTGATTTTAACCAATTGGTTCCACGTTATTTACAGCAACCACCTGGTACTGCTTTTGAGAATGGTGGTGTATTTCGATATGCATTAGTGAATGTAGAAGAGGAACCTGAAGTGAAAGTGATTGATTTACGCCCGCAATCGGTTATTCAGCAATATCATCGTAGGGTGAATGATTATATAAGGAACCATACTTATGTACCTATTATGGAAGTAGTCGATGATGGATTATTTATGTTAGATTATGAAGAGCTTGGTTTTTCAGAAGAACCACTTGTACAAAGTCCTTATTCCGAGCAATTTTTACCCCTTCTTTTTACGCATGATCATGAAGTTATAATAGACTATCGACTTGATATTTACCAAATGTTATTAGAGTATGATCATTCTTTTAATGAAGACGAAGATCTTCGTCCGATATTGTATCAACATTCTCCATTTGTTCCAGCAAGGAGTGTACCTTACGTACTAGATGAGAATGGAGAGCCGATCTATGAAATGTCGTTAAGAAAAAAATGATTTATTTTAAATAAAAGTTGGTCTACTAAGTCCTTTTCGTTGATATACATAATCAAAGGAAGGGGCTTTTTGCTATGAATCCCCTTCTCGGTATTTAGTGAGATCACCTACTACATACAAATTGTTGTCATAAACCTTGTACACCATCATAGTAATGGTAATGTCCAAGGTTTACGGAAGTAGGAAGATGAATCTCAAATCTTTACTGATCGGGAGGGGATCAAGTGGAAAAGGTTGATATTTTCAAGGATATAGCCGAACGAACAGGCGGCGATATTTATCTTGGAGTTGTAGGTGCAGTTCGAACAGGGAAATCGACATTCATTAAAAAATTTATGGAGCTAGTCGTACTCCCGAATATTGAAAATGAATCTGAGAAAGCAAGAGCACAAGATGAATTGCCACAAAGTGCTGCTGGCAAAACCATTATGACAACTGAACCGAAGTTTGTTCCTAATCAAGCTGTATCGGTACATGTTGATGATGGGTTAGATGTGAATATACGTTTAGTTGATTGTGTTGGATATGCGGTTCCTGGGGCAAAGGGCTATGAAGATGAGCACGGACCACGAATGATAAATACTCCGTGGTATGAAGAGCCTATTCCGTTTCAAGAAGCCGCAGAAATTGGTACGAGAAAAGTTATTCAAGAACATTCTACTTTAGGAATTATTGTTACGACAGATGGAACGATTGGTGAAATTCCTCGCCAAGATTATAAAGAATCTGAACATAGAGTAGTAGAAGAATTGAAAGAAGTCGGTAAACCGTTCATTATGGTTGTCAATAGTGTACGCCCTCATCATCCTGAAACAGAACAATTACGTCAAAGCTTAAGTGATGAGTATGATATCCCCGTATTATCAATGAGCATTGAGGGGATGACTGACCATGATATTAACAATGTTTTAAGAGAGGTATTATATGAATTTCCGGTTCACGAGGTCAATGTGAACTTACCGAGCTGGGTAATGGTTCTTCGTGAGGATCACTGGTTACGTCAAAGTTATGAAGAGTCAGTTAGAGAAACCGTGCAAGATATAAAACGTTTACGTGATGTTGACCGAGTAGTAGGGCAATTTACAGAATATGAGTTTATTGATCAAGCAAGATTAGCAGGAATTGAAATGGGGCAGGGAGTCGCTGAAATTGATTTATATGCTCCAGATGATTTATATGATCAAGTATTAAAAGAAGTTGTCGGAGTAGAAATTCGCGGTAAGGATCATTTATTACAACTTATGCAAGAATTTGCCCACGCTAAAGAGGAATATGATCAAGTTGCTGATGCACTAAGGATGGTAAAGCAAACGGGTTATGGCATTGCAGCACCTGCCTTATCAGACATGAGCCTAGACGAACCGGAAATTATTAGACAGGGATCGCGATTTGGTGTTCGTTTAAAGGCAGTAGCTCCTTCGATTCATATGATTAAAGTCGATGTTGAATCAGAATTTGCTCCTATTATTGGAACCGAGAAACAAAGTGAAGAACTTGTTCGTTATTTGATGCAAGATTTTGAAGAGAATCCACTTTCGATTTGGAACTCGGATATTTTCGGTCGTTCGTTAAATTCAATCGTACGAGAGGGGATTTCAGCAAAATTATCACTCATGCCTGAGAACGCTCGATATAAACTAAAAGAAACACTAGAAAGAATTATTAATGAGGGTTCAGGAGGTTTAATTGCGATTATATTATAAAATAACTTCATATTGAAGATGACAGAAGGTAGTAATTCACTAGAATGTATAATGATCTAAACGACATTACACATCTTGATGTTACTACTTTCTTTTGCTTTTTCAATTGAGAATATGCTAAGATTTTTACATATGCTCTAATGACAGCGAAAATAACAAATTTGTGATACTATTGTGTAGAAGCATAGTTGAGAAAAGTGATAGACAGGAGAGTTTAGAATGAGTAACCAAAATGATTTCTTTGTTATTAAAGCGAAAGAAAATGGCGTGAACGTAATTGGATTAACGAGAGGCTCTGATACGCGTTTTCATCATTCAGAGAAACTTGATAAAGGTGAAGTAATGATTGCACAATTTACTGAACATACATCGGCTGTGAAAGTACGCGGACATGCTATTATCCAGACTAGTTATGGGACGATTAATACGAACGATTAAGGGAAATAGATGAGTTTTTTACACAGAATTTGGGGGACATGTTAATGAGAAGTTTATATTTATATCAAGAAAATGTTGAAGAGGTTAAAGGTGAGTTTAATCAAGCGATTAAGCATCATTATTTACAAACCTATGTACCAGACATAGAAGTAGATGATGATAAAATCCGTTTTATGTATGCGATGTTACATAATAAAATGACAAAAGAAGATTTGCATTTATTAATCTTGTCAACACTTCTTGTTCAAGCTGGTCTGGATATACATGATGAAGTGACGTTAAAAAATGTAGATACAGATGAGCTAAAAAAGAAAAGACAATTAACCGTATTAGCAGGTGATTATTATGTAGCGATGTACTATCATTTGCTTGCTAAAAATGGGAATGTTCCCCTCATTCAAAAGATTAGTCACACGATTCAACAAATAAATGAAAAGAAAATGAATCATTATGAGCAGGAAGAAATATCGATCGAAGAGTATAAAAAGATTGTCGAAATTATTGAAACCGGACTCATGCAACAAGTAGCTTCTCATTTCGATCTAGAACTATGGAGGCTTCTTATTAAAGAGTTCTTTTATTTTAAAATGCTTACGAATGAAAAGAATTTATTAATTAATGGTGAACAAACCGCTTTATTACGAGGGCTTCACAAAACTAAACCTCTTATTCATAGGGACTCATTTTTAGACAATAAGATAGAAGAGTCAAAAGATCGCATGTTACAACTTGTAGAATCTTCGGCTACTATTAAGCCTTTTATCATTTGGCATATTGATCAATACATTTGCTATGATACATTAGAGAATATCGCAGAGGGTGAATAAGATGTCTCAAACAAAAGAGGAACGTGTGCATCAAGTGTTCCAATCTATTTATAAAAAATATGACCTTATGAATTCCGTCATTAGCTTTCAACGCCATAAAGCTTGGCGTAAAGATACAATGAAAATCATGCAAGTCCAAAAAGGAAATCGAGCTCTCGATCTTTGTTGTGGTACAGGTGATTGGACGATTGCATTAGCTGAAGCTGTCGGGGAGAATGGACAAGTTATTGGGTTAGACTTCAGTGAGAATATGTTAAAGGTTGGACAAGAAAAAATTCAACACCTACAATTAAATCAAGCTAATCTAGTGCTCGGCAATGCAATGGAGCTTCCGTATGATGATGCTTCATTTGATTTTGTTACCATTGGTTTTGGCCTTCGCAACGTTCCTGATTATATGCAAGTATTAGCAGAAATGCACCGAGTTGTTAAACCAGGGGGGAAAGTAGTCTGCTTAGAAACATCTCAGCCGACGATGCCAGTATTTAAGCAATTATACTTTTTTTATTTTAAAAGAATTATGCCCCTCTTCGGTAAGATGTTTGCAAAAAGCTATGAAGAGTATTCGTGGCTTCAAGAGTCTACGATGACCTTTCCAGACCGTACTAAACTTGCGGCGATGTTTAAAGAGACTGGTTTTAAAGATGTTAAAGTGAAGGCGTATTCTGGAGGAGTAGCTGCCATGCATTTGGAATAAAGAAGAGGGATGAATAGAGATAGGAGCCGATTACGTTGGTAAGAAAAATAAAAATCATCTTAGAAATGATTAAGTTTGAACACACTATATTTGCGCTACCATTTGCGTTTTTGGGAGCAATTTTAGGTAGCTTTATTATGAGGGGAGATTTTCCACAATTATCTGAATGGATATGGATTACACTTGCAATGGTAGGAGCTAGAAGTGCAGCAATGTCACTTAATCGTGTCATTGACGCCCAAATAGATAAGCATAATCCAAGAACAGCAGAACGAGCTATTCCAGCAGGCTTAGTTTCCAAAATTGAAGTTTGGTTATTTATCGTTATTTCGTTTGTTGTGTTGTTCTTCTCTGCCTTTCAATTAAATATGCTTGCTGTTTATTTGTTGCCAATTGCTGTTTTCTTTCTTGTCATTTATTCATATACAAAACGTTTCACTTGGACTTGTCACCTTATTTTAGGGATAACGATAGGAATTGCGCCTTTAGGTGGATGGGTAGGAGCAACAGGGACATTGCCCTTTGAAGCATACTTTTTATTTGTAGCTGTAGCATTATGGATAGCTGGCTTTGATGTCATTTATGCAACTCAAGACGCTGATTATGACAAAGAACATGGGTTGCACTCTATCCCAAGTCGATTTGGTATTAAACAAGCATTGCTACTTGCAAGAGCGTTTCACACTGTTAGTTTTTTAAGTTTCCTAAGCTTGTTTTTTGTTACACCTTTAGGGTGGCTTTATTTGGCTGGAGTCATTATTTCTGGTGCCATTCTTGTCTATGAACACTCACTTGTTTCAGAGAATGATTTATCAAAAGTACACGTAGCCTTCTTTCCTATGAATAGCATATTAAGCGTTGTTTTATTTGTATTTGCGATAGGAGATGTCCTTATATGGACCAATTTATAAAAGGAACGTATACAGTCGGCATTACCGGTGCTAGTGGTGCACAATATGGGATAAAACTCGTTAATCAACTGCTGCTCGAATCTTATCAGGTACATTTAGTTATAACCGAAGCTGCCTGGCAAGTATTCGATTTAGAGTTGCAATTGGATGTGGGGAATAGAGAACGGTTGATCGATGATTTATTCAACAAAAATCGACATTTGTTATGTTATCATTCCTTACGTGATTACTCTGCACCGATTGCTAGTGGCTCTTACAAAAATGATGGTATGGTTATCATTCCGTGCTCGATGGGGACATTGTCTAGCATCGCACATGCTTCATCGAATAATTTACTTGAACGGACTGCAGATGTCATGTTAAAGGAAAAAAGGAAATTAATTATTGTACCTAGGGAAACCCCCCTAAATGAGCTTCATCTAGAGAATATGTTAAGACTAGCCAAAATGGGTGTAACGATCCTTCCTGCAATGCCTGGTTTTTATCAACAACCTAAAAATTTGGAGGATCTAATTAATTTTGTAGTTGGAAAAGTTTTGGATAATTTAGATGTCGATCATTCATTATTTACTCGTTGGGGGGAACAGCAATGAGTTTAACAATCGGAGAAATCTCTTACACGAATATTTTGCCATTTTTTTATTATTTAGATCGAAACGAATTGGAACGAAATGATTATCAGTTTGTTCCTCAAGTACCTTCACAATTAAACGACGCGATGGCTAATGGTAAGGTTGATATTGGTGGTATTTCATCTTTTGCTTATGCAAATAATCAACACAGTTTCTCACTGTTACCTGATTTATCTGTAACGACATATGGGAAAGTACGTTCAATCTTCTTATTTTCAAAATACCCTATCGATCAATTAGATAACAAGAAGATTGCTCTAACTTCAAGTTCAGAAACATCTGTTCATTTATTGAAAATCATTTTAGGTTATTTTTATCATAAACATGTTACATACGAAATTGTACAACCTCATTTTCACCATATGATAAATCGGTATGATGGTTGTTTGTTAATAGGTGATGATGCGATTGTTGCGAATCGCCAATTAGCAAAAGACTTATACGTATATGACTTAGGAGAAATTTGGTATGAACAGACAGGATTACCAATGACTTATGCTGTATTTGCCGTTCGAAACAAATGTATCGAGGCTAAGCCGAATGAAGTGTTAAGCTTTTATAAAGCACTTTTAGCTAGTAAGAAAAGAAGCGAAAACGACCAATACAGACCGATGATAAAAGATATTTTATTAACACATGGTGGAACACAACCTTTTTGGGAGAAATACTTTAAGCAGCTCTGTAATGACTTTGGACAAAAAGAGCAAGAAGGATTACGATTCTATTATCATTTACTATACAAATTAGGCTATTTACGTGAACCTGTCGATCACTTACATGTGTGGAATCCGGTACTTCAATTATAAAGGGACTTGCATGAAACGTGATTCAATGTTCTAATTAAAGGAAGAGCGTAATGAATTCGTTTAAATAAATAAGGTGGACGACATGAAGCTAGCAGAAATTTATATGCAATTCCAAGCAGATATTGAAATGATTGAAAATGAACTTGAAGAAAATGTGCAAGCAGAACATGATGTGTTAACAGATGCATCAATTCAATTACTTAAAGCTGGAGGAAAAAGAATACGTCCAGTATTTGTATTATTAGCAGCGCGATTTGGCTCATATGACATTGAATCACTAAAGCATATTGCTGCGCCCTTAGAACTAATTCATATGGGGTCATTAGTACATGATGATGTAATTGATGATGCTGATTTAAGAAGAGGAAAGAAAACCATTAAGTCACAATGGGATAATCGAGTTGCTATGTATACAGGAGATTTTATTTTCGGGAAGGCACTTGAGACTTCAACCTATTTTGATAATCCTAAAATACATCAAATTCTTTCAAACGCTATGATGGAAATGTGTTTAGGTGAAATTGAACAAATTAGAGACCAATATAATTTGAACCAAAATTTTCGAGTTTATTTAAGAAGGATTAAACGTAAGACAGCTCTTCTCATTGCTGTAAGTTGTCAGCTTGGTGCGATCGCTGCAAAAGCTAATACATATATACAAAACCAGCTCTATCAATTTGGTTACTACGTTGGAATGTCTTTTCAAATCACAGATGATATCCTTGATTTTGTCGGTACAGAGAAACAACTTGGTAAACCTGCAGGCGGAGATTTATTACAAGGAAATGTAACTCTTCCTGCTCTATATGCAATGCACCATCATACTGATATTCGAAGAAAAATCGATTTGTTCTTTCAAGACATTGAGGAAAACGCTGATCAAATTAATGACATTTTAGCCATGATTAAAAATACTGATGCTATTTCTTACTCGATTAAAATAAGTGATCAGTATTTGCAAAAGGCATATGAAACGTTAGAAACATTACCAAATCAAAAAGAAAAAAGATATTTATATGAAATTGCTTCTTACATAGGCAAAAGAAAGTTTTAATTACGAAGGGTTTACCCTAAAAGGTCTTTTACTTTTTAGAGTAAACCCTTTTTGAATGAACCGTAATGATTCGCTACACTTCATCGTTGGTATATTGTCGCATGTAGCTTCATTTGCTATACTGTTGAGAGAATCTATTAGGAAAAGGGAGACGGTTATGGAGCGTACATACATAATGGTAAAGCCAGATGGAGTTCAACGAAATGTAATTGGAGAAATCATATCTCGCTTTGAAAAAAAGGGATTTACTCTAGTTGCAGCAAAATTAATGGTCATTACAGAGGCAATGGCAGAGAGACACTATGAAGAGCATACAGGAAAACCTTTCTTTGAAAAGCTTGTTCGTTTCATTACATCAGGGCCTGTATTTGCAATGGTATGGGAAGGGCCAGAAGTGATCGAAACAGCGAGATTAATGATTGGCAAGACAAATCCGCAAGAAGCGTTACCTGGTACAATTCGTGGAGATTTAGCTGCGCAAATGCCTAATAATATCATACATGGATCTGATTCCACAGAAAGCGCAGAAAGAGAAATAGCAATCTTTTTTCAAGATTCAGAATTAATTGATTATAAAAAGGCGACTGCTGATTGGACGTAATGTATTTGATACATCGTGAGACTGGAGAGAACAAATGGTACTGATTATGAAACATTTATAGCGAATATTAAGAAAAAAACCGCAATTGATTTAGCTTTATATAAAGAAGCACAAATGAAACGTCGCCTGACATCTTTATATGAAAAGCGAGGCTATTCGTCTTTTCAAACATATTATCAAGCAATGGCCAAAGATGAAGAGCTTTTTAATGAATTTCTTGAACGAATGACCATTAATGTGTCAGAATTTTTCCGCAATGCAAGCAGATGGAATGTACTAGAAAAAAAGATCTTACCGCGATTATACAGTGAAAATAAAGATTTAAAAGTTTGGAGTGCTGCTTGTTCAACAGGCGAAGAACCATATACACTGTCCATGATTTTAGCTCAGTTTATGCCTATCTCTAAAGTGAACGTATTTGCAACAGATCTCGATACAGAAATTATTAAACGTGCTAAGATGGGGTTTTATCCTGAACGGTCGATAAAAGAAGTACCGAAAAGTTACTTAGAACGGTATTTTACAAAAGAGCCAATGGGCTATAAGGTAAATGATGATATTAAAAAGACGGTCACATTTCAAAAACAAAACTTACTAGCTGATCGATTCCAGCAACAATTCGACTTAATCGTTTGTCGTAATGTAATGATTTATTTTACTGAAGAAGCGAAAAATGAACTATACCATAAATTTAGCCAAGCATTAAGACCGGGTGGAGTGCTTTTTGTAGGAAGTACAGAGCAAATTTTTAACCCTAGTACTTATCAATTTGAAACTGAGGACACGTTTTTTTATAAAAAATGCTGAAGTCATCATGACGTCAGCTAGATAGATATGAAGGATCAACCCATCTAATAATGAGAAAAGTTAAACTTTTCTTTTAAAATGTGCGAGACAGTTTGCCTAGATCATGTTATAATTTAACGCATAAAAGCGATAAAGAGAAGATGAAGAGAAATGGAAATGACATTGGAGGCAGGAAAATGAGATATTTAACAGCTGGAGAATCACACGGACCACAATTGACGACAATTATTGAAGGAATTCCAGCACAGTTAGAGTTAATAGCAGCGGATATTAATGGTGAATTAGCACGAAGACAGGGTGGTTATGGCCGTGGTAGACGAATGCAAATTGAGAAAGATCAAGTACAAATTTTAAGTGGTGTACGTCATGGTAAAACAACGGGTGCTCCTATCGCATTAGTTGTAGAAAATAAAGATTGGACTCATTGGACTAAAATAATGGGTGCTGAACCAATTGATGAGGATGCAGAAAAAGAAGTTAAAAGAAAATTAACAAGACCACGTCCAGGACATGCAGATTTAAATGGAGCAATAAAATATGGCCATCGGGATATGCGCAATGTATTAGAGCGTTCATCAGCGAGAGAAACGACCGTTCGAGTTGCTGCTGGTGCAGTAGCTAAGAAGCTATTATCTACTTTTAACATTCAAGTTGGTGGACATGTATTAGAAATCGGTGGTGTGAAGGCTGAAAAAACAGCATATGAATCTGTTGCAGATCTTAAGGAACGCTCAGAGGCATCACAAGTGCGTTGCTTAGATGAAGCTGCAAGTTTGAAAATGATGGAAGCGATTGATCAAGCAAAAAAAGATGGCGATTCAATTGGTGGAATCGTTGAAGTCGTCATAGAAAATGTTCCAATTGGATTGGGAAGTCATGTTCAATATGATCGTAAATTAGATGCTAAAATCGCGGCAGCTGTTATGAGTATTAATGCATTTAAAGGTGTCGAGATTGGAATTGGATTTGAAGCTGCACGTCTCCCAGGAAGTCAAGTGCACGATGAAATTTTGTGGGATGAAGACAACGGTTATTCTCGCAGAACAAACCGGCTTGGTGGATTTGAAGGCGGAATGACAAATGGAATGCCTATTGTTGTAAGAGGAGTTATGAAGCCAATTCCAACGCTCTATAAGCCATTACAAAGCGTGGATATCGATTCTAAAGAACCATTTGCAGCTAGTATCGAACGTTCTGATAGTTGTGCAGTTCCTGCCGCTGCTGTAGTGGCAGAGGCGGTTGTTGCATGGGAAGTAGCTAATGTACTACTAGAGACGTTTGGGCATGATCAAATACCGACTATACAAGAAAATGTTAATCGACATAATGAAGAAGCGAGGACGTTTTAAATGGGGAGTGTCCATGTTCAAACCATGTCTAAACAATATGAAGTAAGAATAGATACTGGTTTAAGACACCAGGTTGGGGCATTGTTAAAAGAATTACTACAACCGGTATCGTCTGTATTAATTGTAACAGACTCTAATGTGGCTCCATTCTATTTAAAAGACGTTATTCAAAGCTTTGATGAGTCGGCAGTCGTATATGATTACGTCATTGAAAGCGGAGAAGCCTCTAAATCATTTTCCGTATATGAGCAATTGTTAACAAAAGCGTTAGAGGTGGGCCTTGACCGAAAGTCTGCTGTCATTGCTCTTGGAGGAGGAGTCGTTGGTGATTTAGCTGGATTTGTAGCTGCGACATATATGAGAGGAATACGGTTCGTACAAATGCCTACTACACTATTAGCTCACGATAGTAGTGTAGGTGGAAAGGTCGCAATTAATCATCGGCTAGGAAAAAATATGGTAGGGAGCTTTCATCAACCTGAAGCTGTTTTATATGATACAGATTGTTTAATGTCCTTACCAGAAGAAGAGTGGAAATCTGGATTTGCCGAAGTCATTAAGCATGGATTTATTCGCGATGAGGCTTTTTTGAAACAGTTAGAGAAGGAATGGACATCATTTAAGACTATTTCAGTTGAACGCCTTAATGACATGCTGGCTCGCTCGATTTCTGTTAAAGCAGACGTAGTGAGTGAGGATGAGCAGGAGCATGGCATTCGTGCTCACCTTAATTTTGGTCATACGCTTGGACATGCAATAGAGGCACAGCTTGGTTATGGAAAGATCACACATGGAGAAGCTGTTGCGATTGGTATGCTTTTTGCGTTGCGCTTATCAGAAGAAATGTTGAACGTAAATTTTCATATTGAACAATACGAAAATTGGTTTTTACAATTAGGCTATCGCACGAAAATACCTGCTTCATTAAATCGAGAACGCTTGTTACAAACAATGAGTAAGGATAAAAAAGTAGAAGCGGGTACTATACGAATGGTTCTATTAAAGAGATTGGGAGAAGCGACAATTGTGAATATCCCACCTGAGAAGATTCGGGTACTTCTTGATGAACGGATGGAGGGGGCACATGGTTAGAGGTATTAGAGGCGCTACAACTGTTCAAGCAAATACAGTTGCTGATATTACAAAAGAGACATATGTGTTAGTGAATGAAATGATCGCCAAAAACAAACTAAAGCCGGAAATGGTCGCACATGTATTATTTACGGTTACAGCAGATTTAAACGAAGCATTTCCAGCAAAAGTATTACGCGAGCTAAACGGTTGGGAATATGTTCCTGTCGTATGCGCTCAAGAAATTCCAGTTCCTGAGAGCTTGCCCCTTTGTGTTCGAGTATTGATGACTGTGAATACTGACCAATCACAAAGCGATATTGACCATATTTATTTGAATGATGCCGTTAAGCTGAGACCTGACTTATCCTTGACGAATAAGTGAGTTCGGAGTAGACTAAAGGCGAGTTGAGAAAACTGATTACTACGAATCAATTAAAGTAATCAACTAGTGAGAAAAGATTAGCTTAGTATAAGAATGAGATTGAGTTGAGGAGAGCTGAGTTTAGTTGAGGATTAGTCGTAATGCCTCCTAATCGAATGTATTTAGGAGGCTTATTCAGTTATATATTTGTTCACCTCCCACTCATTTCATTCATTCCTAAAGGAGTGAAGGATATGATTACCCCAACGTTTACTGATTTTCAACAGTTTTCCCGCGACTATAAGACCATTCCTGTTGTGGAAAAGCTATTTGCTGATGGGCTAACCCCTGTGCAAATTGTACATCAATTAGGAGATCAAGTTTCATTTTTACTTGAAAGTAAAGATGAGCATTCACCTTGGTCTAGGTATTCTTTCATTGGAATTAATCCGATATTTGAATTAATTGAAGAGAATGGTGTATATTCTTTTACGAATTTAGAGGAAGGGGAAATTCTAACAAAGTTAAACACATTCCAAGAAGCCTTTAATTCAATGATGGACTATTTAAAAGTACAACCAATTGATATTGCCATTCCTTTCAGAGGTGGAGCTGTTGGTTATATGAGCTATGATGCAATTGAGACGATAGAACCGTCACTGGCTCGCCAGGTCGATGATCGAATTGCTCATTATCACTTTTTAGTATGCGAGACATTAATTGCCTATGATCATATTAATAAAGAATTAACAATTTTAGTACATGCAAGGCCAGACGAAGGTGAAGAAGAACTTGCTTATAGTAGAGCGAAAGCTGAAATTGATCGTGTTTCACAACTATTAGAACAACCTCAAGCTCCATTGCTGTTGAAACACCTTCCTGAAACAGATGATGAAGTGACCTTCGATGATGTCATTTCAAATTATAAACGTACTGATTTTTTAAGAGATGTCGAGCAAATTAAAGAGTACATTCGAGCTGGAGACGTCTTTCAAGCTGTATTATCACAACGATTTGAAATGAATGTAACGTCATCTGCTTTAAATATTTATCGAGTGTTACGAATGATTAATCCATCTCCATATTTATTTTATCTAAAGTTTAACACTATGGAAGTAGTTGGAAGCTCACCTGAGCGTCTCGTTCAAGTTCAAGATGGCCATGTAGAAATTCATCCGATTGCAGGTACTAGAAAGCGTGGGAAGACAGAAGAAGAGGATCAAGCACTTGCCACTGAACTATTAGCTGATGAAAAAGAACGTGCTGAGCATTATATGTTAGTTGATCTTGCTAGAAATGATGTCGGACGTATTGCTGAATACGGTTCTGTTGAAACACCTACATTGCTTGAAATCGGAAAATTCTCACATGTCATGCATATCATTTCAAAAGTTACGGGGCAATTACAAAAGAGCACAAAACCGTTAGAAGCATTAATGGCCTCTTTTCCAGCTGGCACTGTATCAGGAGCGCCTAAAATAAGAGCAATGGAAATTTTACATGAATTAGAACCGACAGAACGTGGTGTGTACGCTGGTGCAATTGGCTATCTTGGCTTTGATGGAAATATTGATTCGTGTATTGCCATTCGAACAATGGTTATTAAAAATCAAACAGCCTATATTCAAGCTGGTGCGGGTGTGGTTGCTGATTCAGTCCCTGAACGAGAATATGAAGAAACGCAAAACAAAGCAAAAGCATTAGTAAGAGCCGTACAAATAGCTGAGAGAATGTTCGGAGATGAAGGGAGAGAGAGCCATGCTTAAAGACATATTACGTCATTGTATGAACCATGAAACACTATCGACTGAACAAGCTGAACAGGTTATGAATGAGATCATGTCAGGTCATGCAACACCAAGCCAAATCGCTAGTCTTCTAACCATTTTGCGATTCCGTGGTGAAACAGTCGAAGAAATGATTGGATTTGTTCGAGCGATGCGTTCACATTCTGTTTCTATTAACACAGAAGGGGTAAATGTCATAGATACGTGCGGGACAGGTGGAGATCATTTAGGAACATTTAATATCTCAACAGCAACTGCTATCGTTTTATCAGGGTTAAATGTTCCTGTCGCAAAACATGGAAATCGAGCTGTCTCGTCAAAAAGTGGTAGTGCTGATGTACTTGAAGAACTATCGATCCCTATCCAACATTCAGTTGAACAAGCAAGCCGTTCTCTTCAAGATTATAATCTTTGCTTTTTGTTTGCACCGCTCTATCATCAATCGATGAAGCATGCGGTCGCGCCGCGAAAAGAAATTGGTTTCAGAACGGTTTTCAATTTTTTAGGACCGATGACTAATCCAGCAAAAGCGAAAAGACAACTAATCGGTGTTTCTGATTTTGAATATGCGAAGAAAATGGCTAGTACTCTGTTATCGATTGGGACAGAGCGCACCCTTTTTGTTACTGGAAGAGACGGGTTAGATGAATTATCGATTACGACGGAGTCATACTTAATTGAAGTAGCAGGAAATACGAAAAAGGAATATACGATCACCCCAGAGGATATGGGGCTAAAACGTGGCAATTTGTCTGATATTCAAGTGGATACTCCGTTAGAAAGCGCCGAATTAATTCGAGCAATATTAAAAGGAGAAGCGAACGAATCAGCAACTAATATCGTTGCACTTAATGCTGGCGCAGCTCTTTATGTATACGGAAAAGTCAATACGATTAAAGAAGGCGTTCAACAAACACAAACTGCGTTAAGCTCTGGACAAATAGATGAGCATTACAAAGCGTTACAGAAGGGGGCAACCGAACGTGCTTGATCAAATTTTAAAAACAAAGCAAAAGGAAATTGCTAACTTAATTATGCCATCGCAAAAAAAAGTTCAGCATTACTCCCTCTATGATGCTTTAAGCCATCCTACCCATTCCATTGGTTTAATAGCTGAAGTAAAAAAAGCTTCGCCATCAAAGGGACTTATTTGCCCTGATTTTCATCCACAAGACATTGCAAAGGGGTATGAAGCAGGTGGTGCTGATGCGATTTCGGTCTTAACAGATGTAGATTATTTCCAAGGCCATCGTGATTACTTATCTGCTGTTAAAGAAGTCTGCGCCATTCCCGTAATGCGAAAAGATTTTATTATTGACAAGAAACAAGTGGATGAGACGGTCAAAATCGGCGCCGATGCGATGCTTCTCATTGTAGGAACTGTGCCGATAGAAGAGTTAAAGAAATTGTATGATTACGCTTATTCCGTTGGACTCGAATGCCTTGTTGAAGTTCATGCAAAGAATGAATTAATGGAATTATTAAATTGCTTCACACCAAAAGTGATTGGTGTGAACAATCGCAATTTAAAAACATTTGAAACATCACTACTACAAACAGATGAAATGGCACCATTAATTCCCGAAGGTAGCTTGTTTATTAGTGAAAGTGGGATTCATACAGAGGAAGATATTAAGCGTGTCAAACAGGCAGGGGCAGCTGGTGTGTTAGTCGGGGAATCATTAATGCGTGCTTCATCTCCTAAAGAAGGTATTAAAGCTTTGTTTGGAGGAGAGTATCATGCCTCATCCTCTACTTAAGTTGTGTGGAAATCATTCTGAGCATGATGTGAGCGTTGCTTCCTCAAGTACTGCGGAATATATCGGTTTTGTGTTTGCCAAGAGTAAACGCCGTGTTTCGCGAGAGCAATTGCAACTTTGGCTTCAGAATGGTCTGAAGGAGCAAAAGAAAATTGTTACTCTTTTTGTGAATGAACCGATAGAAGAAATTCAAAGACAATTAGTTGACTTAAATGTAGATATTATTCAATGTCATGGAAATGAGCCAGCTGAGTACATTAAACAGCTAAAGTCATTAGTCAAGCAATCAATTTGGAAGGTGATCCATCATCATGATAATGCTCTAGAAACGATGAAGACATATGAAGGATTAGTTGATGGATACGTCATAGATTGTAAAGTAGGGCAACAATGGGGAGGGACTGGTATCTCATTTGATTGGCGATTTGTCCCTCAATATATTGAGGAAGGGCATAGACAACACGTTCCAGTGTGGATCGCTGGTGGAATAAACCCAAATAATGTACAAAATTTATTGCGCTATGAACCTGATGGTATTGATTTATCTAGTGGAATTGAAGAGAATGGTCGGAAATCATATGAACTTGTGCGGCAGTTAGAGGAAAGGATGAATAGAAATGGTACCAAATAAACGTGGACGTTTCGGTGACTTCGGAGGTAAATATGTTCCTGAAACATTAATGAATGCGTTAGAAGAATTGGAAAATGAGTTAGATAAAGCTCTTTTAGATGAATCCTTTCACACTGAATACTTAGAGCATTTACAAGAGTATGCAGGGAGACCAACAGCATTATCATATGCTGAAAATATCTCTAAGGTTTTAGGTGGAGCCAATATATATTTGAAAAGAGAAGATCTTTTGCATACAGGCGCTCACAAATTAAACAATGCGATGGGGCAGGCATTACTTGCAAAACGAATGGGCAAAAAGAAAATAGTCGCTGAAACAGGTGCAGGTCAGCACGGTGTTGCCACAGCAACGATTGCAGCAAGATTTGGTCTTGAATGTAAAGTATTTATGGGTGCTGAAGATATGGAAAGGCAAGCACTAAATGTTTTTCGAATGGAGTTGTTAGGGGCTAAAGTTGTTCCTGCTACTTCAGGGAGTCAAACGTTAAAGGATGCTACGAATGAGGCGATTCGATATTGGGTCACAAATGCAGAAGATACATTCTATTTAATTGGATCAGTTGTTGGACCACATCCGTATCCGAAAATGGTTCGAGATTTCCAACGTATTATTGGAGATGAATCAAAAGAGCAATTTTTAAAGCGAGTAGGTGAGTTTCCTAAAGAAATTATTGCTTGTGTCGGAGGAGGAAGTAACGCAATTGGTATGTTCTACCCTTTTTTAGATGATGATGTTACGCTAATTGGTGTTGAGGCTGCAGGAAAAGGTATTGATACGAATCAGCATGCAGCGACCATTACAAAAGGAACAAAAGGCGTTATTCATGGCTCATTAACCTATCTTCTTCAAAATGAAGCTGGCCAAATAATTGAACCATATTCGATTTCTGCTGGTCTCGATTATCCAGGAATAGGACCAGAACATGCCTATTTAGCAAGTACGAACCGTGTGAACTATGAAGCTGTTACAGATCAACAAGCACTAGATGCATTAAAGCTTTTGTCTGAAACCGAAGGAATCATACCGGCAATTGAATCTGCCCATGCGCTAGCTAAAGCGTTTGAACGTGCGAAAGAATTAACGCCAAACGAGACGATACTAGTCTGTTTGTCAGGTCGAGGAGATAAAGATGTTCACACATTAATGAAACATTTTAGGGGGGATGAAAATGGCAACTAAACGTATGAAAGCTGTCACAGGTGGAGATAAGCCACTATTTATCCCTTTTATTACAGCGGGAGATCCATCGAGTGCAGCGACAATTGACATTGCACTAACACTTCAAAAGGCGGGTGCTTCTATTTTAGAGCTTGGTATTCCTTATTCCGATCCACTTGCTGATGGACCAACCATTCAGGCAGCATCGAAAAGAGCTTTGAAGCATGGAATGAGTTTAGAAAAAGCTTTGAAGTTAGTACCACAAATGAGAGAACGAGGATTAACAATTCCTGTTATCATTTTCACATATGTCAATCCATTAATGCAATACGGCGAAAAGCGGATTGTCGAAGAGGCAGCTAATTACGGAATTGATGGTTTTATCGTTCCTGATTTACCTTATGAAGAAAGTGGAGATTTTGCAGAACTATGTAATCAATTTAATCTTTCACTTGTCTTGTTAGTCGCCCCCACATCTAAGGAGCGTATCGTCAAAATCGCTGAAAGGTCACAAGGGTTTCTTTATTGTGTATCTTCTTTAGGTGTTACAGGTGCACGAGCACAATTTGATCCTAGAGTGTATGAGTTTTTGCAGACCGTTCGCAAGGCAAGTACGATCCCAACAGCTGTTGGCTTTGGAATTTCGACGCCCGAACAAGCGAGCAAAATGCGCCAGCACTCTGATGGAGTCGTCGTCGGAAGTGCATTAGTTAGCAAGATTGGTGAACTGGAACAACGATTGTTAGACGAAAATAAACGATCTGAAGCATTACTAGAAATTGAACGACTTGTCAGTTCATTAGCTGAAAGTGAAGATCAATAATGATAAGATAGGATGTGCTTGTGATGGATATCAAACAGCAAATTATTGGTTTACCTTCATATCAACCAGGTAAACCAATTGAAGAGGTTAAAGAAGAGCTTGGATTAACACGAGTCGTTAAATTAGCTTCAAATGAAAATCCTTATGGCGCTTCAAAACGCGTAGCTACCGCCATTAGCGAATCAGCAACAAATACAACCATTTATCCAGATGGGTATTCAGCAAAATTGCGAGAAAAAGTTGCTTTGAAATTAGGTGTTACGCCAGAACAATTAATATTTGGTAATGGATCTGATGAAGTGATTCAATTTTTATGTCGGGCTCTTTTATCACCAGGTACAAATACAGTCACAGCTGATCCCACCTTTTCACAATACAAATTAAACGCAACAATTGAAGGGGCAGAGGTTCGCGAAGTTCCATCGGTAGATGGCGTACATCATTTAGAGGCGATGCTCCAAGCTATTGATGAAATGACACGAATTGTTTGGGTTTGTAATCCGAATAATCCGTCAGGTACTTATGTGAATGAAGATACTTTTAAACGTTTCTTAGATCAAGTACCTCCACATGTATTAGTCGTTTCTGATGAAGCTTATTATGAATATGTAACTGCGAAAGATTACCCGAATACGATACCTTTAATTAAAAAGTATCCTAATTTAATGGTATTACGTACATTCTCAAAAGCTTATGGTTTAGCAGCTTTACGTATCGGTTATGGCGTTGGAAGTGCAGGGTTTGTATCAAGCATTGACCCTGTTCGTCCTCCTTTTAATAACAATTCTTTTGCTCATTGTGCGGCTATCGCAGCTCTTGAGGATCAGGCATTTATTGATGAATGTGTGGAAAAGAATACGGAAGGAATGAAGCAGTTCGAACAATTTTGTCAGAAGCACGAGCTTTATTATTACCCTTCGCAAACGAACTTCATTTTAATTGACTTTAAACAATCGGGAGATCGAGTGTTTGATTTTCTACTAAGAAAAGGATTTATTGTTCGTTCAGGTAAAGCGTTAGGATTTCCGACATGTGTTCGCATAACGATTGGTAAAAAAGAAGATAACGAAGAGTTATTTACGTATTTAGAAGAATTAGTAAATCATTCAACCGTTCAATAAAAGATGACTTAAGGAATCCGTCTTTCATACATGGATGAGAGACGGTTTTTTGAAGAAATGAGACTAAAAAAGTTTACCAAAGAAGATGTAAGTATATTCTCGGGTGACGTCGGCTTCGTACGTTACACGTTTTCCCTGTAACGACTACGCACGATGAGGTTGGGATATAACAAAAGTGTTCATCTGAGAATCCGAATATTTCAGGAACGGTGCACGTGCTCCACTCTAGATTTGTTCGGATTCTCCTTTCCTAAAATACTTTTGTCCCACCCTCTTGACAGCATGTTTAGAATTTTGATTAGAAAGGAGAAAGGGATGGAGCGAACAGCTTTTATTATTGGATTAGGGTTAATTGGTGGCTCCATAGCGTTAGCCATTCGCTCAGAGCATCATGTTCGAATAACAGGATACGATATTTCAGATGAACAACAGAAAATGGCACTATCTTTAAAAGTAATTGATGAAGTAGCACCATCTATTGAAGAAGGGGTGAAGAATGCTGACTTAATAGTGCTAGCTACTCCTGTATTAAAAACAGAAGAATTAATTAAAGAGCTATGCCAGTTAGAGCTAAAGTCAGGAGCATTAATTACTGACGTCGGAAGCACGAAAAAGAAAATTGTTGAAACAGCATCTTGTTTAGCTGAAAAAGATGTCGTTTTCATCGGTGGACATCCTATGGCCGGCTCACATAAAAGTGGTGTAGAAGCAGCTCGAGTGCACTTGTTTGAAAATGCATTTTATATATTTACTCCCGTTAATAAATCAGATACTAGGCACATTATTCAATTACAAAATTGGCTCAAAGGAACAAAAGCTACATTCTTAGAGTTAACTCCGGACGATCATGATCGGTTTGCTGGTGCAATTAGTCACTTTCCGCATATTGTTGCAGCCTCACTAGTTCATCAATTGGCCAATTTAGATGGTGATGATCGGCTCGTTTCACAATTAGCAGCAGGAGGATTTCGAGATATTACAAGAATCGCATCTTCTAGCCCAACGATGTGGAGAGACATTTTATTACATAATAAGGAAAGCCTTTTAACATTACTAGATGAATGGTTAGAAGAGATGGAAAAAGTTCGAAATATGTTAGTGCATGAAAATGCAGAAGCGATCTTCCATTACTTTCAAGCCGCTAAATCATTTCGTGAAGGATTACCTCCTCGTGAAAAAGGAGCAATCCCATCGTTTTATGATCTGTTTGTCGATATTCCTGATCATCCAGGTGTCATATCAGATGTCACAGGTATACTTGCTGAACACGATATAAGTTTAACCAATATTCGTATTTTAGAAACGAGAGAAGATATCATGGGTGTGTTAAGCATTAGTTTTAGGTCTGAAGAAGATAGGCAACGCGCGAAAATACATTTAGAAAATGAAATGTATGAAACATATATATTATAAGGAGGGGTATACATGGCTAAAGTAAGTGTGAATCAAGTAATGAATGGATTAAATGGTACTATTCGTATACCAGGAGATAAATCAATTTCTCATCGCGCTGTCATGTTTGGAGCCATTGCAAATGGGAATACAACAGTGGAAGGATTCTTACCTGGAGAAGATTGTTTAAGTACAATTAGCTGCTTTCGTAAATTAGGAGTAGCTATTGAACAAGAAAATGAAAAAGTGACGATCGAAGGAAACGGATGGGAAGGGTTAGAAGAGCCTAGTGAAATATTGGATGTAGGTAATTCAGGTACAACAACGCGGCTTATGTTAGGAATTCTAGCAACGCGCCCATTCCATTCTGTTGTCATAGGCGATGATTCTATTGCGAAAAGGCCAATGGCAAGAGTGACTAGTCCATTACGAGAAATGGGATCAACCATTGATGGAAGAGATGATGGGAACTTCACACCATTATCGATTCGTGGTGGTACTACTAAAGCTATTCAATTTCAATCTAAAGTGGCCAGTGCTCAAGTAAAATCAGCCATTCTATTAGCTGGTCTCCAAAGTGATGGGGTAACCTCCGTTAACGAGCCTGCATTATCCCGCGATCATACAGAACGTATGTTAGAAGCTTTTGGTGTTGAAGTTCAGAGAGACGGTCTAACAGTTTCCGTTGAAGGGGGACAATCACTTCAAGCTCAACATATTATCGTTCCAGGAGATATTTCTTCTGCTGCTTTTTTCCTTGTTGCAGGTGCTATTGTTCCTAATAGTCAAATTACGTTACACGGTGTTGGTATGAATCCAACTCGTTCAGGAATTATTGATGTCCTACAGCAAATGGGGGCTGAATTAACGATTGAAAATGAGCGAAATGCAGGTGGGGAGCCTGTTGCTGATTTAACGATTTCAACCTCTAAATTAAAAGGAATTGATATCGGCGGTCCATTAATTCCTCGATTAATAGATGAGATCCCTGTAATTGCTGTATTAGCTACTCAAGCACAAGGAAAGACGGTCATTCGTGATGCGGAGGAATTAAAAGTAAAGGAAACAAACCGTATTGATACAGTGGTTAGTGAATTAACGAAAGCAGGAGCTAAAATTACCGCAACAGAAGATGGAATGGTGATAGAAGGGCAAGCAGCACTTCATGGAGCTCATGTGAATAGTTACGGTGACCATCGTATCGGTATGGCAATGGCTGTCGCCGGCCTTATTGCACAAGGGACGATGATAATTGAAAGAAGTGAGGCGATTGCTGTTTCTTATCCTACTTTTTTTGAACATATTCAACAATTACAAAGATAATAAAAACGGTACTACTTCATTAGAAATTAGAAAAAACGGCTTCCTTTGTAAAGCAGGGGAGCCGTTTTAATTTACAAAAAAAAGCCCTCGTATCCGTAAACTAGTAAGCGTTTACAAATGCGAGGAAAATAAGCTAAGTTGTATGGATAGGAGCGGAGAGAAACCATACGCTTAATTAAAGTATACTTCTTTTTTATAAAAAGTCAACCATATTTAGAAAAAAATAAATATCTTTTTGTTCTCATAGTGTGATCCATTTACGTTTCAACGTTCTTATTTTTCATTTACATTCATAGCTTGTCTAGTAGAAGAAACCATAAGGAGGGATACAGATGTACTTACTAGACAAAGTAATCAAAGTTGATGAAAAGAGAGTGAAAGATCGCTGTTTTATTGTTGAAGAAGGTCGAGTACGCTATGCCACTACTACTTTCAAGCAGTGGAATAAAAAAAGAGTTAGTATGAACGGGACTGTTCTATGTAGTGGGCGTGTTTACTTTGATGATTCATTATTATATGAAGGTGGGGATGATATACTATACGAAAGACAAAAACAACTGATAAAAGACGGCTGTACAACAGTCGCAATCGCTCCACATGTAAAATACGAAAGTGAGCTTGCAAATGTCTATCACAATTGGAATGCCTATTTAAAAAAGAGCACAATTGATTATGTCATTGGACTTACCATTCCTGCTTATTTAATTAGAATGAGCTTTATACGCAAATGTCAAAACATGCTCATTCCTTATTTAAAAGTTGAACTAACGACAGAAGAGGATATTCACTCTATTAAATGGACACACATCTCTCATACGCTATTACATTACCCTTTAGCGATCATCCCTGTTTTCCAAGCTTCGACTAAACGCGCAAAGTCACTTGAGGTTATTTGGAGGAAGTATTGCTTAGATTATGGTATTCATACTGATCTAGATTCACAATATAGTAATAGAATAAATAAGTCATTGTTACAAAAGATCGGTTTATTCCCACAAAAGGGAACTCTTATTGCAGGGAGTGATCTCGATTATATTGCATATGTTGATCGAAAAAGAAAAAAACGTTATGAAGAAAGAAAGCGTACTGCACGAGATATAGAACATTATAAACATGAAGAACCTGATTTAGTTGTATTAAGAGGTCGAATTCTAAAAGTATTAAATGAAATTGATCTAAAACCCGGTTTTGGTCAGCCTATTCAAATCATTCGCCCTGGACGCTTTTTGTCAATGAATGATTTGATGGAGCAAGAAAATCATGTATATCGATCATCATACTGAAGAGAGTTGTTTTGTTAAAAGACATAGCTCAATAGGTTTCTTTGATTAAAAGGCAATAATATATAAAATTCTTAATCTTGTAATCAAGGTAGCTTTAAGTGAATTCATTGGAGGAGGCTGATAGGCTCGTTTCATGCTTTTTCTAAAAGACGGACACTTTCAATAAAAAAAGATAAAACCGCTGTAACGACTTCTCACAACGCTTATAAGAAAAGTCCGCTGCGCGGTTTTTCTTATAGAAGAGAACATTCTTTCTTCTTAGCACAAAAAATGATACGATATCGTTATCCTTGTGAGAGAAGGAGGCTTACAAAAGTGGTCGAATCATTAGACGTTATTATTCAAAAAATAGAATCGGGCAAGGTTGATGAGGGTTTAAATGAAATAGAACTATTACTTAAACGAGCTGATCATCAAACAAAATACGAAATTGCTCAAGTTTATCAAGAGTTAGGTCACGTCCAAAAAGCAAAAGAAGTAATCGACGAATTGCTAATGTTATATCCAGATGAAGGTGATCTGTACACATTTGCTGCTGAATTATTAATTGATCTTGATCAAGAAGATGAAGCCATTGAAATGCTAAATGAAATTAAAGAGAATGACCCTGCCTATTTACAAGCACAATTACTTTTAGCTGATTTGTATCAGCTACAATCATTAGACGAGGTTGCTGAACAAAAGCTGTTAAATGCGATGAAAATAGCTCCTGATGAACCGATCATCTCATATGGCTTGGGAGAATTTTATTTATCACGTGGTGACTATTTTAAAAGCATCCCTCATTTAAAAAAAGCTGTTCATGCTGACGAGGTAATACCTGATACATATCTAGAGTTGACGTTAGCTGAAGCCTACAGTGCTACTGGTCAATTTGAAGATGCCATTCATTATTATCAAATTGGTATAAAAAAGAATATGAACGCAGATGCTTTATTTGGTTATGGTTTCACAGCTTATCAAATGGGTGATATGATACTTGCTATTGAACAGTTCGAAACACTTAAGACGTTAGATCCTGACTACTCTTCCGTTTACGCTTATTTAGCAAAGGCTTACGAATCAGAAGAAAGAATTGATGAAGCATTAGATACGTTAAAAGCAGGAATGAGTGTAGACCAATATAATGAATCCTTGTATATTCAAGCTGCAAAGCTCTCCTTCAAGAAAAATGTTGAAGTAGACGGTGAGTCCTATTTACAAAAAGTGATTGCATTAAACCCGTCAAATGTTGAAGCCGTTCATACATTGTCTGCATACTATAAACATCAAAACTTACATGAAGAGCTATTGGATTTAATGAATCATATGAAAGATTACGGCGAAGATGATGTCATGTATAAATGGTATGAGGCATCTGCTTTACGTGAATTAGATGAATATGAAAAGGCAGAAATCTTGTACAAAGAAATAGCGGAATACTATGTCAAAGATATTGATTTCCTCGAGGAATATGGCCAATTTTTACTCGAGTACGGTAGGAGAGAAAAAGCGAGGGAGATTTTTGAACGTCTTTTAGTACTAAAACCGGAGCGATATGATATTGTAGAGTTACTAGAAAATCTTTTAAGTGAAGAATAACGATTAAGTAAATGAATAATCATATCATACATCATTACTTCGCAAGGAGGACGAAATGGGTCATATGATATCAGTTAGTGAAAAGAAGGAGTTTCTCAAACAATTCTTAGCAGAATTCGAATTGAAGCGTCGGGAATGTACATGGTTATTAAATTTTTTAATGTCTGATGATGATTTAATGAAGTATGTTCATTTTGTTGAAAAAGCTGCCCATACCCCTAAAGGGCTAATTATATCTGCAAAAGGAGTGGATCACCTACCTTTTTCTTTTCACAAGCAACACCATGTGACAACTGATACCGAAAAAGCCTATCACGATATTCGCTTAAATCAATCCGAAGATGTATATATAGAACTCCACTTTCAAGGAGCAAATCGATATTCACCATTTTTAACTGTACTAGAAGAAAATCCGTACGTTCCTGACGATGTAGAACTAACAAAAGTGTATGATGAGGCGGCAACGTTTATTTTACAGCGTTCATTAATCTCATATCAAAGAGAGCGATTAACGAACGAGATAGATCGTGCACTAGATGAAAAAGATCAAGATCGATTCATAACGTTATTATTGGAATTAAAAAAGCTTGATGAAGAAAAAGAAAAAAATTAGATGCTTATGTTCTTTGCATAGCAAATTGCTGTGCTTTTTTATTGTATGATTCATTTAAGTGCGATTCTCTAGGCTTAGTATCAAGTGTAAACGAGGTGATGAAATGAAATGGAATGCAAATGATATGGATACTTATTTACAAGCGAGGGAATATATAGATACAGCTATTATTTCCTTAATCCCGATTTCTTGGGGAACTGAAGTAAAAGGAACAGTTTCTATGGGAGAATTCATTACGATTATATCTCACGAGTTAGAAAAGCAGTTCCATGGGAGGGTTGTATTATTTCCAGCATTTACATACTTTGCAACGGAATCCAATGAACAATGTTTACATCGATTGCAACTATGGGAAGACAATCTTCTCAAAGAAGGCTTTAAACATGTTGTCTATTTGACTTCAGATGGAAAGTGGCGTCAGGTCGAAGGGGAATTACAAGGTCTGCATATTTGGTTACCGTCTATTCCTTTGGAGCACCTTGATAGTGAAAATCGTAACCATGTCATTCATGATCAAATGAAACAATTGATCCCAATTGTGACAAACAGATGGCAATCAAGAACATGAAAAAGTTTGCCGAATTTGTGCCGAAAGCTAGAAGTTGTTGCACATTCATGTCTGTTGTATTATCATGAGTATGTCCTAGTATAATATGTGCTTATTTACGCCCGTTTTTGGGTTGACTTTACTTGTGCAAGGGGGGAAAATGAGTGAGCGAAAAAGACCACAAAGTATCACGGAGACAATTTCTTACGTATACGCTTACGGGGGTTGGCGGATTCATGGCTGCTGGTATGTTAATGCCAATGGCGCGCTTTGCCCTAGACCCAGCTTTGAGAGCTGGAGCGGAATCTGAATTTTTATACGTATGTGATGTAGATCAACTGACCGAAGATCCACAAGTATTTCCATTCAATTTCGATCAAGTTGATGCATGGTACGAATCTGAGGTATCACGAGACGTTTACGTTTATATCCGTGATAATGAAGTAACAGCATTGTCTGCCATTTGTACTCATCTAGGCTGTACCGTTGCGTATGACGGGAATGATGACTATCCGGAGCAATTCTTCTGTCCATGTCACTTCGGACGATTTGATAAGGATGGGCATAATATTCCTGGTACTCCGCCAAGACGACCACTTGACGCTTATGAAGTCAAGGTAGAGGATGGAAAAGTTTATTTAGGATCAATTTATCAACGAACATAGGGAGGAGCGTAATCAATGCTTCAAAAAATTTATGACTACGTTGATGAGCGTCTTGATATTACGCCAATGTGGCGGGATATTGCTGACCATGAAGTTCCTGAGCATGTTAACCCTGCTCACCACTTCTCTGCGTTCGTATACTGTTTTGGCGGACTAACGTTCTTTATTACAGTTATTCAAATTTTATCTGGTATGTTTTTAACGATGTACTATGCACCAGATATTATTAACGCTTATCAATCTGTAGCTTTTTTACAAAATGAAGTAGCCTTCGGTGTAATCGTTCGTGGGATGCACCACTGGGGCGCAAGTTTAGTTATTGTTATGATGTTTTTACACACGTTACGTGTCTTCTTTACAGGTTCATATAAGAAGCCACGTGAATTGAACTGGGTTGTCGGTGTCCTCATTTTCTTTGTTATGCTTGCTTTAGGTGTAACAGGTTACTTATTACCTTGGGATATGAAAGCGTATTTTGCAACAGCGGTTGTACTTGAGATCGCTGAGAGTGTGCCGGTTATTGGTGGATTTGCAAGAGCGTTGCTAGCAGGTGGAGATATTATTGGTGCAGCAACCTTAACGCGATTCTTCGCGATTCATGTATTCTTTTTACCTGGTGCGTTGTTAGGTCTACTTGCAGCTCACTTCTACATGATTCGAAAACAAGGTATCTCAGGACCATTGTAAACTAAAGTGATGCGAACTTAGTAAAGGAGGGAATAGAGATGGAACGAGGGAAAGGATTACAATTTGTCGGTGATTCTCGTGTGAAGGCAAATAATCGTAAACCTAACATACCAAAAGATTATTCAGAGTATCCAGGGAAAACAGAAGCATTCTGGCCTAATTTCCTTTTAAAGGAATGGCTAGTAGGTGCCGTTTTCTTAATGGGATTTCTTTGTTTAACGGTTGCCCATCCAGCACCGTTAGAACGTATGGCTGATCCGAATGATACAGGCTACATACCATTACCTGACTGGTATTTCTTATTCTTGTATCAATTATTAAAATATCAATTTGCATCTGGTGACTATAATGTGATCGGTGTAATCGTTATTCCAGGATTAGCTTTTGGAGCACTACTACTTGCTCCATGGTTAGATACAGGCAAAGAAAGACGTCCGATTAAACGACCAATTGCTTCTTCTATAATGATTCTTTCATTTATCGCTGTTGCATATTTAACGTGGGAATCAGTTGCTCAACATGATTGGGAAGCTGCTGCTGAGCAAGGTATGATTGTAGAAGAGGTAGAAATTGATATGGAAGCACAAGGCTACGAAATTTATTCAGTCCAGACGAGCTGTATTGGTTGTCATGGTGACAATTTAGCTGGTGTTCCAGGTGTTGGACCTTCACTAATTGATTCGGAACTAACTGTTGAAGAAACGATTGAAATTATCATCAATGGTATTGAAGGGACAGCTATGCCAGGTGGAGCATTTGAAGGGACAGACGAAGAACTCGAGATCCTTGCTGAATATATCGTTGCTGACGGTCAACCAGAAGAATAAGCGTAACACGTTTCACGAGTGCCCTAAAAGGTAGGATTTTATCTTTTAGGGCACTTTCTTCATAAAGAACAAATCATTACTTGTGTGAATCATACATAAAGGTAGGGAAAGTATATGTTAAAAGAAAGAATACTTCCCCTTTTTGGGGACAAGAGAATTCTTTTTCTTTTATTAATGATTAATATTTTAGGGACAATTTATGGATACATTTGGTATGCTGATCAATTAGCTCAAACACCAGCTCATTTTATATTATTTGTACCCGATAGTCCAACTGCGAGTTTATTTTTTGTCTTTGTATTAGTGGCACTTCTTTATAAAAAACAAATACCACTTATTGAGGCATTTGCTGCTGTGACACTCATTAAGTATGGGATATGGGCTGTAGCCATGAATATCGGCGCTGGCTTAGTAGGTGACCCGTTAAATTGGAAAAATTATATGCTGATAGCCTCTCATGCTGGAATGGCCTTACAAGCAATTCTTTATTCACCTTATTTTCGTATTAAATTGTGGCATTTATTAATTGTAGCTATTTGGACAATTTTGAATGATTATATTGATTATGGATTTATGATGCACCCTTGGGTATCAAGAGGCTTAAATTCTTATATTGAACAAATAGGTTTTTTTACGTTTGGACTTAGCCTATTCTCCATTCTAGTCGTTTACTTATTAGCGGTTAGAAAGAATCGTTTTATACTTGTTCGATAATAACCTTCTTTTTTTGGTCTACTCTTGTCCACAAATTCATAGGATGAGAGTAGAAAAAGGAGGGACAAGGATGCGACAAATACTCATCGCTATCATAACGATTTCTTTAATCATTCCAGTAACTGCTTATGCTGATGACTCTCCATCACAACATACTTGGAAACAATTAAATCATATGTCTGATCAAATTCTTCAATTAACGAAGCAAGAAAAATTTGCTGAATCAAAACAATTAATGAACCATTTCTCTAATTCATTTTTAGAAATTGATTTTCGTGAAGAAGGTATTACAATGAGTTCTTTACGCGCTGTTATTTTAGCCTTTGAAAAAGCCGAGCAATCATTAACAGCGACCGATATAATGTTGGAAGATCGTATTAGGGCAGTGACATCCTTTCGATTAGCTGTTGATGCTCTAACAAGTGAATTTCACCCCCTATGGCTACAGACTGAAGAGGTTGTGATGCAAGCATTAACGGAAATGGAGGCATCAATAGTCGAAAACGATGAACAAGCTTTCCAAGTTCGTTTAAATCAACTTTTAAATCAATATGAGATGATACGCCCAGCTTTATATATAGACACAGAACCTCAACAGTTACAACGTATAGATGCTCAAATAGCTTATTTAGACCGAATGAGGATAGAGAGCACAAGTAATAATAAGCTCGTAGACCATATGGAGTTGATGAAAGAAGAGTGGGAGCAACTATATAAGAGAATGAAGGAGGATAATACGGATCCTTCATTTTGGTGGGTGATTTTTACAATTGGTAGTATGATTACTGGATCATTAACGTATGTTGGCTGGAAAAAGTATCGAGCAGAAAAACGTAAAGTTCGCTTAAAAGAATAATGATCTTAAAAATATTTATCATATGTTCGATAAAGTGACAACTTCATGACCATTTTCGAAAATGAGAGCAAATGTTTGACTTTATTTGATGTTCTCATTAAACTATAAGAAAATGATCAACATAAGAGGTGACTATACATGGGTTTAACTACTTTCATCATTTATTTTGCACTCCTCTTAATTATTCCACTTTGGGCACAATCAAGAGTGAAGAGCGCTTACAGAAAATATTCACAAGTGCCCTCATCATCAGGTCTAACAGGAGCGCAAGTAGCAAGGAAAATTTTAGATGATAATGGTTTGTATAATGTACGAGTAGAAGAAGTAAAAGGAACATTAACTGATCACTATGATCCACGTTCAAAAGCTGTGCGTTTGTCTACAGATAATTTTCACGGTCATTCGGTAGCCGGAGCTGCGGTTGCTGCACATGAAGTAGGACACGCTATTCAGGATCAGGAGGAGTATGCTTTCTTACGATTTAGACATGCTTTAGTACCTGTTGCGAGCTTTGGCTCTAATGCCTCATTTTTCCTTATTTTGGCTGGGATCTTACTTTCTAGTCAAGGTATGTTATTATTTGGAATCATCGCAATGGCTGCAGCAGTCTTATTCCAACTTGTCACTCTTCCAGTAGAGTTTAACGCGAGTAATCGTGCAATGGAGCAAATCGTTTCAGCCGGTGTTATTCGCAATGATGAAGAACGTGAAACAAAGAAAGTGTTAAATGCTGCTGCTCTAACGTATGTAGCTGCAGCGGTCGTTGCTTTACTAGAGTTAGTAGCTTCGCATTAATGTATTTGGGCATGAATGGTGATGATTAAGTAAAAAAGACGGCAAAAGGCTGGGGCATAGCTAGCTTTAAGTAATGAAAAGGTGAATTTGAGCGAGCTCAAATTCACCTTTTTCTATTTTATGAGTAAATTCTACTACTTCTTTTGTACATGATATCCTTATGTTATTTTGAAAAAGAGAATTCTCAAAGCTGAAGTCACTCGACTCCTGCGAGAAATAGAGGAGGCCGCTGAAAAAGTGCGATTTTCACTTTTCCAGTGGCCTTTAAGTAATGTGCGTAGCCGTTGCCCGATTTTGAAAGCCTTGCTATGAGTGGGTTCCTCATAACAAGGCGCGCAACGAGCGGAGCGATTACTCTTCTTTGAGTTACTAGAAAGGACTTTTTCAGTGCTCTCGATTTGTACTTCTTCATTGGTCCAAACAGCCAGCCAAAAGCTAAAATGTTTAACGTGTAAGAGGGCGTTTTTGTTCATCCAGTGTAAATCCTTCACCAATTACATCTTGAACATCATTGACAGTTACAAAGGCATGCGGGTCAATTTTTTCAACTAATGTTTTCAAACGAATAAGCTCATTACGTCCAACAACACAATATAGTATGTCTTTGTTAGAACCTGAAAAAGTTCCTTTTCCAGTCAAGATCGTTGCTCCTCTGTCCATTTCATTGATAATACTATGAGCGATTTCAGAAGCGTGATCAGATATGATAAATGATGCTTTAGCAGAATAAGCTCCTTGCTGTATAAAATCAATGACTTTTGCGGCGACAAACACGGCGAGTAACGTATACATCGCTTCTCGATAATTTAAATAGAGTAATGAGCTACTAATGACAATCGCATCGAAAATAAACATCGTTCTCCCCATACTCCAGCCAAGATATGTGAACCCTAGCTTAGCAATAATATCTACACCACCAGTCGTTCCTCCGTAACGAAAAACAATTCCTAAACCAACTCCAATAAATACGCCAGCCAAAAGAGCGGCAAGAGTCATATCATCATGTAATGGGATATGAATAAGAGGGTACCGTTGAAAAAACTCAAGAAAGATCGATACACTAAACGTTCCGATTAACGTATAAATAAATGTTGTCCTACCGAGAATTCTCCATCCTATAAAAAAAAGTGGAATATTAAGTACAAGGTTTGACAAAGCGGGGTTGAACTCAAACATGAAATATAATATCAGCGTAATACCTGTAAACCCACCGTCTGCTAATTGATTTTCCATGTTAAAATATACAAGACCGAAAGATAAAACAGCTGAGCCAAGAATAATAAAGATAATTCGTTTTATGTGTAATATTGGATTCATACTTTTATCCCTCCTAGTCTATCTTTTGATGTAGACTTATTATAGAAAATCATGTTGTTCATATCAAATTTCTATTTTCTATTTGTCAAATTAAGAACAATTCGCTAACATGTAGAAAGGAGGAATGTGTAAGTATGGATAAATCAATGAAGCAAATGCAAAATGAAGTTGATCAATTTATTGGACAGTTCAAAGAAGGCTATTTCTCACCATTGGCGATGCTCGCACGTATGACAGAAGAAGTAGGTGAGCTTGCTCGAGAGGTTAATCACTACTATGGTGAAAAGCCAAAAAAGGAAACAGAAGATGAAAAATCACTAGAACAAGAGTTAGGTGATTTAATGTTTGTTCTTATTTGTTTCGCCAATTCCTTACATATTGATTTAGATGAAGCATTTGATCTTGTGATGAAAAAATTTCAGGAACGAGATCAAAATCGCTGGACAAGATTTGATGAAGAGGGTGCTTTAGATGGAGAAGACCGTTAATATCGTTATTGCAGGGCCAAGAGGGAATATGGGAAGTGAGGCCGTCAAGCTTGTAGAAAATACGGCAACATTTAATCTTATTGCAGTAGTTGACTCGAAACATGAAGGAAAAAAACTATCTGATTTAGATCATTTTTCCAATGTTGATGTCCCAATTTTCACAAATATGGAAACATGCTTTCAAGAGCATGATGTCGATGTGCTAATCGACTTAACTGCACCACAATTTGGTAGGAAGCATATGGAGATTGCATTTCAATATGGGGTAAGTCCTGTAGTTGGTACAACTGGTTTTACAGAAGAAGATATCGTTGAACTTCGACAAATAGCAGAAACGAAAGAAATAGGTGCAATTATAGCTCCAAACTTCGCAATTGGTGCTATACTTATGATGAAGTTCTCACAACTAGCAGCTAAATATATGACGGATGTGAGATTATCGAACGTCATCATGATCGTAAGCTAGATTCACCGTCTGGTACAGCATTGAAAACGGCACAACTTATTTCAGAGGTGCGGGATGAAAAGAAACAAGGTCATGAAGACGAAGTTGAAGAATTAGCTGGTGCAAGAGGTGGAGATATAGAAGGGATGAGAATACATAGTGTTCGTCTGCCAGGGTTAGTGGCACATCAAGAAGTGATCTTCGGAGGAGAAGGACAGACGTTAACGATACGTCATGACTCTATAAACCGTGCATCTTTCATGCCTGGTGTAAAATTAGCGGTTGAAACTGTACTAAAGATTGATACGCTTGTATATGGTTTAGAACAGATCATTGAATAAAAGGGAGAGAAACCGGATGAGAATTGCATTGATTGCTCACGACAAAAAGAAAGATGATATGGTTCAATTTGCAGTTGCATACAAGTCAATTCTTTCAGAACATGAACTTTTTGCTACTGGTACGACAGGAACAAGAATTATGGAAGCTACTGAATTACCTGTTACTCGTTTCAAATCAGGTCCGCTAGGTGGGGATCAACAAATTGGTGCGTTAGTCGCTGAAAATAAATTTGATCTTATTCTATTCTTCCGTGATCCACTAACAGCCCAACCACATGAACCTGACGTTACTGCTTTAGTAAGGCTCTGTGATTTACAAAATGTCCCACTTGCGACAAACCTCGGTACAGCTGAAGTACTAATCAAGGGCCTTGAACGGGGTGATCTCCTTTGGAGAGAAGGTTAGGCAAACGATTATGACTTCATTAGATTTATTAGCGTTCGGAGCCCATCCTGATGATATTGAAATCGGGATGGGAGGGACGTTAGCTAAATATGCGAAGGCTGGATATAAAGTTGGAATTTGTAATTTAACAAATGCGGAGCTATCTTCAAATGGAACTGTACAAATAAGACAAGAAGAAGCGGAAAGAGCAAGTAAACAATTAGGGGTATGTAAGCGAATACAGCTTTCTTTTCGCGATCGAGGCTTAAAATATATAACCGAGGAAGATTTACGAAAAGTTGTTTCACTCATTCGTCAATTTCAACCGAAAGTAATTTTTGCTCCATTTGAAATCGACCGTCATCCAGATCACGGTGAGTGTAGTCGAATTATTAATGAGGCTTATTTTAATGCGGGTATTCGACAATATCGTTGCTATGAAAACAGAAAGGCTTATCGACCTGATAATTTATTTTATTATTTTATTAATGGTTATGAACGTCCTAACTTTGTCATTGATATTACAAACGAAAAGAAGTTAAAAAGGCAGGCACTTCTTTCATACGAAAGTCAATTTACAATGAAGAATAATTCAATTCAAACACCGCTTACAAATGATTATATTTCTGCGGTTGAAGCAAGAGATCAATTATTTGGAAAGGAAGTCGGTGTTCATGCAGCAGAAGGCTTTATGACACCTAAGCCCCTTATTATAGATCAATTGCTCGTTGGAAGGGGAGCGAATAAATGAAATTACGTATCGGAATCAGCTGCTATCCAACTGTAGGGGGTTCTGGCGTATTAGCTACGGAACTCGGTAAACTATTAGCTGAAAGAGGTCATGAGGTTCATTTTATCACATCTAGTGTCCCCTTTCGCCTTGATCGTGTGTATCCAAATATTTATTACCATGAAGTTGATGTAAATCAATATTCTGTGTTTCAATATCCACCTTATGATTTAACATTAGCGAGTAAAATAGCCGAAGTTGCAAAACGTAATCAATTAGATCTCATCCATGTACATTATGCCGTACCTCACGCTATTTGCGCGATACTAGCTAAGCAAATGATCGATAATAAGTTAAAAATCATGACGACATTACACGGTACAGATATTACCGTATTAGGCTATGACCCATCTTTAAGAGAAATCATTAGGTTTGCCATCGATAAGTCTGATTGCGTAACAGCTGTGTCGAACAATTTAGTTGAACAAACGAAAGACTTAGTTCGGACAAATAAAGAAATTGAAACTGTTTATAATTTTATCGATGAGCGAGTTTATATGAAAAAAGAGGTTGAGCATTTAAAAAAACATTACGAGTTAAGTCAGGATGAAAAAGTCGTTATACATATTTCTAACTTCAGACCGGTCAAACGTGTTTGTGATGTTGTTAAAAGCTTCGCTGGAATTCAAGCTAAAGTAAAATCAACGCTTCTTTTAATTGGAAACGGTCCTGATTTACCAGTTGTGAGGCAGCTCGTTAAACAATTAGGGATTGATGATCGTGTACAATTCCTTGGGAATCAAAAGCATATTGCGGAATTACTATCAATGAGTGATTTAATGTTATTATTGAGTGAAAAAGAAAGTTTTGGCTTAGTAGCATTGGAAGCTATGGCCTGCGGAGTTCCTGTTATCGGAAGTAATGCGGGAGGCATACCAGAAGTCATTGTTGACGGTGAAACTGGGTATGTTTGTCCAGTTGGTGAAATAGATTGTGTCGTAGAGAAAGCCGTTTCGTTATTGACAGACGATGAACAACATAACCGCTTTTCAAGCCATAGTGTGAAACGAGTTCATCAAGTTTTTCATTCTGAAAGAGTCGTTAGTCATTATGAACAATTATACAATAAAATGTTAGAAAGTTGAAATGAGTGATTAGGTTATGATGGACAATCCATTCTTTAGAAAAGCGAAACAGCTATTACAACGCTTAAGTCATAATGGCTTCGAAGCATATATTGTCGGTGGAGCTGTCCGTGATTATGTATTAAAGAAAAATTGTTCTGATATCGACATTGTTACTAGTGCAACGCCTGAACAAATACAACAACTATACCCACAATCATTTCAGATGAATACGGCGCATCAAACGGTAATCGTTCGAGTAGACTCACTAAATTATGAAATAACGACAATGCGTGGTTATTCAATTGAGGAAGATTTAAGCAAAAGAGACTTAACAATCAATAGTATGGCCATGGATGCTACTGGAACGATTATTGATCCATGCGAAGGGCAGATTGATCTAAACAATCAACTGCTACGTTCACACCATCCAGAAATACGAATCAAGGAAGATCCGCTTAGATTATTAAGAATAGCTCGTTTTATGAGTCAACTAGGCTTTTCAATTGATCAAGCATTGGAGCAGGCTGTATATGCAAATGCTCCGATGCTTCGTTTTGTTGCTACAGAACGTTTTGCGAAGGAATGGTTGAAGTTGCTACAAGGATCAAATGTGCTCGATGCGTTACAATTGATTCAATCAACCAAATTATATCGGTATATGACTGGCTTTCATTTAACAAAAGAGCAACTTGAACACCTAATGTTACTCCCACTAAGCCAAAAGGAATCTGACATCTTAACATGGTCGACATTTGCATTAGTGTATCAACCACCTTCCTCTTCGTATTTACGAAAGCTAGCCGTTTCATCAGAGGTGAGACGGCAAGTAAAGGTACGGTTAGAGTGGTATGAAAAAAGGAAAACTGAAAGATGGAATCCTACCTCGCTTTTTGATGCAACGCTTGCAGTTGCTCTTGATGTGGAAACATTAAGAAAAAAAATGCATTTGCCTACTATTAGTGGACAGGATTTAGAAAAGATATGGGGTTCATTATCGATCCATAGACGAAGTGAACTAGCCATAAATGGGCATGATTTATTAAAAAGTGGTAAAAGTGCAGGTAGATGGATAAATGACGCTTTACGACAAGCAGAGCTAGCTGTTATAAATAGAAAGTGTGTAAATGAAAAGAGCCAACTTTTAAAGTGGCTAGAAGGGAGAATGTTCATTTGAAGGAATCGCTCATAAAATTATTAGAAGAAAAACAAGATCAGTTCGTCTCAGGTGAACATATTAGTCGCTTATTAGGTTGTTCTAGAACCGCTATTTGGAAACACATAGATAGTTTGCGAAAAAGCGGATATGAGGTTGAATCAGCCCCAAGAAAAGGATATCGATTAGTTCAAAGAGGGGAACAAATACAGCCTCATGATATAAAGCTTAATTTAACGACAGATACATTTGCTATAGAGCAAACCTATCTCTCTACAACTGTATCAACACAAAAAGTTGCTCATGAGCTTTTGCAAAAAGGAGTAAAAGAAGGGCACCTAGTTGTTGCCAATGAACAAACGAATGGGAAGGGAAGAATGTCACGCGCATGGCACTCTCCTGCAGGTACAAGCGTTTCAATGAGTCTTATCTTAAAGCCTAACCTACCACCACAAAAAACTCCACAACTTACATTGCTATCTGCTGTAGCCATCGTGAGGGCGATTAAGCAATTAACAGGTCTTTCAGCAGACATTAAGTGGCCTAATGACGTGTTAGTTAATGGAAAGAAATTAGTCGGTATTTTAACTGAGATCCAATCAGATCCTGATCTTGTTCATTCAGTTGTCATCGGTGTCGGTATCAACGTTAATCAAACAAAAGATGAATTACGTTCAGATTTAAAAGATAAGACGACATCATTATTCATTGAAACAAAAAAGAAGGTTGATCGTGCCAAGTTAATTGCATATGTGTTGAATGAATTGGAGTCATTATATAAAATCTATATAACGGATGGATTTGAGCAAATAAAATTAATGTGGGAGACGCACTCCATTAGTATTGGTACTCACCTTTATGCTAGAACACCAAATGATGTTATTTACGGCTTTGCAAAAGGAATTACAAGTGAAGGCTTTTTATTAATTGAAGATGAATCTGGTGTCACACATCAAATTTATTCAGCAGATATCGAATTTTAAAGAATCTTTGTTATACTATTCTCTAAGGGCGGTATTAGTCATAAACTGCACCTATACGAGGAATAAAATAAAAAGAAAAAATCAATCTGCCTTGATCAAGATTGACTGGGACAGAGGAGTAATGGATAAGACTATTTTCGCAAAATAGCTTATTTAAGCATGTATTTGTCCTCTTTCTTTATTTGGAAGTGGATTTTTCGTGTTTATGACAACTCCTCTAACGATGAGAAGGAGGATTATCAATCATGAAGAAAACGACAAGTACGTTTATGAAAATGAAACAAGAGCTTGAGAAAATAACAATGATGACAGCGTATGATGCACCAACGGCTCACCTAGTGGAGGAAGCGGAAATAGACATGATTCTCGTTGGAGATTCTCTAGGAATGGTCGTCTTAGGATACGATTCGACGATTCCTGTTACAGTCAATGATATGTTACATCATACAAAAGCCGTAAAAAGAGGTGCCACTCAAACATTTATTGTAACGGATATGCCATATTTATCATACCACGGAGAATTCCAGCAAACGTTAGAATTAGCTAGAACAATCATGCAAGAAGGTGGTTGTAATGCATTAAAGCTAGAAGGAGCTGGAGAAATTGTAGAAACAGTTCGAAAGCTGACAAATGCCGGTATCCCTATTGTTGGGCATTTAGGATTAACTCCACAGTCTGTTGGCGTTCTCGGTGGGTATCGTGTTCAAGGGAAAAGTGCATTAGAAGCTGAGAAGCTAATAGATGATGCAAAACGACTAGAAGAAGCAGGAGCTTTTGCCATTGTCGTTGAGTGTGTACCTGAAGAAGTAGGTAAAGCACTTGCGAACAGTTGCCAAATACCTATTATTGGTATTGGGGCTGGAGCGGAAACTGATGGGCAAGTACTTGTTTATCATGACTTAGTTGGATATGGCTATGGACATGTGCCTAAATTTGTCAAACAATATACGAATATAGCATCACCTATCAATAAAGCTTTAGTACATTATCGAAAAGAAGTAAAAGCTGGTCAGTTTCCTAATAAACTTCAGAGCTTTAGTATGACAGAAGATCAAGTACAGGCCTTATATGGAGGATCAAATGAAAGTTCTAAAGACGATTGATTTATTAAAAGTGGAAATAGAAAATATTAAGAAATCTAATCAAACAATTGGGTTCGTTCCGACGATGGGCTATTTACATGATGGTCATCTATCATTAATGAAGGAAGCTCGAAAGCAAACCGATCACGTTATTGCTAGTATATTTGTCAACCCCCTTCAATTCGGAGCAAATGAGGATTTAGATCAATACCCAAGGAACTTAGAGAGAGATGAGCAACTTGCGAAAGAAGCAGGGGTTGACATTCTTTTTTGTCCAGAAGTTGCTGAAATGTATCCATTTGAAATGCCTATGTCGATCCAAGTTCACAAAGGAACCAATGTTCTTTGTGGCCAAAGTAGACCGGGCCACTTTGATGGAGTCGCCACAGTTGTAATGAAATTATTTAATCTCGTTCAGCCATCAAAAGCGTACTTCGGACAAAAAGATGCTCAGCAAGTAGCTATTATCATGAACATGGTTCAAGCTTTTAATGTTCCTGTTGAAATTGTTCAGTGCCCGACGATACGCGAAAGTGATGGGTTAGCCCAAAGTTCAAGAAATGTTTATCTATCAGAAAATGAACGAGCAGAGGCTTCAATTATATTTGAATCACTCAAGAAGGCTTGTGACGCAATAAAAAGCGGGATTCTCAACCGAAAAGAAGTTATACAACGCGTGAAAGAACACCTTGAAAATGGAATGGGTGAAATCGATTATGTTGATATTCTGACCTATCCAGAGCTTGAAATTCAGGAAAAGTTGTCAGGCAAAGTCATAGTAGCTGTCGCTTATCTTTATGAGAAGGCACGGTTAATTGATAATGACATCATTGATATTGAGGAGGAGAATCGACATGTTTAGAACGATGATGAAATCAAAAATACATCGAGCGCGTGTGACAGAATCTAATTTAAATTATGTTGGTAGTATTACCATTGATGAAGATATTATGGAGGCTGTAAACATTTTAGAAAATGAAAAGGTGCAAATTGTAAATAATAATAATGGTGCCAGATTCGAAACATATGTCATAAAGGGAGAACGTGGCAGTAAAGTGATTTGTTTAAATGGAGCCGCTGCTCGACTTGTTCAAGAAGGAGATATTATTATTGTTTTGTCATATGCTCTAATGTCTGATGAACAGGCACAAAAACATGAACCTAAAGTAGCCATTATGAATGACAACAATGAGATCGTTGAAATGTTAGGAACCGAATTAGCATCAACAATACGTTAATATCGCATATTCCCTTCTTCTTCGATAAACACTTAACATAGATGTTTCGCATGAAGAGGGGGATTTTTATGGATAAAGAGAAATTCAATGGCATAGCAAGTCCAGACGAAAAATGGGACTTACTCCCAAAGGAAAAGCAATTGAAATATGTCCAATTGTTAGAGAAGACAGCAGCCCATCTATTAGATCAGTGGGTTGAGCTTGATGAGAAAATAAATCATTTAAATGAAAAACTGCAATTAGAAGAAGAATTACCTATGTATTCCTCGAAAGGGACTACTTATTATTCTCTTAACATGTTTAACGAGGCCGCTGAACAATTAGCAAATGAAGAGGCTAACGGCTATGAAGATGATGTACGCAGGCTTTATTTAGGCTACTCTTATTATTATATCGGATTACTCGATCAAGCACAGGAAGTCTTTATTTATTTAGTCCAGTCTACTGACCATACGCACATTAAGCACTTTTCTTATTTGGGTCAGGCACATATCGCTTTAACAATGGAAAAATTCGATGAAGCCATTGCGAAATTTGAACGCGCAAACTCGCTTACTTCTTCATTAGATGTTGTGTATAATTTAAGTCTCTGTTATTTTTATATGAAACAATATACGTTAGCTAAAGAGTATGCGTTAAGTTATATTGAGATGAACAACAATGAAGAAGGTATGTATTTTGTACTTGGCTGCTGTGATTCATTGCTAGGCAATTATGAACGCTCACTATCTTATTGGTCAGAATGCCTACAAATCAATCCATCACTTCAGATGCTTCTTGCCCTTTCTATTGTGTATGAGTGGCATGGGCTACATGATGCTGCGATTCATTGCTTAGAACTAGCACAGAAGCGAGAAGGGTATACGTTTCATGTTTATCATGGACTAGCTTGGAATTATGCCCTTATCGGGGACATTCAACAGTCTCAGAAATTCTTTCATCATTTACTTGAAAAAGAAACTGATGACAAAGAAATACGCAAATCAATGAATTGGCTTTCAAAAGCTTTTCCTGAATTCAACGTATAATAGTTGAATCGATGAAATTGAGGTGTACGTATGTATGATCGTTATATCGTGATTGATCTTGAAACAACAGGTCATTCAGTCGAAAAAGGAGATCGCATTATTCAAATTGGTGCTGTTGTTTGTTCAAATGATGAAATCATCAAAACCTTTTCAACATTTGTCCAACCTGGAGTGGAAATACCACCTTTTATAGAAGAATTAACGGGAATAACTGAAAATGACATTCAAGATGCGCCACCATTTCGTACTGTTATTCCAACCATTTTAGAATTACTTGAAGATGGTTGTTTAGTGGCGCATAACGCTGATTTTGATCGAAACTTTTTGAAAAAACAAATAGAACTAGAAGGCTATATTTTTCCGCAAGTTCCTGTCATAGATACAGTAGAGTTAGCTCGGATCTTTTTACCACAGCAAAACAGCTATAAACTAAGCGAGTTGGCAGAAGAACTTGGCTATTCTCATGATCGGCCACACCAGGCTGACAGCGATGCAAGCGTCACGGCTGCTCTGTTTCAAAAAATAATAAAAAGATGCAAAGAGCTTCCCATTTTGACATTGCAACAATTAATTCCATTACTACGAAAGCTAAAAAGTGACTTTGAACCCATTTTATTGGAATGCATCGATCAGAGAAAATTCACTAAACGTAATGAAACAGAATATGATTGTTTCCGACAGTTAGCCATTAAAAAAGTTGAAAAACAACCTACATCAAATAATGATACATTTAAGACGTATGAAGATTATATGGTATCTGATTTTACAGAGTTAATGAAAACGGCTTTAAGCCAATTTGAACGCCGTGAAGGGCAAGAATTGATGATGCAGGAAGTACATGAAGCATTTAATCAAAATGAATATAAACTAATTGAAGCAGGAACTGGAACTGGAAAATCATTAGCTTACTTACTCCCTGCACTTTTCTATGCGAAACAGCATAACCAACCGGTTATCGTAAGTACACAGACGATTCCACTTCAGGAGCAATTATTTCAGCGTGATTTACCCATATTAAAAAGATTAGTTCCATTTCCTATTCGTATTGCTCTTCTTAAAGGACGTAGTCATTACTTATGTTTACGTAAATTTGAACATAGTTTGTCCGTCGAGCATTCAAACTATGAAATTAACTTAACGAAATGTATGATACTTGTATGGTTAACAGAGACAACAACAGGTGATATTGAGGAGATTATGATTCCAACCGGTGCTAAATCGTTATGGTATGAGGTACAAAGTGATGCCAGTAGTGATATCGGTAAAGCGAACCCTTGGTTTTCAAGGTGCTTTTATCACCGTGCACGAAGGCTTGCTCAGGATGCTCAAATCGTTGTTACAAATCATGCGCTATTATGTACTGATTTAATGCATGAGCAACGGATCTTGCCACAACATACTCACGTCATTTTAGATGAAGCACACCATTTAGAAGAGGTTGCAAGTAATCACCTTGGACAACGAACAGACTATGTAGCATTCGCTCACATTTTCCAGCGGTTGTCCACAGAACAAGAACATCATTGGGTTGAGCATTTAGAAGCTATTTTCAAGCGAAATGAGCTACCTTTTCGATCAACTGAACGTCTCCTTACCCTTTTAACGAGCATGAAAGAGGATGTGGATGAATTATTTCGAATTTTATTTTCATACATACAAAAGAAAAATCATCTTTCAGCTACAGATGTCGGTCGAAATCGTTATCGTTACTTTAGCTTTAAAGAGGCAGGGACACAATGGCAAGCGCTATTAGAATGTACGATGCGTGTTCATATGGTAGCAAAGGAAATAGCTGTTGCGTTTAAGCAACTGCTACAACCTTTAGAACAAAATGATCATGACCATATACAGTATTCCGATCAATCTTTTATAACTGAGTTAGAAAAATGGTTTGAAGTCTTGCTAGAGGAGGAAGATACTCTTTATCAATTGTTACTAGAATATGATCCAACGGTTGTTTATTGGGCAGAAATTGAACCAAGAGGAGCTAAAAATGCAACTTATCTTTACAGTAAACCTATAGATGTATCTGTTGCATTAGCAGATCTTTTTTTTGCAAAGAAAAAAAGTGTTATTTTAACATCAGCAACACTAGCAGTAAATGGATCCTTTTCTTATCAAATTAAACGGTTAGGACTAGAAGATTTCGCTCCAGAAACGTGTGTGATACCATCTCCATTTGATTATAATCAACAGGCGCGACTATTAATACCGACCGATATCCCTTCAATTAAAGAAGTGACAATGGATCAATTTTCATATGAAATTGCCAAAAAGCTGTGGCAATTATCTGAGAAGACGAAAGGGAAAACTCTCGTTCTATTCACATCATATGAAATGCTTCGAATAGTCTATGACCATATTCAGAAATGGAACAATGACCATTTATTACACATTATCGGTCAAGGAGTCACTTCAGGAAGTCGAGCAAAATTAATGAAAATGTTTAAGCAAAGTGATCATGCGATGTTATTTGGAACTAGTAGCTTTTGGGAAGGCATTGATTTGCCAGGAGACGAGCTTACAACCGTAGTCATTGTTAGGTTACCATTTTCTCCACCAGATGATCCACTCATTCAAGCTCAATTCGATCAAGTAAAGGAGGAAGGAGGAAACCCATTTATGGATATTTCGTTACCTCAGGCAATCATTCGCTTTAAGCAAGGATTTGGTCGTTTAATTCGTTCCACTACGGATAGAGGATCTGTGTTTGTGTTTGATCGTCGTATTACGACTACTCGATATGGCAAGCAATTTATTCTATCATTACCTAATGTGCCTGTTTATGAAGATGAATTTAATCAGTTATTACATAGTCATAACTCATATTTATAGTCGTAGCTGACCTAGATTAAAAAGGGGAATCGTATACTGATGACTAAATTAATTAAGAATGCCAAAATCATTACAATGTCAGATTTAGGAATTGTTAATGGGTATGCTTTTATTAGAGAAGGACAGTTCGTCGAAATAAAAGCAGGTATACCTTCTAGACAGCTAGAATCAACAGCAAATGAAGTGATTGATGCGAATGGAAAATGGATGACACCAGGGCTTATTAATACACATGGACACACTGGAATGGCTTTACTTCGTGGTCATGCGGATGACTTACCGTTGTATAAATGGTTGGAAGAGAAAATGTGGCCATTTGAAGCAAAGCAAGATTACGAGGCGATAAAAGCGGGGCGCGAAATGGCTGTTGCCGAAATGCTTCTGTCAGGAACGACAACATTTTTAGAAACGTATCACTTATTTATTGATGAATTTGCAGAACAGCTATCAGAAATTGGCGTTCGAGCCACATTAATGAGATCCATGATTGGACTCTGTTCAAGAGAGGAACAAGAGGAAAAATTGAAGGAAGCTGTAACATTAGCAAAAAAATGGCACAACCATGCAAACGGCCGTTTGCAAATGATGCTAGCTCCTCATGCACCTTATACGTGTCCACCGCTTTTTATTGAACGGATTGTAGAAGAAGCAAGTTTATTACAGCTACCTGTACATATGCATCTCGCAGAGACGAGTAAAGAAGTCCATGATCACATCGAATCATATGGTGTTCACCCATTTGATCATTTAAATCAATTAGGTGTATTGGATAAAGTACCGTGGTTATTTGCTCATTGTGTTCATATGAATGAAGAACATATTGCCCAAATGCCAGAGTATGATTTATCTGTCAGTTACAACCCTAAAAGCAACTTGAAATTAGGCTCTGGCATTGCTCAAATTGCCCAAATGATGAAAAAGGGTATTAATGTAGCTCTAGGAACAGATAGTGTCGCTTCTAATAATACATTGAATTTATTTGAAGAATTGCGTATAGGTGTATTATTGCAAAAAGGAATTCTTCAAGATCCAACCGTTTTAGAGGCGTTTGAGGCATTTAAAATCGCTACTGTGAATGGTGCTAAAGCTCTTTCCTTAAACAAGGTGGGGCAAATAAAGAATGGCTACGAGGCTGATTTTATTTTACTTACAAACGAAGAACCACACTTACAGCCGAAAGAGCATGTGTATTCACATTTGATTTATGCTGTTAATGGTTCTGATGTAACAGATGTATTCGTCCAAGGTAAACAACTCGTGAAGAATCGTCAATTGACCACACTTGATCAAGAACAAATCATGTATACTGCAAATAAAGCTTATCATAGAATTCATCATAGCTAAAAAAGATCAGACTCTAACTGAATCTGACCTCCGCTTAAGGTGTGGGCAAAGCTTCATTTAATGGTTATTATTTGTGAAATATGAAGGTAATTGTGGTTGTTTAAATGAAATTGGGTAAGCCATTTCCCACGTACGACCTTCACGACAAATTAATGCTATATGATGTTTTTCTGCTTGATATTGCTTAGCTAAAGGGTGAATATGTTTTTTAAACATGTTATGACCTCCCTTTTGCCTACTATTACTATAACCGAATAAGGTAAAAATATCGTGCCGAATTTTAACCAATGGAGGTAAGAGAATGGAACAAAAAATGGAAGTATTATCAAAGGTAACCGTTGACCGGACTTCTGATTTATACAAAATTGTTGATTCATTAAACCGCACATTAAAGGAACAGGATTTAATGTTTGGTTTAGCGCTTGATCAAAAAAATGATAAAAAAATGGTTTTTACCATTTATCGAACATAGGTGTGACCATGAAAAAGTGGATCATTTCTATTCTTTTAATCGTTATAATCCTTTTAATATCGGGAACTATATATGCATATACCATCATTCGCGAACCTTTAACGAATCAATTAAGTCAAGTTGAAAAATATGTGCTCAACCAGCAACTTCTTAACACGGTTGAAGAAGTAACTTATTTCCATGGACAAGAAGTCGTGTATGTTGCACAAGGGTTGTATGAAGACGAGTTGAAATTTGTATGGGTCTCAGAAGATTTTATGTCTGTCCATGAAGCAAATGAAGAAGATGGTATCACACAAAACGAAGCCATTGCCATTGTTGAGCAGCATGAAACAATTAATCAACTTCAAGCGGTTCGCTTAGGATATGAAAGAAATCGCCCCTTGTATGAAATAACCTTTATTGATGAAAATGGACGACAAGCTTATTATTATTTGGATTTTACCAACGGTTCATTATTAAAACGTTATTCTTTAAGAGCTGATTCGTAATGAATTCATACTTGAATTATTGCGAATCAACTTCTATAGTGTATAGTATATAGTGGGAGGGACGAGAACATGAAATTAGCAAAAAGAGTTTCAACGTTAACACCATCTTCAACATTAGCGATTACAGCAAAGGCAAAAGAATTACGAGAACAAGGTCATGATGTAATCGGATTAGGTGCAGGTGAGCCAGATTTTAACACACCACAATACATAATTAATGCAGCGGTCCGTTCGATGGAAGAAGGACATACGAAATATACACCTTCAGCAGGGTTACCAGCACTTAAAAATGCCATTATCGGAAAATTTAAAACCGATCAGCAAATTGAATATTCTGCTGAAAATATTTTAGTTGGTTCTGGTGCCAAACATGTACTGTACACTTTATTTCAAGCGATTTTGGATGAGGGAGATGAAGTTATCATACCGACCCCTTATTGGGTAAGCTATCCTGAACAAGTGAAGCTTGCAGGAGGAAATCCAATTTATATTGAAGGTCATGAAGACAATGCATTTAAAGTAACCGCTGACCAAATCAAAAAGGCAATTACAAGTAAAACAAAAGCGTTTATTTTAAACTCACCTAGCAATCCGACAGGCTCAATGTATAGTGAAGAAGAGCTAAAAACAATTGGTGAAGTTTGCTTAAAGCATAACATTCTCATAGTATCTGATGAGATTTATGAAAAATTAGTTTATGATGGTGCGAAACATACGTCGATTGCACAGTTATCTTCTGAATTACAAAAACAAACGATTGTTATTAATGGTGTGTCTAAATCACACTCGATGACAGGCTGGAGAATTGGATATGCGGCTGGTGATTCGACTATTATTAAAGCAATGACCAATTTAGCAAGTCATAGTACATCAAATCCAACAACAAATGCACAGTATGGAACAATTGCAGCTTATACAAAAGATGATGGTTCAGTTGAAACGATGCGTGCTGCTTTTGAAGAACGACTTAACGGCGTTTATGAAAAGCTAACGAAAATACCTGGTGTCTCATGTGTAAAGCCAAAGGGAGCCTTTTATTTATTCCCAAATGTTAGTGAAGCAGCTAAGATGAATGGATTTAGTTCAGTTGATGATTGGGTAGCAGCTATTTTGGAAGAAGAAAAAGTAGCACTAGTCCCAGGGTCAGGGTTTGGTGCCCCAAATAATGTTCGTTTATCGTATGCAACAGCATTTGAAGCAATAGAAGAAGCGTTAAATCGCCTTGAACGATTCATCAATAATCATATGAAATAATTTGCGTGTTTAAGTAAAATGAGATTTGCTTTTGGTTTGATTCAGAAGGGTAAGAAGAACCTGACGAATCAAACCTTTTCTTTTTTGTTTTCACTTTTCGAAGCAGAATGGGATGGTTATAATAAACATAGCTGATCATAATTGGAGGGTATACATTGAAAACAACAATAAAAACAATAGGAAAATTTTCTAATAAAGAAGTAACAATTGGTGCTTGGCTAGCTAATAAACGATCAAGTGGTAAGATTGCATTTTTGCAATTACGTGATGGAACTGGATTTATTCAAGGTGTAGTCGTTAAAGCTGAAGTTGGTGAAGAGTTATTCCAAAAAGCGAAATCGCTCACACAAGAAAGTTCTTTATATGTTTCTGGAATCGTTCGTGAGGATGAACGAGCGCCTTCTGGATTTGAACTTACCGTAACGTCTATTGATATTATTCATCAAGCAGAAGGCTATCCTATTACACCCAAAGAGCACGGTACAGAATTTTTAATGGATCATCGCCACTTATGGTTACGATCGAAACGTCAGCATGCTGTTATGAAAATACGTAATGAAATCATTCGAGCTACATATGAATTTTTTAATGACAATGGCTTTGTTAAAGTTGATCCTCCAATATTAACTGGAAGTGCACCAGAAGGGACTTCAGAGCTATTTGCGACTAATTATTTTGATGAAGAAGCTTATTTGTCGCAAAGTGGTCAATTGTATATGGAAGCAGCTGCGATGGCGTTAGGTCGTGTATTTTCGTTTGGCCCTACTTTTCGTGCCGAAAAGTCTAAAACTCGAAGACATTTAATCGAATTTTGGATGATTGAACCTGAAATGGCTTTTGTTCAGTTTGAAGAAAATTTAGAAATACAAGAACAGTTCGTATCGTTTATTGTCAAATCTGTCTTAGCGAATTGTCAATTAGAATTACGTGTATTAGGTCGTGATCTAGATAAGCTTGCCAAAGTACAAACTCCTTTTCCGCGTATTACGTATGATGAGGCCATTTTGTTTTTAACGAATAACGGATTTAATGATATTAAATGGGGAGATGATTTTGGTGCTCCTCATGAAACAGCCATTGCCAAACACTATGATCAACCTGTCTTCATCACACATTATCCAACTCAATTGAAGCCTTTTTATATGCAACCGGACGCTAACCGTGAAGAGGTTGTACTATGTGCGGATTTAATTGCTCCAGAAGGATATGGGGAAATAATCGGTGGATCTGAGCGTATTCATCATTATGAATTATTAAGAAAAAATATCGAGAAACATCAATTATCAAATGAAGCCTATCAATGGTATTTACAATTACGCCAGTATGGTTCTGTTCCGCATTCCGGTTTTGGATTAGGGCTAGAGAGAACGGTTGCTTGGATTGCTGGTGTCGAGCACGTGCGCGAAACCATTCCTTTTCCACGTTTACTAAATCGTCTTTATCCTTAATCGTTTCTGCGTTCTTCGAGGCTGGAACAAAGGAGTTTCAACAAGAGACAGGCACCGAAAAAATTTCGTTTTAAACTTTTTCGGTGCCCTTCGTTTCTGTTTCTTGCTAGCTTCTTTCTTAAGCTTGAAAAAGTTCGGTGGTCAATGAGCTCCAATCTCATGTTATAATAACGTGAAGAGGTGTTTTGCTAATGAACGAAAAAGTATTACAAAAGTGGACGACTCAACGTTATATGACAATACCTAGTCTATTATTAAAGCATTATAAAGACCTTCACTTAAAAGAAGATGAATTAGTTATTTTGTTACATATCCAGTCGTTTCTTGATGAAGGGGAGCTATTTCCAACTGCAGATTTAATTAGTGAACGAATGAATATATCATCTTCATTGTGCTCAAATATGATAGGACGGTTATTAAAATATCAATTTGTCTCCATCGAAAAGCAATGTGATGACAATGGCATTATTTATGAAATGCTAACTTTGGAGCCTTTATGGATAAAGCTAATTGATGTATTAAAAGGTGAACAAATCCAGCAATCAGAAATGTCCAAGCAACAAGAGGAAGGACAATTATTTAAACGATTTGAAGAAGAATTTTCGCGTCCACTTTCACCTATCGAAGTGGAAACATTATCAATGTGGATCGACCAAGATGGTCATTCACCGAAAATGATTGTTGCAGCGCTTAGAGAGGCAGTTGTTTCAGGAAAATTGAATTTTCGGTATATTGACCGTATTTTATTCGAATGGAAGAAGAATGGAATCAAAACAATTGAACAAGCTAAAGAACAAGGTGAGAAATTTAGAAAATATAAACAACCGATAAAGCAGGAGCAAGCAAGAAGTCAATTAGATTCGGCTCCTGGCTTTCAATGGTTAGAGCAATCATAAAGGAGTTAACGATGAGTTTAAAGTCTAAAAAGCAGACAATGGAAGCATTAGATGTTATTGCTGAATTATTTCCAGAAGCTGAATGTGAACTAGTCCATTCAAATCCATTTGAGCTTCTCATTGCCGTTGTCCTATCAGCGCAATGTACGGATGCCTTAGTCAATAAAGTAACCCCTCAATTATTTAAAAAATATCAAAAACCCGAAGATTATATTCAAGTTCCGTTAGAAGAGCTTGAACAAGATATTCGTTCTATCGGTTTATTTAGAAGTAAGGCAAAAAACATTAAAAAACTATCACAATCTTTGTTAGAATCCTATAACGGTGAAGTTCCTAAAGATCGTGATGAACTAATTAAATTAGCAGGAGTCGGTCGTAAAACGGCCAATGTTGTCACGTCGGTTGCTTTCGGTGTCCCTGCCATAGCTGTCGATACACATGTTGAACGAGTGTCTAAACGTTTGGGAATTTGTCGCTGGAAAGATTCTGTTCGAGAAGTAGAAGAAACATTAATGAAGAAAATCCCTCAAGAACGGTGGTCAGATTCACACCATCAATTAATTTTTTTCGGACGATATCATTGCAAAGCTCAATCTCCTAAATGTGTTCAGTGCCCTTTAGTGGATGTGTGTCGAGAAGGGACGAAACGATTAAAGAGAAACGTATCATGATTACGAAAGAATTTAACTATGCTCCCTTTTCGGGACAAATACATGGAAATTAGAAAAAGGGGAGCTATCTACAGTGATAAGCTCATTCCCTTTTTATTTTGATTTAACTGAATATCAAACACCTTGGCTTGATTTTGAATCAGTCGAAAACAAGCTCATTCGTTTATCAGAAATACAATTAGAAGAAGTCAAGCGATTAAAAAAAAGGAATGATCAAGGTCATCTATACCCTAAAATGACTCTTCTCATTGCTTTATACATTGATCTCATGTTTTGGGCGAATGGACAGAAGGTTTGCCAATTAGGTAATGGATTGTTCACTGATATCGAACAACTCACTTATAAACCGTATAACTGTGGCGATCGATTAACGTTTGTTCTTGAAAATATCACTCATTTTCAAGCGATTGTACAATTAGAACATTTATTTTCCGAACAGCGTAAGAAAAATGCTAAAATGAAAATAGTAAAAAGAAAGAAATAGAAAAAAGTAGGTGGAGTGGATGATTGAAACGTTAGAACGTGTTATTCGAGAAACCGAACAAGAAACATTAAAAAAAATGAAAATTCAAAATAAGGTTCAGGAGCAATCGTTTCAGGTTGCCTTTTGTGGACATTTTTCTGCGGGAAAATCTACTGTACTAAACCGATTAATGGGAAAGGATTTACTCCCAACTAGTCCCATTCCAACGAGCGCGAATATTATTCGTATTCAAAATGGCTCATTAGGACTAACCATTCAAAATAAAGAGGGGGTTGAACAAAAATGGGAAGGTGAAATCCCATGGGAACAAGTGAGGAATTTCGGAATGAATGGAGTAGACATTCATTCGATTACGATTTCTGCACCATTACCATTTTTGAACGAAAGAAGTGTAATATTTGATACCCCTGGTGTTGATTCGACTGATCCGACCCATCAAGAAGTAACGATGGATGCTCTTCAAGAAACGGATCTTATTGTTTATGTAATGGAATATAATCATGTACAATCTGAAACAAACTTAAATTTTTTGAAGCAATTAACAGATGAAAATAAGCCTATTTATATGATCATTAATCAAATTGATAAGCATGATGAAGATGAACTATCGTTTAAACATTTTGATCATTCAACGAGAGAAACATTAAAAAACTGGGGTATTCACTATTTAAAGCTAGCATATACAAGTATGAAAGCGCATCATCATCCGTTAAATGATTGGACAGAAGTAGACGAAGATATAAAAACGTTGTTATATTTTTCTAATGATTTAGTACCATTAGCAAATAAACGTTTATTACAAGGCTTTTATTTACGTATCATGCTACGATTAGAGGATGATAGGAACGAAGCCATTCAAGAGATAAAGGATAAAATGCTTCATTCTGGTTTAAATCCTAATGACATACGGGAACGAGAAGAGCTGCTGAATAAACGTTCTGATTTAGAGGGCGCAAAAGCACGTCTTGAACAAAATTTCACAAAACAGTGGAATGATTTAGTCAAAAATGTCACACTTTTCCCATATACGACAACAGAATTAACAAGACAGTGGCTTGAAGCTATGGACCCAAGCTATCGAGTGGGTTGGATTTTTTCAAAGAAAAAAACCGATCAAGCTCGTCAGGAGCGTTTGCAACGATTAAAAAATGAACTAGAAGATAAAGTTCAAAGCTTAATCATCTTTCATCTTCAAGCTCTTTTTCGTTCGTATGATCTCGATCTTTTGACGAATCGTCACGAAGTTGAGGCTGCGATTGAAAAGCTAACCATTTCTTTAGATTATGATTTTTTTACTTCTTCAGTACAACAAGGTCCGAAAAATCGTGATTATGTTTTTACGTACACAAAAGAAAGAACGAAAGAAATCGTATCCAGAATAAAACGCCAAGCTACTCATGTGTTAGAACTCATCCAAATTGGAATGGAGAATTATTGGACTCGTGAAAGAAATAGTGTGTCAGAAAGATTGAATCAACTTCGAGTTGTCGAACAATATGTAGGCGAAATGAATGAACGAAAAAAACGGTATGATGATGTCATTGTGGAGTATGCTCGTGAAGCTTCGCAATATAAAGATGAGGATAGATATGAATCGATGTTGAAAAGCACTATGCAACGAACACTTCCTACTTTCGCCCAACATGAGTGGGGCGAAATGACTCTTCCAAATGAGAGTGTGATTGGAGTCGTCGAACAAGAAGGAAGCGAAGCACCAAACGATCGCTTTGATGAGAAAATAGCGATGAAATGGATAAAAGAACTAAAAAGTCATTTTCAAAATGCTGGACACCATGCAGTCGATGAAGAAAGAAAGGAAATTTTGAAACGAATTAAACGATTCGAAAATCGTACGTTTACGATTTCTTTATTCGGTGCGTTCAGTGCAGGAAAATCTAGCTTTGCTAATGCATTACTTGGCGACCATGTGTTACCTGTTTCACCGAACCCAACAACAGCAACGGTCAATGTCGTAAAACAATCAAATCATGAGCATGAAAGTGGTACAGCTCTTATTGAAATGAAATCCGAACAAACGATTAGGAAAGAAATAGAATTAGTTTCTAAGCAATTGGAAGTAGATGTGTCATATGAAACGATTCAGAAGTGGGATCACACTAAATATACAGCAACGTCAAAATGGCAAAAAACGTATCATGCTTATTTAACAATGCTGAAGACTGGCTTGAGTGGGCAAGAGGACTTTTTGTTAGATGATTCATATTCTGTCTCGTTAAATGATGTGAGTCCCTTTATTGCAAAAGAAGAACGCGCATGTCTTGTGCAAAAGGTGACGATTTTCTATGATTGTGAGTTGACAAAAAATGGTGTTGTATTAGTAGATACTCCTGGAGTCAATTCAATACATGGTCGACATACTCAAGTAGCATTTAAACAAGTACAACAATCAGATGCCATTTTCTATGTGAGTTATTACAACCATTCGTTTTCAAAAGCTGATCAATTGTTTCTGCAACAAATGGCTAAGGTCAATGATGGATTTAGAGAAGATAAATTATACTTCATATTAAACGCGTCAGATTTAGCTAGTAATGAATCAGAATTAAATGGTGTAAAAAATCATGTTATTCAGCAGTTAAAAAATAATGGCATATCTGAGCCACGTTTATTTGCTCTATCTAGTAAAAAAGGGTTAAGTGGAAAACAATCTAACGAACCTGATAATCCCTTTCAAAACTTTGAACGTACATTCTATGCCTCAACCATTAATGATATTCTAAAGCTTAGTTATATGTTAATCGTTGATGAAATAAAGAAATACAAAGAAATATTAATAGAAAGCATTGACTTAATTCAATCGGAAAATGATAAGAAGGAAGAGAAAGAAAAAGAATTACACGCAAAGCTAAAGCATTGGAAAGAAGAGGTATCGAATACTTCCTATGATGTCATTTCACAGCTTAGTAAGCAAGAACTTCAACAGTTATTCGTTTATTTAAGAGAACGAATCCGTTTTCAACTGAATGATAATTATCAAGATATCGTCAATGTTACAACCGTTACAGGTGCTAACAAACGAACCCAAAAACAAACGTTACGTTCTGCTTTAGTAGAATGGCTCAATGAAGGAGATCATTTTATTAAACAGGAACTACAGGCGACATTCGTTCGTATTGATGCGAAAATTCATCTTTCTATAAATGAATGGATAGACTTGCTAATGGTAAGAATACAAAACGATTTTCAATCATTGAGCCGTCCGGTTGAGGACATGAACCATTTTCAAGTAGACATTAGGTCAAGGCGATTTTTAGAAATTGAAATAGATCGGTATATCCAACAATTCCATTCACTACGTCGATTTTTTGAAGAGGGTGAAAATCGACGCTGGAAGGAAGAGTTAGTCACTAAAGGGACAGAGCATGTTCAGGAGCAATTAAAAGCTTGTGAAGATGAAACCATTATTCACTTGCATTCTTTTATCGAACAATATGTAGCAAATATAAAAGAACAATTTTATGATAAATTACAACGTCAATCCGACCGATTCTATTCATTAATGAATGATACACAATTAGATATATTATTTACGGAAGAAAAGAAAGTAAATCAATTCATTAAAGACGGTGTCTCACAGCTTCAAAAATGACAAAAAACTATTAAAGCAGTCTTAAAGGTTACATGTTGTATCCTTTAAGACTGCTTTTATTTACATATAGTTCCTCTATTTATTCAGTTGTCTCTTCATCATCGACATTCGTATCGTTATCACCGTCTCCATCACTAGAAGGAGGGGAATCACCATTATCCGTATCATTATCACCACTATCCGTATCACTATCACCATTCCCATTCGAAGGGTCACCATCTCCATTCGAACCATCTCCATTGCCAATATTATCGGTAGGATCAGGTATATCGTTAGGATCTTCATCATCTGGTGCATCAGGGTCATCAACAGGATCCTCAACAGCCTCAGGGATCTCTATCGTTACAGACGCCGGATCACTTCTCAAGCTCGAATGGTCATCGGAAAGGGCGGTAACATAAAATTGATACGTAACACCTTCATCAGGAGAACCGTAAATATATTGCATATCTTTCTTCCTGTCTAATGTTTGTAAGTCACCACCGTCAACTGAAACTTGAATTTCAAATGTGACTTGGTCTCTAAATTCATCTGGATAATTCCAGCTCATTATAATTTGGTTAGAGCTCTCTTCATAGTTCGCCATCAGATCGCTAGGAGATTCAATGTCGATAAATTCTTCTGATACTCTAGTCGGCTCATTACCACGTACAAATAATTCATAAACAATCTCACTACTTGGCGTAAAATCACTTGGTAGTAGCCTGTGGAACGTTCTACGCCAACACGAACAACGGAGTTCGGCATTGTAAAATCTGGTGTTTCAATAGTAGATGATACTTCCTCAACAACTGCCTTAAATATTTGCTGAGCAATTTGTCTAGATGAATCTTGACTAGGGAAGTAATTGTTCTCTGAATGCTGGTTAAATCCTGTCCAAACAGCTGCTGTATATTTAGTTGTATAACCAGCAAACCAAATATCAGGAGCAGCATTTGCAGGAATATTGTATTGTTCCCGAGTATCTCGATCAAAGTTTGTTGTACCAGTCTTACCAGCCATAGGTAAACCTGATATATTAGCCGTCCCACCAGTTCCATCTGTAACGGCTGTTTTCAACATGTCAGTAACCATATAAGCCGTATAATCACTCATTGCCATTTGCGATTCCGGTTCAAATTCTAACACGCGACCATCTGGGAATTCGACTTTTCTAACAGAATATGGTTGTGTATATGTTCCATTATTTCCAAAGGCCGCATAAGCACCTGCTAAATCTTTCGTTGAAAGCGGAATAGCACCTAACCCGTACGATTCATGCATTGTATCAATAGACATACCAAGTTGCTCCCCAAATTCTTTTGCTCGATCCGTTCCAACTTCCTGTAATGCTTTAACGGCGGGAACATTTCGCGAAGCAGCTAAAGCTCTTCTCATAGACATCCGACCTTGGAATGTACCGTCAAAGTTATTAATTTCAGTACCATCCGAATACGAATGAGGTTCATCTGTAATCATATGACCAGTGGACCATTGTAAATATTCAATTGCTGGTCCATAGTCTAGTAATGGTTTAGCCGTTGAACCAATTTGACGTTTGGCTTCAGTCGCATAATTAAACCCTCTTTGTTGTCCGGAATCCTCACGACCACTTCCGACTGCTTTAATTTGACCAGTTTCAGTATCTAACAGTGTAATAGCAGCTTGGAAATCCTCGTTATCAGGATAATTTTGAATATACTCACTCGTTTGTAATACTGTTTCAACATGTTCTTGTGCATCTGTATCTAATGTTGTGTACACCTTCAAGCCCGAATTGTATATATCACTGCTTGTAATGCCATCAATCTCTTCTAATTCATTTAAAACAAGATTATAAAATGCTTCGTAGGCGTAAGCCTCGCGTTCTGTCACATCTAATTGCTCTTCAATTGAAATTGCCTCAGCCTCAGCAGCCTCTTCCTCAGTAATCTTTCCGTGCTGAACCATTAATGATAAGACTAAATTACGTCTACTTTCAGCAGCTTCTGGATTAACAGTTGGATCGTAGAAGCTTGGGCGCCTAGGAATTCCTGCTAGTAGCGCAGCATCAGCCAAAGAAAGCTCTTCAACCGTCTTGTTAAAATATCGTTGTGATGCTAGCTCAATTCCATAAACACCTGATCCTAAATAAATCTGATTTAAATACATCTCAAGGATTTGATCTTTTGAATATTGCTGCTCTAATTTAATAGCTAAATACTGCTCTTGAATTTTCCGAGACATTAATTTGTCATTTTCCAAAAATAAATTTTTGACGAGCTGTTGTGTAATCGTACTCGCACCTTCCGCTCCAAATCCATCTGTAATATTTGCTGCAACAGCGCCAAACAGACGGCGAATATCGATACCAAAATGGTCTCTAAAACGGATATCTTCTACAGCGATAAATGCATCTTGGACGACAGAAGGGACGTCACTTATTGAGACGTTCATACGTCGCTCAGAAGATTCAAGCTGAGAGACAAATTCATCATTTTGGTCATACATGAGTGCCCCTTGTGTTAGCATTAATTGTTCTTCATCCAATTCAGGCGCATTACTAATAATTGCAAATACAGTAATACCAGTTGCAATGATCGCGACTGCGATGGCAATTGCAGTTGCGATGGCAATTTTCTTTATAAGCTGTTTTTTTGATTTCCCTTTATTATTACTATTTTGTTTTTTCTTTTGGGCCTGACGACGCGCTTGCCTTGTGTTCAGTTGATCTGACATCGTTCATTCTCCCTTTCTTATTCATTCATTATGACTCGTCCATGAAGTAGATCGAATCAACCACCTCTAAATAATCAATACGTGGATGATATCCTATTTTAATCAAATGACCATAAATTTCAATATCTTTTTTACGAATAGATTTACGATCGGTTTCTTTTTTTCGATAAAACGTAATAAGGTGCTTAGCTTCAAGCAAATAAATTTCCTCAGCAAAAGAAAAGCGAAGTATAACAAATGCAATGCCACCATGTTCAATAATTTGTTCCATATGATTGACTTGATGATCGTGAAAATTTTTTAACGGAAAGGAGGTTTTATTTTTTGTTTCTTTAGCCTCGAAGTCTATATAACGTCCTCGATATACTCCATTATAGTCTGTTGTTGACGCTTGTTTAAAATAAGCTTCTTTAATAACAGCAGCACTTCGCTTTGGGTAATCAACATGAACAATTTGAACTGGTGTTGGTTTTTTATGAATAATAGCACGACCATCCGCTAAATAATATTGATTCGCCATGTTCAAATCGTCTTCAAGTGTCATTCCTCGATTACTATACAAAGTAGTGGGTTCACTTCTTTTTTTAGGCGCGTTATTTACGACATTCCCTTTATTGAATTTTTTCCCGTTTGGATAATGAATTGCCACGCGAAATCACAGCCCTTCCAAACTGATATGCATCCTTGAAAGTAGACAGAACTAAAATGCATGAATAATCTTCATCACATTATATTACCATAAGTTGCAAGACAATGTTGTAGAACTTTCAAGGAGATAAGGTGAAAAATAATGAAAAATCATGTAGTTCAATCAATTTTAAACAAAACTTATAAAGGAAACCTTGATAATATTTCACGAACCAGATTTTATTTCAATTTTTATAAAAAACATCCTGAAATAAGGTGGGCATTCCTAGCGAGTATGGTTTCAAGAAATGCCGGTTGGAATATAACGGACTTATCAAGCAAATGGTTTCAACAACTCATTTCGAAAGAGCATCGCGCCATTCTATTTCAGACGTATGAAAGAGCAAATTGGACAATCTTTGCTGATGCGTATCCTCAACTTCTTTGGTATGAATACATAAAAAAAACGAATCATTCCGATATAACTATTTTGAAAAACTTAAACGTATCCCAATTTATGCAAAAAGAATGGTTGCATTTTTTAGAAAAACGTGATGAAGAACGATTATGTATCGCACTCGTCATTAATGAACAATTTGTTCTTCAACAAAATGTTATCGAACAAGAGCTATACCGAAAAAAAGTCTTCTCAACGGCTTTATATTGGTTAGAAGAACATGGTCATTTCAGCTATGTATTATTTCCTACTACTGATGGACGCCTGTATGGATACTATATAAGACAATTTACAAAAGTAAAAAAACGAATTACATTAGGCAAACAGTTAATGAATCTCCTTTTTCATCCTGAACTGAGAGGGGACTTTTATCAATTTGCTTGTAAAGTTGAACCAACCGGATCTCGTAATGAATATAGGAGTCATTTAAATTGGTCGACAGCGAATACTAGTCCGTATTTGCGATTGGCATGTCCAATCATTCATCATCATTGGAAGTACAAAAAAGATTGGAGTTTGCAAATGAATGGACACCGTTTTTTGAAAAACAGAAAGATAATTATACCAAAAGAAATGAATAAGTGGGTACAGAGAAAAGAACTAGAATTAGGCCTAGTAGTAAAGGCGTCTTTACTCATAGGTGGCTATTAAGTGAAAGGTACACATCAAAAAAGGTTAAAGGAATAAGAGGCTGTCTCCAAAATAGAAAAGACACTTTTGAACAGAACATTACTAGTATAGAGAATGGATAATTATCTCAAGTCCCTATTTAGAAAGAACCACCTTGCTAATTAGACAAGGTGGTTCTTCCTCTATGTTTCACATTGCAAGCTTAAAAGCATGGTGAAATTATTCTGCTGGACGGTTTGGTCCACCTAGCTTTTTATCGCCTTTATTTAATTCCTTACGTTGCTTTTCCTGTTGTTTCGTTTCTTTATTGTTTTTTGTCATCTAAAGACCTCCTTTTTTATTGAAATCGTTCCATAGTTTATCCAAAAGGTAGCATCTCATACAGAATTAGCACTTTCTTTGCCGAACCAATACTAGTTTTGTCAACGTGAAAGGAAATGAATATCGTTCTATGGAATACATTTTGTACGATAAAAAGAGGAGGGTGTTAACGTGGAATATGTCATTCGCGTAAATGATCATGAACAATCGATTCAGAATTACAAAAACAACTCCCAACATGGAAACTATGTCACAGGTGCAACCATACAGTGTAAACTTGATTCAATTGAAAATCTATTTGAAGAATATGATTGTATGAGACATTTAAAGTATGAAAGAAATGTGAATCAGTTAACTGAATTTCATACAATGTTCACCAAAATGAAGAATCGATTAAAGGCATTTAATAATGAATGTTGAAAATTGATATTTCTTACGTCTTTCGATTTATCGCCACCTTTGGTATGATACAAAAAGGAGGGCGTTATGCTAGAACAAAATAAGCTAGAACAGTTAGAACGATTAACAAAAGAATTATGCATACGAAATGATGAAGCAAGAAATGATTTTATACAAGTAGTCAAAAGAGAGGGGTATGAGGTTGATTTTTACGGAAAAGTGAAACCTTTTGCTGATCAGGTGAAAGATATTAGAGACAATTGGCTTCCATTAGCTGTCGCATTCGTGCAGGAAGCTAAACCTCTACATCTTCATCCTTCTCAATTGAATCAAACAGAAGAGAATTTAGAAATTGTCGCCATTAAATCATTTTACTCAAATACAAGTAGAAAACGACAGATGGAAACTTTCAAATCAGTTGACTTTGTACTGTCACAACTATTATCCGCCATCGATCAATACAAAAAAGAGAGCTACTAGCATATCTAGTAACTCTCTTTTTATATGTACATATTCCTAACTACACGCAATCGAAGAAAATAAGTGATTATCCGTTATCACGAATTTCAAGATAGATTAAATAAATCATTGTCACAATCGATAAGATTGTAAGTGAAACAACAAGCAAGCCAGATGGTTCAGAACTAGCAGCTTCATCACCATTTTCAGCAGCTGCTGCCAGAACTTGTGCTGGTACCATACAGATTAGCATGATTATCGCTGTTGATAGCATCCATTTTAATTTCATATTCTACCCTCCTCAACCAGAACAGAAAGATCCTTCACTCTATTATAGTAAGCCGGAATTAAATAATCAATCTTATTATGACAAAATCATACAGGTTATTGAGCAACTGCTCAATGGCTTAGGGGTTCGCAAAAGAAAGTCATTGTGATACTATAGATATACTGTAGACAATGAATCGAGAGGGATAGGATCATGGGAATTTTACATATAGAAGATATTATTATTGCAAACCAACGTTTAAAGGACATTGTAACACATACGCCATTACAAAAGAATGAAGTATTGTCAGAACGTTACGACTGTAATGTATTTCTAAAAAGAGAAGACTTACAGGTCGTTCGTTCATTTAAAATTAGAGGTGCCTATTATCAAATTTCTAGCTTATCTGAAGAGGAATTAAATAATGGCATTGTTTGCGCAAGTGCTGGAAATCATGCACAAGGAGTGGCTTACTCCTGCCGAGCGTTGAAAATTCAAGGGAAAATATTTATGCCTTCAACAACTCCGAGACAAAAGGTCGACCAAGTGAAATTTTTTGGAAAGGAATTTGTTGAAGTATTACTAATTGGTGATACGTTTGATGACTCATACAACGAAGCACTCAGTTATTCTAATGACTACAATATGGCGTTTATCCATCCGTTTAATCAGGAGAAGATTGTTGCTGGACAAGGGACTGTAGGGATGGAAATCATGAATGACATCGATGACAACATCGATTATTTGTTTTCTTCAATTGGCGGAGGCGGACTTATTAGTGGCGTAGGGACTTATATTAAAAGTATTAGTCCAAGAACCCGACTTATTGGTTGTGAGCCTAGTGGCGCACCATCAATGAAGGAATCGTTAAAACAAGGAAAAGTGGTCGAGTTAGAGAAAATTGACAAATTTGTAGATGGTGCTGCTGTTAAAAGAGTCGGTGATATTCCATTTTCCATTTGTCAAAATATCCTAGATGATGTTGTGTTAGTACCTGAAGGGAAAATTTGTACAACCATTTTAGAATTGTACAACCAAAATGCCATTGTTGCTGAGCCTGCAGGAGCGATGTCAATTGCCGCGCTAGATTTTTATCGCGAAGAGATTAAAGGGAAAAATGTCGTCTGTGTGGTAAGTGGAGGCAATAATGATATTGGGCGGATGCAAGAAATGAGAGAGCGTTCTCTTATTTACGAAGGCCTACAGCACTACTTCATTGTCCAATTTCCACAACGCGCAGGTGCGTTAAGAGAATTTATATCAGATGTATTAGGTCCTGATGATGATATTACACGTTTTGAATATACGAAAAAGAATAACCGTTCAAATGGTCCAGTATTGTTAGGTGTAGAACTAAAATATGCTAGTGACTATGATCAATTAATTGATCGCTTAACAAAGAAAGGCTTTGCCTATACAGAGCTAAACAAAGATGAGAGTTTATTTCAGCTTCTGATTTAAATTTTAAGAAGTAGTTCTCTAACTTAAAGGGGAGAAGGAAAGACATGGATGAAAGCAAACAAGGAATTTTACTAGAAACAGGTACAAATGAGTTAGAAATCATTGTTTTTGAAGTCGGTACAAGCTTATTCGGAATAAATGTCTTGAAAGTGCGTGAAATTATCCCTGCCCAAACGATTACTCCGATTCCAAATAGTCACCGACATATAGAAGGAATTATTCGGTTACGTGAGGAAGTCATTACAGTAGTCAATTTAACAGATGTATTAGGCTTTGAACCTGCAAATAATTTAAATGATGATAAGTTTATCATTGCCGAATTAAATCAGTTAAAAGTAGCTTTTCGTGTTCAAGATGTTTCTCGTATACATCGAATTTCTTGGCAAGATATTCGAAAGCCTAATGAGCTTGCTCAAAATATCGAAACAGCTGCAACCGGTGTTGTAAAAGTTGAGGACGATATGATTCTACTAGTAGACTTTGAAAAGATTATCGTTGACATAAACCCTGAACGTAGCATATCTGTTCACCAAGTCAAGCAACTTGGTGAACGAGAAAGAAATAATAAAAAAATTATAGTAGCCGAAGACTCAGCTATTTTACGTAAATTAATTGGAGATACGTTGAAGGAAGCAGGCTATGATCAAGTTCAGTTTTTTGAAGATGGACAAGCACTTTGGGAGTTCTTATATAATAAAAAAGAAGACGAGAGTCTATTTGATGATCTTCAATTAGTCATTACTGATATTGAAATGCCTAAAATGGATGGACATCATTTAACGAGGCGAATAAAAGACGATGAAATATTGCAGCAGTTACCTGTTGTTATCTTTTCTTCTCTTATTACAGAAGATTTATTTTATAAAGGTAAAGGGGTCGGTGCCGATGCACAAATTAGTAAACCGCAAATTGTCGATCTCATTAAAGTAATTGATCAGCTTGTATTGTAATAATATAGAAAAAAAGTGCTAAATGGACAACCACTTTTCCGTTAGCACTTTTTTCTATAAATAAATTTGCCTCAAGAGTATGATGATAGATTTCTTAGTAACGTTTTGCACCTATATAACGCTCAGACCAATAATTTTGATCTAAACTAGATATTGTCACTCCCGTTGATGATCCGGCATGAATAAATTGCTGATCACCGATGTAGATTCCAGCATGAGAAGGCCCACTACGATATGTAGTGAAAAATACAATATCTCCAACTTGCAAACTCGAAACAGACGCTCCTTCATTGTACAAGTCGTTTGTTGTGCGCGGGACAGATACATCATGCTTCTCGAACACATATTGAATAAAGCCGCTACAATCAAAACCAGCTGTCGTTGTTCCTCCCCATGAATAAGGTGTTCCAATTAAGGAGTGGGCTGTGTCAATAACAGCAGAATGATGATGACTTTCTTTTTCCTTATTTGATTTGTCACTTGCTTCTTTATTCTCCATGTCCTCGTTATGTTTAGTCGTATTGACCTCCGATTCTATCTCATTATCAACAACCACTTCAGTAGCTTCATATTTGATAATTTCATCTGTATTGGCTAATGCTTCTTTCGTTTCAGGACCGATAATACCGTCAACTTGCAATTGATGTTTTTCTTGAAATCGTTTTACAGCTTCTTTCGTTTTCGGACCAAAAATGCCGTCAACTCCACTATAGTACCCAAACTCAGCTAACGTTTCTTGAAAGGTTTCAACTTGTTGACCTTCGTCGCCAATTTGAAACAGGTGCTGTGAGCTTCCTTTTAAAGATGATGTTTCTTCGGTTGCCGTTAATACATGATCTAAACTGTTTGGTTGCTCTTCAATCGTGAAACCACTAATCTTCGCCTCGTCAATTTTTAACTGAACTTCATTAGATTGAAGCAAATGTTTAAGAGTTTCTTCATTAGCAACTCCATTCATTTGTAACTGGTGCTGCTTCTGATAGGAAATAATCGCTAACTTCGTCAATAATCCAAATTGGCCATCTTGTTCTCCACGATAATAATCAAATGCTTTTAAATACCCTTGAAGATTGTATACAGAGTTATTTCTATCTCCAAATTGTAAAGACTGATGATGAGTCCATTTTTTGGCATGGTTAGACAGTTCCAGTTGCGGCTGATCAATGGGAAGAGAAGTAAAGGAGCTAACTGAACCAATCATCGCTGTTGAGACGAGTATAGTCCCTTTCGTTTTCGTGTTCACGATTCATTCCTCCTAAGTAAGGTCGTGGTTGTTTCTCTATTTTTATGTGGAAAAAGAAAAGATAGAACACGTGTAACAATTTTGAAAAGAAAACGAACATGTTATACTATCTATAAATAAAAAAGGAGAGTGAAGACATGCGACTACAGCATAAAAAAGTGATAGCACTTGTTGATGAAGAATTTGAAGATTTGGAACTGTGGTATCCCGTTATGCGTTTAAGAGAGGAAGAAGCAACTGTCCATTTAGTCGGACCCGAAAAAAACACAACATATATCGGGAAGTATGGTGTTCCTGCTACAACAGAGTATTCATTTTCTGAAGTGAAGGCCAATGAATATGATGGAATACTAGTTCCTGGTGGCTGGGCACCAGACAAATTACGTCGATATTCAGAGGTGCTAACGCTTGTAAAAGAAATGGATCAAGCGAAAAAGTCAATTGGACAAATTTGTCACGCTGGTTGGGTGCTTATTTCTGCAAAAATATTAGAAGGGAAAATCGTTACAAGTACACCTGGAATTCGTGATGATATGGAAAATGCAGGTGCAACTTGGAAGGATGAAGCCGTTGTCGTAGATAATCATATTATTTCAAGTCGACGGCCACCTGATTTGCCTCCATATGCAAAAGCATTTGCAGATGCACTAGTTGGAGAATAGTAATGGAGTTTCACTTTTTAGGTACGGGATCTGGAATACCATCTAAATCAAGAAATGTAAGTGGATTAGCTGTTCGTTTTTTGCAAAGAAAAGACATCTGGTTATTTGATTGTGGAGAAGCGACACAACATCAGTTATTAACCAGTTCCATTACTCTTTCAAAAATCTCGCATATATTTATTACACACTTGCATGGTGATCATATCTATGGTTTACCAGGACTTCTTTCGTCGCGCTCAGCCCAAGGTGGTCAGAGTAAATTAACGATTTATGGCCCTGAAGGAATTAAAGAATTTATTGAAACGACATTTAAAGTTTCTAAAACAACACTAGGTTATCCGATTGACTATGTCATCGTCAAAGATGATTTTAAGGCTTATGAACAAGGGATCACGATTACAGTTAAACAGCTCGATCATGTCATCGAAAGCTTCGCATATAAGTTAATTGAAGACGACAAGCCAGGTTCATTACTAGTGGATAAATTAAAAAATGCGGGTATTAAGCCAGGACCTATTTATAAAAAAATTAAAGAAGGAGAACAAGTCACATTACGTAATGGTGAAACGGTTCATCATGCTGATTATGTTAGTTCTCCAGTAAAGGGAAGGCAAGTTGTCATTGTAGGAGATACAAGACCTATAACTTCTTTAACACCATTTATCAAAAATGTCGACCTTCTTATTCATGAAGGCACATTTCTTGATGACCGACGAGAGCATGCGAAAAAGTATGGACATTCGACGATAAAAGAGGTCACTCACTTAGCAAAAAGCGCCAATGTTCAATCTCTTATTCTTACACATATTAGCTCAAGGTATGTTGATATGGAGAAGGAATTATTAAGTGAAGCTGAGATAAATTTTCCTCAAGCTATCATTGCCTACGATCATATGATTTACAAACTAATGTGAATAGAACGTATTCGTTTTGGAAAAAGTAAGCACAGTTCATCTTTAAGGAGGAGGCTGTGAATATGACTGAACGAAGTCACGTTAAGGAAGTTTTGAACCGTTTTAATCATCAAATCGAAATGGCGGAGGAAATATTTAAAAAATCTCAAACAGTTAATCGGGTTGATGAATCAGATTACATAAAGACACAAGAAAATTTACAGTCGATGCATAATGAGCTGGATACGTTAATTCGAACAGCAACGCCTGAGCAGCGTGAAGAGTTATCTCGAAAACAGCAACAAATTCGCCAACTGCAAAATCATATGATTTTAAAGCGATAATCCTTTTAAAAATAAACCGAGCACATAAATGCTTGGTTTATTTTTTGCGTAATGTTTAATATCAATCATGAAACGTGTATAGCTTAGCATAAGACAAGTATACTTATTTTTGTTACAATAGTATTGAGTATGTGAGGTGTCTTTATGATTGAATTGAACATTGAAGAAATAAACGAACGATTAACGAAGCGTGAAGATTTATTTGTATTTATTTATACACCTTTATGCGGTACATGCACGGTTGCAAAAAAAATGCTAGAAGTCGTGGAAGAAATGCTACCTATGATAAAAATATATACAATTAATATAAATCAAGCACCGACTTTTGCTCAAAAGTGGCAAGTGAAAAGTGTGCCAGCACTTTATATCTTTCAGAAAGGATTTAGTGTAAAGCAAATTTATGCATTTCATTCAATCATGCATGTACATCAGCTTTTGTTACCTTATACGTTAATAAAGAAAGGGGATATTTAACATGTCTATGGCTTACGACGAATACATGAAACAAGTTGTATTACCCATGAGATTAGAGCTTACTGAAAATGGATTCGAGGAATTAACCACTTCAGCAGAAGTCGAGTCCTATATGGAGAGTGCAGAAGGAACGACACTCGTTGTCATCAATTCCGTTTGTGGTTGCGCCGCTGGATTAGCACGTCCTGCGGCAGTTACGTCCCTTCAACATGATCATACTCCCGATCATCTAGTAACTGTGTTTGCTGGACAGGACAAGGAGGCCACTGCTCGGATGCGCGAATATATTGGTGATATACCACCATCTTCACCATCTATGGCTTTATTTAAAGGGAAGGACCTTGTTCATTTTATTCCAAGAGAGCAAATCGAAGGCGTTGAACCAATGGATATTATTCGTAATCTAGCACTTGCTTATAACGAATATTGTCAATCATAAAAGAATGAAAAGGGATGTCCAACCAATAAAACACATTGGTAGACATCCCTTTCGTATTGAAAATTATGGTCTTACGCCATAAAAAATAACTGGTGCCATCGTTTGCGTATTCGGATAGCCAGCTTGTTTGTAAATTTCTACGACATGCTCTCGGTTATACGGAACACGATTTAAATGTAAGCGGTGTCGACCTTCCTCAACTTCTGCTACTAAATAAGAGGCGAGGGGATGACCATCAAATGGTAAGCCAACGCTACCGACGTTCACGACATTCTTTCCATGAATCGAGCGAATATACGGGTGATGAATATGACCATATACATACAAATCTGCGTCATCACGCTGCATTAAATTGTTTTCGATCTTATCTGTTTCATCTGGTAAAACGACATCAAACAGACTTGTTGGAGTCGCATGAAAGGCATGAATGATCGTATCCACTCCTTCATCAAGAACGAGTTCAGTAGGCAATTGGTCTAAATAATCTAAATCACTTTGATTTAAGCGCTTTAGAGTCCAGTCACGCTCCTGGTTCATCATGTCTAATGCTTGCTTCGGAACTTCTCCTTCTTTAAATCCACGTACAAGCCACTCATCAGCATTCCCTTTTATGACTTTTGCATTTAAGGATTGCACCGTTTCCAATACTCGTTTTGGTTCAGGTCCTCGGAAGCATAAATCACCTAAAATACAAATCTTATCGACTTGTTGTTGACGAACATCTTGTAGGACAGCTTCCAATGCTGTTGCATTTCCATGAATGTCAGATAAAAAAGCTATTCTCAATAGAAAAACCTCCCTTTTTTCTATTATAACAGACTATTAATAGTATACAGTAAATCATTCCTTTTACATATACTTTTAAAACATCATTTTTGCCAGTTCGAGCGGAAGGGTGGCATAGATAGAAATCGTATGATAAAGTAAAACCAAATGAAGAATTGGAAATTGGAGGTATTCGACATGCACATTCAATCAATTGAACCTACACCTAGCCCGAATACAATGAAACTAACATTAAGCGAAAGCTTGGGCGATAGTACTAGAAATTCTTATACAGTAAAAAATAAAGAAGAAGCGCCAAGTTATATACAACAATTATTTGACATTGATGGTGTAAAAGGTGTCTATCATGTAGCGGATTTCATAGCCATTGACCGTCATCCCAAAAAAGATTGGAAGCAAATATTGCCTAAAGTAAGAGAAGTATTTGGTGAAGACCAAGCAAGTGATTCTTCTGAAGAATCAGGTGTGAATGAACACTTTGGAGAAGTAAATGTTTTCGTGCAAATGTTTAAAGGCATTCCAATGCAGATTAAATTAACAGATGGAGAGCAAGAGAAACGAGAAGGCTTGCCTGATAGATTCACCGAAGCCATAACAAAGGTACAAAAACCAGAAGATAACGTTGTACTAGAGCGTAAATGGGTAGAGAAGGGTGTTCGCTATGGCGAATTGGATCAAGTAGCGAAAGAGGTCGCTGATGAGTTAGCCGCTGCATATTCAAGTGAAAGACTTCAAGCTTTAATTGCATTAGCTAGTGGTAATCCAACTGAAAAAGAAGCAGCGTTTGCAAGTCGATTTATTGAGGTTACACCAGAAATGTTAAATGAAGATGACTGGAAGAAGCGTTATGCTGTTTTAGAACGAATGGATCCAAAGGAAAAGGATATTCCTGTTTTAGAAAAAGCATTAGATGATGAAAAAGCTTCTATAAGACGATTAGCAACCGTTTATTTTGGTATGATTGAAAAAGATTCCGTTTTGCCTTACTTATACAAAGCATTAAAGGATTCTTCCGTTACGGTACGCAGAACAGCTGGTGACTGCTTATCAGATATCGGGAGTGATGCAGCAATCCCTGCTATGATTGAAGCGCTCGAAGATAAAAATAAACTAGTGAGATGGAGAGCAGCTATGTTTTTATATGAAGTAGGTAATGAAACTGCCATTCCAGCATTAAAAAAGGCGGAAGCTGATGAAGAATTTGAAGTTGCATTACAAGTGAAAATGGCGTTAGAACGCATTGAAGGTGGTCAAGAAGCAAAAGGATCAGTTTGGAAACAAATGACAGACGCAAGAAAGCATGAAGGGTAGATTGCGATGAAAAAACAAGACATTCTCAATGAATTAAAGAATCGAAAATTAGATGACATCGTTGAATTAATTGAAGATGCAGAATCCGGTGATTTAGAAGAGTTAGAAGTCGTCCAATCAGTAGGCTTATTATACGACCAAACGTTAAATCAAGAAGTAATACATCTATTAAAAGAACTCGGTGTTACGATTATTTATATAAAAGATGAGGAGTAAACTAGAGGAGTAGGAGGAAGAAACTTGAGAGAAAAGCCAACCGAAACACTTCCAGAGAAAGCACTACCTTTGTTTCGTTTACAAGCTGCTATACAGTGCATCATAACAGCCCTCGTACCAATTGGGTACGGGGTACTATTATATTTCTTTTCTTTCCCTTTTTGGATTCTATGGATTTTGATTGCTACATGGATGATTCATATGATATTTACCGTAATAGTATTTCCACCTATCAAGTGGAAGCGCTGGAGCTATGAAGTGTTAGGAGAAGAAATAGATTTACAATATGGTGTTATCATTATGAAAAGAACACTCGTTCCTATGGCTCGTGTCCAACATGTTGATACCGTTCAAGGTCCGTTATTGAAGAAGTATCAACTGTCGGCTGTGACGATTTCAACAGCTGCTACTGTTCATACGATCCCAGCACTTTCTCAAGAAGTCGCTGATCATTTACGTGATCAAATAGCAGCACTTGCGGCGGTGGCAAAAGATGACTGAGTTAAAGCGTATGCACCCTGCAACCATTTTCATTTCAGCTGTATTAGCCCTAAAAGAATTTATACTACCTATTATTATTAGTTTGTTTATTGGTACAACGACAAACCCAATAGGATTTTTTCGATTTGAATACATATGGATTTTTCTTTTAGTTGTTGCCATATTATCAGGACTTTTAAGATGGATTTTCTTTAAATATCGTGTTAGCGAAGGTCTATTATATATTCAACACGGTGTTTTCATCCGAAAAAAACGGTTTATATACCAGCATAAAGTTCAAAGTATCGATATAACTGCCGGATTATTCCAACGGTTGTTCGGGCTCGTTAAACTAAAAGTAGAGACTGCTGGTGGGGGATCTGAACCAGAAGTCTCATTGCTTGCGATTCAGAAAGAAGAAGCAATAAATATTAGACAATACTTAAAGAAAAGCTTTCGTGAAGAAGCGAATGATCACACAACTAGTATGAGTGAAGAGATTAATGATGAAGCAGAACATAAAGGGCACGCAGTTACAGAAGAGCAGCCTGAATTTCAGTGGCACTTAACAAACTTACGGCTATGGATTTCTGCACTTACTTCAAGTGGAATTGGATTAACTTTGTCGGCTGTATTCGTCTTATTAGGTCAAGTAGAACAATTCCTACCTGAAGCTATCTATGATCGAGTATTTTCATTTTTTCGTGATAGCGGTCTGTGGCTTCTTCTTTTCCTCTTATTTGCCGGTTTCTTACTGGCGTGGCTCATATCCATTGGAGCACATATGTTGAAATACGGTAGTTTTAAAATCGAGAAATATGGAAATGAATTGGTTATTTCGCGTGGGATCATCGAAAAACGCCAATTAACAATTGCTTTAAATCGTGTAACAGCCATTTCAATTGAGAAATCGATTTTAAGACAACCGATTGGATTTGCGACAGTCTATGTCGAATGCGCCGGTGGGGGAAGTATGGATGAACAACTTTCGACTGTTATTTTACCAATCATCCGCCCTAAAGAGATTCAAGCCATCTTCGCAGAGGTTTTACCACATTATGAAATGAATCACACTTTAAATTCCATTCCAAAGCGAGCTATTTTCCGCGCCATGAGAAGAATGTCATGGTTGCCGATTGTCGTAACTTCCATAACTTGTTATTTCACATCTTACGGTTATTGGGGAATTGTAATCATTCTTCTTTCGCTGCTTTTAGGCTACTTACAATACCGCGATGGAGCAACATCGATTAATGGAGATTTCATTTGTTTTCGCTTTCGACTGTTAAAACAAACAACGGTCATTTCAGAAAAGAAGAAAATACAATCAATGGAAAGTCACATTTCCTTTTTTCAAAAACGCAAAAGGTTAGCTTCGATCCAATTTTCAGTTCTTTCATCCATTACTGGCAGAACATATAAAGTTGTTGATCAGGATGAGGAGAACGTACAGAGATTATTAGAATGGTATTCAAAAGAGAGCAGTGAGAAAGATGTTCGTTCGTCGTAACATCTTTCTCATTTTTTTGAGCAAGAAAAGACGCTGTCGCGTATTTCTTAACAATTAGGAATTGCGATCATATCGCATTGATTGGAGCTTAAATAACTGGTCCATTCGAGTGACTCTCTCTTTTTCTAGTTTTTCTTTGTAATCGATAAGAGTCAATTCCATTTTAAACAGTGTTAAATAAACGTTCTCCTTTTGCTCAAGTTGATGCTTAGTTGATAATGAAATATACGTATGTAACAAGGAAGGAATATCTTCCCTAAGCATTCGTCGAACGATGTGCTTTTCCTCAAAATCAAGCATCATAAAGTCATCAGCTAACAAAGAGGAATGCTCCAAAATACGTTGTAATCGGTGTTCAATCGAAGGATCTACTTGAAACTTTGAGAGTAATTGCTTATATCTTTTCGCTTCATCAAGTAATAAATGTAATTGATTATGATCACTCGTTTTTAAAAGTTGCTCTTGCTGTTGAAGTAATGATTTAGGCGTTTCCGTTAATGTCGAAAGATCGTTTGATAAAACTGAGTCCAAATAGTGAATTCGATAAAATAGTGTTTGAAATAAAGGAGAATCTTTTATAGAGCGTGTTTGTGAGCGACCGTCTTTTAAATAGTGTATCGAGGCTTCCTTGCAAACACCGACTCCATTAACTGCCTTTATATACTTTCTATAGCAAATTATCGTAATTCTCTTCTTAATCGGTGCTGTCGAATGCTTCGTATCAGTCATAATTACTTGAATGGTCGGTTGCTTCATCTTTACCTTAATCGACCACTCACGCTGCTTTCGTTTAATGACCTTAGTCGATTTTGGCTTGTTTTCGGCAATGCGCACTAATAGCTCTTCTGTATCTTCAATTAAGCGTCTTGTAACGGAATCACGAATTAAATGTTCTTCAACAGGCTTTTTATGAGCTGGTGTAAAAAAAGATCGTAATTCTTCCATCATCCCCATGTTTAACCACCTCCAGAGCCCAACAATTCATTATGGTAAAAGTTTTGTTTTCATCTCTTTGTTTAATTGATCTAATTCCGCGATAAATTGCTGACCTGTTTGAATAATCCGATCATTTGATTGCTCTGTAAGTTCAATCGCCTCAAAGACATTTTCATATGCTTTTCGGAATGATTCGAGAGCAATTGCTGGTTCTTCCATCGTCTTTAATGTCTCTTCTGTATTTGACTTTAATAGTTCAGAGTTAGAGAGCAGCATTGATTCCGTAGCTTCATTTACATTTTTAACCGCGTTAATAACCTTTTGTTGATTGGCCAGAGCCATTTGAATCGATGCCGATACAGTAATAACATTCTTAGTCATTGTAATAGCATTGAAAATAGCCTCTTCTAATTTACCATTGTTTTCCTTAATTAAATCAACAGAAGCAAGTGACTGTTGCAAAACCATAACAGCCTGTGACATATTTTTAACTCGTGAGACTACTTTTAGTTGACCTTTTTTGATTTCATTAATCATTTGAGAATCTTGCTCATGTTCTAGCTTCTCATTTAACATCGTTTGTAACGTTTGACCTGTTTCAATTTGCTTGTTTAATTTGTCGATTCGTTCAATGGCTACTTCTTTCAATTGCTCAAGCATAACATTATCTTCTTGCAACTTATCCTTTCCAGTTAATAGCCCTTCAACAATTTGCTCAACCTGAGCTTCAACTGTTTGATATTTTTTAGCATATTGTTCGATCGGATTACGTCGTAGCAATTTACTCATCCATTTTTTCGCTTTACTATCTTTAAGGTGTGTTGGTTCTAGCTGACTTACCGTTTCTTTCAATTCGTGAAGCTTAGTAGGGAGCGTGTTATTTTGATCTTTCATCATTTCTTTCACTGGGCGTTTTAAAGCCTCTAATGATTCACCTGCTTCTTTTTGCTCAGTTTCCCCAAGCTGGTCCAGTGTTGAAAGAACTTTAGCCAACTCCTCATCATTATACTTCATATCTTGATTCATTTCGTTATTGGAACTCATCAAATTCCTCCTATATTCAACAAAGTATGTCACTTTCTATTATGATTGATTTTTTCAATTAAGACAATGTTCACAACTTATGAATACGCATATAATTAATGAAGAGAAATTACAAGCAACGAATTTCGTGATATACTACGAGAATATCACACTTGTTTTACTTCGTTTGTTTTCCAATCACTTTATCTTCAACTAATAAACAGAAGTTACACTTTCAAACTCAATTAATCGTTCGTACTTGAACAAATGTCTTTCTCCAATATACTTTTTCCAAAAACCAACCAACACGAATATAATTGTATATTTATTCATATTCAATGTATAGAGAGAACAAAACCAAATGAAATATGCATCATTTCATCATTTCATAAACCCCTTAATACAGCAATACAGTAATCGCTTTCAGTGATTATGAATAAAAAAAATAATTTGCCGAAATGTCAGAAAAATGATATGATCCTGTATATTAGCTCATTTATTAAGGGAGAGTTGATTGCGTTTTTATTTTTTGGAGAAAGGTTGATGCCAATGCGGTACACACAATTCCCGAAGAAACAAGGCTTATATGATCCGCAATTCGAACACGACAATTGTGGGATCGGCTTTTTAGCTCACATGAAAGGGAAACAGTCGCATAAAGTAGTTCAAGATGCTCTTCACATTCTACGAAATCTCGAGCATCGTGGTGGTCAAGGTGATGAAGTAAATACAGGAGATGGTGCAGGTATTCTTCTACAAATCCCGCATCGTTTTTTCAAAAAGACTTGCATTGAGAGTGGAATAAACCTTCCAAATCAAGGTGAGTACGGAGTTGGGATGCTATTTTTGCCACAGGATGAAGAAGCGAGAGGAGCATGTGAAAAGGAATTAGAAGCCATCATAGCAGAAGAGAATCAAGAACTCATTGGCTGGCGCACTGTTCCTGTTGATGATTCGATGCTTGGTAATGCGGCAAAAGCAGCTATGCCATTTATTCGTCAATTATTTATTAAGAAAAATGATTATAAAATGACAGAAGTAGATTTTGAAAGGCAGCTCTATGTCATTCGTAAACGTGCAGAACGTGAAATAGGATCAAAGGTTGCTGAAGAAGAATCGTTTTATTTTACTAGCTTTTCAAGTCGTACGATCGTTTATAAAGGGATGCTTACGACCGAGCAAGTAAATCAATTTTATCTCGACTTAAATGATCAAACGTTTGAGTCTGCCATTGCTCTCGTTCATTCACGCTTTAGTACAAATACATTCCCAAGTTGGGAAAGGGCGCATCCAAATCGTTACATGATTCATAATGGCGAAATTAACACAATTAGAGGAAACGTTAACTGGATGCACGCACGTGAGGCAAAGTTCACCTCAGATGTATTTGGTAAAGATTTGAGCAAAGTGCTACCAGTTGTTGATAAAGATGGTTCTGACTCTTCTATGTTTGATAACACGTTAGAGTTTTATCATTAGCAGGACGTTCAATGACACATGCTGCGATGATGATGATTCCCGAACCATGGCAAAATGATACACATATGAGTCCTGAGAAGAAGGCTTTTTACCAGTATCATAGTACGTTAATGGAACCTTGGGATGGTCCAACTGCAATAGTCTTCACTGATGGAAAACAAATTGGAGCTTCACTTGACCGTAATGGTCTTCGTCCATCACGTTATTATGTGACGAAAGATGATTATATTATTATGTCTTCTGAAGTGGGTGTTCTTGATGTGAAGCCTGAAAATGTACTAGCAAAAGAACGTTTACATCCAGGTCAAATGCTTCTAATTGATACAGTTGAAGGACGTATTATTCCTGATGAAGAAATTAAGAATGAAATGGCAAAAGAAAAGCCTTATAAGGACTGGGTCGATCAACATTTAGTCGAATTGGAAGATGTATTGGAAACGGCTCACGTCGATAATACTGATTTTAAATCATTAGAGTTACGTCAATTAGCATTTGGCTATACGTATGAAGAATTGTCGAAGATGATTCAACCTATGGTCAAGGATGGCGTCGATCCAATTGGTTCAATGGGGTACGATTCACCACTTGCAGTATTATCTAAAAAACCACAATTACTATACAATTATTTTAAGCAGTTATTTGCGCAAGTAACGAATCCTCCAATCGATGCTATTCGTGAAGAAGTCGTTACTGCAATTGGAACAACTATTGGTAAAGAGCGTGACCTTTTAAATCCAGACCCTGAGAGCTGTCGTCACATTCATTTGCCGTATCCAATTATTAACAATGAGGAATTGGCTAAGCTTAAGCACAATAAAATGGAAGGCTTTAAGTCGATCACACTTTCGATTACTTTTGATTGCTCGAAAGAAAATCAGCTAGAATCTGCGCTAGAAACTTTATTTACACAAGCTGATCAAGCGATTAAAGATGGTCATACGTTGCTAATTTTAAGTGATCGTGATGTAAATGGTCAAAACGCACCAATTCCAGCATTACTTGCTGTAGGGGGATTACATCACCATTTAATTCGTCAAGGAACACGAACGGACGTTAGTATTTTACTAGAATCAGGCGAACCAAGAGAAGTTCACCATTTTTCTGTTTTACTTGGATATGGTGCCGAGGCTGTTAACCCTTACCTTGTGTTCGATTCTATTGATGGCTTAATTCAAGACGGATTACTTGAAGACATCTCATATATTGAAGCTGTGAACAAATACATTAAATCAGCTGCTAAAGGCATTATGAAAGTCCTTTCTAAAATGGGTATTTCAACGATTCAAAGTTATAGAGGAGCGCAAATTTTTGAAGCGGTTGGAATTTCTCCATCTGTTGTCGATAAGTATTTCACTTGGACAACAACACGTATTGGTGGAGTTAATTTAGAAACGATTGAAAAAGAGGTACGCGCACGACATAAGAGAGCTTATTCAGAGCAAGAAGGCGTGGATAAAGCATTGGATCCAGGGGATGATTTACAATGGCGTCGTAATGGTGACCCACACCAATATAACCCGCACACGATTCATATGCTACAAAATGCATGTCGTTCAACAAACTATGAGCTATTTAAGAAATATACAAAGGCTATCAATGAACAGTCTAAAGAACAAACGACTTTACGTGGCTTATTAGCGTTTAAAACCGGACAAAACTCAATTTCAGTCGATGAAGTAGAACCTATTGAAGAGATTGTGAAACGATTCCGCACCGGAGCAATGTCTTTTGGTTCTATCTCACAAGAGGCTCATGAAACATTGGCGATTGCTATGAACCGCCTAGGGGGAAAAAGCAATACTGGTGAAGGCGGGGAAGATCCAGATCGTTTTACACGTGATGAAAACGGTGATTTGCGTCGTAGTTCAATTAAACAGGTTGCATCCGGTCGATTTGGTGTAACGAGTCATTACTTAGTTAATGCCGATGAAATCCAAATCAAAGTGGCACAAGGCGCAAAACCTGGTGAAGGTGGTCAATTACCTGGTAATAAAGTATATCCTTGGGTAGCAGAAGTACGTGGATCAACTCCAGGGGTTGGGCTTATTTCTCCTCCACCACATCATGACATATACTCGATTGAAGATTTAGCAGAGCTCATTCATGATTTAAAAAATGCAAATCCTTCAGCAAAAGTAAGTGTTAAACTAGTCGCTGGTACCGGTGTTGGTACAATTGCTGCTGGTGTAGCAAAAGGTCGAGCAGACGGTATTATTATTAGTGGTTATGATGGCGGTACAGGCGCTGCTGCCAGAACAAGTATTAAGCATACTGGATTACCATGGGAAATCGGACTCGCTGAAACACATCAGACCTTATTATTAAATAATTTACGCAACCGTGTAACATTAGAAACGGACGGTAAATTAATGACTGGACGAGACGTTGCTATTGCGGCAATGCTTGGTGCAGAGGAGTATGCCTTCTCGACTGCTCCGCTAGTCGTCTTAGGATGTATTATTATGCGTGTCTGTCATTTAGACACCTGTCCGGTAGGTATTGCGACTCAAAACCCAGAGCTTCGTAAGAAATATATGGGTAAGCCTGAGCATGTTGAAAACTTCATGAAATTTATCGCTCAAGAAATACGTGAAATTATGGCTGAACTAGGTATTCGTAAATTAGATGACCTAATCGGTCGTACAGATCTTCTTGAAGTAAATAAAAATATTGAAAATGATAAAGCAAAACAAGTTGATTTATCAAACTTATTATATAAGCCAACGTCTGATTCACAAGAACGTCAATATAAGACGAAGGAGCAAGATCATCAACTTGAGCAATCGCTCGATCAGCGTGAACTATTACCTGTCAGTCAACCAGCAATTTTAAATGGAGAAAAGGTAAAAGGAACCTACCTTGTACGCAATATTGACCGCGTGGTCGGTACGATTGTTGGAAGTGAGATAAGTAAACGATATGGCGCTAAAGGATTACCTGATGATACCATTACGTTTGATTTCAAAGGGTCTGCTGGTCAAAGCTTTGGAGCGTTTGTACCAAACGGGATGACCATGCGTCTTGAAGGAGATGCCAATGATTATCTTGGTAAAGGGTTATCAGGTGGTAAGATTATTGTGTATCCTCCAACGAACGCCGATCTAAAGGCTGATGATCATATTATAATTGGGAACACGACTTTCTACGGTGCTACGAACGGAGAAGCTTATATAAACGGTATAGCTGGTGAACGTTTTGCTGTTCGTAACTCAGGAGTGAAAGTTGTTGTTGAAGGAGTCGGTGATCACGGACTTGAGTACATGACTGGTGGAGTTGTTGTCAACTTAGGAAAAGTTGGGAAAAACTTCGCTGCAGGGATGTCTGGTGGAGTCGCTTATGTATACGATCCGTATGGTACGTTTAGTGAGCACTGTAACCAAGAGATGGTGTTGCTAGAATCAGTTTCATCACAAGAAGATGTCGAACAGCTTAGAACATTACTTGAAAATCATCAGAATTACACAAGTAGTGAAAATGCTACATTCATTCTTGGAAATTGGGCTGATGAAGTTTCAAAATTTGTTAAAGTCATCCCTAAAGATTACAAAAGAATGCTTGCAGCAATTGAGCGTGTTAAGCAGGATGGTTTAACTGGACTTGATGCGGTTATGGTAGCATTTGATGAAAATAAAAATGACAAATCTCGTGTAAGCGGGAAGTAGGAACAACTTGTGCCAAGTTAGAGGGAGATGAAGGGACATAGCGAACGTGTTTAACTTGAGAATCTAGACTATGTGCGAACGCAGCGAAGGTAATATACGTAGACTCCTGTTGGATGAAAAGAGGAGAACTCGCAGAACTAGGCTCATGAAGCCTCCTGCGGAATACGAAGTCTATTTCGAGAACGATTTATTTGCACCTCTGTCTATTTGTTCGAATTCTCATTTATGAAAACACTTATGTCCCAGACTCATGCTCTCATATGCACGTTCCTATGAGAACCTTTTTTGAAAAAGGGGAAAGAAAGAGATTGGAGTGAATGCGATGGGGAAGCCAACAGGATTTCTTGAATATAAGAGAGAAAACCCAACCAAAAAAGATCCATTTGAACGTACGAAAAGTTGGAAAGAGTTCCAACTATTAATGCCTGAACCAGCTTTACGCCAACAAGGAGCACGTTGTATGGATTGTGGTGTACCATTTTGCCAAACTGGCACAACGATGGACGGATCTGATGAAATTGGGTGCCCAGTTTATAATTTAATTCCTGAATGGAACGACTTAGTTTATCGTGGCAAATGGAAGGAAGCTCTTGACCGTCTTCATAAAACAAATAATTTTCCTGAATTCACTGGACGAGTTTGTCCAGCACCTTGTGAAGGATCCTGTACTGTAGCTATTAGTGATGACCCAGTCACAATTAAAAGTATCGAATACCACATTGTAGAGCGAGGATTCCAGGAAGGGTGGATTAAACCCCAGCCTCCTGCTAATCGAACAGGCAAAAAAGTAGCAGTCGTCGGTTCAGGTCCAGCTGGACTAGCTGCCGCTCAACAATTAAACAAAGCGGGTCATCTTGTAACCGTATTTGAACGCGAGGATCGAATTGGAGGCTTATTAACATACGGTATACCAGATGTTAAGTTAGCTAATGACATCGTCGAACGTAGAATCTCTATTTTAAAAGCAGAAGGGATTTCCTTTAAAACAAATACTGAAATTGGAAAAGATATTTCAGCTAAAGAATTACATGATCAATTTGATTCCGTCATTCTTTGTACAGGCGCTACAAAACCTCGTGATGTGGAAGTTGAAGGACGAAACTTAAAAGGCATTCATTTTGCTATGGATTTCTTAACAGAAAATACAAGAAGCTTGCTTAATTCAGAGCACAAAGATGGCAATTATATTTCTGCTCAAGACAAACATGTTATTGTAATTGGCGGAGGGGATACAGGGGTAGACTGTATTACTACGTCAGTTCGTCATGGCGCTGCTTCTATAACGCAATTTGACATAAATAGCGAGAAGACAAATGAAAGATCTGAAAGCAATCCATGGCCACTATTTCCTATTGTGCATACAGTAGAAGATGGTCAAAAGGAAGCCATTGCAGTCTATGGGAAGGATCCTCGTAGCTATCAAGTGAGCACAACTAAATTTGTTGGTAACGAGAATGGCCAAGTAACAGAGCTTCATACCATTTGTGTAGATACAACGATTGATGCAAGTGGTCGTAAAGTACGTACTCCGATTCCTGGAACGGAAAAAGTCTGGAAGGCAGATTTAATCTTATTAGCAGTTGGTTTCACGGGTCCAGAGGAGCGTATTATCGAAGAACTATCATTACAAACGACAGGTCGATCAACAATTGATGCTGAATATGGAAAGTATTCAACGAATGTTCCTGGTGTGTTTGCAGCTGGTGATAATCGCCGAGGACAAAGTTTAGTCGTTTGGGCTATTCATGAAGGTCGTGAAGCAGCAAGAGAATGTGATCGCTATTTGATGGGAAGCTCTAATCTACCTTAATAGTTTATGAGAAAAAACGGCAATGCAATTCAATTGCCGTTTTTTGTTGCCAACATCCTCAATATATAATTAGAATGGTAAGACTTTTACTCAAAAAAATGTGGCGCTTTCATAGAATTCATGAGAAAATATAAGAAATGAACTCATGAAAGGACGTCATACACGTGATTAAATTGATGAAAAGAAGCCTTATTCTTTCATCAGTCCTTCTATCATTTGGGTTAGCTACTTCAGTTGATTTACAACAAGCGATTGCTGCTGAGTTAAATGATAAAGTAGATAAAACTCATGATGAAGCTGATGAAAAGCTCATTTATAAAATAAATCATCATGATTATGAATTGTATACAGATGTATTACCTGTACGAACAGATTGCTATATTCACCGTGATGTCGAATCGTCACTTTTATTAAGTGATTATATTGCCAATCAAGCAATTGAACAAGGAATGACAAAATTCGGATCAGCTATTTCAGACAATATTGCTAAACAATACAAAACTGAAATTATACCGAAGTTTAAAGAGGTTATAAGTGATACGACGAAAGGTTTTTCAACAAATGACTGGGTAACTTTAAAGTGGTCAACTCAACCATCAAGTGGCCTTGGAGAAAAAATCATTCATTTATACAATGGAGATTCAGGAAAGGATATACTTCGATTTCACGTACGTAGAGATCAACGTCCAAAACAAGGTTACTATTTTAACTTTCATTACCATACGATGTTCGATAATTATGAATCACATAATGAGTTAGGTATCGTTTATTGGGGAAAAGATATGCCACCCCAATGGAGTTCTGACACTCATGATGTATAGTACATTTGATGAATCCTCATTTTAATCATGAGGATTTTTTCTAATTCTAAGCAAATTGACGAAATTGTGATTCCTTTCACCTAAATGTGACAAAAGTTGTGTACAATGGTAGAATGTTAGATATACATAATAGGTGGTGATCGATAATGAAAAAACAACTCGCATTATTAATAACAACATTTATTGCATTTATCGGAATTTGGGTGTTAGTCATTATGCAAATGACGAATCATCAATTAGATTATAGTCAAGAATCACCTATGCATGGATCTGAATTTGAGGAAATAACGTTAGATAAAGCAGATAATAAAGAGAATGAGACTGCCTTTAAAGATGAAGAGGGAAGTACAAACAAAGAAGATGACGAAATAGTTATCACAGTGAGCGACAACGAAGGCTCTTATCTTGCTAACGAAACGATTGATTTGTCAAATTATGATTTTAGCGATATTTCAGCACGAGACGGGGTTCCTATCGATGGAATCTTAGAGAAAATTGGCATCGCTGAATAACTATTTTATTGTGTGGGAGGAGACATTTTTGACTAGAGAGGAACGTAAAAGGAGAGAAATGCCTACATGGTTAATATGGATTCTTAGAATTTTGTTAGCCTATGTTATTTTCCTAGCCATTATATTAGCTATAACCATCATTTCTATCTTAATTACATTCTCATTTGTTGTCGTCGATTTATTTACTGATTCGAATCGATTTGGTGCTATTTCTGATCAATATTTAGTTCCTTTATCAGAATTCATGTGGGATTTATTTACTTTCTTAATTCCTGGATTATAATTAGAAGGACACTGAAAAAGTATGAGTTTTACCTTTTTCGGTGTCCTTTAAGCAATGCGCGAATTCGTTACCTATACGATCCCGCTTCTCATCATTAAACGAGCTACAAATGATGCTGTTGCTAGTCTAAAAGGTACTGAACAGTGAATTTCTACTTTTTCAATGCCTCATAATTAACAGATAGGAGTTGACAAATCTTGACTGAACTAGTTCGTGCTACATATAAAACAGGGGTTTATATTGGGGAGCTTATCGAACGCCAGGTTAATCAAAATAGAGGTTTAGTTAAAATTATTGCAGTTGTAAAGCACCCTACTCAAGGTGATTTACACTCTCCAAAGCAAATCAATGTACCGCTCTTTCACCAAAGAAAAGCATTAGCTCAATTTGAGAAAGCCTGGGTTCCTTTAACATCCATGAAACCATTTGAGCATGATGTTGCACCTGAATACAAAGAATCCTTAAAGAAAGCACTCCTACAACAAATGAACATTTTGCAAGCTGATCAGTCTGACTGGGCTAAAATGAGCTTAGCGAAACTACGCGAATGCGAAAAAGAATACAACTTATCCTAGTTGTGCTCTCAGAACGTAGAAAAAACGCCTTTGGGAAATTGATTCTCAAAAGCGTTTTGATGTTATTTCTTCACTGGAGGATAAGTATTTCTGTAGTGCCAATTGGCTGATTATTTGAAGTTTATGGCAACAAAAACAAACATCGTCTGCGTTGCATTTTTTCCAATCCTTTAAGATGGATCTGAAACTCTTTCCACGTTAATTTCATCTTCTAACTGCTTCTGGTACGCGGCATTCGCTTATCTTCCAACTTTTTTGACACCATTGCCATTCACCCCATTCTTATTTTCATCTATTATTAGAAAAGAGGGCATTTCTATTTTTCCACTAATCAAAGCGGACGAGAGGGGTGGGCCGACTCCTGCAGGATGAAGGGCAAGTGGAAATCCACCGGCGCAGCCGGTTAGTTCCACGCCCGCCTGCGGAAAGCGTGCCCCCATCCGGTAGCGGGTTGAAGTACTCTTTTTATGACAGCAAGTCACATGTAAACTTCTTAAGAGTGGACAATCTTTCTAATAAATTAGAATCGATAAAATTCGTACTGTTTTTATGAAAGAACTCCACTTTCATAAAAACTAAAAAATGCTGTAAAGGCTCGGCACAACGCTTTGAAGAAAAGATGCTGTCGCGTTTTTCTTATACTAGATTTCCATGCCATATAGCCAAAGTCTAATACTTAAATCTAATAAAAATAAGTCATCTGCGTTTGAAAGTCGACAGTTGGTTAACGTTTCAATTTTCCGAAGTCGATACAATAGTGATTGTCTATGCAAGTTTAACTGCCTTGCTGTTTGACTAACATTACCATGGTTCGCATGGTACGTAGTGAACGTATGAATGAGGTCGATTTGTCTCTTTTGTTCATAACGTAATAACGAACTTAATACAGAATAAGCTATTTCTTGTAGGTCTTTATTCAATAATAACAACTCTAACACACGGTCTACCTTTGTATCAGCGTAAACGGAGATTGTTCCTTCTCCTTTTCGTTTACGCCCAATATCAATGGCTCTCTTTGCTTCTAAATAACTTTCGTTGAAACAAGAGTAGCCAAATTGGTTAGCAATTCCCCATGTTAATAGAACATATGGATAGAGCATTTGAATCCGTTTCTTTAATCGTTCAATAAATGTATTAGCATGACTAATGACATTATGCTCATTTGTTTCAATAAACAAGACAAATTCTTTATGTTGATAAGTGACTAATAACTTTATAGCCATTGATTTAGCTGTACGCTCAGCTTCTTCCTCAATATGCCTAATACATTCATGATGCCAATGGTCAAACGAAATAGGAAGGTGAGGATGTAAATCATAAGATTTCTTTAAATTTGAGACATGCAATATGAGACAAATATATGGTAAATGAATTTGATAATTAAGAGATTTGGCTCGCGAACGTAATAATTCTGTTGAATGTATACTCCCTTGCGATAATTCCCAAACAAAATCGTCACGTAAACGCCATTCAGCTTCTTTTGCTGCCTGTTCATGAAGGAAATGGATGGCAATAGCCGTAGTAACATGCTCAAGTAGCATTTTCCATTTTTTCTCCTCTGTTGGAGTAAGAGGTTCTTCTGAGAAATCACCGATCACAACATAGCCTTGAACATGCCCTGTTAACTGTATGGACAGTTGAAGAGCATAATACTTGCGATCATATAAGACCCATTGAAAATCATTTTCTGTTTCTTGCTCCAGTCCATCTTCTAATAAAGACTTGTTTAAAGATTGTTGCCACGCCTTTTCTAACATAGGATTTAATTTCTTGTTATGACCTCGAATCATTCCTTTTTTATCAGCAATGATGACATCTGACTGAATCGAATCAGATACATGCTGGGCTACTACAGATAGGGATTGACCATTTAATATATAATCAAGCAAAGCTCGTCGGATTAATTCAATTCTTTCCACATATTCATGTTTATGTCGTTGCATGAGGTTCATTACTTCTTTAATAATATCTGAAAAGCGTGTCGTCCAAGCCAATTCGATTAAGGGAAGTTTATGACTTTCAGCAAGCTCGATAATAGACTGAGGAATTTCTTTCACATACGGACCAAACGCAATGGCTAATGCAGCTGCATTTGACGTGATAATATCTTCTACAAATTCTTGAAAAGACTGTTCGTTTTCTGAAAAACTAACACCCGTTGTTAATACATATTCATTCTGGCGTACAAATGACTCGACAGGCGCCTCAATAACGGATATCCATTCCACTTTCTTTGTTGCCAATAAGTGATCACCACTATGAACCTTTGCTTTATTCAATATCGAAAGGGATTGAATGTCTTTTAAATAAATACTCATAACGAACCCACCTTTCTAATGATCTCAATTTGTCAAAGGCGTATGATTATTTATGATAAAATTCATACAATTTGACGAATAGTTACATACCATGGTTTTTCGTATGATAGTACTAACAAAAAAGAAAGAGGTGCTATTGATGAAAGACATGACATGTCGTAATGCTACGAAAACCGTTTGGTCAGGTGAGAAAGAGTATTTAGTTCATGGAGCATCTCAAGTACCTGTCGTTCATAGTGTTGCTTATACGTATGATGACATTGATCAATGGTATGAGGTCGCAACCGGTAAACAGAAGGGGCATATATATGGACGAAATACGAACCCAACTGTTCAAGCTTTCGAAGATAAAGTAAGAGCGCTTGAACGTGCTGAAGCAGCTACAAGCTTCTCAACAGGAATGGCAGCAATCTCTAATTCATTATTAACATTTTTAAAGCCAGGAGATCGAGTTGTATCTATTAAAGATACGTATGGAGGAACAAATAAGATATTCACTGAATTTCTACCAAAGCTTCAAATAGAGGTCGATCTTGTTGAAACGGGTAACCATAGTAAAATGGAAGATGAAATAGCAAAAGGTTGTCAACTTGTCTATTTAGAAACCCCAACAAATCCTACAGTGAAAATAACGGATATTAAACGAATCACTAAAGCAGCACGACAAATGGGAGCTCTTGTTTTTGTCGATAACACGTTTGCCACACCGATAAATCAAAATCCGTTAATGATGGATGTCGATCTTGTCATTCATAGTGCAACAAAATTTCTTGGTGGTCATGCAGATGCGTTAGGTGGAGTTGTATGCGGCTCCAAAAATTTAGTAGAACAGATTTACCATTATCGAGAAATCAATGGAGCCTCACTCGATCCGATGGCCGCTTATTTATTACTACGAGGTATGAAAACACTTGACATTCGAATGAAAAAACAGGAAGAAAATGCCCATCAAATTGCCGAATTTTTAAAATCTCATCGTAAAGTAGAAACCGTCTTTTATCCTGGCTTAAAAGACCACTTTCATCATGATATCGCCAAAAAACAAATGAGTGGATTTGGAAGTATGCTTAGCTTTTCATTAAAAGGTGAGATGGCTGCTGTAAGACAATTCCTACCCAATCTACAATTGGCTCATCGTGCCGCTAACTTAGGTGCAGTAGAAACGACCGTTGGACCTGCAAGAACGACTAGCCATGTTGAAAATACAAAAGAAGAGCGACAAGAATTAGGAATACCAGAAGGGTTGGTGCGTTATTCAACAGGTATTGAAGATATAAATGATTTAATGGAAGACCTTGAGCAAGCTCTTCGCGTCGTAGGTGAATGAAATGGATCTCTTTAACGAAATGGTAACATGGAGAAGACATTTACATCAATATCCAGAATTAAGTTATGAAGAGTATGGTACGACTGACTATATCATTCAGCAGCTAAATTCCTTACCCCATGTGAAAATATTCCATGGAAAGGAATTAGTAGGCACTTCAACAGGATTAATTGCTGTTATAGGGGATGGAACAAAGCGAGGAATCGGGCTTAGAGCGGATATTGATGCATTGCCAATTGTAGAGGATCACATTTGTGAATATCGCTCTAAACATAACGGAATCATGCACGCTTGTGGCCATGATGGTCATACAGCGATGCTGATTGGAGCCATCCACAAGCTGTCCGCATTATTTCAAAACGGTCAATTAACAGGAAATGTCACATGTATTTTCCAACCAGCAGAAGAGGCAACAGATGATAACGGCCGAACAGGGGCTGAGTACATGATCGAATCCTCTCTGATCAAACAGTTAGACATGATTATGGCTCTACACCTTGACCCAACATTGCCATTAGGTCAAGTGAAGTTAACAACTGGACCTGTTATGGCGAATGTTGATACCTTTTCAATGATGATTCATGCAAAAGGTGGTCATGGAGGTTACCCTGAACAAACAAATGATCCGATTTGGCTTCTATCTCTTCTATTACCAGCTCTTTATAGCATGCCTGGTCGCCGTTTTTCACCTATGGAGCCTACTATTTGTAGTATCGGTCAAATTACTACAGGGACTTCGGCAAATGTCATCCCTTCGCAAGTTAAGTTAGAAGGGACGTGTAGAACGTATTCAGAAGAAGCTAGAGAATTTATGGAGCAGCAACTTCAGCAAATATGCGATTCACTATCCTCTTATGGTGGAGTTACACAACTACGCTATATGAAAGGCGAACCACAATTAAATAACGATAAAGATGTCGTACGCGAAATAAAAAAAAGTATACAACAAATAAATCCTCATGTAGAGATTCATCAAATTCCATATGGAATGGGTGGTGAAGATTTTAGTCATTTCACAAAGCGAATGAAAGGCGCATTCCTATTTATTGGCGCAAAAAAAGAAGAGCACATCGATACTACTTTACATCACCCATCCTTTGATTTCGATGAAAAAGCACTCTTATTCGGCATGAATACTCTTGTTCAGTTTGTGATTAATCAATTAAGGAGTGATACCAATGGAACATAAGATCGCTTTAATTGGTTTTGGTGGAGTGGGTCAAACGGTTATTGAATTACTCATTCAAAAGGAACAAACGTTACACAGGCTAGGTCATACATTTGTTGTTGTTTCAATCTGTGATTTATATAAAGGGTCTATTCATGATGAAAATGGTTTAGATTTATTCAAAATAAACGAACTAGTCAAATCAAATGATTCATTAGATTCTTATCCAACAACAACTAAACTTATTCGCGGCTGGTCGAGTAAAGAAACCATTATGAACACAAATGCTGATACGATTATCGAAATGACATTTACGAATACGAGTACAGGGCAGCCCGCTATCGATCATTGCTTAACAGCCTTTAAAAAGCAAAAAAACGTCGTGATGACAAATAAAGGACCTGTAGCACTTGAATATAAACGACTCTATAATGAAGCCCAAGCAAACAGAGTAAAGTGGTATTTTGAAGGAGCCGTGATGAGTGGAACCCCTGCATTACGACTACCTGAGGCGACCTTAGTTGCCAATACCATTTCGGAAATAAGTGGTATTCTTAATGGCACTTGTAACTTCATCTTAATGCGAATGGAAGAAGGAATATCTCTATCGGAAGCATTAAAAGAAGCTCAACAACTCGGTTATGCCGAAGCTGATCCAACCAATGATATAGAAGGCTACGATGTACTATATAAACTATTGATTTTAGCTAATGTCTTATTAGATGTACCACTAAAACGTGAAGATGTACAGGTTAAAAGTTTAACAACGATTTCAGAAGAGGATATGAAGATCGCTAAACAGAAAAATGCAAAATGGAAATATATCGGTTCAATCAAACATTTACCCACTGGAACGAAAGCAACCGTTCAGCCTGAGTTACTTTCAATGTCAGATCCACTTTCTGCCGTTTCTGGCGCGATGAATGCGATCACTTATGATTGCGACATCTCTGGCCCAATTACATTAGTCGGCGCTGGTGCCGGAAAGCCGGAAACAGCATATGCCGTATTAATTGATTTAATCACCTTAAATCAAGAGATAGGTGGTGATCGTAATGTCCATTCAAACCGTATTTGAAAAAATGTTCGTAAACGGTGAATGGGTAGATACAAAGCAATATACAGAAGTATGTAATCCCGAAACAAATGAAATTATCGCTTACGTCCCAAAAGCAACAAAAGAAGATGCTTATCAAGCGATTGATAGCGCAATGGAAGGAGCATCTATTTCAGCACAATTACCACTTCATGAACGAGTACGTATATTGAAGAATACTACTTCTTATATTAACAACCATTTCGAGCAATTTGTTCATACAATTGTACAGGAAAGTAGTAAAACGATTCGAGAAGCAAGGAAAGAAGTAAAGCGTTGTATAAACACGCTAACACTATGTGCAGAAGAAGCGAAACGATTAGAAGGAGAAACTATATCCTTTGCCCAAGTAGAAGGACACGAAGAACGAATCGGTTATAAATATCGATTCCCGATTGGCATTGTTTTAGCTATTACTCCTTTTAATGACCCTTTAAATTTAGTCGCACATAAAATGGGGCCAGCCATTGCAACAGGAAATGCAATCATCATTAAACCTTCAACCTTAACTCCACTTAGTACGCTACGATTAACGGAAGCTTTCTTAAAATCTGGATTACCGCCACACGTCGTAACGGTATTAACAGGGGACGGAGCCGAAATCTGCCCACCTATACTTGAACACAATGCGATCTCATTTATTTCATTCACTGGCGGTTATAAAACAGGCAAGAAAATATTCTCAGCAGCAGGAATTAAAAAAACGGTAATGGAGCTTGGTTCCAATTCACCAACCATCATTTTTGATGATGCTAATATCTCAAAAGCCGTCCATGATACGGTGCAAGGTGCATTCAGTGTTGCTGGGCAAAATTGTTTAAGTGTACAACGAATTTACGTCATGTCTTCTATTTACCAGACATTTTTGAATCAATTTATTACCGAAACAAAGAACTTAAAAGTGGGTTCAAAAAAACTAGAGTCAACCGATATGGGCCCAATGATTACAGAAAAAGAAGCAATACGTGTTGAAAGCTGGATTAGAGATGCTGTCGAACGTGGTGGGTCGATTTTATATGGGGGAAAACGAGAGGGGGCATTTCTAGAACCGACCGTTCTCACCGATGTTCCGAGTGAAGCAATCATTACACAGGAGGAAGTTTTCGGACCTGTTGTTTTAATTGAATCGTTTGAAACATTTTCAGAAGCAATTGAGAAAGCCAATCATACAAAATATGGATTGCAAGCTGGCGTGTTTACATCAAACATTCAGCGAGCATTATTAGCCATCAAGCAATTAGATGTAGGTGCAGTCATGATCAATGATAGTAGCGATGTTCGAATCGACAGCATGCCATTTGGTGGGGTGAAACATTCTGGCATAGGCAGAGAAGGCGTTCGCTATTCCATGGAAGCTATGACTGAGTGGAAAGTAGTTGCTTTCCAAACGAAAGAATAAGGACCTTTTCATTAAAAAGAAAGAGGGTGGGGAGAGTGTTTCCACTAAAGGAATACCATCAACGTCTTCATACACTGAAAAAAAGAATGGCTCATGAAGGGGTAGAGGTATTACTTATCTCGAACCCTTCTAATATGTATTATTTATCGAATTATTCAGCTTGGAGCTTTTACGTGCATCAAATGATGATCGTAACACTTGAAGATGCTCAACCGATTTGGATAGGAAGACAAATGGATGCTCAAGGTGTCTCAAAAACAACTTGGCTGGATGATCATCATATCATCCCTTATCCTGACTATTATGTTCAATCTAAAGAAAAACACCCGATGAATTTTATCGTCAATATATTGAAAGAGATCGGCCAAAGTAATCGAGTGATAGGGATTGAGATGGATGCTCACTATTTTACAGGATTATCATACGAGCAACTAACAAATGGATTACCTAATGCTACTTTTAAGGATACAACAACCTTGGTGAATATGATCCGATTAATTAAATCAGAGCGAGAAATTGAATGTATGAGGAAAGCCGCTAAAATTGTCGAGCAAACGATGCAAGCGGCATATGACAAAGTGAATGTGGGAGTCAGAGAATGTGATGTGGCAGCTACCATCTTTCATTCGCAAATACAAGGAACAAAAGATTTTGGTGGAGATTACACATCGATCGTACCAATGCTACCAACAAATGAACATACATCGTGCCCGCACCTAACTTGGACAGATCAAACATATAAAACAGGTGATTTCTTAACGTTAGAAATAGCTGGAGCTTATAAGCGATATCACGCTCCTATGGCTCGTACCATGTCCTTAGGTCCTGCTCCTCATAAATTGAAAGAGCTTTCTAAAGTAGTAGAGGAAGGGATTCAGCTAACACTTGACGCTATAAAGCCAGGTATGACTGCAGAAGAGGTAGAAAGAGTCTGGAGAAGGGCGATTGAAAAGAAAGGCCATACTAAAGCTTCTCGTCTAGGCTATTCTGTCGGTCTAAGCTTCCCACCTGATTGGGGAGAGCATACAATAAGCTTTCGCCAAGGAGACCTCTCAATTTTAAAACCGAATATGACCTTTCATCTAATGCCTGGCATCTGGTATGAGGACTACGGCATTGAAATTACTGAAACGATTTTACTGACCGATAAGGGAGTGAAGACACTCACAACTTTCCCACGAGCATTGTATGAGAAATCATGCTTACACATGTCGGAATCTGTTTAGTAACACGGTGTATACGTTGACATCTAAAAAGAGCCTTTTTAGATGTCTTCTTCCATGTTCGACTAATGATGACTATTTATAATAAATAGGGGCACAAAACAAAATAAGGGATTCCTTTGTATGTACGATACACGATGAACATGATAAGATACATAGACGATACGTATACAAATAGATAATAGAGAGTGGAGAGAGAAGGGATAGAATGAAACATTCCTTACTAATGACATACGGTGTGATCTTGTTTGTAATGATGATTTGGGGAGTAAATGCCGTTATGCTAAAAGTACTAGTTGAACACTTCCCAACGATTTCAATGACATCATTACGAATTATGTTAGCTGGTATTGTTGTCATGATCATCATATTCCTTGCACGTCACATACGTCATTTAACGGCTTACGAGTGGAAATACACACTACTTGGAGCATTATTTGGTGTTGTCGGACATCATTTTTTTCTAGCTGAAGGATTAGTTCATACAGGAGCATCTAATGCTGTATTAATATTAGCTTTACTTCCCGTTACCACGTCCATTCTTGCTGTTTGGTTTTTACATGATCAACTTACAAAATGGAGGATTTTGGGTATAGGTCTTGCATTTTTTGGCGTTTTTTTCATTCAAAGTGGGAGTGGTATGTTAGTAATTGACAAAGGTGAGATGTATATATTTATCGCCATGCTACTTCAAGCGATCAGTTTTGTCTATATTAAACTGGCCACAAAAACATTAGACTCTAAACAAATGACTGGATATATGCTCGTCATAGGGTCTTTTGGATTATTAATGATTAGCTTCGTTTTTGAACCTAAAGGGATACAACAAATGAGTGGTGCACCTATGTGGGTCTATGGTGTTTTTGCTATATCAGCAATTATTGCTACTGCCATTGGACACTTTTTATTTAATGCAGCTATTGAACAAATTGGTGCTGGACAAACAGCTATTTTCAATAATTTTGTTCCTTTTTTTGGTTTAATTAGTTCTGCTATCTTTTTGGACGAACAAATTTTTTGGTATCAAGGGGTCGGGTTTTTATTTATCGTGATTGGTGTCCTTTTCGGTACTGGTTATATTGAACATATGTGGTACTCAAAAGAGAGAAGAGAGTATAGAAAGAGAGCCTCATAAATCAAAGGCAGTCCTATTTTGAAAAGCTTCATACGAGTGGTTTTATCATCTCAAACAGGCAACGGTTTCTATACAAATTGAAAACAGCCTTCAATCAATGCACTATTGAAGGCTGTTTTTGTGTTACCTTAATTCATTTAGCTAACAAAGAAGTTCATATTAGGATGAATCACTGATTGAAGCTCTTTATATTGTTCATTTGTCAGTGGAATTAATGGCAAACGAACGGATCCTGCTTGAATTCCTTTCATTTCTAATGCAGCTTTTACAGGAGTCGGGTTAGGAGCCATAAATAACTTTTTCATCACTGGAAGCAACTGGCGATGTTGCATTGCAGCAGCAGTCACTTGCCCAGCTTGGAAATTACGCACCATTTGTTGCATTTCGTTTCCGACAATATGAGAAGCTACAGACACGACACCCATTCCTCCAATTGAAAGAATTGGTAATGTTAAGCTATCATCTCCACTATATAACGAGAAACCTTCCGGCGCATTCTCAATAATTTCAGACATCGCTTCTAAATCAGCACTTGCTTCTTTCGTTGCAACAATATTAGGAATTTGAGCAAGACGCAATGTCGTATCAACACTCATATTCACAGCACTACGACCTGGAATATTATATAGCATAACAGGTAATGATGTAGCCTCAGCAATCGCTTTGAAATGAGCATACATACCTTCTTGTGAAGGTTTATTATAATATGGCACGACTAACATAACCGCATCCACACCAATTTGCTCAGCTTGTTTCGTTAATTCAATGGATTCATACGTATTGTTAGAACCAGTGCCTGCAATAACAGGTGCTTTTCCATTAACTTCTTCAACAACTGTTTTGTATAAAAGGATTTTTTCATCTTTTGATAACGTTGGGGATTCACCTGTTGTTCCTCCAACGACAAGTGCATCCGAACCATTTGCCAACAAATGTTGAACTAGCTCTCTTGTTGCCTCAATATCTACTTGTCCATCTTGATCAAATGGTGTCACCATTGCTGTAATTACTCGACCGAAATTCATCCGATTCACCCTCGTTCTTTATTTTAGTTTATCCTATTTCGTTTTGGGCTACTAATGGAAGCACAAAAAAACAACAATGAGGTTACATCTCATTGTTGATGGTTAGCAAAGAATAGCAAAACCAATTCAATGTGTGAGATAGCCCTCCATATAGCCATGCTATATGACAGTCCTGCTCTTATTCAAAACAGTCCCAGCGATTGGATTATGAGCTACCAATAGCTTCGGCAAATATCCCTTTTAACATGGTTCCTTGGAGCTCATTCTCCTCAACATGTTTACTGATGATCTTTGCACCTCTACCCTCACTTCAAACATTTGAAGTAAGATTAAGTATTAATTTGTGTCTACCTTAACAAATGTACTCAATGTTTGCAATGGTTTTGCAAAAATTTCTTAAAAAATGTTTAACACATTTTATTTAATATGAGGTTTGTTTTGTACTTTATTTAATAACTTATCCAATTCCTGGCTACATTGAACGGTTATTTTCGAAGTTAGCCCGTGAGATTTAGCAAATTTCAGCATTTCCATACGTTTATCCTCAATCTTACCAATAATCATAATTCCCACTCCAAATGTCTTAATAAGAAAAAGGGGTTCAAAATAGAAGCACCTTTTTTCTTCATACGACTTATTATAAGCGAATCTTTAATAAAAAAAAGTGATTCTACGAAATAAGTCAGAAAGATGAAATTTAAGAAAAAAATCGACATTTTTTGTCAGATAATTGGTTGATTTTTCAGGAGCTATGATGGTTTTAATAAGGATTTTGATGCACACTATATAATAAAGAAAGGAGGAGGTAGAGATGTCACGTAAAGGATTAGTTGCATTATTTTTCGTCATAATGCTTTCAGCTTGTACCGTTCCACAACAATCTCCTTTAGGTGTAAATACAAATAAAACAGAAGAGAATTCGACGATTTCGTTTTATCGCAATCATGAGGGACCACTTACTGATTTAATGGTTCCTGATCAATCTCCTATGAGTATCGGCCAAAGAACTGATGACATACTTAACAATCCATATTCAGTGACGAAGAAAAATTTAGGGATGAAACATGAAGGAGTCAATCATCAAGGTGCAAGGATTTACACGAACCGTCCAGGAACAATAAGAGATAAATATGCTCATAGACGATCCGATTCAAATAAAAAAATAAAAACGGATCAATCACATATTGTCATCCAATCTCAATCATTAAAAGAAAATGAGATCGAAAAAAGAGTAGAAAAGCTTCAAATAGTTAGAGATGCTCATGTCATTTCAGATAAAAATATTTTTGTCGTTGGAGTAGAGTCTGATGAATCTGATCGAAATTACTTAGTCAATCAAGTTAGGAAAGAACTTGAATCATTTAAAGATGAGGAAATACACGTAACAACAAATAGAAAAATAATTAATCGAATACAAGCACTGGAACACAATGTATCGCTCGCTGAACCGTTTGATACATTTGGAGCGACCCTTGCAGAAATCGTTGATTTAATCGATGATGCTACACATCATCACCGATAATTACACAAAGATAAGAGATCACAGCAACATGTATTCCATTTGTCTGTGATCTCTTACAATTCTTAATATAAACCATACTCCTCTGACAACGACAAAAATTCTCGTTCCATTAAATTATGAGATAGAACCGCATTTTCGTAATGGCGCCGTGCATGCTCTAATGAATAATTTGATTGACCTTTCTTCATCTTGTTAAGTTCTTCAAGCAACAACTCAATTTCATAAATGGCTACACTATGTACATCTGAAAGACCATTAAATGGCTCAGGTTCTTCTATCTGATTATAATGCTCATGCTCTTCTAACAATCTTTGTAATGATTCAATTGCCCCTTTAACCTTTTCCTCATTCATTGTCCCCTCATCATTGAATAGTTCATCGACATTCTCTAAATACTGATATACCGAATAAATATATGTACCTGCATAGTCTGCATATTCCTGTAAATCCATTGTTCTGACATTTGGATTTAGAAACGTATTTTGTTCCATGTTATTAGGTTGGTCTTCTTTCGTATTATCATCTGATTGTTGAATGGTCAAATCGTTAACTATGTCTTCCTCACTATCAGAAATGGTACAACCTGTTATCATCAATAGAGGTACAATGAGGACTAGAATATATCTTTTCAATGTCAATCACTCCAAATATCATTTTTTTTTAGTATGAATAAAACAAGATAATTTATGTGTAAAAACTGTACAAATAAAGGAGGCCGCTGAAAAAAACCATTTCAGTGCCCTTAATTAAAGAAGTGAAACTTTTTCTTCAAAAAACTTGCATTGCTTAATTGAATCATGTATAGTAATGTTAATGAATAAATGCATGAAGAAATGTTCTATAAATAATTTAATTTAGCATCAATTGCAATTAAATGAAGAGTTCAGTATTCACATCTTATAAGGGATATTTACTCATGTTGTTGTTGATATTCCTTATAATATGTGAATTTTTCTATTTGCTCGTGCAAAACAGATTACCGCATATTAAGAAAATTTATTTACGATTGGAGAAATTAAAGCATGCAAACTGGTACAGTTAAGTGGTTCAACGCAGAAAAAGGATTCGGTTTTATTGAAGTTGAAGGTGGAAATGATGTATTTGTACATTTCAGCGCTATCACTGGTGAAGGTTTCAAATCTCTTGACGAAGGTCAAGCAGTAGAATTTGAAATCGTTGAAGGTGACCGTGGTCCTCAAGCAGCTAACGTTGTTAAGCGCTAATTTGCGTTAACGCTTATTCAATTTATAAATCTCGCGCTTTCATGCGTGTTGATGGGAACATCCTAAGAAGATGAAATTCTTCTTAGGATGTTTTTTGTTGCAAGAACATAGCCAAAAGAACATAAATTAAGTAAAATAATTTTATACATAGATAGAAAAAAAGAGAGGAGTTTACAATGAAACGTTTATTTTGTATGGGGGGCATTCTTATTTTCTTAATTGCAGGCTGTTCTGAGCCAGACCCAACACCTGAGCAAACATTACAGACTTATATGAACTATTGGGAAAATGAAGAATATAGCAATATGTATAACATGATAACGGAGGATGCAAAACAGACCATTTCAAGCGAAGAATTCACACAAGCGTATAGTCGGGTGTATGAAAAATTACAATTAAGTGAATTAACATTAGAAAGCCCTATTCTAGAAGAGGAAGAGCAAGAAGAACGAGATGAAGAAGTAACAGAAGTTTATTTACCTTATAAACAATCATTAAATATGATAACTGGTACGTTGCAATTCGAGGAGCATATCTCTTTCATTCGAAATGATGAAACAAATGAGTGGGAAGTCGATTGGAACTACTCACTAATTCTTCCGTTGTTAAATGCTGGTGACGACATACAAGTTCGATATCAAATGCCTGAAAGAGGAGAAATATTTGATCGAAATGGAGAGGAGCTAGCCATTAATGGTCAAGCTTATGATATCGGATTAGTGCCAGAACGGATGGAAGGAGTTGAGCATGAGACTTATGCCTTTTTAGAGGAAGAGTTTGGCTTATCAGAAGAATTTATTGAAGCAAGGCTCAATCAATCATGGGTTCAACCAGATACATTTGTTCCGTTAATTAGTGTAAGAAGTGACCAAGGGGATTATGTTGAACATTTGCGTTTAACCGTGCCAGGCGTCAGCTATTTACCATTTGATACACGCGAATATCCATTAGCTGAAGCTGCCGCACATTTGACTGGCTATATAGGCTCTATTCCAGAAGATCAGTTAGAGGAACGATTAAATGAGGGGTATCCAGAAGATGGTTTAATTGGGAGAGCGGGCCTTGAAGCTGTATTTGAGGAACAATTACGAGGGGAATTTGGTATTGAAATAGCGGTTATAAATGAAGAAGGTCAAGAAAAGGATTTAATCACTCGTAAAGATCCAATAGCTGGAGAGGACGTTCATTTAACCATTGATAGTACGTTACAAAAAAGAATTGTTGAAACATTTTCCGAAGAGGATGCAGGTGTTGCTGTTGCGATACATCCGAAAACAGGAGAGGTACTATCATTAGTTAGCTCTCCTATGTATGATCCGAATTCATTTGTCATAGGGTTCCATTCAGGAGAATATGAATCATTAGAGCAAAATGAACAGCGACCATTTACAAATCGATTTACACAGTCATTTGCGCCTGGCTCGTCCATTAAACCGATTACAGCTGCTATTGCATTAAATGAGGGGCTAGATCCAAGTGAAGAACGTACGATTCAATCTCATCAATGGCAACCAGACGATTCAGCATGGGGGGAGTATTTTGTTAGACGGGTTACTGATCCAGGTCATTCGATCGATCTGAACAGCGCTTTAATGTATTCTGATAACATCTATTTTGCTCAAATCATTTTAGAATTAGGTACAGACGCCTTTACGAATGGCTTGAATCAATTTGGTTTTAATGAAACACTCCCATTTCCATATGGGATGAGAACGTCCACTTTTGCTAATGAAGATATATCAAGTGAATTACAATTAGCTGATACTTCGTATGGACAAGGGGAGATGCTCGTAAATCCTTTACATTTAACTCTTATGTATACGGCTTTTATGAATGAAGGGAATATTGTAAAACCTTCTATCATTCAAGGTGAGGAAACGTCCTATTGGCTAGAACAAGTTCTGACGGAAGAACATTCACAGCTTATTGACCAATCTTTACAAACAGTCGTAGAAGATTCAAGAGGAACAGCTCATTCAGCAAATATGACTCACCTTCCACTGGCAGGTAAGACAGGTACGACAGAATATAAATTAACTCAGGATGATAATGGAAAAGAAACAGGGTGGTTTGTCGCTTATAATTCTGATAATCCTGAATTATTACTAACATTAATGATCGAAGAAGTAGAAGACCGAGGTGGTAGTAGTTACGTTGTTCCGAAAATGAAAGAAGTTTTCGAACGAACATTTAGCAATTAACGAGTAGGAAATGGCCTTATCTTTTAAAGTTATATTAAAAAGGTAAGGCCGCACCTTTAAGATAACCTTATAAATATTATCACGATTACTAGATCAATCATTGACTTATAGCCAATAACCTTTTATAGTAAGTGTAAACGATTTCATCTATTTTATTACGTAATTATGGGATCGTTCTCACATGTGATTGATCAAATGTAAAAAGGAGAGGTGTTATGAGATGAAATTAGGAGTATTTACTGTACTATTTTCAAACTTAAGCTTTGAGGAAATGCTAGATTATGTGAAAGACGCAGGGCTGGACTCCATTGAAATCGGAACAGGTGGCTACCCAGGCAATGCCCATTGTCCTTTAGATGAACTGCTTGAAAGCGAAGAAAAACGCAAAGAATATAAAGAGAAGGTTGAATCACGTGGATTAACGATTAGTTCATTTAGTTGCCATGGAAATCCGATATCACCAGATAAAGCGTTCGCGGAAGAATGTCAAGAAACATTTAAGAAAACAGTACGACTAGCAAATTTATTAAATGTTCCAGTTGTCAATACATTTTCTGGTGCAGCTGGAGATCACGAAGGTGCCAAATATCCAAACTGGCCAGTAGCTCCTTGGCCAAACGATTATGGCGATGTATTAAAATGGCAATGGGAAGAGAAACTAATTCCTTATTGGAAAGAAGCGGGAGCGTTTGCCAAAGAGCATGGAGTTAAAGTTGGTTTGGAGTTACACGGTGGGTTCCTCGTACATACACCATATACATTGCTTAAATTACGAGAAGAAACGTGTGATGCAATCGGTGCGAATCTTGATCCAAGTCATTTATGGTGGCAAGGAATTGATCCCGTAGCGGCGATTAAAATTCTTGGTAAAGCGGATGCGATCCACCATTTCCATGCAAAGGACACATTTATCGACCAAGATAATGTTAACATGTATGGATTAACAGATATGCAGCCATACGGCGAAATTCAAACACGCGCATGGAATTTCCGTTCAGTTGGATTAGGTCATAGTAGCCAAGAGTGGATCAATATGATGAGCGCTCTTCGTACGTATGGTTATGACTTTGTCGTAAGCATTGAACATGAGGATCCACTTATGTCAATTGATGAAGGGTTTAAATGTGCCGTAGACAACCTACAGAAAGTATTATTAAGAGAACAACCAACAGATATGTGGTGGGTCTAATATCATTAAATAGGGGTAGCGTCAGGAAAATGCGGATTTACAACGATAAGCCTATTTTCCTGACGAATTCTCTATTTTTAACAACGTTAAGAAAGTTTCAATGGTCTTAAAGAATCTAACGAAACTATTTTATCGGACTTAAAATGGTATTCTCCTAATAAATTAATATGTTCCCAACCTAGAGGTGACATATGGTGCAATAATTCTTCATTTAAACTATCTGACCGTTTTTGATATTCAACTGCTTTTGTTAGATGTAAAGTATTCCAGATACTGATGGCATTGATGATTATGTTTAAGGCACTGGCTCTTTGCAATTGGTGCTGTATGGTTCGTTCCCTAAGCTCTCCTTGCTTTCCGAAGAAAATAGCTCGTGCTAGTCCATTCATAGATTCTCCTTTATTCAATCCTCTTTGTATTTTTCTTCTTAAAGATTCATCTGAAATATAATTAAGAATAAAGATAGTTTTTTCTATTCGGCCCATCTCACGTAAGACTGTAGCTAGGCTGTTTTGTCTTGAATAAGAACCTAATTTCCCCATAATAAGGGATGCTGAAACTGTTCCTTCTCGTATAGAATGAGCTAATCGCAAAACATCCTCATAATTTTCTTTAATGACCTTTGTATTTATTTGTCCACGTAAAACGGCTTCTAATTTTGGATATTCACTTGCTTTATCTATTGTAAATAATTTCGAATCTGATAAATCTCTTATTCTTGGAGCAAAATTAAATCCTAATAAATGAGTCAGTCCGAATATTTGGTCTGTATAACCGGCTGTGTCTGTATAATGCTCTTCTATGTTTAGATCCGTCTCATGGTGCAACAAACCATCTAAAACATGAATCGCATCCCTTGAATTAGTATGAATAATCTTTGTGTAGTAAGAAGAGAATTGATCACTAGTAAAACGATAGATGGTTGCTCCTTTTCCGGTTCCATAATGTGGATTTGCATCTGCATGTAGTGATGAAACACCTAGCTGCATTCTCATACCATCCGATGAGGATGTTGTACCGTCGCCCCAATAGGAAGACAATTGTAATTTATGATGAAAATTTACTAATACTGCTTGTGCTTTATTCATGGCATCTTCATACATGCGCCATTGAGATACATTGGCTAGTTGCTTATATGTAAGTCCGGGTGTTGCTTCAGCCATCTTACTCAAACCAATATTCATTCCCATTCCTAAAAGGGCTGCCATAATAATAATCGTTTCTTCTTTATCCGGTTTTCGATTATTGGAAGCATGAGTGAATTGTTCATGAAATCCTGTTATATAAGCAACATCCATGAGTAAATCGGTTAATTTTATTCTTGGGAGCATCTGATACAGGCTCGCACTAAATTTTTTTGCTTCTTCCGGAACATCTTTTTCCAAGCGTGCAATTGATATCTTTCCTTTTTCAAGAGAAACTCCGTCCAACTTAACGGAATTGGCAGCTAACCACTTTAGCCTTTCATTAAGACTTTTGGTTCTCTCCGTCATATAATCTTCGAATGATAAACTAACTGATAATCTCGTATTCTCCTTCGCTTCATTCCATGTATCTTCTGAAAACAAATATTCCTCAAAATCTCTATATTGCCTGCTACCAACAATGGAAACATCTCCTGCCCGAACATGCTCCCGAAGTTCCGTTAAAACAGCCATTTCATAGTAATGACGATTAATTGTTGTACCATCATCCTCGTATAAATGCCTTTTCCAACGTTTTGAAATAAAATCCACTGGTGAGTCATCAGGTACTTTTCGCTTTCCAGATTCGTTCATTCCTCGGATAATCTCTACAGCTTGTAAAAGTGGCTCATTTGCCTTTGTAGAATGAAAGTCTAATACTCTTAATAGCGTCGGCGTATATTTTCTAAGTGAATAAAAGCGTTTTTGCAGTAAGTCTAAATAATCATAGTCAGCAGGACGTGCGAGCTCCTGAGCTTCTTCTACAGAAGAAACAAAAGAATTCCATTCAATAACAGATTCCAAAACCTCAAAAACATCTAATTTATCCTTTTTTGCTTTGATTAAAGCCTGTCCGATGTTCGTAAAATGTATAACCTTCTCATTTAGCTTTTTACCGTTTTGTTTCTGAATTTCTTCTTGAGCCTTACGGCCTTTTGATAACAGACTTAGTATTTGTCTGTCATGAATTTCAAATGCCTTATCCGTTAACTCCTGAGTAAGATGTAATAAATAGACGGTTAATATCGAATATCGTTTATTTTCTTGAAAGTCACGGAATGCATAAGGCTCATATCTTGAACCTAAGCGAGATAGCTGTAACAGGCGATTGCGATGCAAATGACTAATTTGTACCGTTTCTAACTCCATTCCTCGTATGTATTCGAGTCGTTCTATTACTTTTAGAAATGTTTCGGGTGAAGGATGACCTGGTGGTTCCTTTAACCAACCCAATATCGTTTTATTGGATTCGGATGGATGCTGCGAAGTAATGACCTCTTCCAGCTTTGTTTTTTGCTTTTTTGTTAGAGATTGATTAACCATATTAAATAGCTTCTTTTCAGCCATTGCCCTTGCCTCCCACACCATTCTCTCAAGTGTGGTGAAAGCAGGTAATATGATTTTATTTCTTCTTAGAAAATCTATGCATTCATGTAGTAAATGTATGGCATCACCATTTTCCAAAGCTACTTGATGAAGATGCTTAAATGTCATTCGATATTCTTTTAGGGTAAAAGTTACAAAGTCGTATTCACTTCGAATTTCTTTCAAATGATCCCAAAGTGTATTTTCTCTTTGAGGATAAAGACTAATCGTGGATGGTGTGGCACCGATTTGTTTCGATATATAATGTATGACGGAATCTGGGATGCTTTTGATATGAGTGTATGGCCATCCGGGATACCGAAGAACGGCCAATTGAACTGCGAACCCTAAACGATTTTCTTCTCTCCTTCGCTTATTTATAATTTCTAAATCTCGTTTGGAAAAAGTGTAGTAGGTTCCCAATACCCATTCATCTTCAGGGATTTGCATTAAAGCAAGTCTCTGATCTGGTGTAAGTAATTCTCTACCTCTCGCAATTTTCATGTAGTCTCATCCCATTTCTGTAATTTTTCAGTTAATTAGTTTAATTATATATCAATAGAGTGTACTCTATTGATACAAGTATAGTAGACTGATAAAATCATAGTTGTCACTTTAGGAGTTATTTTGCATCTATTTTAAGCGTTATTTTGCACTATAAGTAAATATAAAAAGGACCAACTTCTCAGCATTAAAATTGAGAAATTGGACTTTTTTCGTTACTCCGGAAAAGCGCCCGATTGTTTGAATAAGTGGTTTAAATTTAATGCACAGTATAAGCGTACTGTTCATTACTTCGTATATAAAAAATGCTGTTTCAATCCACTCATCTTGGCAAATACTAAGCAAAAAGCTAAGGAGTGGTTTTATGCGTGATGCTTGTTGGTATATATGGAATTTCCTATGGGGTGCAGGAACAGGACTCGTTTTTGTTGTAGACTTTATGAAGGTGTCTGAGTTCCTCTGCAAAAAATGCTCGGACAATCCCAAAACATAAACACTAGGACGCAGTTTGTGTCAAACGTGCAATATTAAAGCAATAAAAATTCTCATTTATTCATCTAAATAACTAAAAAAACACAACTCTTTATACAAGAATTGCGCCCGATTCTTGTATAAGATCCTACATAATATTTCGCGAAATACTAATTTTTACCAGATTCGATTGGCTAAGTCGATGAAGAAGCCAGCTCAATCAAGAAAAAATAAGGCTTCTTTACGAAAATCAAGACTAATCATTTACTATTATTCCCTTTTATCTAACCAACGAATAAATTTTAAATTTACTAACAAGAGAGGATATAAAAAAGGATAAGAAATTGCAGAAAACCAGATATTCCAATTCGTATGATATAAGAACCCCATTTTTAAAGATAACCATTCGTAGATGGTAGAAAAAGCAGACCAACATAATATGTAAAAAATCTTATTAATTAATGGACGATTAAAGGGATACCAATAATTAGCACTGTAACAGCTGGATATATTCCTAAATAAATAAGTAAACTCTTGGCTTCAATAAAATAGAGGTCAAAAAGCCCATAAATGTTATATTTGTCCGTAAATCGGTCAGCGAAGCTAGAAACTAATAATCCCGATAGGATACTTACATAAAATTCGTTAGGTCTTAAATTTTTTTTCACAAAAACAGCTGTTATATTAAATACAACAATTGATACATAAAGAAACCACATAAAATGACATCCTATCTTAAACAAAATAAATAAGTACATTTCTAGGATGTACAATTAATAATTTTTTAATTAAGTTGTTCAAACTGACCCTTTAATTTAAGTGCATTTCTTCAATCCTCTATAAATTTCAAAAAATATCCATTTATTTTGAAAAATGAGTTACTCAACAATTAGATAGTTATCTACGGTATCATCGACAAAAAATTGATAGAATGCACCTTTTATCTTTGTGCACGTTAAATACTATAATAATTACTGTATATAATGTTTCCACAAAGTTAAAAATCGGCCATTTTTATATCTTAAACTACGTTGAATACGGTGGAAAATCATACTGTAGATATTGGCCCGATTGCTAAACAAAATTAAAAATGCGCTCTTTATCAAAAAAGCAACCTGTCAATATTTCTTAAACCCAATATTTGTTCCAAAACTCGTCCTTTTCTGAACACGCTTATTTTTAATTAGATAGGGGCATTTTTTATTGTCTTAATTGTAATAAAACCCTGTTCAATATTCTATGTTCAATAACCTATTTATTTTTATCTTATGTTACAATGGATTCAGAGTAAAAATTAGAAAGAGTGATAATTGGTGTTAATTGGATATGCACGTGTGTCAACAGGATTACAAAATTTGGATTTGCAATCAGATGCTTTAACGCAACATGGTTGTACAAAAATTTTTCACGATAAAATGAGTGGAACAAAAAGACAACGCCCCGGTTTGGAAGAAGTTCTTAAGTATGCACGTAAAGGCGATACAATTGTCGTTTGGCGATTGGATCGACTAGGACGCAACATGCAAGATTTGATTCAAATTGTGAACAGCTTAAATGAACGGGGTATTGGCTTTCATAGTCTGCAAGAAAATATAACAATGGACAAAAGCAATGCGACGGGGCAATTAATGTTTCACTTGTTCGCAGCATTTGCAGAATTTGAACGTAATTTGATCGAAGAGCGCTCTGCTGCGGGACGAGCAGCTGCCAAAGCACGTGGGCGTCTAGGTGGACGCCCTGAAAAGTATGGAGCTAAAGATATTGAAATGATGAAGGCTTTAATTGAAAGTGGCACAACGATTAAAGATGTTGCGGAAAAGTGGGGTGTGTCTCGCACAACGATTTATCGCTATTTGGAACGACAGTAAATCGGAAAGGTTGATGCCTGTGCAAAATGAACAACTACCATTAACAGCTTATTCGGAAGAACAACGGCAAGCAGCAGTAAAAAAGTATAAAATTATCGCACCCTATCTTATCAATGAAAAAACATTAACTGTCATTACAGAAGAAACCGGCATTGCAAAAAGAACACTACGATACTGGATTCGGGACTATAAACAATTGGGCTTAAAAGGTTTAATTCGAAAAACAAGAAGCGATGATGGCAAAATACATTTGGAGCCGGAAATTGTCGTGTTAGTCGAACAATTGATATTGAAGAACAAAAGAAATTCATTGACGTCAATTCATCGAATGATCTGTGAGCAATGTCAGAAAAAAGGCTGGCAAGAACCAAGTTATTATCAAGTATATAAGATATCACAGTCCCTTTCACCAAGCTTAAAGAAGTTAGCGCATGATGGTCAAAAAGCATACAACAATCAATATGATTTAATTCATCGAAGAGAAGCAAGCTACCCCAACGAAATTTGGCAAGCTGACCATACCCCCTATAGACATTATAGTTTTAAATGAAAAAGGAAAACCAGAAAGACCTTGGCTAACAATCATTTTAGATGATTATAGCCGAGCAGTCGCTGGGTATTACTTATCTTTTGAAAACCCCTCTGCTATACATACATCTTTGGTGTTACACCAAGCAATATGGAGAAAAGGTAATCCCGATTGGCAAATATGCGGTATCCCAGAAAAATTTTATACAGACCATGGAAGCGATTTTACATCCAACCATATGGAGCAAGTAGCAATTGATTTAAAAATTAATCTAGTCTTTTCTACAGTTGGTGTTCCAAGAGGGCGTGGGAAAATAGAGAGATTCTTTTTAACCATTAATCAATTATTTCTGCAAGATTTACCCGGCTATTTGGGAAATCAGACTTGCACTTCACTTCTTACCATTAAAGAACTAGACGAAAAATTACTAAATTTCATTATAAGTAACTATCACCATAGGGTTCATGGCACAACAAAAAAGGAGCCTATACATGCATGGAATAATTCGGGATTCCTTCCCAATATGCCTGAAAGTTTAGAAAGTCTTGATTTATTATTGTTAAACGTAGCAAAACCAAGAAAGGTGCATTCTGATGGGATTCACTTCCAAGGATTGCGGTATATTGATACAAACCTTGCTGCATACGTTGGTGAATCAGTCATTATTCGTTATGATCCAAGAGATATTGCAGAGATTCGAGTGTTCTATCAAGATAAATACTTATGTACGGCTATTTCTCCTGAAATCTCTGATTATACAGTAGATTTAAAGGATATTGTTTCAGCACGAAGTAAAATAAGGAAGAATCTAAAGAAACAACTTGATTCTGGAAAAACTGTTGCAGAAGAAATTGCCTTGTCGAAGCAAAAGGATTTAGAGGAAAAGCTGAATAAATCTAATTCCAAAAAGTCGAAACTTAAGAGGTATTTCAATGAATAAAACACAAAAGTTTATTGAAACAAAAGAATATAAAAGGTTTGCCGAGTTCTGTGACGCTTGTATTAAATACAAGTACATAGGCATTTGTTACGGTTTGCCCGGTGTTGGAAAAACATTATCCTCAAGGTACTATTCAAATTGGGCTTACATCGAAAAACAAATAGCTTATAAAACAGCAAAAGAAATAGGCTCAGACGCAAATGAAGAAATACTTAAAGCCAGAACAATTTTTTATACAGCTCCAGCAGTACGAGCGACTAAAATGACCGAGCAGATCAATTATATTGGATATAGAATGAATACGGCAAAAATTGCGTATAAAGTACTCACAGAGGGGGCAGAAGAAAGTTATCCCTCCGATGCTTATGTAGATATCGACTTAATTATTATCGATGAAATAGATCGATTGAAAGTGCAAAATTTAGAACAACTCAGGGATATCTACGATCGAAATGATATAGCAATGATATTATTTGGAATGCCTGGTATTGAGAAGCGATTAGCGCGATATCCCCAACTCTACTCTAGAATTGGATTTGCTCATGAATTCGATAAACTTAGTAAAGATGAAACCCATCATATCTTGGAGTATAAATGGGAGGAGTTAGGACTTTCTATAAAACTTGAGGGTTTTTCCGATTACGAAGCAATAACTAGCATAATAAAGATTACTGGCGGAAACTTTAGACTCATACAAAGACTGTTCACTCAGATTGAAAGGATACTTGAAATTAATAAGCTTGAAACGATAACAACAGAAGTTGTTGAAGCTGCACGAGATAGCTTAGTGATCGGAATAAAGTAAAAAGTAAAAAGCTTTCTCCCGATTGTTCAGCAATCGGGCCAGATTGTTGAAGATCGAATAATGGATAAAGACCATTAATGTCGTATTAGAAATAAATAAAAAGTATGACTATTAATTTTGTTAAGTGAGCAAAGCAATTGCATCTTCCATGTTTCAAATATTGTCC
>NZ_BAUU01000001.1 GCF_000513115.1 Halalkalibacter hemicellulosilyticusJCM 9152
TCTAGTTCAGGAGTTGTAAACAAAGCATATTCAATAGGTCAAGTGGCGGGAAGCAGTAGAGTTGGTGGGGTCGTTAACACAGGAAATAATTTTGTGAACATCGAGAACAGCTTTTACTCGGATGAAGAGGCTGACAATGGTATTGGCACATTAAAATCAATGAGTGAATTGCAAGATATTCTGACTTATACCGATGTTGATGTTGAAGGACTTGATGAACCGTGGGATTTTGATTTGATTTGGAATATCGATTCGACAGTGAATGATGGGTATCCGTATATTCTTACAACGCTAGATTTAACTTATGATGCCAACGGTGCGGAGGATGGCTGGTTAGCAGATACGCAAGAGTATACGTATCCTAAATACAAAGATATAACCGTACAAGGCGAAGATGGTTTGACTAAGAGAGGCTATACGTTTGTCGGCTGGAACACCGAAGCGGATGGAAGCGGTGAAACGTATAGAGAGGGTGATACATTTAGCCTCGGGATAGAAGGTGTGACGTTATACGCGCAGTGGTCTGTTAACCAATATGAGTTGCGTTATGATGGGAACGGGCATGATGAAGGAAGTGCGCCGGAAACGGAAGAAGTGACGTATGGAAGCGCAGTGGTGGTAGCTGATCCTCATACGTTGAGCCGAACGGGCTATACGTTTGTTGGTTGGAACACCGAAGCGGAGGGGAGTGGTGAAACGTATAGAGAGGGTGACACGTTCATCCAAGGTGCAGGAAATGTGACGTTCTATGCGCAGTGGTCTGTAAATCACTACGAGTTGCGTTATGACGGGAACGGACAAGAGGGGGGAAGTGCTCCAGAAGCGGAATTTGTTGCGTATGGAAGTGAAGTGGAGGTATCGAATTCTCAAACGTTAAGTCGGACCGGTTATACGTTTGTTGGCTGGAACACGGAAGCTGATGGAAGTGGTGAAGTCTATAACGAGGGTGACACGTATACTCAAGGAATAGGAAATGTGACGTTCTATGCGCAGTGGTCTGTAAATCACTACGAGCTGCGATATGACGGGAACGGGCAAGATGGGGGAAGTGCGCCAGAAGCGGTATCTGTTGCGTATGGAAGTGAAGTGGAGGTATCGGATTCTCAAACGTTAAGCCGGACCGGTTATACGTTTGTTGGCTGGAACACGGAAGCCGATGGAAGTGGTGAAGTCTATAACGAGGGTGACACGTTTACTCAAGGAATAGGAGATGTGACGTTCTATGCGCAGTGGTCTGTAAATGACTATGAGCTGCGATATGATGGCAATGGGCAAGATGGAGGAAATGCGCCAGAAGCGGAATCTATTGCGTATGGAAGTGAAGTAGTGGTATCGGATTCTCATACATTAAGTCGAACGGGTTATACGTTTGTCGGCTGGAATATGGAAGCGACGGAAGTGGCGAATTCTATAGTGAGGGAGATGCATTTACTCAAGATGCAGGGGATGTGACGTTCTATGCACAGTGGTCGGTTAATCAATATGAATTGCGTTATGAAGGAAACGGTGAGGATGGAGGAAATGCGCCAGAAGCGGAATCCGTTGCGTATGGAAGTGAAGTAACGGTATCGGATTCTCATACATTAAGTCGAACGGGCTATACGTTTGTCGGCTGGAATACGGAAGCCGACGGGAGTGGCGAATTCTATAGTGAGGGAGATGCATTTACCCAAGATGCAGGGGATGTGACGTTCTATGCACAGTGGTCGGTTAATCAATATGAATTGCGTTATGAAGGAAACGGTAAGGATGGAGGAAGTGTGCCGGAAGCGGAATCTGTTGTGTATGGAAGTGAAGTTGAGGTAGCTGATCGTCATACATTAAGCCGAACGGGTTACACCTTTGTTGGCTGGAACACGGAAGCCGACGGAAGTGGCGAATTCTATAGTGAGGGCGATACATTTACCCTAGGTGCAGGGGATCTGACGTTCTATGCGCAGTGGTCAGTAATCCAGTATAAGTTGCGATATGAAGGGAACGGACAAGATGAAGGAAGTGCCCCAGCAACGAAAGAAGTGACGTATGGAAGTGAAACTACGGTAGCTGATTCACATACGTTAAGCCGAATGGGCTATACCTTCGTTGGCTGGAACACAGAAGCTGACGGAAGTGGTACTACTTTTAATCCTGGTGATACCTTTCGTATGGAGGGCGAATCTATTACCTTGCATGCGCAATGGGGAAGCAACAATGCTTTATTAAGCGAGTTAGTCATTAGTGATGGGTTATTAAGCCCTGTATTTGAAGCTGAACGGACTCATTATACGGTGGAGGTTGGACATCACGTGGAATCGATCACCTTTACACCGAGTCTTCAAGATGAACGTTCAACAATAGAAATAAATGGAAACGAGATAGTGAGCGGGCAACCATCAAGTCATTTCTCATTAGATGAAAGAATGAATACTATATTAATTGAAATCACGTCTGAGGATGGCTCAACAATGGCGTACACAGTCGATGTGCTAAGAAGAGTGCCGATCGAAACCGCCCAACTGACTAGAACAATTGATTACGTTATAATGGATGATGAGTCCATTCGAATGCTCGATAATGATGGAATTCTCATTGTTACCTTGAAAGATGAGCTAGATGATGTAATTGAAGTAAGATTTACTCAAAGTCAAGTACAGCAGTTGCAGGAAAAAGCAGTGTTTGTTCAAGTCGTTAAGGAAGATGTATCTCTGCAAATTCCATTTGTGAATTTTGATCAAGAGAAAGATTTAAATCTAACTTTACAAAAAAAGGATCAAAAGCTAGATGAATTCGTTCATGCTGCCCGAGCAGCCAGTTCGATTTATCAATTTAATATTTTTCAGGATGGGGAATGGATTAGTGTATTTGATCACGAGATAGAATTATCCTTTGCAGTGAATAGCGATGGAATGAACCGAGAGGAACTTCAAGTATATTACTATAATCCTGATATTCAGGAATGGGAATTGATTGGTGGAAGTTACAGCAATGGTTACATTCAAGCAAATACAAATCATTTCAGTACATTTGCTGTTTTTCACTTAAGTGATTTTGAAGAGTTTATAAGTGAAGATGAGCCTAAAGAGATCGTACGAGACGTGAAACCTGATGATGAAGAAGTCATAGAAGAAGATCAGATGCTAGAAGAAAACGATGAAGGTGAATCTTTACCGACAACGGCTACACCGTCATACAACAAAATGATGATGGGCGTTATGCTGTTGATAGCAGGTATGATCATGCTCTTATCGTACCGGCGTTATAGGGCTAAAGGAATGAGGAATTAAATAAGATTGATTAAGGGCATACTGCACAATGTGCGGTATAGCTCTTTTTTTGTGGAAAATACAAATTCCATATGTGTAAAACCCAAAAGATCGAACCCTAGGGTGATAGTGTTCATAATTAATCCAAGTATGTTAATAATTTTGTCGTTGAATATCATGAGTTTTCTAATGTTGCCACTCCAAGTGCTAAATTGGCCCAAAGGATTTTTTCTACCTTTTCAATTTGATCCTTACTACAGTTGACAACTAGAATGACTTCAGATGTTTTCCCCCTAATTTGTCTTTTCCTTTTATGGACCACTTTAAAAAGGATGTAGTCAATTATAAAGCCAAGAATAAATCCGCTTGCCGCACCAATTAAGCCCCAATAAATGGGTCCCCACTCAAGGGTAAAGCCGATACTCGCTCCTATAACAGAAAAAGCAGTACCGATAGCTGCTCCCTTATCAAAAAGGCTGACACCATCGGCGCGATGTAGAGTATCCAATAATTTCCGTTGCTCCACACGATTATCAAGAGGTACAGCTAATATGGATTCTTTATCAATCCCCATCTGCTCTAATTCCGTTATGCATAATTCTAAATAAGTAGAATGCTCATATGTTGAAAATACTTGCAAAACTATACACCTCACGTTCCCTTAGCCATTTTCACTCGGAATTGTTGATAATTCAATTTTAAATATTTTCGTTGCTCACTTTCAAACAGTTTGTTATTTTCAACCGTATTTACATAGGAATCATAGATAGAAAATCCTATGTGGGAAGGAATAAACAGTAACCACTGAGGATCAAGAACTTGTGTGGCATGAGCTATTTCTCCTAGGAAAAGGTGGTGAACAGCAACGAGAAGGTTCGAAAAATAAACAAAAACTATCGTAAAACTAGTTGTAAATAAAGCTGTTATCACCCGATGAATATAAAGTTGTCCGAGTCCAGGTGTAAATAGTGACCATAGTATAGCCATTAGGGGTCTCCTTTTGTCTAAGTAATTAACTTCCAAAGCCCCTATACTGTAGGTACTAAAATTAGCGTTTTCTCGTTCAGCTAGTATAAATACCTTATTCATATCAACGGTCGTTCGGTAGCTATCCCAAATGGCGAATAAGTAAACAGGAATATAGAACAAAAACCATTTTGGATCAAGAACCTCTTTTGCCATATCAATGTTTCCGTTAAATGAATAGACGATAGAAAGGTTTAAGTTGGTCATGTTATTAATGAGAATTTCCCAGATAAATAAAGTATACCCTCTAATATATTTTGATAAAAGGAGGTGACCGAAACCTGGAAAGGCTGCTGACCACCAAGCTATAATATAAGGGTTGCGTAAATGCAACTGTGTTGTTCCAAATACATTTACATATGCTTTATATCTTCGATCATGATTTGTTGGTTTGAAATTATTCACATTAGATCCCTCATTAAGTGAGTTATAAAACTTTTTTGAGTAGTATTAGCTATTTATTAGTGATTTATGATAAAGCTAATACACACGTGAAAGCTTTCGAGATAAGTTAATATAAAGTCTTGAATCTCGTAGTAAAGATGAGAAAGCAATGTTTTTACTTTTAGAATTAGGCAGAAGAAGTGGATAAGAATAGTTATAAAAGTTCTTCTTATTTAAAGGCTACTTGACGATTACACATAATGGGTACGCATTTCTATCATTAAGTTGACTAGACACTATTTGGTGTCATATAATAAATCAGACACCATTTGGTATCGTATCAGGAGGGAGCGCTTTGAACAAAACAAATGAAAAACGAGATGTATTTGTAGCGATTGCAGATCCGACAAGGCGTAAATTAATACGGATATTGGCAAATACCGATGAGCTACCTTTACATGAACTGACTCCTCACTTTCAGATGGGGCGTACAGCCGTCTCAAAGCATTTAATGATCCTAAGAGAAGCCAATTTAGTAACAAATCGCAAAGCAGGTAGAGAAACGAAGTATCGATTGAATCCAGAGCCTTTGCAAGAAGTGCGAGACTGGTTGTCCTTTTATGAACAATTTTGGCGTGAACGAGCTGCAATACTTAAAAATATGTTGGAGGAATGAGGAATGGCAGAGATATCGTTAAATTTTCAATTTAAAAGTCCGATTAACAAAGTGTGGAAAGCATTAACGCAATCTACAACACTTGCACAATGGGTGATGGAAAACAATTTTAAACCGATCGTCGGATATAAGTGTCAGTTTTGGAATAAGGAAATTGATTTAGTCGTGGATTGTGAAGTGTTAGCTGTTGATGAGCCCCATACCTTATCTTATACGTGGATAGGAGGCTCAATCGATACTGTCGTAACGTGGACCTTAACAGAAGACGGTGACACTACGTATGTGCACCTTGACCATACTGGATTTGATGAAAAAGGCCAAGCGTATAACGGTGCGAAATACGGCTGGTCTTACAAAGTAGAAGAGCTTCAAAAGGTGTTAGGAGAAAAATCAACTCCTGACGAGGGAGGACATAGTCTAACAGATTTCACAGAATTTCTACAAGGCATTGATCATGGGGCGCATAGGGAAAGAACGGAACAATTATTTAGTTGGATTACGGAAAAATATCCGAAATTAGAAACAGTGACCAAATGGAATCAACCGATGTTTACGGATCATAGTACGTTTATTATTGGATTTAGTGTGTCAAAAAAGCATTTAGCTGTTGCTCCTGAACAGGTAGCGATTCAACATGTCGAAGAGGACATACGAAAAGCGGGGTATGAATATACAAAAGAGCTGATTCGAATTCCTTGGAATCGTGAAGTTGATTATGATCTATTGGACAAAATAATTGATTTTAATATTTGGGACAAAGCAAATTGTACGACATTTTGGAGGAAGTAAATGAACCTTATTGACTTATTGAAAAGGAGTGAATGAGATGGCGTTTTTTCAAGATATGGTATCTATCTTTAAAAAAAGAGAGCTGCCTTTTATCGAAAGTGTTCAAGAAACAGAAGGTGTTTATACGTTTCGTTTTAAAAAGAAAGAGGATGTCACTTGGAAGGCAGGGCAACATGGCTTATTTACGATCACACATCAGAAAATCAAAGATCACACGCGCCCTTTTACAATCGCATCGATCCCTAAGGAGAATATGATTCAACTGACGATGAATGTGAGCGATCAACCGAGTGAATTTAAGAAAGCGATGCTGTCATTAGAAAATGGAGATACGATTAAAATGGCTGGTCCTGTTGGTTCCTTTTATCTTAAAGAGGATACGCCTACAGTTCTCATAGCTGGAGGAATTGGTATTACCCCATTTCGTTCGATGATCAAACAAATTGAAGCAGATAATCGTAGTCGTACACAAATTCAATTGCTGTATTTGGAAAGCACTAAAGCCCATCTCTTTCAAGAGGAATTAGATGATCTTGCTAAAAAAACATCCGTTCAAGTAACCTATCTTGATCAAAGAGATGATTTAAACAAGGCATTGGACATGTGTATAAGCGAATATTCGAATAATGGACATTTCTTCGTTGCCGGACCGAAATCAATGGTAGCAGCGACAACGACTTACTTACAGAAAAAGAATATACGTAAGCGACATATTAAAAAGGATACTTTTTATGGGTATTAGTAGCTGTTAAATAGGTTTTCAGAGGAGAGAGATTCGCATAAATAGAAAATCATTTTTCAACATAGAAAAACTTTTTTCTTTTCTTGCTCATCCTTGTTGCTGTGCTTTGTGTTGCATTATTCGTGTGGACGTATCAACTTGACTGGATCGCTATACTTTTGTTTATATTAGGAGCTTTATGTATCATGATTGAGATAATGATGCTAGTATAGTTTTTAAATTAAGAGGCAACGGTTTCTCACATTGCTTAAAGACGCTGAAAAAGTTATAAACCAAACTTTTTCAGTGTCTTTGGTGAATAAGAACACCTGTTTATAAAAAGAAAACAATCATTTTATACAGAAATAATATAACAAATGTCGAAATAATTGATGTTGTCGCTTGTTTAGAAGCTTGCTTGATTGCAAATGTAGTACCCATTTCTTTTCCGATCGTCCATATTGTGACTAAACATGCTGATAATGTCGAAGCTAAATACACAATGATAAATAATTCAACCGTTGAAATCGCTGAAACGAATTCACCGCCACCTTGATTAAATAAAAGAATACCATCTTTTCGAATGATGGAGAACAGCAACCCCACACTAGCATCAACAGGAATAGATAAGAAGGATAAGACCGGCTCTACCCATAATAATAATTTAGCAATAATTCCTAACCCATTTAAGATCGAAGCGATGATACATATAATGAAAAAGACTGGCATAGCTTGAAGGAAAAATTGAGATGCTGCTCCTTTTATTTTATGAAAGAATTGCTTTAAGCTCCCTCTGTTTAGTTGTGATGTAGGTATGAAGTAATCCTCGTATTCATTAGAAGATGGGTACCAAATTCTCGTATGTAATGCACCTACGATTAGTAAAACGAACAAGTACGGAATAAAAAGCCAAGGTTTCCCCCCGACACTAAAAATCGAAAGAGTCGCCCCAATTTGATAGCTACATGCTGATCCAAAGGATATCATCGATATGCACTGTTTTCTTGAACAAGCATGACAGGATTTCGTTTGAAGCACAGCGACAACATTACAACCATATCCCGTTAATATAGGATGAAATCTCTTCCGCTCAATCCGATTTTTCGCAAGATCGGGGTCATGTCACTTGTAATGGTATCCTTTAAGCCCATTTCTTCAGTGAAAGCGATACTTGCTCCAACGAATAAAACGACAGGAAATGCCCATAAGAACGAATACAGTCCTAGAGTCAGTAAGCCGAAGTCCCCTACTACCACTTGAGCGATGAGATACGGCACCTGAGAGAATAATTGTTCAAAGCGTTCAATGACGACTCGTTCGAACATTGGCTCTACTGAACTTGCGAGTAAGTAAGCAGCATAGACCGGAAATCCGTAAATGCTCATGACTAAAAGTAAAGAAAGCATTGCTCTTCCATTATTAAACGGAAGCTTTGGAAGTTTCATTGTTCTTTTATTGAAAGAATACGAAGACGTTTCTTTTCTTGTTTCGCTCATAGCACCACTGTCTCCTTACTTCATACTAAAATTAAATGAAAGAGAGAAAAAGTAACCTAGCATTGACATGAATTGTCGCAGCAAGAAAGATCATCAAGTAGCATATTTGATCGACGGTATTCCTCAAATACCTTTTCATTTAATTCCATGCCGAGCTGTTTACCGATTTCTCTCGCTACAACCGCAAAGCGTTGGCGAAATTTATAAATGAAGCAAAAGATCACGTCTTTATGTCGTACTTGTGGACCGATTAGAAATAGTCCTTCGGAAACTGTTGATTCGTCTGCTTCCGTTAATTCAATCATGTTGTTTTCATCATAATAGAAGTGCTCAATAATTAAAGATAGGCTACTTCTAAAGCCGGTTGCCAATATAGGACGTGAAGAGCTAAATATGACTTCACCGCTTTCCAAAGAAATGAGGTAGCCTTCTTCGGTTTGTTCAACACGATTGACGGTACAGTTCCCTTTTAAGGTTAGTGCTTCATCATCTATTACTTCATTCAGACGATCAAAGGTGAATGGTGATAATGCAATGCTTGGGTCGGGGTTATCATCTTCCCATACGGTCCCTTTAGATAAGACGGTTACCTTCTTTCCATAATGAATGAGGTTGATGGCGGCATCGATAGCACTTTCATAACCACCGATAACGATCACCTCATCGTCTTCAATATCGCCCCATGAAGCAACGCTACTAGTATGTAGGCACAGTTTTCCACCAGGGAATCCATTGTTATGAGGGTATTGAAACTCTCCACAAGCCCATACGACAAATTTTGCTTTATAGTCGCCATTGTGCGTTTCAATTGAAAAGCCGTCCTCTAGCTTATTTACTCCTGTTACATCGACTCCAAATTTTATCGGGAGTTCAAAATGTTGTGCAACAGCCTCTAAATAATCGGCATATTCTTCACCGTTTAAATGCTCGGTTTGAAACGTGTAGCCAGGTGAAGTCGAGGGTACAATTGCATTTAAATCAAGAAGCCCAAATCCATGTCCTGGGAATGAGGGAGTTAATAATCGTGTTTCCTCTGGCCACCTCCTGAATGAGCTCCCAACTGCATCACGTTCTAAAATGAGGAAATTTTTCAGTCCCATTTGTTTAAATAGTGCCCCTAATCCTATCCCAGCAGGTCCAGCTCCAACGATGATAACGTCATAATAAAGTTTACGATTCAATGTAATCCCCCTCCTCGATAAAACGTAACTATTACGATTTATCACGTAATATTATTCTCTACTTTTGTTACTTTGTCAATCTAAAGCATGGTAATCAAGGTCATAATAGAAATTCTCTTAACCATGCAAATGATAAAAGTAACTGGTGGTAAGAAAATTGGGGAATTTAATCCTTGACAACTGAGTTGGTGATGCATATGATAATGGTAAGTCAGTACTGACATTAATAAAAGGATGGTAGTGTATGGTTTCGAGTAGAAAAAAGGCAACTTCTGAAAAGATAATGGATGCAGCAATTGAACTATTCTCGAATAATGGATTTGATGGTGTTACGACAGAAGCAATTGCAACCGAAGCTGGTTTTAGTGAAAAAACGTTGTTTCGTCATTTCAAAAGTAAGCAAAATTTATTGGAGCAGGCCATTGACCGCTACCATTATGCTGATGAAATGCGCAAGATTTTTAATCATGAGTTAAGCTGGAATATAGAGGATGATTTATGGTTGATTTGTGAGAATTACCATAGAATTATGTACCGTAACCGTAAGATGCTACGTGTCATTATGAAGGTTGGAAAAAATCTTCCCGAACTGCATCAGTATGCTCACCGGCATCCGAAAGCTTTACAGGAATTCTTAACTGACTATTTTATAGAAATGAAAAATCAACAAAAATTATATGCCTTCGATCCAGAAAAGGTTTCGATTACTTTTTTGTATATGAATTTTGGCTTAGCACATGGAAGAATGAATGAGGATTCTGACTTTTCTGATGAAGAGTTTAAAGAGTTATTAAAAGAGAGTGTGGATCTTTTTACTAGGGGAATCACTCCCTAATTATTAAAGGGAGTGGATGATTTAGAGACGAGAGCGTTAGCTTATAAAAAACAAATCATGTCTTTTGTCTCTTGTTTCTAAGTTAGCAACTCTATTTTTTTATTAATAAATGTCAGTCAGTACAGACTTTCAATAAGGAGAGATGAAATGGAAACTACATTGAAAAAACGTAATGGTACATTGTTAATTGTCGTGATGTTAACGTTAACCCTGTCTTCTATGAGTATTTTGCTTTTTAATTTCGTTCTTCCATTAATTCGGGAAGAATTTCAACTTACGAGCTCTCAGGTGAGTTGGGTTACTACTTCATATACGCTAATATATGGAATTGGCACAGCGATTTATGGGAAATTGGCCGATCGATATCAATTAAAGTATTTGTTGACATTTGGATTAGTAATATTTAGTTTAGCTTCTTTACTTGGCTTCTTTTCAACTTCCTATTGGTTGCTACTTGTTGCAAGGTGCATGCAGGCTATCGGAGCAGCGTCTATTCCTGCAGCAGCAACACTTATTCCGATTCGCTATTACCCAGTGGAAGAACGAGGAAAAGCAATGGCAACTGTATTTACTGGTCTTTCATTAGGAAGTGTACTCGGTCCGATCACTTCAGCGCTCGTTGTTAGTGTATTGGATTGGCGCTGGTTGTTTGTTATTCCGATGTTATTAGTGTTTACCTTACCAATTTATTTGAAGCTTCTTGGAGATGAGCAGGTGGTGAAAACAAGGATTGATTGGTTAGGCGGTGCATTGTTGGCATTAGGCGTAGCGCAAATCTTACTAGCGGCCACGATCCATATCATGTGGTTGATCGGAGGGGCGGTTGCGCTCATCCTTTTTATCGCTCGGATACGTCATGCTAAAGATCCATTCGTACAACCGAAGCTTTTCCAAAATCGGGAGTATCGGTTTTATCTTATTCTAGCTTTTATTGTAACAGGAATTGGTTATTCGTTAATTTTTACAATTCCTTTATTTCTGGCAGAGGTACACACTCTTCAAGCGAGCATTATTGGTTTGGTTATGGTGCCTGCTGCAGCAGTTACGGCTCTGCTTAATCGGCAAGGTGGTAAGTTAGCGGATAAAAAGGGTCCAACCGTTCTATTTTTTACTGCTACGAGTTTAATGTGTTTGTGCTTTTTATTATTGTCCACCTTTATTGGCGCAAGTGTTTGGATGATCGCTGGTGTTCTTATATTTGGGTATTTAGGTCAATCGTTCATGGCGATTGTAATGTCAAGGGGGATTTCGTTGACATTACCTGCAAAGCACTCCGGCATTGGTATGGGGTTGTTAATGATGCAAAACTTTATTGTTGGTTCGATTGCAATTGGGATTTATAGTAGGGTCATTGATCTTGAAACGAGCCGTTCATGGAATCCATTGTCACCTCATTTGTCAGGTTCTGTTTTCAGTAATCTCTATCTTACTTTGGCTATTTTATGTGTAACGGTATTTATGGTCTACTACTTTCGTTTGCGAAGTATTCCTAAAAAAAGTTTACATGAATTTGAAGGTTAACAGTTGATAGCTTTGTATTCAATGGTGAAAGGAGGTGATTATATGAAACTAAGCCATTTGAATTTAACGGTTAATGATGTGGATACGACAAGAGCGTTTTTGGAAACTTATTTTCATATGAAGTGCGTTAGTCCTTCTGGAAAAGGATTTGCCGTCATGTATGACGACGATCAGTTTGTCTTGACTTTAATGCAGGGGAAAGATGTTCAGTATCCTAAAACCTTTCATATCGGATTCCCTCAAGAGAGTAGAGAAGACGTAGATTACATTAATCAGCGCTTGAAAGAGGATGGTTATCAAGTCGGTTCTCCAATAGAATCTCATGGGTACACGTTTTACGTTAGAGCTCCAGGTGGATTTACTGTTGAGGTGATTAAAAGAAAGGGGAAATAAGAAGCGTAGACATTGTTGTACGCTAAATGTAGAAGGTATTAAACGTAGAGCGTCGACTTCGTACGATCGACGCTTCTTTTTCAACGTGGAGCATTGGATTCGCTCGTCACTCGTTTTTCTGAAAGAACCCCACTTTCAAAATGCTTATCCCTGTTGTAACGGCTCTACACAATGCCAATAAGAAAGAGTGCTATTATTAAATACTCGGATGCTCCTGCTCTCTCAAGTCCTCCTTTTCGATTTGAATCGTACTATGTTCAATGTGAAGCTTCGTCCTTATATAATCGTTCGCTTGTAACAAGATGTCATGATGCTTTTCTGAATAGGAAGGCTCAATGATCAGGTGTGCTGTTAAGCTATTGATGCCAGATGTGATCGTCCATACGTGTAGATCATGGATATTGATGACACCTTCTATTTGAAGTAAGGCATTCTCAACCTCTTCTAAATGGATATTTGTCGGTGTGCCCTCCAGTAGGACATGAATCGTTTCTTTTAATAAGGAAATGGCTGTCAAAAAAATCATGATGGCAATGATGATGCTTAGTATTGGATCGGCTATATACCATCCAGTAAAGTAAATAATGACACCTGCAACGATGGCAGCAACAGAGCCTAAGGCATCACTTAGTACATGCAAATAGGCACCTCGCATATTAAGGTTATCTTTCACATCCCCTCGCATTAGAGCAAGCATAGCTCCGATATTAGCTATAAGGCCAATGAATGCAATGACGATCATCGCTCCTCCCATTACTTCTTGAGGCGCCATGAACCTGTCAATCGCTTCTCGTATAATAAATACGGAAATGATTAATAAAGCGACACTGTTCAATAGAGCAGCTAAGACTTCATATCGGTGGTTTCCAAACGTACGTTTTCGAGTTGCCGCTTTTGCAGCAAGAATAATAGCTACTAAGCTGATCAACAAATTAGAGAAGTCATTAAACATATGAACAGCATCAGCTAAAAGCGCTAAGCTCCCTGTCCAAAGACCACCGATAAATTGAATAAACATCCAACTACCGATGATCGCCATTGCGACCTTTAAATTTCTTTTATTCATATGTCCAGTATGATGGTGGTGATGGTGATGTCCCATTATTATCTCTCCTTATTTTTATTATCTATATATGAACATATATTCATATAATAGGTATCAATGATTGATTGTCCTAAAAAGCACTATTTCATAAAGGAATGACCCCTTTTTAATCGTGATTGGAGTGTTCGATGGTCTTTTCGAGGATTTCCATGACATGCTCATCTTCGGGAGAATAGTAAATAGATGTTCCGACACGTCGAGACTTAACAAGCCGTAAATTCTTAAGAAACCGTAGCTGATGTGAAACGGTCGATTGTCCTAGAGATAACTGTTCTACAATTTCTCCAACTGAGCATTCCTTTACAGATAATAAATGCAAAATTCTTATACGAGTAGGGTCTCCGAGAGCCTTAAACGTTTGTGAGACGATAAATAGTGTTTCTTCATCAAGGTCAATTTGATGTGGCATTGTTGCAACTCCTTATAAATATGATCATATGTTCATGTTAACATAATTATGGATGGTAAGCTAGATCGATTTTAATAAATTTATAAGTTAAATAAGATCGATGAGAGTAATATGAAATTTTTTTTAGGGTTATGAATAGATTGTCAATCTTATTAATCAATCATTCTTAGAATCAAAACAGGTTTTAGTTGAATTTATAAAAAATGATTGACAAAAAATGAAAGGAGGAGTAATTTAATTTGTGTAAAAATCAAAACACACGCTTGCCTTTTAATCGCTTAATCTGTTTTAGAGCGGGGGAACCATTGTTAGGTGGTGAATGCCACCTTTGGGGTGAATCTTACTAAGTAAGAGGGGATACTCTCAGTCCCTAATCCGTCAGCTAACCTCGTCAGCGTTATTATTTTGGAGAGAAAGGTCTTAAATGGAGACCATTCTTTGTGATGGTCTTTTTTGCGTGGATAAGGAGTGAGAACGATGGCAGAGAAAAAGAAACAGTTTGCTGTCATAGGCTTAGGTCGTTTTGGAGGTAGTGTTTGTAAAGAATTGTATAGAATGGGGCATCAAGTATTGGCGATCGACAACAACGATGTGAAAGTAAATGAATTTGCCCCATTTTCAACACATTCGGTCATCGCTAATTCGACAGACGAAAAAGCGTTAAAATCTCTTGGAATACGTAATTTTGAATACGTAATCGTTGCAATTGGTGACAATATTCAATCAAGTATATTGACAACCTTAGTGTTAAAAGAAATGGGAGTAGAAAATGTATGGGTGAAAGCACAGAATAACTATCATCATAAGGTCCTCGATAAGATTGGAGCAGATCGTATTATTCATCCCGAACAAGATATGGGAATTAGAATTGCACAGCATATCACTTCTGAAAAAATCGTTGATTATATAGAGTTGTCGGATGATTACAGTATTGTTGAGCTACTAGCTACAAAGAAAATACATAATCGTTCGCTCATTGATTTACACATACGTGCTAAATATGGGTGTACGATTTTAGCTATTAAGCGTGAGGAAGATTTAAATGTCTCTCCGCTACCAGAAGATGTTATTCGTGAAAAGGATATTTTGATTGTGATTGGCCATAAATTGGATTTAAAACGATTTGAAGAAGAAGGTATGTAAAATGTTGAATAAAAAAGGAGTTTTACACCGTAACATTCAAATGTCACCACCGCAAATATTAGCATTGAGCTTTTTGGTAGCCATTGTGCTCGGCACTTTGTTATTAAAGCTACCCATTGCAACAACAGAGCCAATTAGGTGGCTAGACGCTTTGTTCACTGCTACTTCTGCAACGACGGTAACTGGCTTAGTCGTGTTAGATACTGGACTTGACTTCACCGTATTCGGTCAAATTGTCATCATGATCCTTATCCAAATTGGTGGTTTAGGATTGATGACATTTGCTGTTTTGATTGTTGTTATGTTAGGAAAGAGAATCGGATTGAAAGAAAGAATACTCGTACAAGAAGCCTTTAATCAAACCTCAATGGGTGGAGTAGTTCGTCTTGTTAAAATTGTATTTGCATTTGCAATTACAATAGAATTATTAGCGATCGTATTGCTTTCGCTGCGATGGGTACCAGAGTACGGCTGGGGATTTGGCATCTACACTAGTGTCTTTCATACTATTTCTGCTTTTAATAATGCTGGATTTTCTTTATGGTCTGATAGTCTGATGGGCTATGTCGGTGATCCTGCTGTTAATATTTTAATTACGGTATTATTTATGACAGGTGGAATTGGCTTTACTGTTTTATCTGATTTATGGCGTACGAAGACATTTCAACAATTGTCATTACATTCAAAGTTAATGATAGTTGGGACTTTAGTCATTAATGTTGTGGCGATGTTATTTATCTTTGTACTGGAATACCAGAACCCAGCAACTATAGGGACATTAAATTTAGGAGAAAAGCTTTGGGCTTCTTATTTTCAAGCTGTGACTCCGCGAACGGCTGGTTTCAATTCAATTGATATTGGGGATTTAAATGCTGGAACAATTGTGTTTATTTTATTGTTAATGTTTATTGGAGCAGGTAGTGCATCTACAGGTAGTGGTATTAAGCTGACAACTTTTTTAATTATTATGATGGTAGTCCTAACATTTTTAAGAGGGAGAAATGAAACGGTCGTTTTCAATCGAACGATCAGACATCAAATTATTATCCGCTCATTAGCAATCGTAGTGATTAGTTTAATCGCAGTATTTATAACGATATTAATCCTATCCATTACTGAGAGTGCACCATTTTTGATGATTGTATTCGAGGCATTTTCGGCATTTGGTACAGTAGGGTTATCTATGGGGCTAACTGGAGATCTATCAGATGTGGGGAAATTAGTTATCGTCGTATTAATGTTTATCGGGAGAATTGGTCCATTGACATTAGCATTCTCTTTAGCTGTCGCGCAGAAGTCTAGTATTCGTTATCCAGATGGCGAAGTGTTTACGGGGTAAGGTAGGCTGTTTAGCTGTAATTACGATTTTCGTAAGCCCAAAATATAAAATAAACGTTTTTAAAGAGAAAGAGGAAAACCGTTGCTAGACGCTTTCTTGCAGGCGATCGCTGAACGAATTGCCTACGCCAGTGGATGTCAGCCTGTCCTATATCTCTTTGGAATAGACATAAAATAACCATCCGTTATTTTTTATAAATGGATGGTTATTTTATTTACCCTTTACATGTATTCCGGATCATTGAGGCTTGGGCCCCTAGTATGAGTTTAAGAATAAATAAGTCATTGACAACCGAATTTATATCAGGTATATTTTAGGTACTAAAAACAAAGGAGTGTTTTGTATGTACAAACCAGGCTTTACATTATGGTACAGTGTGAGTGATCTTGAGCGCACGTTATCGTTTTATACGGATCAGTTAGGTTTTGAGGTCGATTCTTATGACAAAGAAAATGGTATGGCAAGTGTTCATACGAATACAAAGGATTGCTTTATTGGATTCTCAGAATCTGAGCAAGTCGTACCTTCCACAGCCGCAGCAGTGATCGAGGTAGAGGACATTGATGTCGCAGTTAAAGAACTTAGGGAGAAAGGAATTACGTTCAATGGGGAAGTGACTACGATTCCGGGTTATGCGAAATTAATTACATTCAAAGATCCAGATGGGCATAACTTCGAGTTATCGCAAGTATTGATGGTGTCGTAATGAGTCAAGTCGCTCAAATGGTGCACATCACGAAAGAGCTTTCTGGAAGGTGGACGATTCCGATTCTTGTGACACTTGAAAAATCAGGAGGTCGATTCACACCGTTAAAGAACACTCTACAAATCGCTCCCTCTAGGTTAAGCAGCAACTTGAAGACGATGACAGAGTCTGGGCTTGTCCAACAAATATCTCCTTTTGAGCGGAATCACCCATTACTTCCTGAATACGAGCTTACCGAAAAAGGACGCTTTATGAAAGAAGCGGCTCTGATCATTTCACACTCTGAAAGCCAGCTTGGAGTGGGGTTTCTCGCTGCAAAAGCGTGGAATTGGCCAGTGCTAATGGCACTTTACCATAGCTACCATGAGTTCAATTCCATCCGTCAATTATTGCAAACGGCGACACCGCGTATTCTCTCAACACGACTCAGTGAACTTCATGAAGGGTCATTAGTGGATAAAATACTAATGGTAGATCCAACACCAAAGTATACGTATTCATTAAACGCACGCACTGAGCCAACTCTCGAAATGGTAAATCGAGAATTACTAGGCATACTTTAGGTTTTTCCCTTTAGAATTGTATGGAAAACTAAATACAACTAATTGTAAGTTGTGAAGCAGGATTATTTTCTGCTTTTTTTTACATAATGATGGGTAGCGATTTACTTCTTGTAGTGATGAATTTAATGGAAGAGATCCCTTGACATTGACACTAGTGTCATCCTTTAAGGTGGTTAATAGAAGCATGTTTCTGAAGTATGCTTATATTACAAGTCTGAAAGGATGAGTCATATGAATGAGCAATCAAAAATGTCAAATGTACCGAGACAACCAGTGTTGTTAATCGGAGGATCAGGTGTCGTGGGTGCAGAAACCGCAAAAACATTGCGTCAGCTTCAGCCAGAACTACCGATAACGATTGGTGCCCGTAATGTACGTAAAGCTGGAGTCATAGCTGATCAAATAGGACGTGCCGATGTAGTGCAGATTGATCTTGAGAAGCCGGATTTAGGATTGTCAGGTGAAAAAAAGTTTAGTGCAGTAGCGATGTTTATGAAAGATAAGTCACTCTACTCGTTAAAGTATGCTCAAAATGAGGGCATTCCTTACCAAAACATTTCGGGAGCTGCCTTTGAACTAAGTCCGGAAATCGCCTATTTTGTCCATCGTCCTACAAGTGCTCCCATTTTAATGAATAGCTATTGGCTTGCTGGAACGGTGACGCTTGCGATCCTTTCTATTGCTCGGGAATTTTCTTCGGTCAATTCAATTAATATCGCCGCTTTGTTAGATGAACAGGATATAGGTGGTCCGGCAGCATATGATGATTTTAAGAGATTATCGAAAGCGGGTCCTTACGCATTAATGTTAAAAGATAGAAAATGGAACTGGGCCATTGATGATGATAGGATGAGTCAATTTGAAAGTGTGGACGGTAAGGTGTTTCATGGAGAAGCCTATTCGGCTCCTTTGGACGTCGCAGGTTTAGCTGCAGCAACAAATGCCAATTCTATTCGATTTGATTTTACCTTGGGGGAAACTGCTTCACGACGACGAGGTGAGTCATTTTCAATTGAAACGATTATTGAAATAAGTGGTAAGCAACAAACCGGATCGTTCGGAAACTTTCGGTACGAAATGGTTCATCCAAAAGGGCAAGTACCAATGACAGCCTTGGGTGTTGCGGTCGGGCTGGAACATTTACTTGGTCTTGTTGGTGGATCCTCTATTAAAGCAGGATTATACTTCCCAGAAGTTTTGATAGAACCTTCATATATGATGCAACGTTTGAAAGAATTCGGTACAAACATTTCTCAAAAGAAATGATAAATTAGTTGGTTTGCCCCTATAATCGAATACAACGAATATCTATGAATTTGCATGCTATACTTTGAAGAAAGCAAGAATTTGTTGGGAGGACTGTAGATGAAAATTAGTCAATTATCTAACAAAACGGGTGCTAGTGTTCGGTCCATTCGGTATTATGAAAAAAAACAGCTACTCTCTTCAAAACGGCTTCATAACGGATATCGTGTTTTTGATGAATCATCGATAGAGCGTATAAAAACGATTCAGCTGTATTTAGGGTTAGGTTTGACGACTGAACAGATTGAAAATATATTGATTTGCATGGATAACAATCCAGATTATCAATTGAACCAGGAATTTCTATGTGAAGACATGATAAAAATATACGAACAAAAATTAAGCGAGGTCAACGAGCACATGGATAGTTTATTCAATCTTAAGCAAGGATTGGAGAGACAAATATCCAAAGTTAAGAAGTATAATGCAGTACGTGATAGTTAAGGCTTTGCGCTCATAATCCATTGTGACCATGAGCAGTAAAATGGTAGAAACATTACTTAAGTGAGATAGTTAGTGTAGCACAAATAAAGAAGGTGAAAAACATGGAAGGCAGTAAATTGATTGTCGCTCTTTCTGGTAGTATACGTGGACATTCCGCTACTCAAAGAACACTGAACAGTCTTCAAATGTACATTCCAGCTAAATGTGAGTACACTATTTATAACGGGCTACACAAACTACCTCACTTTAATCCAGATGAAGATGGAGAAACACCTCCAGCTGATGTCCAATCATTTCGATCTCTATTGGATCAAGCTGACGGCGTCATTATTTGTACTCCAGAATATATAAAAGGAGTACCAGGAGTTTTAAAGAATGCCTTGGAATGGCTAGTATCATCAGCTACGTTATACGAAAAACCAGTAGCTGTCATTACATCTTCTGGAGGAGGAGAGCATGCTCATCAAGCATTACAGATGAATCTAAGTATGCTTCAAGCACATGTGTCTAATGAGTGGACGTTGCTCATTTCTGGTGCAAATAGTAAACAAAATGAGAATGGCGAGTATGTAAGAGAAGAAGTAGTTGAATCGTTAAGGAAACTAATTGATACCTTTGCAAAGCAATTATAGTCAAAATAGTTCAAATGGTCATCAAGTAAAAGATTTAACCTCCAACTTGATGACCGAGAAAGTTTTCAACATAGACTTCAATTAGGCTGTACGGCTTTAGTAGGATCATCTGCTTTCCCTGCAAGCTGGACACAAAAAAGCCCAATGACAATCAAGATTATTCCGATAATTTGGATATTCGTAAGAGTGTCTCCAAGCAATGCTGCCCCAATGATAGCAATGGTTAAAACCCCAACTCCAGACCATATCGCATAACCAATTCCAATACTCATTCCGTGTTTGAGACTAAGAGAAAAAATATAATAAGAGGTTACAGCGAAGACAATCGTAACCGTTGTTGGTAAAGGGGCTGTAAATCCTTCTGTATAACGAGACGCAATAGCTGCGGCAATCTCTAAGAAAATAGCTGTTAACAAATAGAAATGTGCCATATTAAACCACCTCCAAGACACCAATCTCTAGTAAGGTAACCCCTACTATGATGAGGAATATACCAAGAATTTGTACTCTTGTTAACGTTTCTTTGAAGAAAATCCAACCCCAAATGGCAATGAGTGTAACCCCAACACCAGACCATATGGCATACCCGATACCAATATTTAATCCGAACTGAAGACTAACCGCAAAGAAAAAATACGCAGCAATAATAGCAACAATGGTTATACTGCTAGGGATCATTTTTTTAAATCCGTTTGAATATCGGCTAGAAATGGCTCCAGTCAGTTCAGCCAATATAGTTAATACTAAAAAAAGGTAAACCAATTAAACCGCCTCCTTTGTAAAGTCTCTTTTAGTATAGATAGGAAGTTGTATTATGTATAATGATTATTAGTGATTAAGCTATCAAAATAAATGATGATTCATAAGGTGGTGTAGATAGTAGGTATGGAGCTGAGGGATTTAAAAGTATTTCAAGCGATTGCAGAAGAAACCAGTATTTCAGGTGCAGCAAAACGTTTGGATTATGTTCAGTCTAATGTCACGACAAGGTTACGTAAGCTAGAAGAAGAATTAGGCGTACTCCTCTTTCATAGAAGTGTAAAAGGGATTACGATTACAGAAAAAGGTAAGCAATTTAGGCAATATGCTGATACCATTTTACAATTGACTGAAGAAGCTATCACTGTTTTACAAGATCAGGAAATGCCATCTGGGACTCTGCGGATAGGGGTCGTTGAAACGGTCACATGTGGAAATTTCATGAACCTTATCTCTTCTTATCAAACGTTAAATGAACAAGTAGCGCTTCGTATCGAAACGGGAAATTCTTTTGAACTAATGGAGAAGGTGAAGAATTATGAATTAGACGCTGCTTTTGTAACAGGTGATCTAACATCAACAAATTTCACTCTTGATTACGTACAAACGGACGAAATGGTGCTCTTATCGAAAACGGCAATGGATGTATCGTCATTATCAGAGCGAAAATGGGCATTGTCACCAAAAGGATGTCCCTTCAGAAGGAAATTAGAGCAGTGGTTTCGAGATGATTCGATCCCTTTGAATGCTTTTATGGAAATTAGTTCACTTGAAACGATTTTAAGTAGTGTAAAGGAAGGGATTGCAGCTACCATTTTGCCCAAATCAGTATTAACAGGTTCTTATGAATATCTACATGTTACGGCTATCCCTGAACAATACCGTTCGATTGAGACAGGTTGATTAGGGAAAAGGAAAAATATACAAGTCGAGCATATAAAGCTTTTGCAGAGTTAGTGAAGGAGCAGGGCTTATAATTTTGAAAAGAAAGCGGCTATTTTCAATTGTTTAGCTTCCATAACCCGAGAGTAGAATGCGCGATAGGAAGGGTTACCGAGACGGCTTTATGGGATGAGATAAAACAAGCAAAGGAAGCAATGGAGCAAAGGTTAAAAATGGTGTCCATTCAACAAATGTTAGATCAACTAGAATTAAAATAGCCGAAACGTGAGCTTTTTTAATTCTTTGTCCATCACAGTCAAGAAAAAAGCTGAATCTACTAGAGGTTCAGCTTTTTTATCGAATCAGAAAGTATAAACGGCGGAGCGCTTTTGGTTAGTCTGTGAAGGTGTAGGATATTCAAAGAAGAGCGCAGGCTCCGCAAGTTACACGATCATAGTTAAGAGAAAACTCCATTTAATATATTTTGTGAATTAATGGATTTTATTATACAATTAAGGTAGGTGAATCAATATTGCCGTAGATTGATTTTTAGAAAAAATGGACAAATCTCTTGGTATGAAAGGGAAGAACTATGATTTTACAGTTGAGGTAAAAACACAACTGATGATCTACTGCAAAAATGGCAGTTATTGATGGTAAAAGAGGTTTTGAATCCCTTATACAGTAAGGGATTTGGCAATCTAATTATTAGGGTTTTATATGAACGTAGTGGGATATAAAGTAATCTTTTTCCATAAAACCAAAACCTCCTTAATTCGGTTTTATATGAACATAGTGGGATATAAAATAGTTAGTGTTTTAGTTCTAAAACAACGTTCTCATATTATCTGAACTATAACGGATTATAAAAAAGTAATGTCTAAGCCTAAACAGTGGCGCGAGAAAACCATCTTACTAAAATGAGCAATCGATAAGAAATGTAACCTAATGGAAAATAGTATGATGAAACTATAGAAAATTCAGATGGAAAGGAGATGTATGATTGGAAAAGAAAGCGCTGCAATTTAAAGGTGGTCATAACATTGCTTTGTTCACATGATGGAAAAAGACACTGAAGAAGTTTGATTTTTAACTTTTTGGTGCCCTTTAAGCAACGAGTGAAGCCATTGCTAACCATAGGAAAGCCACTGAAAAAGTTGCTTTGTACTTTTTCAGTGGCTTCAAATACAAGGAGGTACAAAAAATGTCTGTTAAAATACGCCCTTATTTAATGATGAATGGTAATGGTAAGGAAGCGGTACACTATTATGAAAAAACGTTAGGTGCAGATGTGGTGGAGTTCATTACCTATGGGGACATGCCTGATCCGCCTTCTGAGGATTTGAAAGGTCTTGTGGCGCATGCGAAACTAAATATTGGAGGAGCAGAAATTATGCTCTCCGATAGTCCTAGTACGATGCCTGTTCAGCAGGGGAATCAAGTGACGATTTGTATTTCTACGACTGAAGTGGAAAAGTCAAAACGGTTTTTTGATGCTTTGCAGCCGGAAGGACAAGTAAAGATGCCATTTCAAGCAACGTCATTCAGTCCTGGTTACGGTAGCTTGACAGATAAATTCGGTGTAACCTTTTTAATTGATACGGAAGTAGAAAGTATACGTTAAGCATGTTATCATTAGCATTAATAATGACGACATCATAAATCAATTTTACTATCTTATTATATTTAAGAAAGGAGTATCCTAGACATGAAAAAACGATCCCTATTATTTTTATCTGTTGGTTATGGATACTCGACTGCCGTTTTTTTCTAGAATCATTTTAAAGGGTGAAGTGTGTCTAAAAATGATGGACGAGAAAAAAAGGTAGGAATATAAATATAATGAGGTAGATAGGATGCAAACTAATAAAATAACGAGAAAAAACCCAACAAATATGCCTAAGCCAGTCGGGCATTACACACATATAACGAAAATCCCTAGAAATGCAGATTTATTTGTGACGTCTGGTCAAATAGGAATTGATTCAAATGGTCAAATTCCAGAATGTATGAATGAGCAAATTTCTAATACGTTTACTAATATTAGAAGTGTGTTAGCATCTGAACAATTAGAAGCAACTACTATTATAAAAGTAAATATTTGGGCCACGGAAAAAATCGATTGGGATTATATGTATTCTGAGTGGGGTCAATTATTCGGTCATGATTACCCTGCTATGACTGTCGGATATCTTTCTGAGCTAGGCTTGCCTGAAATTAAAGTGGAAATCGAAATTTGGGCAGCTAGCGTTTAATAGTCCACACACTTCATCCAAACCATGGAACTGTCTCAATGAGATGATTCCGTGGTTTCTTTTACTTATAAATGGTACAAAGTGAAGGAACTCAATGACGATCTAGAAGTGTATGCAAGAAGCAAGGTGCACCGTGTCGTAAACCATAGTATAATTTAGCAAAAGCTTGTTGGGGTATCCTGATACTGTAGGCGAGGTATGATGATGAAGAATAAATATTTTATTTGGCTATTGATTCATTTGATTATGTGGACGTTCATTTTGACAGAATCGATCTTTATTTTTGATGTGAGCCAATTAGTAAGTGTTAGCATCTATTTCATTCTATTATTTATTGTTCCTCTCTTTTCGGAAAAGCCACGCGTGCAAACGGCATTATTCTGTCTGCAAGCCTTAGCAACCATTATGATCTTTTTTCCTATAGACAATGATCTGAATTCATTTGTTTTACTTATTCATTTGTTATTGATTGCTGAGGCCGTCTATTATTTAACTCGTTTACGTAGTATAACGGTCATGGTGATCCAGCTAGGCAGTTTGCTGTGGCTAGTTCGTGCAGCAGACATCTCTACTTCCGAATTAGTATGGGGGAGTACACTCTATTTGCTAGCAGTTCTTGCCTTAATTTACTTTCAGACGATACATAAGCAGGCAGAAGCCGTACAAAAGAAAAATGATGCCTTATTCGACGAATACCGAAAGATGAAAAGGCAGCTTATGACAGAGGAGGAGCAAGTTAGGCAAGATGAGCGTATGATGATCGGGCATGAAATTCATGATTCTGTTGGACATAAACTGACGGCACTTCTTATGCAATTCGAGGCTTTTCGCTTGAGTGCACCGGAACAAGAAAAAGAAAAAATCGAAAAGCTTAAAGGGCTTGCTGAACAAAGTTTAGAGGAGACAAGGCGAGCTGTGAAATCCTTTAAACAAAGAGAGGTTGGAGGGCTTCAAGGAGTTATCCAATTAATTCGTAAGTTAGAAATGGAGAGCTTCATGAAAATTAATTTTTCTGTTAAGCACGGGGCGTTTGCTGCACCGTTAACAGGAGAGCAGTCATTTGCGGTGTATCGAGCTGTACAGGAGGCGCTGACGAATATTATGAAGCACACTTCGACCAGAGAAGCACAGGTCATGTTTGAATCGCCTGGTGGGAGCATTTTCCGCTTTGAAGTGGTCAACCTAGCTCCTCCTAATTCTTTTTTTCAAGAGGGGTACGGATTGAACGCTATGCGGGAGCGATTAGAGCAAGTGGGTGGTTCATTAGACATTATCCATGATCAACGTCAATTCATAGTAAGAGGAAGTATACGGTTAATAGAACGGAGAGGGTAGCATGATCAACGTATTGTTAGCTGAAGATCAAGTGATGGTGCGTCAAGGCTTAAAAGCTATGGTAGAAACTGACGAAGAGATTCGTGTAATGGGTGAAGCCGATAATGGTAAGGAGGCCGTCCGCCTATGTGAAAAGCATTTTTTTGATGTAGCTATTTTAGACATACGGATGCCTGAAATGGATGGGCTGAAAGCGGCGAAGATCATACGTACTCGTTTTCCTCATATAAAAATTCTTATGCTCACGACGTTCGATGATAATGAACTAGTTGTCGAAGCCTTAAAATTAGGGGCAAGTGGGTATATGCTGAAAAATGGTGATACACAATCATTGATTCGTTCAATAAAAAGTGCGATGAGTGGTGGTCTCTCCTTAGAAGATAAAGTGGCTGCTAAGGTAATGCCTATATTACTTCAAAGCCAAGAGGAGGAGACTGTTGATCCATCGTTAACGCCAAGAGAAAGGGCGATTTTAACGTGTATTGGTGAAGGACTCAATAATAAAGAAGTAGCAGAGCGGTTAGGCTTGTCCGTGGGAACTGTTAAAAATCAAACGAGTCATATTTTTGATAAATTAGAATTAAGAGATCGAACCCAATTGGCGATTTATGCGATTAAACATCGACTCGTATGACGACAATAAAGTGACTAAAGTCATAAGAGTTGGAAAGCGACGTTACCAGAGTCAGTAGTGACTTTGGTTTTTTTGTTTTATTATGCAAATAAGAGTGTTGAGAAATCTTAAGGAGGCAATGCGAAATGCTTGAGACCATTCATTTAAGTAAATCATTCAAAGGGAAAAAAGCTGTACAGGATGTCAATTTATATTTGAATCAAGGGGAATCAGTCGGGCTATTAGGTCCAAATGGCGCTGGGAAATCAACGACCATTTCAATGATGTCTAGTTTGATTAAGCCTACTAGTGGTGAAATTAAGCTCAATGGTACGAACATTATTCAGAAGCCAGGTGAGATTAGAAAGGTGTTAGGTGTTGTACCACAGGAGCTTGCGATTTATGGGGAGCTGTCAGCCTATGAGAATCTGAAGTTTTTCGGATCGATCTATAAGCTAAAAGGAAAGGAATTAGAGAAGAGTATTGAGAATGCTTTAGAAATTGTTGGTTTAAAGGATCGACAAAAGGATTTGGTGAAGACATTTTCTGGAGGGATGAAACGAAGGATTAACATTGCAGCCGCCTTGTTACATCAACCGAAAATACTTATTCTAGATGAGCCGACTGTTGGAATTGATCCACAATCGAGAAATCACATTTTGGAAATGGTTCGTATGTTAAATGAGAAAGAAGGTACAACGGTTCTATATACAAGTCACTACATGGAGGAAGTGGAGCAGCTTTGTGATCGGTTGTACATTATGGATCACGGTGAAATTATTGCTGCAGGAACGAAAGAGGAGCTGCTTAGCATTTTATCGACAGAAGATACGATAAAAGTAGAGCTAAGTAAAATGGACGAAGTCTTCGGTGAGCGTGTGAAGACAATTGAAGGTGTTCGCAAAGTGGAGATTACCAATGTACAAATGAAGATCATTGCAAAAAAAGGCAATGATTTAATTAGAGATCTTGTCCATCTTACTGATCAATATCAAATCCAAATGATTAATTTTCATCGAGAGACTCCTAGCTTGGAGGATGTCTTTCTTCATTTGACTGGTCGGACATTAAGGGATTAAGGAGGTGTCGTCATGTGGAGCTTTATCAAAAAAGATTTGTTGCTGTTTTGGCGTGATCGTAAGGAGCTTGTTACGATAGTGACATTACCGATTGTTCTAGTATTAGTCATGAATTTTGCTTTTTCTGGAATGTTTGGTAGTAATGACGAAGAGCAACTAGACTTACAGTTGGCTATTGTTAATGAAGATAATGAAATAGAAGGTCTCGATACCTTAGAGGAAAAGTTGATGGCAGTCTCATCCAGTGAAGACGATGTGAGGCAATTTGTCGAATATGCTAGCTATGTACGTCCAGTGTCACTACTTTTTGATTATTTCAATAGCGATGAGTTGTCCGAGTGGTTAACTGTCTATGAGCTAGAGGAATCCGAAGCCGTAGCTAAAGTCGAAGAAGGAGATTTAGATGGGATCCTCGTTATACCAAATGGTTTCACTGTAGACAGCTTATATGCCGTATTTGTAGGTGAACCGTCGACGACGTCACTCATTTACAAGATGGAAAGGGAAACCATCAACAGTGGTACGATCTATCAAATCGTTCAAGGTTTTATTGAACATATGAATGTTGAGTTTGCTTTACAGGAAATAGGCGAGGATTCAGAGGCGGAAGTTCTATTGCCAGAAGGAGGCTTTGAAGCAGTAGGAGCAGGAGAACGTTTTACGGTATCACAATATTTTACGATAACGATGGGGATTTTGTTCTCTTTATTTGTATCTGTAACAGTTGCAACGAAAACAGGGGAGGAGCTCAGGCAACAAGTGGTTAATCGAATTCTGTTGACGAATTGTCACCCACTACAATTTTTGCTTGGGAAGATCGTCTCAACGTTTTGCTTAGTTTGGTTACAGATTATGTTTGTTTTTATTCTGTCTCATTTTATTTTAGATGTTTTCCCTGATCGTGCGATGGCCTTTTGGTTCGGTGTTGCGGGAATCGTGATGGTTTTGTCATTAGCGATTGCAGGCTTAGCTGCCATGTTTACGAGTATTTCGCTTAGAGTAAAAGATCTTAATGCAGCAAGTGGAATATTTATGCTCGTTTTATTACTATTCGGTATCAGTGGTGGGAATTTTGTCCCCGTCTTTATTTTACCAAGCTGGTTGCAAGAACTGGGCGAATGGACACCGAATGGGCAAGCTTTAGTCATCTTAACGGAGTGGGTTCAATCTGAACAGCTCTCCACGATTTTAACACCAATCCTGTTATTAATAGGACACTTTCTACTATTTACGACCATTGCATTAGCTCTATATCCGAAAAGGGGGAGGACGAATTGAATTCAGTGATTTGGGCACAATTTGCCAAAGATAGACGTAACCCTTTAGTTATATTATTATTTATTGCTGGTAGTATTCTCATGACTATCTTATTTGCTGGTGGTGTATATTCGCCGACAACCGTTTATCTATTTAGTGAAGAAGAGAATGCCTCTGAGATCGAGACGAAATGGGAGGCATTACTGAATGTGGATGATTCGTTTCAATTTGTCATCGTCGATTCAGACCAAGCTCGTGATGATGTACAAAGTGGCAAAGTTGATGTAGCAGTGAAGCTAATGGAACAGGACTATCGCTTGTTGATTGCGAGTGAGCTTCCAACGATGTCTTATGTACAACAGCATGTAGATAAGGTATTTCAACGAGAGGCGCAAATAAGTGCGATTGCTAGCACTAGTGATGATCAGGTTCGAGAAGAAATTGAGAGCTACTTGGCTAATGCCCCGTTTCAGTTAGAGGCTCAGGGGCTTGATAGTGAAGAAGTCCCGCAATTTAATATGAGTACGCAGTTATTATTTGCGTTTACTTTTTTTGTCTCGATGTTTATTCTCGGTTTAAGAGTAAACAATGTGACAAACGATAGAGTTTCTGGAGTTTGGGATCGGATGATTTTATCTCCTTTAAGTAAAACGAATATGTATTGCGGTTATATTATCTATAGTTTTCTTATTGCATTATTCCAAGTGATTGTCGTGTTGCTCGTGTTTAAATATATGATGAATTACGAAGTTGGTGACAACCTTTGGTTAATTATAGTGATAGCTACATTCTTTATTTTTAGTATGATTAGCATAGCTATGCTAATCACAGGCTTTGCCAAATCGCCAGAGCAATTTTTTGCGATCTATCCATCAGTCATACCGCTTCTTCCGCTCATTAGTGGAGCTTATATGCCACCAGAAACGATTACACACCCGGTGTTAGTGTTTGTTGCCGATCTATTTCCATTTTCACATGCGATGGATGCAGTGATGTCAGTTGCTTTCTATGGTGCAGGGTTGCAGGAGGTCATGATGTCGCTCGTGATTATGCTGTTAATAGGTGTGGTCGCGATGGGGATTGGGATTAATTTGATTGAACGAAGGAGTTAGTAGTTTGAAACGCCATGGGTAATCTCCCATGGTGTTTTACTTTGGATTTATAAAAAATTCATCGAAGGAAGTGTGAGAAGAGCCGTAGAAGCTAGCGGGATCATTTAATGAAGAGACTTGGCTTCACTCATTACGCGTTTTATGAAAGAACCCGACTTTCATAAAAACTTAATCCCTTTGTAACGGCTCCACACAACGCTATTAAGAAGGGATATCACTATGTCTGTCGAAGTTAGTATGCTATGTAGTTAAAAAATTTAAAAGGATGATGATGATGGTCTATGTCGCCCTTCTTCGTGGGATTAATGTGGGTGGAAAAAACAAAGTAGACATGAAATTGCTTAAACAAACGTTTGAACAAGCTGGGATGAATCATGTCGTAACATACATAAATACAGGTAATATTATTTTTACGTATGATGATCGATCAAAAAGAGAGTTATCACGTTTATTAGAAGAAGCAATACATCATGATTTTGAATTGCCAATTAAAGTCGTCTTACGAAGTTTTTCTGAATTCAGAGAAACGATCAATGCCATTCCTGAAACATGGAAAAACGACAAAGACATGAAAAGTGATGTTATGTTCTTATGGGATGAAGTTGATGATGAATCTGTACTTGGAAAGTTGGTCATTAAACCAAACATTGATACAGTAAAATATGTACCTGGTGCAATCCTCTGGTCGGTTGATAAAGAAAATGTAACAAAAAGTGGTATGTCAAGAATCGTAGGATCTAAGCTATACAAACAAGTGACAGTAAGGAATGTTAATACTGTTCGCAAGATTTATGAGCTAATGGCTGCTCGACCTACTACAATTGAATAATGAAATTGAGGTTATCTTAATAGGTCATTCTAGGCCTTTAGGGTAACCTTTTTTTGCACATACATGATTTCTTGTATTTCATTCAGCAGAAAAAGCGTCTTATCCCATTTAAAACAAAGAGGGGTGTTTTTAGTCATAATATATGAGCAAAGGAAGGAGGATGTTAAGGTTGATAACTTTGACGAACATCCATAAGAGTTATGCTAGTAAAAATGCATTATCTAATGTGACATTGACTATTTCGAAGGGAATTTGTTTTGGATTAGTGGGTCCTAATGGGGCAGGTAAGTCAACCTTGATTAAGGTGATCGCTTCGGTCATTAAAGATTACAAAGGGAAGATTCAGCTTCCTAAAAATCAACTTAAGATCGGTTATGTCCCGCAGGATATTGCATTAGAGGAAACGGTGACGGCTTATGATAATTTGCGGTTTTTCGGAAATATATATGGGTTGCGCGGGAAAGAGTTATTAAAACGTGTGGATGAAGTCTTATTTAAAATTGGACTGAAAGAGCGTGGGAAGGATAAGGTGATGACCTTTTCTGGGGGGATGAAGCGTCGCTTAAATATTGGGTGTGCGCTTTTGCACAAACCAGATCTTATTATTATGGATGAGCCGACTGTCGGTGTCGATCCTCAATCGCGCCGATACATTTTTGAGATGGTGGATCAATTAAAGAAGCAAGGAAGCACGATTATATATGCAAGTCACTATATGGAGGAGATTGAACAAATATGTGATGAGGCAGCATTTATTGACAACGGTCAGATTATAGAATGTGGGGAAATTAGTCAATTGCTTTCTAAACATGCAACTCCTTCTATTTATGTGAAAGGGGAAAACTGTATTCCTAGTCAACTAAATCAGAATCATATAGTAACGGACAAGGATGAAGGATGTGTGATAACGACTGAACATCCACTTAGTACAATGGAGGAAGTGATCCACTTCTGTAAAAAGGAAAATGGACGGATTGAACGTTTAGAACTTGTTCAACCAAGGTTAGAGGACATTTTCTTTTCCTTAACCGGAAGTAAATTAAGAGATTAGTGAAAATAGGAGGAAGGTGATAACAAATGAATGCGATTATGAAACTAGAGTTGAAGAAAAACCTTCAAGATCGTGGCCTAATATTCTGGACGATTATGTTGCCTATTGCTTTTACCGTATTATTTATAGCTGTATTTACTTCTGGTGCTAGTGAAGAAGAGAGTAAACAAGTGATCGTGTCAATGGTACCAGGGTATACAATTATGTTTCTTTTCTTTATTATGATAGCAATGACAGAATCATTTATTAAGGATCGAAATATTGGTATGGTTGCTAGAATGGCAAGTACTCCATTGTCATCGCATAGTTATTTATTAGGGAAATGGGTATCTTACATGTATATCGTTATGTTACAAGTCATAATATTGTTGATGTTTGGAAAGCTTGTATATGATGTACCATTAGAACAGCCTGTCTTTTTACTCGTTATTTTCATAGCTTTGACGTTCACAGTGACAGGTCTAGGATTGGCTCTTGCTTTAATTGTTAAGACAAATAATATGGGAGTTGCTTTGACACAGATTATCGCTTTGGGAGGTGCAGTGCTTGGAGGGCTATGGATGCCGATTGATATGATGCCCAATGTGATTCAAACTATAAGTGTGTTCTTGCCACAATATTGGGGACATCAAGCTGTTCAGGAGGCCATGATAGGCACACTTCATACAGGAGAGTTCGTTCGGACAATCGTTATTCTTTTTAGCTTTGGTATTGTAGCATTTGTAATAGCGTTAGCCTGTTATCCATACTTCTTAAAGCGAGCAAAGGGATAGTTGCAAAGGGGGCTTAATGGTGAAGGTAAATATCGATATTGATGATCAACACTCTGAACCATCCATAACCATTAAGACGAATGAGTGGACGGAGGAGCTAGAGGAACTAGTAAATATGATTAAAGGGAAAAACCGGAGACGACTGTTTGGGTTTGAGTCCGATCAGACCGTACTGCTTGACCCTAATGATATTGATTTTATCTACGCAGAAAATAGAAAAGTTTTTGCGTGTATGGAGAGTCGTCGTGTCGAGTTAAGAATGAAGCTTTATGAAATTGAAGAAATTTTAGCCCCCTTTCATTATATGCGCTTTTCTAAGTCTGTTATTGGTAATCTCAATCATATTGACCGTTTTGAGTTATCTTTCAACGGGAATCTTTGTGTTTATTTTCAATCGGGCAACAAGGAATATATTTCTAGGAGTTTTGTGAATCCTATCAAAAAGAGATTAACGATAGGAGGGGAACTATGATAGTAGAAGCGATAAAACGAATGATGACAGGAATCGCTTTTGGTGGGTTGATCACATTCATCGTACTAACGATCATATACTTTAATGAAATAGAAACCACTATTTTCTACGTTTGGGCTTCAATGCTTTGCTCCTTTATTATCGGTATTTATTTTGGTTTGTCTTCCTTTATTTTTGAAACGAATGATTGGAGTTTATTAAAACAAACAATTATTCATTTGATCATGTCGATTAGCTTTTACCTCATTATAGCTTTGATTGTTGGTTGGGTGCCTCTAACCATTCTAGCTATTCTGTGGACCTGCCTTGTTTTTATCATCTTTTATGCAATCATGTGGACTGGCTATTATTTGTACTACAAAAGAATCGAGAAATCGATGAATGAGAGTCTTTCAAGAAAAGATTAACGATGGAGTAAATAGCACTTGAGAGGATCGGGCGCCCGTAACATTAGAAAACGCATCGCTTTGTTTACCCTTTAGACATCGTATCTAAAGGGAATTTTTATATTATGACGGAGTAGTTTATACATGGCAGAAAGTATTTTTGGCCAATGCGAGGAACTCTTGAACAGCAGGTGAAGCATTAGAGATAGAAGGACAAGCCAATGAGATCTCTCGGTCATACGTTATATTTAAGTTTCCTGTTTGAATTTGATGCTGTGATTTTAAGAATAGTTCAGGGCCAATAGTAACACCAAGATCTTCCTGAACCATATTAGCAATTGTATTGCAGTCATGCACTTCAAAACGAATAGCTGGTTCGATATTGGCTTGTTTAAAGAGCTCTTCGATATGTGTTTGGTACATTCCAGTTGGCATAATAAAAGGCTCGTTCTTTAAATCTTGAATATGGACGGTTTTTTTCATAGCAAATTTGTGGTCAGGATGAAAGGCTACAACCATTTTATCTTTTACGAGTGGAATCATATCAAAATTAGTTGTGGCTTTAACTTGTACAACGAATCCAATGTCTATTATTCCTGTATGCAACCATTCATTAATTTCTTCATACGTACCCTCAAAAAATGTAAACTCTATTTTTGGATACTTTTTCTGAAATATTGAAAGTATTTTTGGCAATAAGCAGGATGAAGCACTTGTAAAAGTACCAATACGAATTGTACCAAGTTCTAGGTTATTTGCTAGGGCTATTTCTTGGTTTATATTCTCTATGCGATTTAATATTTCTCTCATGTGAATAAGGATGTTTCTCCCTACTTCTGTAACTGTTATCCCCTTTTTACGATCTCGTATGAGTAATGTCACTCCCCATTCTGATTCAAGGCTAGCAATAGCATGGCTAACAGCAGATTGAGTCATGTTTAATTGTTTAGCTGCTTTTGTGAAGCTGCCTAATTCAATAACTTTAGTTATAATTTCAAAGCGAACGATACTCATGAGTATTTACTCATCTCCTATATGAAAAATATCAATTTTACTTATGTTATCACGGCAGATAAAATGAAATCAACTTAAAATAATAGGAGATGTAAAAATTGAAAAAGAAAGTGAATCATTTAACGATCTATTTATTAGCTCTTGGTGCGTTTGTGACAGGAACTGCAGAATTTGTTGTTTCTGGAATTCTAGAAATCATATCAGAAGATTTAAATGTATCGATTTCATTAGCAGGTCAATTGATTACGATTTATTCCTTATCATATGCCATGGGGGCACTTGTTTTGGTTATGCTAACGGCGAAATTTGAACGTAGAAACGTTCTAATGGCTTCTATCGTTATTTTTATATTAGGGAATCTTATTGCGTTTGTAAGTTATAACTATCTATTGCTTATGCTATCACGTATTGTTATGGCGATGAGTGGAGGACTGTATATTGTTGTTGCCACAAATTATGCTGCTCAGATCTCATCTGCAAAAAAACGTGGTAGTGCAATGGCGACTGTTATTACAGGGTTTACGGTCTCTTTAGTGTTAGGGGTGCCAATAGGAACATTTTTAGCAGCTTATATTGATTGGCGCTATGTCTTTTTAATGATTGCATTTGTGACAATCCTTATCGTTGCTGTACTTTATAAAGTATTACCTGCCATTAAAGGAAGCACGCCACTTCCTTTGAAGCAGCAGTTACGAGTGATCCAAGATAAACGTCTTGTTACTGGGTTATTAACAACGGTCTTTTGGATTTTAGGATATACAATGGTATTTGCCTACATTGCTCCATTTTTAAGTACATCTGCTCATTTATCGTTAGAAATGATTAGTATCGTTTTGTTTGTTTTAGGTGTTTTTGCTTTTATGGGCTCACGGTTTGGTGGATATGCTGTTGATAAATGGGGACCCAATCGTACGATATCGATTAGTTTACTCGTTCATGCTGTTGCTTTGTTTGTTCTAACGTTTACCATGGGTTCTTTAATAGGGATTTTTATTACAATTATGGTTTGGGGAGCTGCAACTTGGACAACAACCCCTGCAAAGCAATTTTACCTTATCTCGCTAAGGCCAGACTCCTCAGAAACGATATTAAGCTTTAATACAGCATTAATGAATGTAGGAATGACTCTTGGGGCAGCTTTAGGTGGGGTAATGATACAATATACTTCAATTTTACATTTAAGTTGGATAAGTGGGATATTTGTTATACTAGCTCTCTTATTCATCACGTTTTCTTTCCATTTCAATAAAATCAAAAGGAGAAGCGAGACAACAAAAGCTGAAATAAGCTAAGCCAATAATGAGTTACTTTTTTGAGATTGCCACAAGTGTGTATTGGCGCGTGATTGCTTTAAATGAGTGCGTGGATTTAAAATCTTGAGACAAATGTTAAAGAGGCTGGGATTCTCAGCTAAACACTTTTGTTTTGTCCCAGTCTCTTCAGATCGTAGGCAAAACGCCTTTGAGAAATGATTCTCAGAGGCGTCTCTACTTCAGATCTACAAAGACACGTTCAATCGTTTCTTTACGTTTTGCGTAGATCTCTTTGTTTATATCTGAATGTCTTAGGTGTTCGGCTTCATCCAAGGCTGTAGCCTTTGCTTTTTCTTAGTTACTCTTCTTCTCTAAGAATTTGTCCTTCGATGTGTTTTCGTTCAAGTTTGTGCTTCGTTTTACGGTAGTCTACTGATTTGAAGATAATATCAAAATCATAGTTTGGTGGGTAGAGCTCGCACGCACGGATATGAAGAGTTAAACGTTTATGGTTAATGCGCTGCTTTTCTCCTTTGATTTGCACAACATAGTTTCCTTTCTCATCAGGCCCTTTATAGACGATACCAACTGTGCCATACGGGGAAACGGTCACGTTGTCTCCTTGTTTGAATAAGGGGACTGGTGATTTTTTTGCTTTCCGTTCTGTGCGTATATAGCTTGTCGTACGTAATTGATTTTCGTAACGGTGCTTTTGATTTTGATCGATATCTGTTATGGAATATCGAGTTTCATCAAATGGACTACTTGTTAGCTGTCGAGCCTTATTAATGAGAGTTGGGTGGAGACCAAGCTTGAAGGCAATATCAAAAGCTTGACTATTACCCATTTCCCCTAATAAGAGGCGATAGGTTGGCTGGAGTGTATTTACATCAAATTCCATCGATCCATTCAAAAAGCCATCGTGTGTCTTAGAGAGGGCTTTTAACTCTCGATAATGGGTTGTCGCTAAAATCGTTGCGCCTTTCGCAAAAAGTTGTTCCAAAAGAACTTGTGCAAGAGCCATTCCTTCGTTTGGGTCAGTTCCTGATCCGAGCTCATCCACTAGCACTAATGTTTGATCATCGGCGGTTTCAAGAATGTGAATAATGTTAGTTAATCTTGAACTGAACGTGCTTAAATTTTGTTCGATACTTTGACCATCACCGATGTCAACGAATAGCTTCTGAAACACGTGAAGAGAAGTCTTAGATCCAGCAGGGATCATCAAACCTGTCTGAGCCATTAAGGTAAGGAGCCCAACCGTTTTTAATGTCACTGTTTTTCCACCTGTATTTGGACCCATGATGATAAGTGCTCGTTCGTGAATCCCTAACGTTAGGGAGAGGGGCACGGCTTGCTCTCCTAATAGAGGATGACGCGCTTCATCGAGGTGGATCAAGAATTCTTCATTTAAAGCGGGTATTGAGCCGTCGATGGATTGGCCGTATTTCGCTTTAGCAAATAGGACATCATAGTAGTGCATAATGTCTATTGCCATGCTCAACTCTTTTTCAATATCTAAAACACTTGAGGTTAACGTATAAAGGATGGTTTCCACCTCATAGCTCTCAGCGGCAAACAGGTCATTCAATTCATCGTATAGTGCTGTCACTTCTTTCGGCTCCATAAACACGGTCGCTCCTGAAGAGGACGTGTCAATTATAACGCCGGAGACTTTAGAACGAAATTGCTTTTTGATTGGAATAGTGAAACGTCCATTCTTTTCTACGATGATGCTCTCTTGAAGATACGAAGCAAGCTTTTTTGAGCGACACATAGTTTCTGCCTTTTCCCTTACCTCTGCTCGTTTTATCCGGAGGTGTCGGCGGATGGTTGCCAGATCTGGTGTGGCATGATCATCAATTTGGCCATTACGAAGGTTGCGTGCGATTTCGTTTTCAATATTAGCCATGTTTTCGATCGATTGTACATACGTCGCGACGTTAGGAGCGGCTATTTCTTTATCACGCATAAACACTTTAAGCTTGCGGCAATGCTCGAGAAAGGAAAGGACACGTTGTAACTGACTGGGTTGTAAAAATAACCCCTTTTTCGCTTGTTCTAAATAGGAGGACATATCGTCAAGCGAATGAATCGGGACACTCGAGTTGATTTCGAGAATTTTGGAGGCCTCGTATACCTCATTTAGCATGTGCTCAATTCGCTTTTTGACAAGCTCTGGTTTGCTCTTCTTAATTGTTTCCTTTGCCCGTTCTGTATAAGCAAATGAAGCTACGGTTTTTAAAATGTGCAGGTAATCAAGTTGTTGAAGCGATCTATTGTTCATAATAAGAATTATCCTTTCTGTTTAAAAATGTACACAAAAAACGCCTCAAGCAATCGCTTGAGGCGTTCGTTCGCCCTTTACGTTGAATAGACCCCAAAACTGTCAGACGGGTGTCTAAAATTGCTCGGTTCTTAACCTGTACGAAAAGGTATTACAAATAAACCGACGAGTTGTCGATTTTTTTGACCGATTCGTACGTATCCAATTACGGATTAGTTAAGAACACTCACACTCATAAAACAAACTCCTTTATGCTCCGTCCTAATGGAGCAATCAATGTAAAGGCTGTGTAATTACTCAAAGTGTATACATGTCTCTTGATTTTGTCAATGAGCTTGTCGGGAAAATGATCGATGTAGGTAGCCTGCATGAGAAGTCGCTCATAACGATCAATTACGATCATATCTTACCAATATAGGTCAACACCGCATCACGCAAAAAGCTAGCACCGCCCTTCACCCTTTGATCATAATAGTCCTTAAACCGTTCATCTTGCACATACATCTCAACCAGTCCAGCATGTGCTTCACTCGAGTAATTGGTCCAAGTATACATCAGCCACTCTTTATGTTTTCGAGCAAGCTGTTGTGCAACACTGGCAGCAGGATCACCTACTGCATGTGCCTTTTCAAGTAATGTAAATATCTCATTTTCTACTGCTTGCATCGCTTTGTAATCCTCTTCAGACATCCCTTTTAATTTGGCGTTACTCGCATCAATTGCTGTATTCCCATACTTGTTACGGATTTCGCTGCCGTATTTTGCTTCATTTTCGGCGATTAATTGATCTTTTAAGCTTCAAATTTCTCTTTGTCCGTCATGTTAAAGCCTCCCTCATAGCTATTAATCGTTTTTCTCATAGTCTTGAGAATCTGATCAAGGCGGTCACGTTTTCTCATTAATTGCTTGTAATGATGTTTTAGCGCTTCTGTTTGATCAACATCAGGCTGATGAATCAGCTGCTTAATGACATCTAAATGAAGATCTAACTCGCGATAAAATAAAATGTGCTGCAGTAAATCAACCTCTTTTCTGCCATATATTCGATAGCCAGATGAATTGACTCTTGCAGGCTTTAATAACCCAATTTGATCGTAATAGCGAAGTGTACGCCCACTAATACCAGACAATTGCGCTAGTTTTTGAACGGTATATTCCATCGTGAACCCTCCTTGAAGTTGATCATACACCTTTACGTTACGTAAAGGTCAATGGGGATATGATGATTTTCAAAAAAAGTTGGCATTAAGGAAAGGATATGATGTATTTTCGGTTTGATCGATATATGATAGAAAGGGGGAGAGGTGGGGACAAGAATGGGAGACTATCAAGCTGAGGTTTTTATGAATGAGTTAGAACAACACCAAAATGAAAATGATGTGGAAAGAATGAAGCGGTTTTTCAAAGACTCTGATCCTCATACATTATGTTTGGGGTTACACATGAAAACCGTGTTTCAAACGGCTAAGCGGTTTATTAAGATGCCGTTGTCAGAAATTGAAAAGCTTCTTGAAAGTCCTTATTATGAAGTGAGAATGGGTGCTGTTAGCATTATGGATTTCCAAGCGAAGCAGAACAAGCTCTCGGAGGATACGAGAAAGGCTTTATTTGACTTGTATATTCGCAGGCATGATCGCATTAACAACTGGGATTTTGTTGATCGCAGTGCACCTTCAGTGATTGGGGAGTACTTATTAGATCATCCAAGAGATACTCTCTATCGTCTCGCTCGTTCTAATAATAAGTGGGAGCGAAGAACGGCGATTGTTAGTACGTACGCCTTTATTAAACAAGATGAGTTAGATGACACGTTTCGGATTGCGGAACTATTAATTGCTGATGAAGAAGAACTTATTCAGAAGGCTGTTGGAAGCTGGATTCGAGAAGCTAAAAGCCTTTCTTGATCAGCATGCTCATAAGATGTCGAGAATGACCTTGCGTATGGCAGTTGAGAAATTTGATAATGAAACAAAGCAATATTATTTATCGATTGGGAAGAAGTAAATTAACATTACAGAATAATGATCGTTAATAGAAAATGAAGGAAAGAGGTGAGACAATGTTTGATAAGGAAAAGCATTACAAGGAATTGACGATTCTAAAAACGATAGCGGAGACGTTAAACCAAAATACCAATATGAAGGAAATGCTACAAACGACGCTTGAAAAATTATTAGATTTGACGAACTTAAAAACAGGCTGGATCTTTCTTATTGATGATGAGCCGGATTATGAGCACGTAGCAGATCATAACCTTCCGCAAGCCTTGGCGAAGGAAGATAAAGAGGCTATGCGTTGTGATGTTTGTTTATGCCTAGGGCTATATTGGGCTGGAGGTTTAAATTCAGCTGTTAATATGATTGAATGCGAACGGCTATACAATGCGAAGAAATATTCATGGGGAGATACGGCGAATTTGACACACCATGCTACGATTCCGTTAACGGTTCGTGGGGAGCGGCTCGGACTACTAAATGTCGGTTCACCGGGAAAGGAAAGCTTTAGTGAGGAAGAGTTAACATTTTTGGAATCGGTTGCTTATCAAATTGGGACGGCTATTGAACGAACGAGATTAATGGAACAAAGAGAGAAGCAAGCTGTCGATAAAATAGCGCAGTACATCGTTAATTATTATGCAAATGTGAATCACGTCACTCGTTATATATGGAAGATCAATGATATGAATAAATTACTTGAAACGGTTGTGAGAGAGATTGCTCAATCTTTTAAGTGGCCGACAGTAGCAATTGTGTTAAAAGAGGGAGATCAAAAAATCGTTAAATCGATTTATTCTAATGGAAAAAGCGAGTTGAGCCATATTCCTATAGCGCATCATCACGATATGATTCATCGGGTCTTCCGTGAGCACACTTATTGCATTAGTGATGAACAGAAAGAGCATTTACCGCAATTACCTTCAAATCAATTTACAGTGGCGATTCCCTTAAAGGTTCATGAGATTCGTATGAATGTTGAACCGATCGGTGTCCTTTATTTAGGACGAGAAACAGAAACATTTAGAGGGTTAGAAATGGAGATTCTGGAGCTGCTGACGGATCATATTTCATTAGCGATGGAGAAAATACGGCTCTATGATGAGTGGCAAGGATGGCTGATAGCTGAGGAACGAAATCGTCTTGCTCGTGATTTGCATGATTCCGTCAATCAGAAGCTGTTCTCGCTCTCTCTCATGGCAAGAGGGTTGAAGGAATTGATGAAGGATAGCCAACCTGAAATAGCTGAAGTATCACATGATATCGGTCAACTTGCACAAGAATCATTGAATGAAATGCGCTCACTTATTTTACAAATGCGCTCTCAAGGTGAAGTGAAAGGAATTCTTGGAGCATTACAGGATTATGCTGAACAAATAGGGATTCATTTGACTATTTATATGAAAAAGACCGTCCCGCTCCCTACGGAAATTGAAAAAGCATTTTGGCGAATTGGTCAAGAGGCTTTGAATAATGTGAAAAAGCATGCTGAGACGAACCGCGCATGGATTCGAATTGAAAAAGATTCCAATGAGCTACGAATGAAAATATCCGATCAAGGTCGTGGGTTCGTACCAGAACGGCTAGAGAAGTGTACTCAGTCAATCGGGATTTCGAGTATGAGAGAAAGAGCTGCTGAAATGAACGGGCTGTTAACGATCAGTAGTGAGGAAGGAATTGGGACGATTATAATCGTTTCTGTACCTGCCGCGTCTCAGAAAGAGGGGGGAGAATATGAAAATTAATCTATTACTAGTTGATGATCATCTTGTCGTTCTCAAAGGGTTAACGTTTTTTCTTCAGACTCAACCTGAATTGAATATTGTCGGTCAAGCGAAAAATGGCAAGGAAGCGATCGAGAAGGTAGAAGAACTCAAACCAGACGTAGTCTTAATGGATTTGATCATGCCAGAAATGGATGGAATTGAAGCAACAAAAAGAATTGTCGCAAAATACCCGCACATTAAGGTGATCATGCTAACGAGTTTTTCAGATAAAGACTCCATTCTACCAGCTATAAAGGCGGGGGCGATTGGCTATCAGTTGAAAGATGTTGAACCGAGTGTACTAATAGATACGATTACAGCTGCGATGGCCGGAAACAAGACTCTTCACCCACAAGTGACTAACCAATTAATCAATCAAATGACAACAGATGACAGTAAAAACGTCTCAATGCTAACACCGAGGGAAAAGGATGTGCTTGAACAAATTACATTAGGACGTAGTAATAAAGAGATTGCCTCCATACTACATATAACAGAAAAGACAGTAAAAACCCATATTACACATATTTTTGCGAAAATGGAGGTTCAAGACCGGACACAGGCAGCGATGTATGCGATGAAAAATGGCTGGTTTAAGTAAATAATCGATCTCAGACAAAGGTCGTATAGGAAGGTCTTACATAGATGTAAGGCTTTTTTTGTATGGGAATATCAACCATATGACGGGCGTTTTCAAGGACAAAAATGAGTAAGCTAAATGTAGATTAAACATAAGGAGGAAATGAACAATGAATACTGTTTTATTTGTAAAAGCGAACGACCGTCCGATGGAAAGGTCAGTCAGTGTGAAAATGTATGAGCAATTTTTAAGGAGCTATAAAGAGTCACATCCTCATGATACGATCACTGAAATTGACTTGTATGAAGTGCCCTTGCCTTATTTAGGGAACAAGGTTATCGATGCAGGTAATAAAGCAGCGAAAGGACTGCCTATGACGACAGAAGAGCGAACGTTACAGCGATTTGTCTCAAGTAAATTGGAACAATTTATTTCGGCTGATAAGGTTGTGTTTGCTTTTCCGCTGTGGAACTTAAGTGCTCCTGCTGTCCTTCACTCCTATCTCGATTATATGCACCATCCGGGAAAAACATTTTCCTATTCAGAGGAAGGAGCTACTGGATTACTGACAGATAAGAAAGTAGCGTTACTAAATGCAAGAGGGGGCGTATATGCAGAGGATGATCGTTTTGAAATGGCAGTAAACTTCGTAATCAACCATTTATCCTTTTTTGGAATCACAGATATTACGACATGTGTCATTGAAGGACATCACGAGTTTCCGGATAGTGGGGAAAAAATTATTCGCGAAGGTCTTCAGCAAGTTGAAGAAGTGGCAGCCGGCTTTTGATATGAATAAAAAGAGTGGAGGGAACAAACATGAGCATGGAACATAAGGAGGAGTGGGCGATTAACGCCAAAGGACTCGTTAAAACCTTTGGACAAACTCGTGCCGTAAATGGTGTGGATCTTCAAGTAAAGAAAGGGACCATTTATGGAGTGCTTGGCCCAAACGGTGCTGGAAAAACAACAACCGTTCGCATGTTGGCAACGTTATTGAAGCCTGACGGAGGTCATGCTGAAGTGATGGGACACGATTTAGTAAAGGAAGCCGTGGACGTTCGGAGTAAGGTGAGCATGACAGGACAGTTCGCTTCTGTGGATGAAGAATTATCAGGGTTAGAAAATTTGATATTGATTGCTCGATTAATTGGTTATAGTTGGCGGGAAGCAAAAGCAAGGGCGAAGGAGCTGCTTAAGGCATATGATCTAGAGGAGGCGGCACTACGTCAAGTTGGGAAATATTCAGGAGGAATGCGTCGACGCATCGATATCGCAGCGAGTACGATCATTTCCCCAGACGTCCTATTTCTTGATGAACCGACAACCGGTCTTGATCCACGAAGTAGAAATCAAGTGTGGGAAGTCGTCAAAATGCTCGCAAATGCAGGGACGACGGTGTTACTGACAACTCAATATTTGGAGGAGGCGGATCAATTAGCAGATCGGATTGCTGTCATTGAGGACGGGAAGGTCATTGCAGAAGGCACGAGCAGTGAATTAAAAGCATCAGTAGGATCAGGGGTATTCTCTATTAGGCTTGTTCATTCAGAGGATCGATCACGTGCTGAACAATTGCTTGCGACTAAATTTCATACAAATGTCCAACTTTCAACAGATTCAAAGCTATTATCTGTTCATCTATTAGACACTGAACAAGCATCAGGAGTGTTGAAGGTATTAGAAGCTGAAGAGATTGAGCTTGCTGATTTCTCATTCGGGCAACCAAGTCTTGATGAAGTGTTTTTGGCTCTCACAGGAAAACAGCATGACAAGGGCGGGGAGGAGGCCTCATGATGAGAACGTCAACTTTGCAATCAAAGGAAAATACAGGTCGACAGTTACAATCGGCCATTACAAAACGTCAGCGCCCAAAGCGCCCAAGTGCTATTTCAGCAACAGTAACATTTGCCTGGAGGGCACTACTTAAAATCAAGTATGTACCTGAGCAGCTCTTTGATATTACAGGTTTTCCGATCATTTATTTGCTCATGTTCACGTATTTGTTTGGAGGGGCGATTGCTGGATCGACTGAGCAATATTTGCAATTTCTTCTCCCTGGCATTCTTGTTTTAACAGTCGTTATGATTACGATGTATACAGGGGTCGATTTAAATAAAGATGTCTCAAAAGGAATATTTGATCGATTTCGCGCATTGCCAATATGGAACCCATCTGTTCTAACAGGAGCGTTAGTCATCGATATTCTTCGTTATAGTGTCGCATCGATTGTCATTATGACTCTCGGCTTCATTCTTGGCTTTAGACCAGAAGGGGGCTTAATAGGAGTCGTGTTAGCCATTTTCGTTCTGCTCTTCTTTGCATTTAGCCTTTCTTGGATTTGGACGACGCTCGGATTGATTATGAGAACGGAAAAGGCTCTAATGAATTTTAGCATGATGATTTTGTTCCCTGGAACGTTTATAAGTAATATCTTTGTTGATCCAGAGTCTATGCCCTCGTTCTTACAAGTCATTGTAGAAGTGAATCCTGTTTCGATTGTCGTGACCGCTGTCCGCGCGTTGATGGAAGGAAGTGCGACATTCAATCAAATCATTTGGGCATGGATCGCTTCGGGAATGATCATCGTTATTTTTGCGCCACTGACCATGTATTTTTACCGTAATAAAAAGTAAAAAAATGCTATGAGGTTCATATTTTAGTAGTAGAAGATTTTATTTTCGTTATAGTATTGTCTGAAGCTCCCTTCATTTTATGAGGCCACTGAAAAAGTGCGATTTTCACTTTTTTAGTGGCCTTTAAGTAATGTGCGTAGCCGTTGCCCGATTTTGAAAGCCTTGATATGAAAGGGCACTGAAAAAGTTTGGTTTTTAACTTTTCCGGTGTCCTTTAAGTAATGTGCGTAACCGTTGCCTATTTTGAAAAGCTTGATACGAGTGGGTTTTAGCTCAATGTAAACCGCTAGTTGTCAGATGTATATGAAGCGTTTATAGAACCATTTCATTTAGTCGTATAAACTAAAAAGTGAAGGAGGTCATTGATGATGAAGATTGGTGAACAGATTAGAGCACTAAGAAAAAGTGAAAATTTAACACAGGATCAATTAGGACAAAAGTTAAATGTGACTCGTCAAGCGATTTATAAGTGGGAGAGTGGAAAAGGATATCCCGATATTCAAAATTTAATTATGTTGAGTGAATTATTTGAAGTAAGTATTGATGAATTAATAAAGGGAGATAGGTTCTATCAACGTAACATTAAAGTGAAGGGAGGGACGGGGATGTTTTCTAATCGTAGTCTCTTATCATCCTTGAATTATTTTAGTTTGTTCTTTGCTCCATTAATCTTTCCTCTCATTACTTTGATTGTGGGCTCTAAGGACATAAAGAAGCACGGAAAAAGAGCTCTCATCTCGCAATTGATTCCGGCGGTTGCTTATGTACTTATGATGAGTGTCTTTTCTTTAACCGCCTATATAGCAGGAGTAAATGAGCCACATTCTTTCATAGTTACTAGTGGTATCGTTACTATCATTCTGATTGTTGTAAGTATTGTTGTTTGGAATGTGATGCAAGGAGTCAAGCAATTAAGATCTTAATCAGAGAAATAGAGGAGGGCGTAAATTGAATAAGAACAAACCAGTCGTACAAATTGAAAATCTGTGTAAAGAGATTGGAAATAAAAGGATCGTTAACGATATTAGTTTGGACATCTATCCAGGTGAAATCTTTGGTTTCTTGGGTCCAAATGGTGCGGGGAAAACGACTACAATTCGTATGCTTGTAGGGCTAGTGTCGATGACAGAAGGCTGTGTATTGATAAAAGGAAGGGATGTTTCTAGTCATTTTGAGCAAGCGATATCTCAAGTTGGTGCAATTGTCGAAAACCCAGAATTTTATGATTATTTAACGGGTTATCAAAATTTAATTCACTTTGCTCGTATGAGTGGCAATATTACGGAAGAACGGATAATGGATATGATTGAATTAGTTGGTTTGGAAAATGCGATCTATGACAAAGTGAAAATATACTCATTAGGGATGCGTCAACGGTTAGGGTTAGCTCAAGCCTTAATGCATGCTCCGTCAGTACTCATTCTGGATGAACCAACAAACGGATTAGACCCAGCAGGGATTAGAGAATTTCGTCACTATTTAAAGAAATTAACGAAAGAAGAAGGGCTGGCGATCCTCGTATCCAGTCATTTGCTTGCGGAAATGGAATTAATGTGTGATCGTATTGGCATTATTCAGCACGGTAAGCTCATTAAGATTCAAGATGTTCATGAGCTAGTCGAAGCAACAGGCGATACTCAAGTTACTTTTACAGTCAATCCAATTTCTAAAGCAATCAAAATGCTGAAGGAGTTATTTGCGGGGAAAGTTCAAAACATCGGTGATCATACGATTGAAATGAACGTGGATCATCAGCAAATTCCTCAAGTGGTAAAATCCTTTGTTGAGAGTGGAATCAGTATCTATGGAGTAGACGTTAAGTCGAAAACGCTTGAGGATAAATTTATCGAGGTAACAGGAGGTCCACAAATTGATTAAATTATTGTCTTGTATACAAAATGAAAACATGAAGATCTATAGTCGTATAGGTTCTCGGGTTATGATAGGGTTGTTGCTTGTCCTAGTAGTCGTTACGGCAACTATACAACATTTCTTAGCTATAGCACCTACCTCAATGTGGGAGTTTGTATATATGAATGTTGAGTTCTTTATTTCTATTATGGTTTTATTTGCCATTATCATTGCTGCGGGGGCTATTGCTGGGGAATTTTCTAAAGGGACGATTAAGATGCTACTTATTCGTCCAGTTGGTCGGACGAAAATATTAATGTCAAAATATATCTCTTCCCTTTTATTTGCTCTAAGTATGCTTGTGGTGACATTTGGTTTTGCGCTGTTAGTTGGCGGGTTATTTTTTGGATTTGAGTCACCTATGCAAGCAAATATCTCAGCTATGGATGGTAGCATAATAGAAAGTGTTGTTCTGCATTTGTTGACGAGCGTGGCATTTGTCTATGTTGATATGATCATGATGATTACAATTGCTTTTATGATCGCTACGGTTTTTACTAGTAGTGCATTAGCGATTGGACTTACCATTTTTGTACGGTTTGCCGGTCCGAATGTTGTACTAGCTGTCCAACAGTATGATTGGGCTAAATATATTCTGTTTGCTCATTTAAATCTACGCCAGTATATTGGCGGTGCTTCCTATATTGAAGGAACAACGATGACATTTTCGATCATAACGATTATCATTTATTTTTGTATCTTTATAAGTATAGCATGGTGTATATTTTATAAACGTGATATAACCGCATAAAAAATAATTTAGATAAATAGTAATAGGGCTTCTTCTTACAAGTAAGTTTGACTTGTCGGAATAAGCCCTTTTAAATTTTATTTTGTTTTGAGCTCTATCGATATCTTTCTACAAAAACTTATTGAAGTAATGAAAGAAAAAATTGACATAATTAGCTAAATATGAAATAGTATAAATACCGGACAGTCGGTATGTAGGAGGGGTAAAATGACGCAAAAGTATAAATCTGAGGAAACAAAGGAAAAGATTATTGCTATTTCGACTAAGCTATTTATTGAAAAAGGTTTTGAAAAAACAAGTATAAGAGATATATGTGAAGCCATTGGAATGTCTAAGGGGGCGATTTATCATCATTTTAAATCAAAGGCAGAAATTATTGAGGCTGTTAAAGAAAATAAATATAGCAATGTCGAACAAACAGTAAATGATTGGATCAATGAAATCGACGCACAATCAGCAAAAGAAAAATTAACAGGCATCTTAGAAAAGGACATAAAAGACCAAGAAGCACATTCTCTTGATGAAGCTCTAAGTACACAAATAAAAAGTAGTGATTTTATTGTCTCGATGATGAAGGATTCTGTGAGTAAAAGTGCGCCTATTTTCGCAAAAATTATAGAGGAAGGAAATAAAGATGGGTCAATAACAACTGATTATCCACATGAATGTGCAGAAGTGTTCTTTTTATTATTAAATATTTGGTGTGATCCTCAAATTATTGACTGCAATGAGGAGCAATTACATCGCCGATTGACATTCTTACAATTACTGATGAAAAGAATGGGAGTAGATATTATGAGCGATTCAATTGTCCAAGATACTGAGAAGTTTTTGAAGAAGTTGTATTCAGGTGGTGGGGAAGCTTGAGTAACCAAGCGGCTGTTAAAATTGAAAATTTGACTAAAACGTTTAATGGTAAGGGGATCATCCAATCTTGCAATATGTTCGTTAAAAAAAATGCTATTTATGGCTTCTTAGGCGCAAATGGGGCGGGGAAAACAACTGTTTTCAAAATGATAACAGGGTTGCTTTCACCTACGACGGGCAAGATTGAAGTTTGCGGGATGGAAGGTAGCAAACAGAGAGGGAACATACTAAGAAACATAGGAAGTATGATTGAAACACCTATATTTTATGAACATTTATCAGCTGAATCAAATTTACGCATTCATTTATCCTATATGGGTATTCAAGATGGTGATATTTCTTCAGCGCTTGAAGATGTCGGGTTGTATGATACAAATCACCAACCTGTTTCACAGTTTTCCTTTGGAATGAGGCAACGTTTAGGAATTGCGAGAGCGATTGTACACAAGCCGAAGCTTTTAGTGTTAGATGAGCCAATTAATGGATTAGACCCTATGGGAATTCGTGATATGAGAATGTTGCTTCCGGCTCTTATACAGAAATATGATATGACCATTTTGTTGTCTAGCCATATTTTAAATGAAATAGAACATATCGCCGATACGATTGGTGTCATTGAAAAGGGGCATTTAATCGAAGAGGTAGATCTTAAATCGATAAAAATGCATTACCCTGATGGATTAGAGAAGTATTTCTTTAACGTTTTGAAAAAGGGGATACGTGTATGATCAATTTAATGAGATTAGAAGTGAGAAAAAATAAAATTCGTACCTTTATCATTGCTAGTATCTTAATTTCGATTGCAATGCTAGGTTTTATTTATCTGTTTGCATATGCACCACACATTGAACCAAATGACCCTGATTTAATGATTTTTGCTGGTTATCGTAATATTGTAGCACTGTACGGGGTGGTGTGTATGACAGCTTTTAGTATATTAGCCTCCGTTATGTATTCACGTTTTATGATTGATGAATATACGGGGAAACGCTTAATTTTAACTTTTTCTTATCCGATTAACCGAAAAAAAATCGTTATCGTTAAACTATTAGTTGTTTCACTATTTACCATTGTATCAATGGTTCTTTGTAATCTTATCGTATTTACTATTTTCGGCGTCACCGAGTTAATCCATCCTTTGGTAGAAGAAACGCTGACATTAGAGTACTTATTTCAGGCATTGATGATACTGTTACCATGGCTATATTAGCTACATCAATAAGTATTATAGCGGCAGGAATAGGATTTATTAAAAAATCAATACCAACGACTATGATCTCGGCTATTATTCTATCCTCTCTATTCTGTAATATTGTTGCTAGTTCAGTAAGTGTAACGTTCGTACTTGTATCTGTAATGATAGTAGTCATTATTGGAGCAGTTGTAGCAGTGTTACTTATGAATAAAATTGAACATATGGAGGTAGAGTAGTGTGGAAAAAAGGGTAGAACAAAACATCGACCGTGTACTTGAAAGTTTAAGTTCACAGCTATATATAGGAAGTGTAATTGTCGGGATTTTGCTTTCCCTTTTTGGTTTGTACGTAGTTATACGAAAGTCAGAGAAAAAAAGCAGACGAATGATAATAATAGGGGCAATTTGTTTGGGACTGGGAATTTTGGCACTGCTTAGTGGTATTTTTCAATTAATGACTGTTTAGTTAGTTAAATTAATTATTTTTTTAAAAAGAAAATGGAGGAATAAGATGATTACAATTGAAGATTTTAACAAGCTTGATATGAGAATTGGAACAGTTGTAAGAGCTGAGCCATTCCCGGAGGCGCGTAAGCCTGCGATTAAATTAGAAATTGATTTTGGAGAGCTAGGCATTAAACAGTCATCGGCTCAGATTACAAGAAGGTACGAACCAGAACAACTAGTTGGACGACAAGTAGTAGCAGTCGTTAACTTTCCTCCTATGCGGATTGCTGGGTATAAATCGGAGGTACTAGTTGTTGGAGGTGTTCCCGAGGAAGGAGATGTCGTTCTTCTTCGTCCAGATGAAGCTGTTAAAAACGGTACATCGATTTCTTAGAGAAATAATAAGAGATCTGTCACAGAAAAGGGTGTCTCAGGATATAAAGTCTGGGGCGCCTTTTTTGATTATTTTAAAAGCTCGTTAATGAGTCAAATGTGCAATGTGTAGCATCCATTTTCATTAGAGTCAAAGTTTGCGTTTCGTCGTTCTCTGTTGTAAAGACCAATCACCATATATTGACACTACCAAATTTTATGCTATAATTTTAATGATAATCGTAATCATTATTATTTAATTAATGGAAAGAGGGATGTGATGAGACGGGAAGTTGAATTTTTTAAATGTAATCCAACACAAAATATGACGATTTTAGTGAAAACGAGTCATCCAAAAGAATTACACCCTCTTATTGCTGCAAAAATGATGGCATACGATAGCGTATACGCTGAACAAGTAGGGTTTATTGAACAAGCAGCTAGTAATGAAGCGGTTGCCACATTAAGCATGGCCGGAGGTGAATTTTGTGGGAATGCATGTATGGCATTGGCAGCGCTCGTGGCATCAACCCAAACCATAGACGAACAAGGTTTGACAGATATCGTACTAAACGCATCCGGTACGAAGGAATTAATAAAGTGTCATGTTCGTAAAAAAGCCGATCAATACGATTGCCAAGTGACAATGCCACTCCCTCAAAAGATAGAACAAAAAACGATTGAGTATGATGGAGAGCAACGCGAGATAGTGATAGTGAGGTACCACGAATTTATACATATTGTTATGGAGCTGCATGAATACAATGAATCTATGAAAAAGAAGGCGGAATCATTTGCAAGATTGCTAGCAATAGCAGGAGGGGCAAAGGTTATTGGCATTTTATTCTATCAAGCATCGACTAAAGAAATGTATCCGCTTATTTATGTTCCTCAAATAGATAGCATGATATGGGAAAGGGGGTGTGGTTCTGGGACAGCCTCAATAGGTGCTTATCTTGCGTGGAAAGCAAAGGATGAAGTTCAAGCGAAGGTTAAGCAGCCAGGAGGGGTTATGGAAGTGTGGGCAACGGCTGATAACGATAAGATCACGGGACTTAGCATTAAAGGTTCAGTTGGAATAGTAGCAGAAGGTAAAGCCTTTATTGATTTGTAACATCATAATTTATTAGGGGTGAGAATCATGAATGCCATTGGACAAATTCAAGATGATTTGAAACCATTTAGAGAGAAATTTGGTGAATTTGCAAGTCTGTATGACCGTACGTTACTTAATAGTTCAGAATTAGAGCTTTTACTGGATACTTATTCTTCGTTTATCATCGATGAAGACAACAAGAAAAGATGGGAACAGCTAGAACAGCGAGAATGGAGTGAGTTAGATCCCCTTGTTGATGAATTGAGGGAGCAATCAGCTCGCTGTGTGGCTGTACTAGAAAAATACCGAGCATTAAGACTATTAGAAAATGGAGAGATTGATATAGCTGACTACTTTAAAAATATTGAATCTTGTATTGAAAAAGAATTTGGTCATTTTCAAGTGACAGCTGATTCAAAAGTATTGTTAGTTGGGTCAGGTGCGTTTCCTATGACTCCACTTCTCATTGCAAAAAAGACGGGGGCAGAGGTTGTTGGAATTGATATCGATGAAGAGGCGATTGATCTCGGTAGAAAAGTGATAAGTAAGCTTGGTCCTGACTTAAGCATTCGTTTGGAAAATACGTTCGTTGAGAACCTTGATTGTACAAAAGAGTTAACTCATATCATTTTCAGTTCAACTGTAGCAAGCAAATACGATATATTGGAGCAATTGTATGATTTAACGGAAGAACATGTCGTTGTTGCTATGAGATTTGGTAATCAATTGAAGTCAATTTTTAATTATCCTTTACAAAAGGTCAACACGAACAAGTGGAGAATGGTTGAACAAATTTTGCAACCGACACAAGTATTCGATATTGCCTTATATCAAAAAGGTAATCAATCGTTTGATTTATAAGGAAGGAGGCCATTATGGAGCGAGTTTTACTATTAGGAACAGGTCCTACCTCGGTTCAACTAGCTGTTATATTAAAAAAATATGCTTATTGTGACGAAGTTGGAATTGTCGGGAGAGCTTCTGTCCGTTCTGAAGGTTTTTTTTCAGCTCTTGAAAGGAACGAAAATCGTATTCAGGCTCATATACAAAATCAAAAAGACGAGAACATGCAAGGTGAATGTTCGATTGATCAAGTATTTTGTGGGTATGAAACGATTAAAGGTACATGGGATACACTTATTCTTGCTGTCACGACAGATGCATATATGGACGTGTTGCAGCAGATAAGTACTGAAATAGTAAGGAACGTTAAATGCATCGTCTTAATTTCTCCAACCTTTGGATCGAACTTTTTAGTGAAGAGCTTTTTTCATCGTTTGCAATTAAATGTAGAAGTGATTAGTTTTTCTACATATATTGGCGATACCCGCTGGATGACGGACAATCCATCTAATCATGTATTAACAACAGCAATAAAAAAGAAGGTATTTATCGGTTCAACGTCTAACTCGACGAAAACGATTGATAGATTAGATCGGTTATGTCAGCAGGTAGGGATTACGTTAGAGAAGATGGGGTCACCCATTGAGGCGGAAACACGAAATATTTCTTTGTACGTTCACCCACCATTGTTTATGAATCCATTTTCGCTAAAGGCTATTTTTGGAGAGAGTGATGTAACGAAATATGTGTATAAACTGTTTCCTGAAGGTCCGATCACACAAAAGTTAATTAGCGATTTACGCACGCATTGGCAAGAAATTATGAATATCTTAAACAAAATTGGAATAGAAGAAATAAACCTCCTTAAATTTATGATTGATGATAACTACCCAGTAAGATTAGAAAGTATATCAAGACATGATATTGAGAGCTTCCCACAACTACAAGTCATTCATCAGGAATATTTATTGTACATTCGGTATACGGCGTTATTAATCGATCCGTTTTCCAAACCAAGTAAGGAGGGAAAGTATTTTGATTTTTCCGCTGTTCCAATTCGCCAAATGTTTGTTAATCGAGAAGGGGAACTAGATATTCCAAGAATGCCAAAGGAAGATTACTATCGAATTAAGATCATACAAGGCATTGCGCAATACTTAGGGTTAAGTAGTCCAACCATCGATAAGTTTGTTGAAACGTATGAGACTAAGCTAAAAGAAGTAACGAATGCTGATAGTGAGCAAAAGTTGTCGAATGCATTTGTTATCCAAGAATTTCGTGATGATGTGCAAATGATTTGTCAAGAAATAGAACAGTACGTAAATTAAATCGTAATCATTATGATTAATAATATGATCGTTAAAATGAAAAGGGGAGATTGTACGTGTTAGTAAAAAGATTAAAGGTAGCTTTGTTTATGGTCATGATTGTTTCGGTGCTTGTTGCTTGCTCAGAGGCATCAGAAAACACGAGTGGAGAGGAAACGGAACAGGAACAGGAATTAGTTTATGCAGCAGCTAATGATATTAATGACTTGAATCCTCATTTATATGCAGGTTCTATGCCTGCCCAAGGGAAAATCTTTGAGTCATTAGTTGAAAATACGGAAGAGGGGATTAAACCATTGCTTGCTGAGTCATGGCATATTTCTGATGATGGAACGGTGTATACGTTCCATTTAAGAGAGGATGTGACGTTCCACGATGGCGAGCCATTTAATGCTGAGGCTGTTAAACAGAACATTGAAGCGATACAGGAAAATGCCGAGACCCATTCTTGGATTCAATTATCGACAAAGATCGAACAATGTGAAGTGATAGACGAATATACGATTGAAATAACATTATCAGAAGCGTATTATCCGACTCTCGTTGAATTATCGATGACAAGACCTTATGTCTTTACGTCACCTAATGACTTTATTAATGGTGGAACGAAGGATGGTGTAGATGGCTACAATGGGACAGGGCCTTATATGCTTTCAGGGCATAAAACGGATGAGTATGCCATTTTTGAGGCGAATGAGAATTATTGGGGAGGTGCACCGCATATTCAGACGATTACCTCACAAGTTCTACCTGCCGGTGAGACAACCTTTTTAGCATTACAAAAAGGAGAGGTTAATTTCGTTTTTACAGATGATCGTGGTGCAGACAGTATTGATGTAGAAGCAATGGAGCAATTAGTGGCAGCAGGAGATTATCAGCTTACTAGAAGTAAACCGATGAATACGAAAATGATTGTCGCTAATAGTAGTAGAGTTGATAATCCTGTTAGCGAATCGGCCGTTCGGGAAGCGATTTGGTATGCGATTGATCGCGAAACCATTGCTAAGGATATTTTTAGCGATACGGAAACGGTAGCTCATACATTGTTTTCTTCTAATATTCATTACGCAGATGTTGAATTGAAAGAGCGAGGCTACGATGTTGAAAGAGCAAAGGAAATTCTAGAGGACGCAGGTTGGTTATTGGATGGTAACGCTGACGTTAGAACGAAGGATGGACAGGAATTAGAGATGCTGTTGTATTATGATGTCAATTCGCCGTCGCAAAAAACACAAGCTGAATTTATTCAGAGTACGTTAAAGGACGTAGGCATTCAATTAGACATCTTAGGTGAGGAATCAACGTCTATTGCAAACAGACGAACAACGGGTGATTATGACTTATTATTCAACCAAACATGGGGATTAGCCTATGATCCGCAAAGTACAATATCTGCTTTTAAATCCGAAAACGCGTATATGCACACGACAAGTGGAATTGAGCAAGTAGATGAGCTATACGAGAAGATTGACGAAGTAATGGTTACGATGGATGAGGATGAGAGAAGTGCCTTATATGCAGACATTTTAACAATTGTTCATGAAGAAGCAGTCTTTATCCCGATTTCAAATGGAAGTATGACAGTAGTTGCGCCGAACGAACTGGTAGATATTTCATTTAGACAAACACAATTTGAACTGCCGTTTGAGCAAATGAGGTTTGAGTGATTGATGAAAAGGAGAATTTAAATGGGGAGCTACATCATTAAGAAAATTGTGATGACGATTCCGTTACTGCTCGTTATTTCATTTTTAACGTTTATTTTAATTAACCTCTCACCCTTAGATCCAGCTGAAGTAGTGTTACAGGCTCAAGGGGTTCCGAAGATAACCGAGGAGTTAATTGCCCAGACAAAGGAAGAATTAGGGATGGATCAACCATTTTTTATACGTTATATCGATTGGGTCATCGCTTGTTTAAAGCTTGATTTTGGTTATTCCTATGTAACAGGCCAGTCTGTTTGGCCTTTAATTGGTCCGGCGTTTCTTAATACATTCAAGCTCACCCTTGTCTCCTCAGTTGCAATTATCTTCATTTCGATTGTAGTAGGTGTGATATGTGCCTTACAGGAAGGGAAAGCAGTAGATAAATCAGTACGAGGGCTTTCCTTTCTTCTAACGGCGATGCCTTCTTATTGGTTGGCTTCACTGATGATATGGTATTTCTCCGTAAAGCTAGATTTATTGCCGACCTACGGAATGGAATCGTTCAAAAGCTATATTCTACCTGTTGTCATTATCGTGATTAGCTATGCGGGTATTTATTTTCGCGTAGTACGAAGCTCGATGCTCGCTAACTTAAATGAAGATTACGTGTTATACGGTAGGGCATGCGGATGGACGGAGAGGAAGGTCATTAAGCATATCGTACGAAATTCATTACAAGTTGCAGTCTCTATTTTCTGTATGGCGATCCCCATTATTTTAGGGAGCACGGTCGTAATTGAAAATGTTTTTGCTTGGCCTGGATTAGGGAGTCTTAGTGTTCGTTCGATTTTGAGTAGAGATCTTCCTATTATTCAAGCATATGTCCTTATATTAGCGGTTGCTTTTGTTTTGTTTAATACGTTGTCTGACATTATTAATGCCGCAATGAATCCGAAGCTAAGGAATGATCTTTAAATGAATGTGCTGAAGAATATTAGTAAAGATAGGATAGCGACAATATCTCTTATTTTACTTGTAGGTGTGATTGGTGCAGGAATATTGGCGCCAATTGTTGCGCCGCATGACCCGAATGAAGTCAATATGAGCCTTCGATACGCTCCAATGTCATGGACGTACTTATTAGGAAATGACCATTTAGGTAGGTGCGTGTTATCTAGGTTGATTTATGGGATACGTCCGAGTGTGTTAGCAGTCTTAGCTGCATTAGTGATTTCTGTCTTGATAGGCATGGTGTTAGGCTTTATAGCAGGCTATTTTAAAGGGAAAGTCGATGCAATTATTATGAGATTGTGTGACACGATGCTTTCATTTCCTGGATATGTTATGGCTCTAGCGATTATCGGAATTCTAGGAGTCGGTCTAGAGAACATATTAATTGCCTTTGTACTCATTAAGTGGGCGTGGTTTGCGCGAATTATCCGTACATCGGTTATGCAATATGTTGATTTAGACTATGTAAAATACTCGAAGGCAGTCGGGATGAGTCCTATCAGAATTATGTATAAGCATACACTACCGGTTAGCTTTGCAGACATTGCGGTTATTTCTAGTGGTGCGATTGGCTCGATGATCTTACAAATATCAGGTTTTTCTTTTTTAGGATTAGGGATACAAGCGCCGAACGCTGAATGGGGCATGATGTTAAATGAGGCAAGGGACGTCATGTTCACAAGGCCAGAGTTAATGATAGCACCTGGGCTGGCGATCATGCTTGTTGTATCAGCTTTCAATTTCTTGTCCGATGCTCTGCAAGTTGCATTAGATCCTAAGCTGATGAAATCAAACGATCATCAGCACAAGAAGGAAGCACTCTCAGAAATAAATGTTCAAGGGAAAGGGGTGGCTAACTAAATGGGTAATCTATTAGATGTTTCGAACCTTAAGGTATGGGATGCCCATACGGGAAAGGTCATTGTGCATAATAGTTCCTTTCATTTAAAGGAAGGGAAATGTCTAGCTATTGTCGGTGAAAGTGGAAGTGGAAAGTCAGTCACTTGTAGAGCGATAATGAAATTGAATAAAGCTTCGCTATTTCATTCAGGTCAGATTAAGTATAAAGGAAGGCAACTAAACGACCTTGCTGAAAGAGACATGAGAAAGATAAGAGGTAAAAGCATTTGCATGATTTTACAAAATGGGATGAGTGCTTTTGACCCAACGTGTACGATTGGTGTTCATATAAAGGAAACATTGACTGAGCACTTTAATATGTCTAACGATGAGATGATAGGCAAGATGCAGAAGGCAATGGAAAGTGTGAGATTGAAGCATCCAATTGAAATCTTGAACAAATATCCTCATCAATTATCAGGAGGGATGCTACAGCGAATCATGATTGCTCTTGCTATTGTGTTAGAACCGGACATCATTATTGCTGATGAACCGACGACAGCATTAGATACGATCTCACAATTTGAAGTGGTAGAGCAACTCATTCAATTACGGAAGAGAATGCGTACGTCTATGATCTTTGTCTCTCATGATTTAGGTATTGTTCGAAAAATAGCGGATGATGTTCTCGTTATGAAGGATGGAAGAGTTATTGAAAAAGGGAAAACAGAAGCGATCTTCTCTGAGCCGCAGCATGATTATACGAAACATTTAATAGGAACTAGATTAGCATTAAGCAAACACTTCGAGCAAATTATGGGAGGAGAGGCTAAAGTTGCTGAAAGTTGACCATGTTGAGAAATTCTATAAAAATGGCGGCTTGTTTTCAAAGGGAAAGCAACATGTGCTAAAGGGGATTAGCTTTGAATGTATGGATGGAGAGTGTTTAGGAATCATTGGCGAAAGTGGTAGTGGTAAGTCGACATTAGGGCGTTTATTAGTTGGAATTGAAAAGCCTGACCGTGGAACTGTCTTATTTCACGGAAAGGATGTAAATGATAGAAGGGTGAGAAGAGGGGCGATCAGTGCTGTATTTCAAGACTATAAATCGTCTATTAACCCGTTCTTTACTGTCTATGATGCTATAAAAGAATCTCTTATTCCACATTTTAAAAACAAAAGAGACCTTGATTTGAAGGTGGACCACCTGTTATTCCAAGTCGGGCTAGATCCATCCTATAAAAGTAAATACCCTCATGAGCTATCAGGGGGAGAAGCGCAAAGAGTTTGTATTGCAAGGGCAGTCTCAACCGAGCCGAAGTGTCTTTTATTAGATGAGGCGATTAGCTCGTTGGATGTTTCTGTGCAAACACAAGTGCTTGATTTATTGAAGGAGTTAAAGGAAGTCTACAATATGAGCTACATTTTTATCACTCATGATCTTCAAGCGGCGGCTTACATATGTGATCGAGTGATGATTTTTAAGGATGGTCAAGTTGAAGAAGTTGTGAAGGTTGAGGAATTGAACAATGTTCAATCCGAATATGCGAGAAGGTTGTTAAGGGCACTTATTACATTTTAATAAATGAAGGAGAAAGTCATGTTTAGTGGAGCAATGTCTTGGCCTTTTCTACGCTTGTATGTGTTAGTTCTCCTCTATTTCAGTGCAAATGCTATACTGAATGTCATTATTCCATTGCAAGGGGAAAGCTTAGGAGCTAGCAATACGACAATCGGTGTAGTCATGGGGGCTTATTTATTTACAACGATGTTCTTCCGTCCATGGGCAGGTCAAATGATTGAGCGGCATGGACCGATACGAGTGTTGAGGATTATATTGATCATTAATGGAATTGCCCTGTTATTATATACGGTTACAGGTTTAGGTGGCTACTTGATTGCGCGAATGCTACAAGGTGTGTCTACTGCTTTTTTTTCGATGGCGCTACAAGTAGGGATCATTGATGCTTTGCCAGATAAGGAACGTTCGCAAGGAATCTCATTATACTCTCTATTTTCATATATTCCTGGTATTATTGGCCCTTTATTGGCGATAGGTATTTGGCAGGAGGGAATGAATTATTTTACGGTTATCATGGTTGCGATTGCGGTGATTACCGGATTTGTCGGTTACACTGCAAAAATAGAAAAAAACGAAGAAGCAAGCGTGACGCCTGAGAGTAATGAACGGAAGGTAGCTACCTTTCGTTCATATAGTCAGCTAGTAAAGAATCCATTTTTATTTAAATGCAGCGTACTAATGCTTGTGGCATCGATTGTATTTGGGGCGATTACGACCTTCATTCCACTGTATGCCATGCAACTAGAGGGTGGAAATGCAGGGATTTATCTTATGCTTCAAGCGGCAACTGTAGTGATTGCACGGTTTACTTTAAAAAGCAGAATTCCGTCAGATGGAAAATGGCACTCTACTTTTATGATGGGGACGATGTTCATTTTAACCGTAGCGTCATTATGTGTAGGATTATCGGTAATTGGTGGGGCTATTGTATTCTATATCGGCGCTATCTTAATGGGAATTGCTCAGGCGTTACTATATCCTACATTAACCACCTATTTATCTTTTGTTTTGCCGCGCTCAAGTCGAAATATGTTACTTGGACTATTTATTGCCATGGCAGATTTAGGTGTGTCATTAGGTGGTGTGGTGATGGGTCCAGTAGCTGATCTGTTCTCATACCCGCTGATGTACATCATATGTGCGATATTAGGGCTATTGATGGTTGGGTTTGCTTATGAGCGGAGAAAGGAATTTGTTGGGTGAAAAATATGTAAAGGGTGGATCTCCGAGTCATTGGGAGGTCACTGAAAAATTCCTTTTTAGTAACTCAAAGAAGAGTAATGGCTCCGCTCGTTGCGCGCCTTTCTATGAGAAGCCCACTCATAGAAAGGCTTTCAAAATCGGGCAACGGCTACGCACATTACTTAAAGGTAGCTGAAAAAGTGCGATTTTCACTTTTCAGCTACCTCGTCATTGGAGGTCTTTTTTTTTAGAAGATTAAGAAACTATAAAATTCGAGGAAGAAATGTGAGAAGAAAAGACGCTATTGCGTTTTCCTTCTATAAAAAGCAGCCAGGAAACATTCCAGTAGCGATACCTAAGCGATTCCAGCTATTTATCGTATTAATAGCCATTATGAATGTGAGAAATTCCTTTTCTGAGTAGTATTGAAGGACGTTCTGATAAACATGGTCTGGGACGCCATCTTCAGCTACCCTTGTTACGTATTCCGTTAATTCTAGTACAGCCTTTTCTGCATTCGTATAGATAGGAACTTCACGCCAAACGGTCAGTAATAAGATACGATCTAGGCTTTCGCCCTTTCTTTGAAGCTCTTTTGCATGCATATCGATACAAAAGGAACAACCGTTAATCTGCGAAGCACGTATCTTAATAAGGTTGTACAGTGTTGGATCTAATCCACTTTCAGTAATTAAGGTTTCAAGCTTCATCATCGTTTCAAAAATTTGTGGATGGACCTTTTGATGATTGATTCGAATGGTCAACGTCATCACTCTCCCTAAAAATAATTTGTTTCAACCTATATGACAAATAAGAAGGGGAGTTTGTGACATTGATGAGTGAATTATTTTTTGTTAAAAAAGCAAACGGCCAAATAGGAATACGTTAAGTTAACGCTGATTATGGTATTTGCGGTAAACACTTGGAGACATCCCGGTATGCTTTTTGAATAATCGGCTGAAATAATATACATCTGCATATCCAATCGTTTTAGCTATATCGAGAACAGAGTGATGTGTGAACGAAAGTAATTCTTTGGCTTTTTTGATTCGGAACTTAATCAAATAGTCAATAGGACTTAATCCGTTATAATATCGAAATTGAGATGAAAAAAAGCCTTGACTGACCCCGTATCGATTAGCCATATCAGTTAATGTTATTGATTTGTTGTAATTCAATTGGAAATAACGGATTGCATCATGAACCATATTTGTTTGCTCATTCGAATGGGATTCGTTCTGACAAGAAACAATTGATTCATACAGTAACTGATAAAATAGAATTCTAGAACGAAATGCTGATAGGGGTCCAGATGCAACAGAATTTGTATGAAGAGATTTTAATAGTTCGAGTAATGTATGGTTAAGGTGTACTTGTAATTTATAGTGTGAGTTGGTGTGCTTTTCAACTGTATTAGCTTCACAAGTATAATGGATTAAACAATATTCGAAGTCTGTCTTTGGGCTTGTTTCATAATCTAAGTTCATTTGACAACCACCGTGTAAAATGGTTCCTGGCGTAGCACTGTATTCTGTCCCATCAAAAGTAAATTTTCCTTCTCCTTTAAGCACATACAAAAAGCCAGCAGCAGGAGTTTTGAAGTTCAAATTAGAATAGCCTCCTTCAAGAGAGCACCAAAATACATCTGAAACAGAAAATAAGCCTTTTGAATAGTATGAAGTTAATGAATCTAGTTTCACCATTGCTTTACCCCTTATACGATCATTATGATCAAATATTATCATACATAATTGCTTAGGAGAAATTTCAACTAAGGAGGGACATGATCGTAAAGAGGTGGGTAGCAAATGAACTTAAAAATATAAGCTTTCCTTGCAAAAGAATGCTAATCAAGGAAAGCTTTAATAAAACAGCTTGCACTGCGAATTAGTAGTAATGTTAATGATTTAAAGCATTGATAATGGTTTCAATTCCGTAATTAACCCCAATTGGCCCAGGAGAGAATGCGGAGCTTTCGAGCAAATGAACGTGATTGTTTTGCACGGCTTGCAGGTGATTCCAAACGGTGCTGTTTTCTAATTCTTTTAATCTAGGCTCTAGTTCGACATCGGAACGGTTGTGTATAAAGATATGATCTGGATTTAATGTACTTAGCCCTTCTAGCGAAATTTCCTGAGATGTACCATCAAAAGATTCAGGAGTTGCTAATTCGAGATCATTGTAATAATGTAATCGTTCTGTTCCCCATAAGAAAAAGCCATTGTCTTGCAAATCGATAAATAATACTGTCTGTTCATTTGAATCGGCTAATTGATCTTTGGCGTCATTTAGATGGTTTTGATATTGAGCAATAATCTCTTCTGCGTCTTTCTCAAGGTTAAGGGCCTTACCAATTTCAAGCAATGCCCATTGCCAATCGTCATTTGCCTTTGAAGAATCAATGAAAAATACGGGTGCGATTTGAGTTAGTTGACTATAAATCTGGTCATTTCCCGAAGCATCTCCATCAGAACCTGCTGCTAATATAAGATCGGGATTCAGATCAAGTAATTTCTCTAGGTTGATTTCATTGTAGCTACCAATATCAACAATCTCTGTTCCTTGGTAGTAGGGCTGAAGTGCTTGGAAATTGGCTACAAAGTCGTCAAAGTAATTTGCCCCGACAGGAGGATGATTGAATGAAAGCAGAAGCTCTGTTAATGTAAAGTAAGTGACTGCAATTCTTTCAGGGTGTTCGGGTAAAGTCTGCTCTCCTTTATGATCTACGACGATTCTATGACCTGTATTAGAATGTGTATCTTCTAATTCATCTTCTGTAGTAGAAGATTGAGAACTGCATGCGATTAGTAATAGAGTTAGTGCAGCAGATAATAGTAGAATAATGTTAAATCGAGTCTTCAATGTAAACACCTAACCTTCGTTTTTTTATTTGAAAATGATTATCAGTATCGTTTGATATTATAAAAAATTTTATCTTGTAATTCAATGGATAATCTGAATCAATAGGGATGGATTATTTTAATATATAGAGGCAAAAGAAAGTTTAATAGGAGATTAAGTAAGAACAAACTGAATAGGTTAAGTGATGAGTGCGGTTCCTCATTCCTCTATTTTTTCTATATTTCACTTTTTCATGATATTACGGTTCCTCATTCCTCTATTTCGGGTTTTATAGCTCCTTTTGGCGTTATTTAGCTCAAATAGTGGAAAGAGGATTCCTTTTTCTTCTCATGAAGAGGAGGTACCTCGAATTAGCGGAAAGAGGATTCCCTTTGTTCTTTATGAGATCCCCCGTGCCTCTCGAATGGAGAGCACTGAAAAAGTCCTTTCTAGTAACTCAAAGAAGAGTAATGGCTCCGTTCGTTGCGCGCCTTTCTATGAGAAAGCCACTCATAGCAAGGCTTTCAATATCGGGCAACGGCTACGCACATTACTTAAAGTCCACTAAAAAAGTGAAAATCGCACTTTTTCAGCGGCCTCTCTCGAATGGATAGAGGAGGCGGTGTCGCGCTGTATTCCACTGATTTGGCTTTTCTCCCTCTTAGTTCTTTTCTTAATAAGAAAACAATAATGATAAAAATTCTCATTGACACAATGAAAGCTGTCGCTTAAAATAATTGACAGTGATAATTATTATCAATATACATAAAGAGGAGTGGGGGACATGTCCAAAGTGGCATTTTCACAAAAAGGGGTACATAGTAGTCGTTTATTTGTTCTTATTCTATCACTGTTGTTCATTTTGGCGGCGTGTGGTGGAGAGGATGCTGCGCAATCGCCAGATGAGGATGGAAGTGATGAGCAAGTGGAGGATAGCCGAGATGAGGAAGAGAGTCAAGGTATACGTGAGGTTGAGCATGCATTAGGTACAGCCGATATTGATGGAAAGCCAGAACGCATTGTTACGCTGTATCAAGGAGCAACAGATGCAGCCGTTGCGTTAGGGATTACGCCGGTTGGGGCGGTTGAGTCATGGGATCAGCAGCCGTTCTACGATTACTTCGGTGATGCGCTAAACGATGTTGAAGTTGTCGGTTTAGAAACTCAGCCTAATTTAGAAGAGATTGCCCAGCTGAATCCTGATCTGATTATCGCTTCGCAAATTCGTCACGAGGAAGTGTATGAGCAGCTTTCAGAGATTGCTCCGACTGTCGTGCATGAAACGGTGTTTGATTTTAAAGGGTCAGTTGAATTATTAGCTGAAGCTGCAGGTGAGGAAGAGAAAGCGAATGAAATTTTGACAGATTGGGATAATCGAGTAGCTGATTTCCAAGTTAAAATGGAAGAGAAATTAGATGATGAGTGGCCATTTTCTGTTTCCGTATTGAACTTTAGAGCGGATCATGCGCGTATATATGTAACGGGTTTTGCTGGTTCCATTTTAACAGAGCTAGGCTTTGGTTCTCCTGAAGGTCGTCAAGATGATGAGGATATTTTAATGCTAACAGATAAAGAAAGTATTCCTGAAATGAATGCAGACGTCTTTTATATCTTCTATGATCATACGGAAGGTGCGGTCGAGCAGAGCTTTGATGAATGGACGAGTCATCCATTATGGGATAATTTAGATGCTGTTCAACATGACCAAGTGTTTGTTGTTGATGAAATTACTTGGAATTTAGCTGGTGGTATTTTGTCAGCGAATTTAATGCTTGATGATATTTATGAGCGGTTTGAATTAGAACAATAATGACTAGTGCATAAAAGGCTAGGAAACGCTTGCTTGAGCGCTCCCTAGCGTTTATGCAGAATCCACGGACAAAGGTAATGAACCTTTTCCGTGGCTTTGTTGTTATTTTTGCTGTAAGAGTTTGTGAGGAGGAAGGTAAGTATGTCATGGCGATGAATACACCTTTTAAATGGATTAGCTTGACCTTCGCATTTATTTTATTTGTTAGTTCCTTTTGTTTGAGCGTTGCTCTTGGGCAAACATCCATTCCATTAAATGTTACAATAGATGCTTTCTTACATTATGATGAGTCCAATACAGAGCATATCATTGTGACAACTTCAAGGCTTTCTAGAGCAGTGATTGCAACTGTTGTCGGTGCTAGCCTTTCTGTCGCAGGTGCGCTTATGCAAGCGTTAACGAGAAACCCCTTAGCGGCACCAGATATTTTTGGGATCAATGCAGGGGCGGTCTTTTTTATTGTATTTTCTGCTGCTTTTTTATCTGTACAATCGTTAATGCACTATATGTGGATTGCTTTTTTAGGGGCGGCGGTTGCTAGTGCTCTTGTCTATTTTTTAAGTTCACTTGGGAGAGATGGATTATCACCTATCAAAATTGTTCTAGCTGGAGCGGCGATTTCAGCACTATTTATTTCATTTACGCAAGGTTTATTAGTGTTAAATGAGCAAAGCATTCAAAGTGTTTTATTTTGGTTAGCTGGTTCTGTTTCTGGGAGAAGTATGGATATGCTTTTGCCTATTTTACCTTTTATGTTTTCTGCGATGCTGCTTGCTTTATTTTTAGGAAAGTCCATTAATTTGTTGCAGTCTGGTGAGGATGTAGCGAAAGGATTAGGGCAGCGCGTGATAGTAGTGAAGCTATTGATCGGTATGGTTGTTATATTCCTTGCCGGTGGTTCTGTAGCAGTTGCGGGCTCGATTGGTTTTATCGGATTAATTGTTCCGCATATGGTGCGTGGTATTGTAGGCTATGATTATCGCTGGGTCATCCCCTTTAGTATGCTATGTGGAGCTAGCCTATTATTGCTAGCTGATGTGGCGGCAAGGTTTGTGATCATGCCACAGGAGATGCCAATCGGTGTGATGACTGCTTTGATCGGAACGCCATTTTTCATTTATATTGCTCGTAGGGGGTTGTCGAAGAATGGCTAAGTATTTCACATTTCGAACGAAGTCAGAGTCGGTATCTATACAAATATACAAAAAGCCATTTATCGTCTTACTATCGCTCGTTGCCCTTACGATCTTTTTATTTATTACATCGATGTCCGTTGGAAGCTCGTTTATTCATCCGTTCAATTCGATAAAGCATCTATTTGGATTGGGGCTTGAAGAACATCATTTTGTTTTGCACACGTTAAGACTGCCTCGAATTGTTCTTTCCTTCTTCGTTGGAGCAGCTCTTGGAGTATCGGGACTTATTCTACAAGGGATTATACGTAATCCTCTTGCCTCACCAGACATCATTGGTATAACAGGTGGGGCAACGGTTGGAGCACTTACATTTATTGTGCTCTTCGCAGGTGCTGTTAGTATGCAGTGGCTTCCGTTAGCAGCTTTTTTAGGAGCAGCGATCGTATCGGTTGTGATTTATCTTCTCTCATGGAAGAAAGGTGTCACACCTATTCGCCTCGTGCTAATTGGAATTGGAGTAGCAGCGACGATGAGTGCGTTGACGACGATGATGATCGTTCTAAGTGATACTATGGCTGTAACGAGAGCGTACTTGTGGATGACGGGAAGTTTATACGGGGCGAACTGGCAAGATGTGTCCCTTATCCTACCGTGGGTGTTGATTTTTATACCACTTGCTCTGTTCTTCTCCCGAGTCGTCGATGTGAAGGAGCTTGGGGATGAAGTAGCAGTCGGTTTAGGGATAAACGTTCAGCTCCATCGGTTTATGTTGTTATTTGTTAGTGTCGCATTGGCAGGAGCTGCTGTCGCTACGGCAGGGGGAATTAGCTTTGTTGGCTTAATGGCACCGCATATAGCCAGAATGCTAGCAGGTCGATCTTTTGCGAGTCTTGTTTTCATTTCGGCCTTTATTGGTGGAATCATTGTTATTATTGCTGACACGGTGGCACGTACGGCTTTTTTACCATTGGATATTCCAGCAGGTGTTTTCACCGCCGGCATTGGTGCACCATTCTTTATTTATTTGCTATATCGTAATCGAAATATGTAGAAGGAGCTGAGAGACGTGAGTGTTCTTGAGACGAAATCATTGTCATTAGGCTATGGTGAGGGACTGATTATCGAAGAATTAGATTTGCAAATACCAATTGGAGAAATTACAGTCTTTGTTGGAGCGAATGGAAGTGGAAAATCGACTCTACTTCGTTCACTAGCAAGGTTATTAAAGCCGCAATCGGGAGACGTTCTATTAGATGGTGATAACATTCGTAGCTTATCAACAAAGCAAGTGGCAAAGCGTTTAGCTATTTTACCACAAGGCCCGATTGCTCCCGAATCATTGACTGTACAGCAATTGATTAAGCAAGGTCGTTTTCCTCATCAAACGTGGTTGAAGCAGTGGTCGAAGGAAGACGAACGAATCGTTGATGAAGCGCTTGAAGTGACGAACTTAAAGGAGTTTGCTGATCGTCCTGTTCAATCGTTATCTGGTGGACAGCGACAGCGTGCGTGGATCGCGATGACTCTTGCTCAGCAGTCTGATATCATTTTATTAGATGAACCGACGACTTACTTAGACATGACACACCAAATTGATGTGCTCGATCTCTTATTTGATTTAAATGAACGAGAGAAGCGGACGGTTGTGATGGTATTACATGATCTCAATTTGGCTTGCCGCTATGCTCATCAAATAGTTGCTGTATACGATAAGAAAGTGTATACACAAGGAAAACCAGAAGAGGTGTTAACGCCGAAAATGGTTAAGGATGTATTTCGAATGGACTGTGAGATTATAGAAGATCCACTCTTTGGAACGCCTTTATGCATTCCCCATGGTAAAGGCAGGTATCGAGAGGTCACAACAAGTACGAGAAAGACTTCCTAGGTGGCCCAAATGAGTACAAGTGTAATAGAGCGATTAGATAACTTTGATATAAAGCGAGTAGAAGAAAGTGACATTGGTATTTCAACGATTGATTTACTTCAAGAAGAGAAGGCACTTGCTTATTTGCAAGAGCAACAAGAGAAGCTGAATGCACCCAATATGGCAGTGGCTGCATCCATGTTGTCAAAGCGATATGCTTATTTAGTCGTAGGTTCAACTTTGTATAGTATGATTGAACTGAATGGAGCACCTTGCTTTCCGCTGAAAGCGTGTGGCTTAACGGAGGAACGGGGACTATGTATAAATGAAGGCGACTGTCCATGGCAAGAAGCACAGGCTAATCGTGAAAAGTGGCGTACGACCGTTTTGCAGGAGCTATTTGCTAACCACCTTACACCAGTCATAGTAGCTTTACAACGTGTTAGCCGAATACCACAGACTATCTTATGGGAAAACGTCGCAGTACGGATCAATTCGATTTTTCGAGATGCATTAGATGATTGTGTTGAAAATGAAATAAAACAACAAAGCATTTATGACGATTTTTTATTTTTGAAAGGAGCAGGTGGGGCGCTCTTTCAGTTGAAGGAAAATCCGATTAAATCGTATTTAAAAATAGGAGAAGAGCTTTATTCTAACCCAACTCGTCAAACGTGCTGTATGTACTATCGCTTAAAGAAGGAGGAGGGGAAAATAAGCTATTGTAGGGTGTGTCCTGTGAAAAAGTGAAGGCCCTTATTCAATAGTGATAACCTCCTGAAGTTAAACGTGGCCGCTGGAAAAGATAAACAGACTTTTTCAGTGGCCTTAGGTTAAAAATTCAATTCATCAGTAGATGAATTGAATTTATATCCGATGCCTCTAACCGTGACGATATAACGAGACTGTCCCCTTTCTAATTTTTTTCTTAAATGATGAATATGAACCATAACGGTTCGAGTATCACTCATTCCTTCTAGGCCCCAAATTCGATCGTAAAGCTGATCTGTTGTAAAAACTTGGTTTGGATATTGAGCTAAATGGAAAAGTAGTTGCCTCTCTTTCGTAGATAAAGGGACTTCATGTCCATTTAGCTTGACTTCTAAGCTACGGAAATGTAGCTCCAGCTGACCATCTGTCCACATGTTTGAATGAGGTGTAGGGGTCGAGCGTCTTAGCTGCGCATTTACTCTTGCTACTAATATGTCTGGATCAAAGGGTTTTGTGATATAGTCATCACCACCTAGTTGAAAGCCGTTAAGGATATCTTCGCTCTCTTTTTTGCTACTTAAGAAGATAACAGGAGTTGTTGAGTATTCTCGAAAGCTTCTAATGATCTCCGTTCCCTCACGATCAGGAAGTATAATATCGCAAATGATTAGCTGATAATCATATTGAGCTAGCATTTGTAATGCTATTTCTCCATTAGAAGCGACTGATGGTTGAAAGCCTGCATGCTTTAAATAGATTGTGACAAGTTCTGCAATGTCTGTATCATCTTCAATGAGTAAAATATTAATAGCTCCCACTTCATCACTCTCTTTTCTCTTCTTCATTTATAAACTGTACCGGTAAGGAAAAATAAAAATCGCTTCCTTTATTTAATTGACTATTTACGTGTAATTCACCCTTATGATAATCAATAATCTCTTTGGAGATCGCAAGACCTAGACCAGAGCCATTTTCCTTTTTTGTTTGATAAAATCGTTTGAAAATCATTTCATGTTCAGATGGATCTATTCCTATGCCAGAATCCACGATATGCAGTATGACTTGTCCCACCTTCGTTGAAGAAGGTAGTTGCCATTCGAGAATCACTCGAATCGCTTCTTTTGCAGGTGAAAATTTAATGGCGTTTGTTAATAGATTCGAATATACTTGTTCTATTCGAAAAGGATCAATGACCATTTCGGCTTGTTGAGTAGCTGGTAATGGGTTACGTTCCTCGAATGAAAAATGAAGATCTTTTTCTAGAAACTCCCATTCATATTTTTCATATAATAGTTTAAAAAAGGAACGAGCCTCCGTGCGTTTAAACTGAAAGTCAACTTGTCTCGTCTCTAACTTAGTTAGCTCTACTAAGTCGTCAATTAACCTTTCTAATAAAATCGTTCTCTCGAATATCCGATCCGCATATTTAGATGCGTTTTGAGTAATAATACCGTCTCGCAAAGCTTTTGAATAACCTTTGATGGAGGTGATAGGTGTACCTAGCTCATGAGAAATAGTAGATAACAATTGAGTACGGAACATTTCAGCCTGCTTGAGTTTAGCTGTTCGTTCTTCTACCTTCATTTCAAGTAATTCATTCGATTGTTGTAGCTTGTTAGATAATTGTTCGGCATCGTTTAATGCTTTTGAAAATCGTGATGAGAGATTGATTGCTTGAGTGAAAAGGAAAATTAATAAGCCATATGATAAATAATCCCCTGTATGGATAATATCGTTATAAAACAAAATATCGTTAAGCGCAAATAGAAAGAAAAAGGCAAATCCAATTGCATTTGAAGTAGAGCCTCTTCTTTTATGAATGGCGGAAGCGATATATATGTATAGCGTATATAAAATAGCTGGAAAGAGCATAAACCAAGTAAACATAAAAATATAATTTGTGAAAATAATAGCTGGTGTTGATAAAACAAAGATAGAGAAAATAAGTAGCATGATACTAATGATAATAGGTATGAACCGAACCGACTCTTTTGGGTACTCATAATGAATAAAGAAAACGAGCATAATGGCAGCAAAAGCAACGGACAAATATTCCATTTTGGACACCCATTCCCAAGATAAATAAGGAAATAAGTACAACGCGGTCGATTCACCTAGGATGCTAATTCGAATAGTTATAAAGAAGCATAGGAAGCTAAAAATTAATGAAGTCTTTTCACTTTTTCGAAAGAAATAGATGAACATAAAGTAAATGGCCATCATGATGAATAAGCCAATGACAAACGATTGCATCGTGACATTGAAGGTTCTTATATATGTGATAGTCTCGGCATTTCCTAAATGAAGCCTTTCCCACATCCCACCATGTCTATGATGAAAGTTAGAAACTTGAATGATTAATTCGTTCTTTCCAGGTTGTGCTTCAAAATAAATCACTTGCGGATAATTCCTCGGAATCGTGTCAGCAGAGGTTGTGCCGACAGTACCATTTCCGCCTTTCTCTTCTCCATTAATCCAAACCCGATAAGCCGTTTCAACACGTTTAAAATAAAGTCCGAGTGTGGAGTTTGACTCGATTTGCTTATGAGATAATGTAAATGTCAATCGATAAGTTGCATAGCCTTGACTTGATAAGGGGGCACCTGCTATCGAGTAGGTGGCCCATAAATCAGGGACGTGAGCGTATTGAGGCGAACGAGATACTCCATCAAAGTCGCTAGGCTCCAATAATTGTTCCCAATAAAATTCCCACTCTCCTCTTAAGTCGACGGTTTCATTAAGGGAATCCCAAGTTTGTAAGTCGATGACTCCTTGTTGAGCAGTGGTTTCTGCTTTGGCGTGGTTATTAGCATAAAAAGCAGACACTATCAAGAATGCTACAATTAGTGCGATGTGTAGCCATTTCATAAAAGATTCCCCCAAATATAAACAATTATTACTATCATATCATGAAATATGTCGAATTTTTATAGAGGAATGAAGTCTAAGAGATGATTTTCAACAAAAATATAAGTGAGTAGATAGGAGGATGAATAAGTGTTTGTTAAATGAAAGTTCGGTACTTATTTTGTTTATAGGGCTTCCATTATAGGAAGAAATTAAAGATCTTATTTTTTGAATAGAGTAATATTTTCTAATGATTTTTATACAGTTTGCTATGTAGAATAGAAGAAAAGATTGTCTAAAAAGGGTGTGGACTTATGAATAAATTAATTAATAAAATTGATCAATGGACAAGTAATATTCTAGTTCATCCGAAACTACTAGTCACTTTTTATATTGTTAGTTTGTTACCATTAGCGATCGTTTCGTCGTTTATGTATGTCAATTCGACTCAAGCATTAAAGGAAGAATTGGGAAGTCATATCGTTGAGACATCACGGCAGGTAGATTTAAGAATGAATTCATTCATCGGAGAAATGGGAGCGCTTTCTAGGATTGTGCATTTTGATCCGGATGTTCAGCGTTTTTTAAATTTAAAGGACCAAACGGAGCCTACATCTTTATCATGGCAACTCGATTTACGTCACTTTTTGAGAAACATAGTTTCACATCGTGAATATTTATGGTCTGTGTTTCTAATTAATGATCATGGAGGTGTTATTTATTATAGTGAAGATTTTGTTAATCCTGTCTTTGCAAGCTGGTGGCACCAAATTGAACTGGATCATGATTTTCATCATGACCCTATTTACCAAAAAATTGTTCGCGAAAAAGAGTTTCTCTTATACCAACCTCATAAATCTGATTATTATAACGGTGATTATGTTGTAACGTTCGGAGGAAGGTTATATCAGTTGAATAAAGAGAGAGGAACCTTATTGTTTAATTTTGATCCAGATTATTTTGCGAGTATGAGTAATTCAATACATTTAGGTGATACAGGATATGTAGCGATTTTTTCAGAAGAGGGAGATTTGCTTTTTGAACATGACAAGGTAACAGAGAATTTAATAGATGACTTACCAGAGTTCAATATATTGAAAGAAGAAAGTGGCTATGAGTTAGTAGATTTAGGTGGTGAACAAACATTGATAGCCATTAATACTTCAGAGAATACTGGTTGGAAATACATTGGGGTCGTACCGTTTCATGAAGTATCGGGGAAAATAAGTTCAATTCAGAATGGGATTTATTTGATGGCTGTTACATCATTGGTTATTATCTTCGTATTTTCTAAATACTTGGCTAGAGTGATTACAAGACCGCTATTTACGTTACAAAATTATATGAAACGTGCTGAACAAGGTAATTTATCGCTACGTGTACCGTTAGAACGTGAAGACGAATTTGGTATGTTAACGAGAGCGTTCAATCGGATGATTGAGCGGTTAGAGCTGCTTCGTGATAAAGTATATGTTTCTGAAATAAAGCACATGAAACTACAATTATTGAATAGAGAATCAGAGTTGAAAACATTACAAATGCAAATTAACCCTCATTTTCTATATAACACATTAAATACGATGAAATGTGTTGGGGAGGTTTATAACGTGAAGGAAGTGTCTGAAATGAGCGAATCACTTTCTGATATGTTTCGTTATAGCATCGATCAAGATAAATTTAAACTATTTGAAGAAGAAATAAATCATGTAAAAGCTTTTTTGAAAATTATTCAAATTCGTTTTCCTAATCAAGTAGATTGTCATTTCGATATAGATTCAAGCCTGTTTAATCTACCTGTTCTTAAGTTAATTCTTCAGCCGATTGTAGAGAATGCGGTCGAGCACGGGATTACGCCAAAAGCTTCTCGAGGAATCATCAATATTAGCGCTAGAAAAGAATCTGACGGATTATTGATCGAAATCGTTGATGACGGGATTGGAATGTCTGATACGAAGCTGAAAGAGCTTCAAGATACAATTTATAAAAAAACGGATTCAAATCAAGGTATCACAATGAACTCTTCTCATATTGGCTTATCTAATGTACATCAAAGGCTGACATTAAGCTATCATGGGAGCGGAGGTTTAGAGATCGATAGTGAATATCAGACTGGAACAACTGTAACGGTTCGTATACCGATTCATAATGAGTGATGGAGGAGATGTCATGTTTCGAATACTAGTGGTTGAAGATGAATTCTGGATGTGTGAAGGGTTGAAAAAGATGGTTCGCCAGTTAGATATCAATTTTATAGTTGCGGACGTAGCTCATAATGGAAAAGAAGCACTTGAGAAAATGAAGGAACAAACGTTTGATTTGTTATTTGCAGATATTAATATGCCAATTATGGACGGACTACAAATGATGGGTGAAATGGAGAACTTGAAGTACAATGTGCCTGTCATTATTATTACAGGCTTTGATGAGTTTGAATATGCTCGAAAGGCTTTGCGCTACGGTGCTGTTGATTATTTGTTAAAACCGATAAAAAATGATGAACTGAGAGATGTTTTGGAGCACTGGGAGTTGGAGCATAAAAAACAATACGGCCTTATTAATAACGAACCAAAAAATTTAGAGTTTAATAATAGCGGTGCCGACCTTATACAATCGATTTTGCAACTTATTGAGGCTAATTATATGGAAGATTTGTCACTATCGATATTGGCCGATCAAGCAGGATATAATGCTTCTTACCTTAGTCGATTATTTAAGGTAGAAACAGGAAAGGGCTTTGTACAATATTTAAGGGATATACGAATGAAACATGCGTGCGATCTGTTAATAGCTAGTAAGTTGACAATTGAGCATATATCGCAACAGGTTGGTTTTTTGGATGAAAAACATTTTAGAAGAACGTTTAAAAAGGACTTAGGGATGACGCCTGGAGAATATCGAAAAATATATGGAAAGTAAAAAAAAGCCCCCCTTAATGTAAAAAAGTGAGTCTAACTTTAAATTATTAAAGCGCTTACAATTAGTTGTAAGAAAGGAGGAATAACAGTATGATGCTTTCTGCTCGTCTAGAGGAAGATCGAATGAGATAAGCGAGTTAAATATTTTACGTATAAAAAGACATTGGATAGGTGGGGTAGATACGATATCAAAAGGGAGATTTTTAAAATGAAAAAGTGGAGCTTCTTCTTTGGGGTATGTGCATGTGTAATTCTATTAGTAGCTTGTGGTAGTAATGATGATACTGCTGGAGATGGAAAAAGTGATGATTCAAATAGTAATGATACTAGTAGCGAAGAACAAGTTACGTTACGTGTCATGGATTGGTATGATTCTACACTTGAACAACGGGATGAATTTCATGAGAAGTTTATGGAGAAATATCCACATGTAACAATCGAATATACGACACTTACATTGGATCAATTTAGAGATACTATTCTTTCAGCGGTTCGAACAGGAGAGGCACCAGATATCTTTCCTGTACCATTTGGATTTAGATTACCTAATTTAGTTGAAGATGGATGGTATCAGCCACTAGAAGGTTTGGTTGATGAAGCTTTTTTTGATGGATTTTCAGAAGGAGCTTTTATTGAAGGTATAACAACTGTAGACGATGAGATTTATACGATACCTCAAAATTTACCTGCCTTTTCAACATTTGTGTTTTATAATAAAGATTTATTTAGGGAAGCTGGGCTAGATCCAGAACAGCCGCCTACTACGTATGAAGAATTCCGTGATTATGCAAAAAAAATAACTGAAGCGGGAAATGGGAATTATTATGGCATTATTGAAGGTGGAAGGCAAACACAGCGTTGGACTACGACTGTTCAAGATTGGTCTTCTCTAAATGGGAGTGGGTTAAGCGAAGCAAGTCCAGTAAGTGTTTACACTGGGGAAGCACCGTTCCATACTGAGGCGGTATTAGATGTCTTTGACTTATTTGCAGGAATTGCTGATGACGGGAGCTATCATCCACAAACTTCGGGAATTTCTGCGCCTGAAGCTAGGCAACTATTTGCCAATGGGGAAGCAGGATTTATTATTCAAGGTGTTTGGAATATTGGTATTTGGAATGAAAGTAACCCTGAATTGGATTATGGCGTAATGGCTCCTCCGCTATCAAATGGAGAACAAAGAGGTGTGATCAATTTAGTTAATATGCCGGGATTTGGTCTTTATTCTCAATCAGAGCACCCAGAATGGGCTGCACGATATTTAGAGGAGTACTATGGTGGAGATTACTTTCAGCAAGAGGTTGTACAAAATAACTTGGAGCTTTCGATTGTAGATGGGATTAATGAAGAGTACGCGACAGGAGAGTATTGATGATTTTAGATTATCTGAGTAGTTACTGACTTTGCTAGTGGCAGGTGTTATACCTGTCACTAATGAAGGGGGAGGCAAATGGAGAATGTATCAACGACAAAGATAAACAAAGTAACGTCAATAAAACAGAAGAAATATAACAAAAAAGTAGTCTTATGGTGTTGGTTATTTGTATTACCTAATTTAATTTTATTTGCCTTGTTTCAAGGGTGGCCTATAGTAATTAACTGGTATTATTCAATGTCAAATTGGTCTGGGTTAAGTGCTCAACCTGATTTTATTGGCTTGGCCAATTTCCGTGAACTGATAAGTGATCAATATTTTTGGAATGCTTATAAAAATGTATTTATGTTTGCTGCAGGTACAGTTCCATCTCAGCTCATATTAGGTCTATTGTTTGCAGTGGTATTAAATAATCCAAAGTTGAAATTTGCAAACGTGTATAGAACACTTATTTTCATTCCTGTTGTGACAAGTGCTTCTATTATTGGGATTATTATGGGGTTTATTTGGAGCCCCAATGGAGGAGTTAATTACTTATTAATAAGCATGGGAATCATTAATGTACCAATTGATTTTTTAGGAAGTATGACTTGGTCGATGCCTACTGTCATTATAGTATCTGTTTGGATGAGTGTAGGGATTAACATGGTATTTTGGTTAGCAGGACTTCAAGGGATCCCAAGGGAATTATACGAAGCAGCGTATATTGATGGGGCTGGCTATGTTAAGACCTTTTTCAAAGTGACGGTTCCCCTACTGATTCCGATTGGAGCCGTCATATTACTTTTTAACTTTGCTTTTTCACTGAGAGTCTTTGATTTAATTAAAACACTTACGGATGGCGGACCTTTTTTCTCGACTGATGTAGTTTCGACGTATGTGTACAGACATGCTTTTTCAGGAGAGGTTGGACAGCCGAGAATGGGATATGCTTCAGCGGCTGGATTATTCTTTGGCTTTACTGTTATTACGATAATGGCGACACTTCAATTAATAAAGTATAAATTAAAACGAAAATAGATTGAATCTTATTATTTCGTATTACGAAATAAATGAGCAAAGTAAGGGGGGATAAAATGAATAACGTGATCTCTCGACGTATAAGCCTGAGCTCTTTACTAAGAGGTTGTACACATATTTTGTTTATTGGATTATGTTTTATATGGATCTATCCATTCTTATGGATGGTTTCGTCATCATTCAAAACAGATCGAGAGTTTTTTGCTAATCGTCTAAGTCTAATTCCTGAAACACTTAATACGTCAAACTTTATACGAGCGTGGGATACAGCGAACTTTAGCCAATATTTCTTAAATTCCTTTTTGATTACGGCCGGTGTTGTCCTTATAGTCATTGTAACGACTTCGGCTTGTGGCTATGCACTCGGTAGATATTCGTTCCCAGGAAAAAAATTAATCTTTGTCATTTTAATTTGCAGTATGTTTATTCCACTTGAGTTTTCTATTATTCCGATCGCTGTATTAATTAATGCTTTAGGTCTTTCTAATTCACTGTTCGGGGTCATATTAGCTGAATCAGGTGGAGGATCGGTTATGCTAATCATGCTATTTGCAGGTTTCTTTAGTCAAATTCCAAAAGAATTAGAGGAATCAGCTACGATAGACGGAAGTGGATTTTTAAGGACGTATGTCAGTATTATGCTTCCATTATCGAAACCGATTATTGGTAGTGCGGCCATTATGCAAACTGTATGGACCTGGAACTCCTTTTTGCTTCCACTAGTGTTGACGCTTAGTAATCCAAGTATTCGCCCTTTAGCAGTAGGGATATATGCGTTTCGTGGGGAGAATGTAGTTGATTGGACAGGGATCGCCGCAGGAGCCACGATTTCTATTATTCCAGTCATTGTCGTCTTTTTATTTTTACAGAGATATTTTATTGAAGGAATTTCAGGAGCAGTAAAAGGTTAAGCATTTAAATATCTACGAATTTCTAAAAGGAGAGATTTTTGTGAGAGTATTATTTCTTGATTTAGATTCAGTAAGTCCAAGACATTTAGGTTGTTACGGATATGAACGCAACACATCTCCTAATATTGATAAAGTCGCTAAAAAAGGAGTAACATTTACAAATTATTATACATCGGATGCTCCTTGTGCCCCATCGAGAACCGCATTAATGTCAGGGCAGTTTGGCATTCGTAACGGTTTAGTCGGTCACGGAGGTACAGCTGGGGATATGAGACATGAGGGTGTTGACCGTACGATTTTTGGAAGGTTATCAGTTGGTGGTTCTCTTCCGTCCTTCCTACAGTTAGGTGCAGGATTAAATACGACATTGATTAGTCCGTTTCCTCAACGACATGCAACGTATAACTTCTATGCCGGATTTAACGAAATTATTAATACAGGAAAGTTTGGGATGGAATCAGCTGAACAAGTATCGCCAGTCGTCCATGATTGGGTTGAAAGAAACGGAGAGAAAGACGATTGGTTCCTATATGTGAATTATTGGGATGCACATACCCCATATCGTGCACCTGAGGATTTTGGTAATCCATTTGCTAATGAACCGTTGCCTAGCTGGGCAAATGAAGAAACGTTAGAAAAGCATAAGAAAGAAGTAGGTCCTCATACTGTGCATGAGCTTGTGATTGATCACCAAAATGAAACATACACGAATGTTGAAAGTGATCAATTTCCGAGAAGTCCTGGAGAAATTAAGACTTTGGATGATCTACGTACAATGATCGATGGGTATGATTGTGGCATTCGATATGTAGACGATCATGTTGGGAAGATATTTGATTTATTAGAACAAAAAGGTATTTTGGATGATACAATTATTATTATTTCTGCTGATCACGGTGAGAATATGGGGCAGTTAGGCATTTATGGTGAGCACGGAACAGCTGATGACGGAACATGTCGTATCCCGATGATTATCTCTTGGCCTGGTATGAAAGAAGGATTTGTTGATGATGGATTGCACTATCACTTGGATTTACCTGTGACATTAGCGGAAATGCTTGATTTACCCCCATGCCCTGATTGGGATGGTGAAAGCTTTGCTTCCGTTCTTAAAGAAGGGAAAGAGTGTAGTAGGGACTATGTCGTTATCTCTCAATGTGCACATGTCGCACAGCGTAGTGTAAGGTTTGGAGATTGGTTGTATATGAGAACGTATCATGATGGGTATCATTTATTTGATAAGGAGATGTTATTTAATATTAAGCAGGATCCACGAGAAGAACACAATGTCGCAGCTCAAAATAAAGATGTATGTATGGAAGCCGTTTATTATTTGCATGAATGGCATGATGAAATGATGTTTCGATCAAGAAATGATGTTGATCCATTATGGACTGTTATAAAAGAAGGAGGTCCTTTCCATGCTAAAGGGTTCCTTAAGAATTATGGTGAAAGACTCGTCCAAACAGGAAGAGAAGAGCAATTTAATGAATTGAAAAAGAGGCATCCAAATGAGTTTCCTGAGCAAGCAGATTATAAACGGTTGGAATTTGATAATTTAATGAGAAGTCGATTATTTTAAGTTTTTTGTATGAAGGGGAGGCTCCTTTTATAGCATATATATTTTGAGCTAGTTGTTAATATAGAGGTGATTAAATGGAACCCAAATCGTGCTGTGGAGTACAAAGAGAAAGCATTGAAAAATTCCCAGAACCGCAAGAAATAACGCAAAGTAAGACATTTTCTAAAAAGAGGCATATAGATAATTTGATTACAATTCCAAGAGGGACTTTTTTAATGGGAACAGATGATGAAGAAGGGTATAAGCTAGATGGAGAGGGACCTGTTCGTTCTGTTAATGTGGACTCATTCGCAGTTGATCGGTATACAGTAACGAATGAACAGTTTAAAGAATTTATTGAGGAAACAGGATATAAAACCGACGCTGAACAATTTGGTTGGTCGTTTGTCTTCCACTTGTTTGTAAGTAATCAAATAAAAAAAGATGTCATAGGTTCTCCTGAAGGAACACCTTGGTGGTTAGCGGTGAAAGGTGCGACATGGGAACACCCTGAGGGTATAGGTACATCAATTGCTGATCGAATGTATCATCCGGTTGTACATGTTTCTTGGAATGATGCAATGGCTTATTGCACTTGGTCTGGAAAACGACTTTTGACTGAGGCAGAGTGGGAGTATGCTGCTCGGGGAGGCTTAGTACAGAAGAGATATCCTTGGGGTGACAAGCTCATGTATAGAAAAAAGCATCTTTGTAACATTTGGCAAGGGGAGTTTCCAATAAATAATACCGGAAAAGATGGGTACCTTGCCACAGCTCCAGTTGATGCTTATGAACCAAATGGGTATGGTTTATATAATGTTGTCGGTAATGTATGGGAATGGTGTGCTGATTGGTTTACGAACGAGCATAACGAAAAGAAAGACAATCCTATTGGACCAAAGATAGGAGTGGAACGTGTCATGAGAGGCGGTTCATATCTATGTCACCAATCATATTGTAATCGTTATAGAGTGGCGGCGAGAAGCAAGAATACACCTGATAGTTCAACGGGGAACTTAGGATTTCGTTGCGCAATCGATATACACTAAATAAGCTTGTTATATGAATCTCTGGACAAATTATTGCAAAGAAAAGCCTAGATAGGATCGAGACAAAGCTTCTCCTATCTAGGCAGTCTCTCATTATGAAGAACCTTCCTTCTTCTTCTTTTCCAATACTTTCTTCAACTCCGCTTTATATTTCCGGGAAACTAGAATGTATAAGAAGTCACCTTCCATAATTTCTGTATCGCCATATGGGGAAATGAGCTTTTCATTGCGGACGATCGCGCTAATTGTGACTCGGTTCGGAAATTGAATATCACGCAATGTTTGACCAACAATAGCGGATGTTTCGTGGACTTGATATTGAACCATTTCAGCATTAGCCTTCCCCATTGAAATTAACTCCAATGAATGGTGTGGAGTATCCTTCTTCGGACCAGTTAAACCTAATGTCTTTGCAAAAAATGAAATCGATGAACCTTGGACAAGAGCTGAAGTTAACACAATGAAAAAGACGACATTGAAGAACAACTGTCCGTTATCTAACCCTGCTACGACAGGGAAAGTCGCTAAAACGATTGGGACTGCACCTCTTAGTCCCGCCCAAGATACAAAGAGCTTTTCCTTCAGCGTATAGTTCATGCCAATAGTTGATAGAAAAACAGCAATAGGTCGAGCCAATAGCATTAAGACAATCGATAAGATTAGACCATTCACAATTACGGTTATGTTGATGAGTTGTGCTGGAAAGACGAGTAATCCTAGAATAATAAACATGAGGATTTGTGCCATCCAGGCAAATCCTTCGTGAAATTGAAAGATCGAATAGCGATAAGTTAATTCAGCGTTTCCAATTACAAGAGCGGCAACATATACAGCCAAAAAGCCACTAGCCTCTATCGTCGTTGCTACACTATAGGTCAATAACGCAAAGGAGATAGCAAAGATCGGGTACAAGCCACTCGATTCTAGGTTAATTCGATTGATCGAATAGGAGGCCAGCTTACCGACAATGATTCCAACGACAATCCCCATTCCCATTTGCCAAAAGAAGGAGGGAATTAATGACCAAAGGTTTGTTTCTGGAAATAAGATAAGTTCGATAAAAGATAGCGTGAGAAAGACAGCCATTGGATCATTTGTGCCTGATTCAGCCTCAAGTGTTGCCCCCATCTTAGCTTTGATGTTCCGCTCTTTAAGTGATGCAAAAACAGCGGCAGCATCAGTGGAGCCAACAATAGCCCCGAATAGTAGAGCTTCTAGCAACGTAATATCGAATAGCCAAAATGCTACGTAGCCAACAATGGCTGAGGTTAAAATGACGCCGAGTGTTGCTAACGAAATGGAAGGGACAATAACTGAGCGCACTGTCGCGAATTTCGTTTGCATTCCACCTTCAAATAAAATGATGATAAGGGCAAAGATCCCAATAGTTTGAGCGACCCCTGGATTATCAAAATAAATAAACCCTAATCCATCACTACCGATGAGCATGCCAATAAGAATAAATAGAACGAGTGCAGGAAGCCCTAAACGGGTAGAGAATTTCGCTACGAGCACACCGCTTATAAGCAGTAATGCTCCAATTAGTACAAAGGTATTCGTATGAATGATTTCAAGAAACATCAAAATGGCTTTCCCCCTATTTTAGGATTATGTATTTGAATAAATCATGTCAATGGTTTCCACATTTTGTCGACAGGGAAAACAATATCACAGCGGGTGTTTAAGAAATGACTATTAATAGCTTGTCATTTGCATATAGCTTTAATGTCCTAAGAAAAACATTCAATTCCTGGTAAGACGGGAATCGTAATTCTACTAAATAACAGCCACCTCCACTAATTTTGTGCTGTTGGATGATGGAGGCACTGGTGTTCCTTTAAGAAGGTTAGCATTAGTGCGTGGTGAATGGATTTCGTATAAATGGTTATAAATGAGTGGTCAGACCTAATTTCTCTCACGATCTACACTGGCAGAATACACATATCGATCACTTTTGCATCTCCTTGCTTTTCAACATAAACATTAACGGCTTAAGGAGTCATAAGCACCTTTGAGTCAGGCTCCTTCATCGTCATTCGTCCGTTTTTCTTCCATTCTTTAATAATAGAAAAGTCAATATCATCAATCGTCTATTAAACCTCTTTCGTAAGGACTATTGCTTTCATTTCTATATGTACGTCACTTCTCTGTTTCATTAATCTTATCATATCAAACAAAAGCGAGTGAAGCGATATGAATGCAAGTTCGAATAGCGGTGAATCATGATCTGTTTTAATATGAGCTGACATACGAAATTCAGTGAATAGAAAGGGTTAGAGAAGGGTTTAGTATCTGAGGATGAGAAGGAGCTTTACTGATAGGACGGGGTGCTGTATGCGATTCCTCATTTCTCTTTTTCGGCTTTTATGGCTTTTTTGGTCATATTTAGCTTAAATAGCGGAATGAGGAATCCTTTTGCTTTTAAAAAAACATCATCACAGCACCTATAATCGTTAGGGCGATGACATGATAGCCAACAGCAATCAAATAAAGTAAGAATACGTTATGGCTCTTTTCGCCTAATCCAAATAGAAAATCCTTTGCATATGCAAAGGCGACTATCAACCCGATAGCACCGCCGATTAAGGCACCGTCTACTAATGTTTCACTTTGAGATAGTTGGAGAATGCTATAAAGGATGACGTTCGATAAGATGGTCGAAAGCAACAGCAACCCAATATTCATTTTTCCAACCTCAATGTTTAATAATTGCACCCAACGGTTTCCAAATAATAGCGGAGAATAATAAAGCATACCGAGAGCCATATACAAAATAATTCCAGTTAAAATTGCAAAAAACAATGCGATCCCTTCTTTCTGTGCTAGTTTGAATAGCACCTATTATACCATACGCCTATCTGGTTCATACTTCTTCTATTTCAAGACAAGAAAGTCGGTGTTCGATTTCTGCTAGATTGGCCTCCTCTGTAGCCCACTGAACTCGTTTGCTAGAAATAGCCCCTGGTCCCTTACAATGAGCCTCACCATAGCGAGCGGTCTGTTCATTTCTTTTATTACGCCAATTATCCCAACCTGTTTGGTTAATATGTTCGCCCATCCAGCAGTTGATAAAAAGCGTATGAGCATAAGGTCGCCAAGGTCGTCCAAGATAGACAGAGTTAGGCTTAGCCTCACCGGTTAGTTTACAATTAAGGAAGATGAAGCCGTATCGTTGATTGGCTGGAGTAGAGGCCGCGGTTATATAACCTCTTCTTAAGCTATGAATCGTACATTGATGAAAAATAGCTTCTGCAGCTCCAAAAATAAAATCAATGTCTCCTGCAATTGTACAATGCCAAAAGGCGTGTCGTCCTTTACACGCATAAAGTGTGTCTTGATAGCCAAATAGATGAAGGTTCTCGAAATAGCATTGGTCGCCTGAGACAGATAAGGCGAGCGCTTGCCCAACGTCCTCACCACGACCAGCTATATTTTGAATCGTCAAATCTTTCAATCGGGTATGATCGGCAAGGATGTTCATCGTCGGTGTTTGAAACGTTCCAATTGGTTTTCCGTCTTCATCCAGCATGTTGGCATGATTGTCATACGTAATCACCGTTTTTTCTTTATCTTCTCCCATGAGCGTGAGAGTAGGTTTGTTTTCTGGGATGAAGATACGTTCGTGATAATGACCGCTTTTGATTAGGATCGTTACAGGATCTAAAGGATGAACACGTACGGAGTCAATGGCTTCTTGAATCGTTGGGAAATCGCCACTAGCATCTTTTGCTACTGTGATTAGGGACATAGGTGTAGGCTCCTTTCGTTAATGTTATACGTTTAATTATACTTGTTTCGTATAATCTTTAGCTTGGATGTTGAATATGGAAGCTGATTTCGTAAGGGTTTATGAAGACATAAGACAATGATTATAGCTGTTATTCATTCTTTTCGATAATCTATGGATAGAACGCTTGGTGTCGATATGTAATCGCTTACAAATTGACGTTGTATGCTTATTATTTAAATCAGAGGGGGAATTAAAATGACAGTAAGTGGTGATCTCGGCAATGGGACATTTCGTAATCCGATATTAAGAGGTAATTATGCTGATCCTTCTATTGTACGGGTAGAGGGAGATTATTACATGGTACATACATCGTATAAATATGTACCAGGGCTTATTATTTGGCATTCAACGGACTTAATCAATTGGGAGGCGATTGGAACAGCTTTAGAGCATTTAAATGGAGATGTTTGGGCTCCTGAGTTGTTATATTATGAAGGTTTATTTTATATTTACTTTCCGGCTGATCGAACGAATTGGGTAACAACAGCAAAAGATCCGCAAGGGCCTTGGAGTAAGCCAATTAACTTAGAAACATCTTACATCGATCCGGGTCATGTAGTTGGACCAGACAATAAGCGTTATCTTCATCTATCAGGTGGTAAAATGGTTCAGCTTGCGGATGACGGTTTATCGGTTGTAGGTGATATTCAACATGTGTATGAGCCGTGGCGTTATCCCGATGAATGGGAGGTTGAGGGATTTAGTCCTGAAGGACCGAAATTTACACATTATAATGGTTACTATTACTGTACAGTGGCAGTTGGAGGGACGGCAGGACCGCCAACCAGTCATATGGTCGCAGCCTCTCGTTCGAAAACTCCTTGGGGGCCTTGGGAGCATTCTCCTTATAACCCTATTCTTAAGACGAACTCAAAAGAGGAGCAATGGTGGTCACAAGGTCATGGTACGTTAATTGATACACCGAACGGGGATTGGTGGATGGTGTTTCATGCGTATGAGCATCATCTTCATACAATTGGTCGGCAAACGTTACTATTGCCGATTGAATGGACAAAAGATGGCTGGTTTAAAGTTCCTGATTCCATAAACGCTGAGCAAATCCTCCGAAAGCCAGCAGGGAAAGCGGGTAAGCATGGGTTTCCGACATCGGACTCATTTAATGAGAATGAACTAGGTCTTCATTGGCAATGGTTTGGAGAACCGGATAAAGAGCGTTTCACATGTCAAAAAGGGAAGCTTATGGTGAAAGGAAAGGATAAGGAGAGGTCAGCCTCATCACCGATTCTATATATGACTGGACATCGTCAGTATGAGGCAGAGGTTTCAGTGCGAGTCGTTGGTAAGGCAGCCGCGCATTTTATTTTGTATTATGACCCGAATGCGTTGTTTGGCTTAGCTACGACACAGGAGGGAGTCCGACATTTTCGGACATTTAAAATGTACAGTCAAGAGTCCTATAAAGGTGAGACTGTCCGTTTGCGTATTCGTAACGTTGACAATATCGTTTCGTTCTATTTTAGAGGGGAAGGAGAGAGTTGGCGGAAGTATGACAAAGTCATCGATTCCTCGGGCTTTCATCATAATACGTTTGGAGGCTTTTTAAGCTTACGGATTGGCTTGGACGCGGTTGGTGAGGGTGAGGTGTACTTTTCCGATTTTGTTTATCGGGAGTTGGAGGTGTGAATTAGTAATAGAAAGGATAAGTGACAGAGGTTTCGGTCATTTATCCTTTCTTTTATTTACATGTTTAATCATGTCAATTATACTAGTATTAACTAATATTTTGAGGAGATTTGCCTATGTATGTAGCCCATATCCGCGAAAAAGATAGGAAGATCCAAGAATTAAAGGACCATTTATGTGAAGTGCAACACTTGGCTGAGCAATATGGTGAAAAAATAGGTTTAAAACATGTAGCTGGACTTGCTGGTTTGTTACATGACCTTGGTAAATATAGCGATGAATTTCAAGATTACATTCATAAAGCAGTATTTCATCCTGACTTAGAAAATAAAAAAAGAGGACAAGTGGATCACTCTAGTGCAGGTGGAAGATTGCTCTTTCAAAAACTACATCAAACGATGAATACACCTTATGAAAAGCTACTATCTGAAATAGTAGCTAACGCAATTATATCTCATCACTCAAACCTTCAAGATTATGTATCCCCTGATGTTGAATCACCATTTTTAAAACGAGTCGAAGAGAAAGAACTCATAGAATATGAACAAGCTGTGGAGAGGTTTTTCCAAGATACAATTAACCAATCAGCTTTTGATAAGTATATTACTACTGCCGTTATGGAACTGGAACAGAAAACAGACTATAGTCCTACGCAAAGTTTCTTTTTGACTAAATTCATTTTTAGTTGTTTAATAGATGCCGACCGAACGAATACGAGACAATTTGAAGATGGAAAGGCCGAGGGACGGAGCGATCATTCTATTCTATTCGACAAGTATTATGATCAATTAATAACAAAGCTTGATTATTTCCGCACAAAGCCAGAAGCAAATTATCCTATTAATCAATTACGCACTGAAATGTCAGAACAATGCGAATTATTTGCGAATAAACCTTCGGGGATATACTCGCTTTCCATTCCAACAGGCGGAGGGAAGACACTAGCAAGTTTAAGGTATGCATTGAAGCATGCTAAGCAATTTAATAAGCAACGGATTATTTATGTTGTACCATTCACCACAATTATTGAACAAAATGCAAAAGAAATTCGAACGATTTTAGAAGAAGATGAGCATATTTTAGAGCACCATTCAAATGTTGTAGAAGACGATCCAACTGAACGTGACTCCGGGGACGAGCAAGAAGATGGCATGATAACGAAAAAGCAAAAGCTCAAATTAGCGCGTGATAATTGGGACAGCCCGATTATTTTTACGACAATGGTGCAATTTCTGAATGTCTTTTATGCAAAAGGGAATCGCAATACAAGAAGGTTTCATAACGTAAGCCATTCTATTGTGATCTTTGATGAAGTGCAAAAGGTTCCGACAAAATGCGTGTCCCTTTTCAATGAAGCCTTGAATTTTCTTAAAGCAGATGCAAATTGCAGTATTCTCCTTTGTACAGCGACACAACCAACTCTTGAAAATGTGAAACACAGTTTATTAAAAAATCGTGATGGAGAGATCGTTGAAAATCTTCCAGAAGTAGCGAAAGCGTTTAAGAGAGTGGAGGTCATTGATCGTACAGAACAGCCGATGACCAATGATATGTTAGTAGAATGGATGGAAGAGAACGCCGGATTATGGGGAAGTACACTAGTCATTCTGAACACCAAACGTGTTGTAAAAGAGTTATACGAGAAGTTAAAGGGTGGATCATTACCTGTTTTTCATTTAAGTACATCGATGTGTGCAGCCCATAGGAAAGAAAAGCTAGAAGAGATCAGGAAGATGCTGAACGATAATACGCCATTTATTTGCGTAACCACTCAATTGATTGAGGCTGGTGTGGACGTAAGCTTTAAATGTGTCGTACGCTCACTTGCCGGTCTCGACTCGATTGCACAAGCGGCAGGAAGGTGTAATCGTCATGGTGAGAATGAAGTGAAGAATGTTTATGTGATTGATCATTCTGAGGAAAATTTGTCGGAGTTAAAGGAGATAGAGGTTGGGAAGGGGATATCAAGTAACATTCTGGCTCGCTTTAACAAGAAGCCGGATAAATATGAAGGGAATTTACTTTTGCCAAAAGCTATGCATGAATACTTCTCTCAGTTTTACCGGAAGATGGATACGAGTCTCAGTTATTTTGTCTCTGAGGTAGAAAAAGATATGACGAGGTTATTAATGTCGCTCGCTCAAGAAAATAGTTATGTATCTTATTATCAAAAGAAAATAGGGACAAGGTTCCCACTTTTGTTAAATGGAAGTTACTTAACGGCAGCGAAGCATTTTCAAGTCATCGACCAAAATACAACGTCTGTACTTGTCCCGTATAAAGAAGGAAGTGGGATCATTGCAAATTTAAACAGTGCAGAGCTAATAGATGATTTATCTAAAGAGTTAAAAAAGGCACAGCAATATTCTGTTAATTTGTATCCGAATGAATTGGAGCAATTGAAAAAAGAAAATGCCATCGTCATGCACCTTGATGGCATGATGTATGAGTTAAAGGAAGGTTGGTACAGTGAAGAGTACGGTGTAGATAGGAATGGTGAAGGCGAGATGAGTCATTTGTTTTACTAACCTCGCCTTAAATCCTAGTAATCTCCATTTGTTATTTTTTTTATTTCAATCCACGCTTAATGCGATTAATAAATGAATATGTGTTTGATCTCATTTTTAGAAGATAAAAAGATTGCCGTTCAAAAATAATAATAAATGAAGTAGAAATCCAGAACCACTTGCTCCTTTCTGCATACTTTAGAAAAGGGTGGAAAGGGGGGCTGGGAATTTTGAAAATGAAACTTAGTGATAGAACTAATGAAGGTTGTAAGCAGGTAAAGCATCATGATCAAGAATATTTATATATTTTGAAAGGAATAGTAGATATCTTGAAAGAAATGCGCAAATAGACTTGTCTTGCCTCTTAGTGATAAAAGTACTCTAAGAGGCAAATGGTTAATTAGATGAAGGAGGTGAATGCTTACTATGAAAAATGAAATTCAATTTGAAGTATTTGGTGATTATGCTCTGTTTACAGATCCATTAACGAAAATTGGTGGGGAGAAGTTATCCTATAGCGTGCCAACTTACCAGGCTTTGAAAGGAATAGTTGAATCGATTTATTGGAAGCCAACCATTCTCTTTGTAGTAGACGAGCTTCGAGTGATGAAGCCGATTCAGATGGAATCAAAAGGGATTAGGCCGATTGAATATGGAGGAGGAAATACGCTTGCTAATTATACGTATTTAAAAGATGTCCATTATCAAGTAAAAGCTCACTTTGAATTTAATTATAACCGTCCTGAAATGGAGTATGACCGAAATGAAGGAAAGCATTTTAACATCATGCAACGTTCATTAAATGCAGGAGGGCGTCGGGACATATTTCTAGGGGCAAGGGAATGCCAGGCGTACGTTGAACCGTGTGAATTTGGTCATGATAGAGGGTTCTATGATGGTCAAGGATCACACCATTTAGGTACGATGGTTCATGGCTTTAATTATCCGGATGAAACGGGTCGTGATCAATTTGAAGTGAGATTATGGTCAGCGGTTATGGAACAAGGGTATTTGAAATTTCCGAGACCGGAAGAGTGCACAATTGTCCGACCGATTAAAGAAATGAAGTCGAAGTCTTTTGATCAAGATCAAGTTCTATCTGTTGAGGAAATGATTCGTGAAATAGGGGGTGAGTAAGTGAGTTGGTTATACCAATTATATCAAACATATGAAAGGAATTTGGATCAAGTTGGTGTAGTGGCTAAGAAACAAGGCGATCGAGAGTATGCGCTATTACCGATTTCTCATACGACGCAAAATGCCCATGTTGAAGTTGTGATCGATGAGGATGGTGATTTTCTTGAGGCGAAGGTTCTAAACAAAGAAAGTACGCTCATTCCTTGTACAGAAGAAGCTTCTAGTCGATCGGGCTCTAAAATAGCCCCGTATCCTTTGCACGATAAACTTAGTTATGTTGCAGGAGACTTTGTGAAGTATGGTGGGAAAATCAAAAATCAAGACCAAGTTCCATTTGATACGTATATTCAAAACTTGGAAGAATGGGCACATTCACCTTACACGAATGAGAAGTTGACGTGTATGTATAACTATTTAAAGAAAGGGACACTGATTGAAGATTTAGTTGAAAAGCATGTACTAGTCGTGGATGAACATCAGAAGTTAATTGAAAGGTGGAATAAGAAGCATGAAGACAAAACAGGAGAAAAGCCAGCCATCTTTTCTAGTGGTGCAACAGATCAATTTAGTGTATTTATAAGATTTACGGTTTATCATCCAGAATCAGAGGATGACGTTTGGAAGGATAAAGAAATGTATGATTCCTTTATTGCCTTTTATAATGAAAAGCTTGGTGAGGAGGATGTATGCTTCGTCACAGGTGAACGGCTTCCGAGTACGGAACGTCATGCTAACAAGATACGACATGCTGCTGATAAGGCGAAATTAATCTCAGCAAATGATAATACTGGCTTTACCTTTAGAGGAAGGTTCAAAACAAGCAATGAAGCAGTAGGCATTAGTTATGAAGTGTCGCAAAAAGCTCATAATGCATTAAAGTGGCTTATTCATCGACAAGGGAAAGTGATTGATAATAGAGTGTTTCTTGTCTGGAGTCATGATAATGAAGTCATTCCTGGACCTGAAGAAGACGCAATGGATATTATGCGGCATAGCAATCGAGAAATTGAGAGAGAGCCAGATACAGGTCAGATTTTTGCTGGTGAAGTGAAGAAAGCCATTGATGGTTATCGTCATGATCTCACATATGAACCTGATGTGAATATTCTCGTGCTTGATTCAGCGACAACAGGTAGGATGGCTGTTTTGTATTACCGTAATATGAATAAGGGACTTTATTTAGACCGATTAGCAAACTGGCACACTACCTGTGCATGGGAGCATCGCTATCGCAAGGATGAGGAAGGGTTTGTTGTGTTTTATGGCGCTCCTGCTACAAGAGATCTAGCATTTGCCGCGTATGGTCCTAGAGCTAGTGATAAAGTAGTTAAAGGATTAATGGAACGCATGATTCCGTGCATAGTCGATCAACGCTCTGTACCAAAAGATATTGTACGAAGTGCGTTTCTGCGGGCTTCGAACCCAGTTTCTATGGAACGCTGGGAATGGGAAAAAACATTGACTATTACATGTGCATTAATTCGTAAAATGTTTATGGGGATGAAGGAGGAATGGAATGTGCCATTGAATACAGCTTCAAGAGACCGTAGCTATTTATTTGGAAGATTGCTTGCAGTGGCCGATGTGTTAGAACGTGGGGCTTTAGGTAAGGAAGAAATAAGAGCAACAAATGCAATACGTTATATGAATTCTTTTTCAAAGAATCCAGGACGTACGTGGAAAACAATTCAAGAAAGCTTGCAGCCCTATCAAGCGAAGTTAGGTACAAAAGCTACTTACTTATCAAAAATCATTGATGAGATTAGTGATCAGTTTGACATTGAGGATTTTAACAATACACCGTTAACCGAGAAGTATTTATTAGGATTTTATAGTCAACGTCGTGAATTGTATAAGAAAAAAGAGGAGGAAACAACCGAATGAGTACACTTGATCATAAAATTGATTTTGCTGTAGTGTTGTCTGTTACAAAAGCTAACCCAAATGGAGATCCCCTTAATGGGAATCGGCCGAGGCAAAATTATGACGGGAAAGGAGAGATCTCAGATGTTGCGATTAAGCGGAAGATCCGTAATCGGTTACTAGATATGGGAGAACCGGTGTTTGTTCAATCTGATGATCGAAGAAATGATTCTTTTAAAAGTTTACGAGATCGTGCGGATTCAAACCCTGAGTTAGCAAAAATGTTAAAGGATAAAAGTGCATCTTCTGATAGCTTTGCACAAATTGCCTGTGAGCAATGGGTTGATGTACGTAGTTTTGGACAGGTCTTTGCTTTTAAAGGATCTCAACTTTCCGTTGGAGTAAGAGGACCTGTTTCCATTCATACAGCGACAAGTATTGATCCAATTGATATTGTTAGTACACAAATTACAAAAAGCGTGAACTCGGTGACAGGGGAAAAACGAAGCTCAGATACAATGGGAATGAAGCATCGTGTCGATTTCGGTGTATACGTCTTTAAAGGAAGCATCAATACACAGCTTGCTGAAAAAACAGGATTTACAAATGAGGATGCCGAAAAAATCAAGCAAGCTCTTATTACTCTTTTTGAAAATGATAGTTCGTCGGCACGTCCTGACGGCAGTATGGAAGTGCATAAAGTCTATTGGTGGGAACATACTTCCAAATTAGGCCAATATTCATCTGCTAAAGTACATCGTTCATTAAACATTCAATCAAAATCAGATACGCCGACTAGCTTTGAAGATTATTCAATTGAATTATTCGAATTAGACGGACTCAGTGTTGAGGAAATTGATGGCCAGTAATGAGGAAGATCGTTATTTAATGTTGTCAGGGCTTCAACATTTCCAGTTTTGTAAAAGGCAGTGGGCGCTGATTCACATTGAACAACAGTGGGAAGAGAATGTAAAGACAGTTGAAGGACAGCACTTACACAAAAAAGCTGATCAACCTTTTATTAAGGAAAAGCGTGGAAGTAAATTAACAGTCAGAGCTATGCCAATCCAATCAAAGGAATTACGAATTAGTGGGATTTGCGATGTGGTTGAATTTATTGAAGATGCAAATGGTGTTCACCTTAATGGAGTTAAAGGCACTTATATGGCCTATCCTGTTGAATATAAGAGAGGAAAGCCAAAGAAAGGTGACGAGGATATTATTCAACTTGCGGCTCAAGCGATTTGTCTCGAAGAAATGCTTCTTTGTCAAATTACGAAAGGCTACTTATTTTATAATGAAATTAAACATCGTGTGGAAGTGCCTATAACAGACGAATTAAGAGAAAAAGTAAAACAAATGGCTAAGGAAATGCATCATTATTATGATAAGCGTTACACACCTAAAGTGAAAACAGGACCATTTTGCAAAAGTTGTTCCTTACAGCACATTTGTTTACCGAAATTGATGAATAAACGTTCGGTTAAAAGTTACATTGAGGGGAGGTTGAGTGAATGAAAAAGCTTTTAAATACATTATTTGTCACTCAGCCTGATATTTATTTATCACTGGATGGTGATAATGTTGTTTTGTTAAAAGAGCAAGAAAAACTAGGTAGAGTCCCTCTTCATAATTTAGAAGGTATAGTTAGTTTTGGTTACACTGGAGCAAGTCCTGCTCTTATGGGTTACTGTGCTGAGAAAAACATTTCACTTTGCTTTTTAACAAAAAGCGGGCGCTTTTTAGCTAGAGTTGTTGGACAAAGTCGTGGTAATGTTGTACTAAGAAAGACACAATATCGCATGTCTGAAAACGATCAAGATTCGACGAAGATCGCCCGTAATTTTATACTTGGGAAGGTTTACAATAGTAAATGGATAATCGAACGTATGACAAGAGAACATCCTTTACGTGTAGATGTTGAACAGTTCAAAACGACCTCCGAACTTCTTTCAAAGATTATGAAAGAAGTTCGGAAATGTGATCATTTAGAGATGCTTCGTGGATGGGAGGGGCAAGCTGCTCTTTATTACAATAAAGTGTTTAATCAAATGATTTTACAACAGAAGGAAGACTTTATATTTAAAGGGCGTTCTAGAAGACCTCCGAAAGATAAGGTTAATGCTATGATGTCTTTTGCTTATACATTATTAGCCAATGATACAGCAGCTGCATTAGAAGCGGTTGGTCTCGATGCTTATGTAGGCTTTATGCATCAAGACCGCCCTGGTAGAGCTTCACTGGCTCTTGATCTTATGGAAGAGTTAAGAGGTGTTTATGCTGATCGTTTTGTGCTCTCATTAATTAACCGTCAAGAAATTCAGGCAAATAGCTTTTATGCAAAAGAAAATGAAGCTGTTTTAATGACGGATGATGCTCGAAAGGCATTTTTGAAAGCTTGGCAAACACGAAAGCAAGATAAGATTACTCACCCATATTTAGGAGAGAAGATTTCTTGGGGGTTAGTCCCTTATGTACAATCTCTGTTATTAGCTCGTTACCTTCGTGGAGATCTTGATGAGTATCCACCATTTCTATGGAAGTAGGTGATGTGATATGTTGGTATTAATCACGTATGACGTACAAACGTCAAGCGAAGGAGGTTCGAGGCGGTTACGAAAAGTCTCTAAGGTTTGTCAAAATTATGGGCAGAGGGTCCAAAATTCTGTCTTTGAGTGTATTGTCGACTCTACACAGTTGAAAACATTAAAACTTGAATTAGAAAGTTTGATTGATAAAGAAAAAGATAGCCTGCGTTATTATAGGTTAGGAAACAACTATAAAACAAAAGTTGAACACATTGGTGCTAAACAATCAATTGATTTGGAAGATCCACTTATTTTCTAGAGGTGCGAGCTATAAGTAAACATAAAAAATGTAGTGTACCCGCACTGAAATTGAAGAAGATTATGTGGAAATGTGTGATTTATTTTATAAATAATGTATAAATTAATTTGAATTGAAACTTTTTACAGCGAATTTTAAGATGAATTTGATGTTTTAAGTATTCAAATGCTGAAAATTCGCAGTCGCACTCTTTATGAGTGCGTGGATTGAAATATTAGATCAACTCCACTTCTAAGTGGTGCGGTCGAGTCGCACTCTTTATGAGTGCGTGGATTGAAATTATTTGCGTAAAGAGCAATCGTTCGTGCGTTTTCGTCGCACTCTTTATGAGTGCGTGGATTGAAATTGATAGCAGACCTCAATTTGGAACATCAGCAGGTCGTCGCACTCTTTATGAGTGCGTGGATTGAAATACTTTGGCTTTGAGTAATCCTACTTGTTTGGGTGAGTCGCACTCTTTATGAGTGCGTGGATTGAAATGTGCCAACGTCTTAGAACGCCTTATCGAAATACAGTCGCACTCTTTATGAGTGCGTGGATTGAAATGTGCCAAAGGGTCGAGTATTCGTGGAGTAAAAGGCGTCGCACTCTTTATGAGTGCGTGGATTGAAATAACCGCTTATTATCGATTTGCAGTAGCGAGCCAGGTCGCACTCTTTATGAGTGCGTGGATTGAAATGAAAATAAGTCGTTACTCATGGGAGCACTTCCGCGTCGCACTCTTTATGAGTGCGTGGATTGAAATGGCGATCAAACGGAATCAGCGGTCAAGGCGTTTCGTCGCACTCTTTATGAGTGCGTGGATTGAAATGCCTACGTCCGATGATTTGCGTATTAGAAACTCGGTCGCACTCTTTATGAGTGCGTGGATTGAAATCGATAATTAAGTAAATCGATACAATTACGAGCATCGTCGCACTCTTTATGAGTGCGTGGATTGAAATTTATTGACGGATGGCAGGGCGATTTTTACGTCGTGTCGCACTCTTTATGAGTGCGTGGATTGAAATTATTTCTTTATTTCCTAATTTCAACTTAGTCACCGTCGCACTCTTTATGAGTGCGTGGATTGAAATATCCACGGCAGTACGCCCGACGCTACGCCTTTTACGTCGCACTCTTTATGAGTGCGTGGATTGAAATTTCCGTCTGGTCGGTCATCTTTTCGCCTTGTGTGTCGCACTCTTTATGAGTGCGTGGATTGAAATTGTGCCGTATAAAGTCATCCATTTAGCTTTTATTACTGTCGCACTCTTTATGAGTGCGTGGATTGAAATTCCGGCTTGTTGCTTTGAGTTGGCCAGTACATATAGTCGCACTCTTTATGAGTGCGTGGATTGAAATGGAAATAAGCGTGCCATCTACATTATGAGAATCGTCGCACTCTTTATGAGTGCGTGGATTGAAATTAGCTACCCAGTAACTGGTCTTATGTCTGTTAGACGTCGCACTCTTTATGAGTGCGTGGATTGAAATAACAAAAGAACAAGCCGAAACAGGAACAAATAACAGTCGCACTCTTTATGAGTGCGTGGATTGAAATATTAACAAACTATTGAACATACAAAAAGAAGCCTGTCGCACTCTTTATGAGTGCGTGGATTGAAATGGCTATTGTAGCAGAAGAAACAGAGGAGCTAAAGGTCGCACTCTTTATGAGTGCGTGGATTGAAATACGTTTATCCTCCTTAAAGGGAGACTAAGCTCCCGTCGCACTCTTTATGAGTGCGTGGATTGAAATTAAGTTTTGTACTTTTGATACAAGCTCATCTATGTCGTCGCACTCTTTATGAGTGCGTGGATTGAAATTATTCCGTTACTCGATGGCACAACATAACGCCACGTCGCACTCTTTATGAGTGCGTGGATTGAAATATTCTGTTTACTAATCTTGGCTTTTTTGTTGTGTTTGTCGCACTCTTTATGAGTGCGTGGATTGAAATCTCTTTCTGGACGTAAAATGCCCTAACATCATCAGTCGCACTCTTTATGAGTGCGTGGATTGAAATATTCCCCCTTAATTTTGTGTAATCACCCATATGATGTCGCACTCTTTATGAGTGCGTGGATTGAAATAACTGTTTGTGCCAACTGTGCATCAGTGGAAAGTGTCGCACTCTTTATGAGTGCGTGGATTGAAATATCGAAGGGTTTGTTAATTAGTAGGTGAGAAGTAGTCGCACTCTTTATGAGTGCGTGGATTGAAATTGTATAAACATCTATGTCAAACTTACCGTCACTGTCGCACTCTTTATGAGTGCGTGGATTGAAATATCTTCCACAGCTGATGTACTTTCCCATGAATCAGTCGCACTCTTTATGAGTGCGTGGATTGAAATTTCAGCGTGGCAATTAGCGCATAATAACACAATGTGTCGCACTCTTTATGAGTGCGTGGATTGAAATTCCACATCGGTTAAGTTGCTTATAATATTTGCATCGTCGCACTCTTTATGAGTGCGTGGATTGAAATTTGCTCTACGTTGTATTGTGCTAACATGGCGATAACGTCGCACTCTTTATGAGTGCGTGGATTGAAATACCGTTAGTGACACAACTTGGCTATCATCTCGCCGTCGCACTCTTTATGAGTGCGTGGATTGAAATCTGTGTCCGCTGTTCCTGTGTCCGCTGTTCCTGTGTCGCACTCTTTATGAGTGCGTGGATTGAAATTAAAAAGGATGAGCGCGAATTAGACTGGAACGATGGTCGCACTCTTTATGAGTGCGTGGATTGAAATCAGTAAATCAGGTACGATGTCAGTCGCCATCATTCGTCGCACTCTTTATGAGTGCGTGGATTGAAATGCTAACGTTGTAGACGAAAATAACGTACATTGCAGGTCGCACTCTTTATGAGTGCGTGGATTGAAATATTATTACTCAGACCGTCAACATCACTTAATTCAGTCGCACTCTTTATGAGTGCGTGGATTGAAATTTTCAAATGTCCGTGTGTTTGTTCGTTTGTATAATGTCGCACTCTTTATGAGTGCGTGGATTGAAATTCTCGCATTGTCAAAGCTGTCAGCATCTCCAATTAGTCGCACTCTTTATGAGTGCGTGGATTGAAATTGCAATGCTTCTTGTTGTTTTTCTTGCTCCGTCTGTCGCACTCTTTATGAGTGCGTGGATTGAAATCATTATCAATTTGTCACTCACTGCTGATCGAATTATGTCGCACTCTTTATGAGTGCGTGGATTGAAATCTTGTTCTTTAGTGACCCGTATATGCTTATCATAGGTCGCACTCTTTATGAGTGCGTGGATTGAAATAAGAACCTACTTAAATCGTAACGCTCCTTCTGCGTCGCACTCTTTATGAGTGCGTGGATTGAAATGTCGATCGATTACCAAGTGGTGCCACTGTTCCGACGTCGCACTCTTTATGAGTGCGTGGATTGAAATGTTAAAAGAAGGAATGGTCATACACCACATCGACGTCGCACTCTTTATGAGTGCGTGGATTGAAATAAAATAAACGGTTGTTAATGAACCCTCTGCAAGTGTCGCACTCTTTATGAGTGCGTGGATTGAAATTTTATCTAAAGCATGTTGAGTTTTGATTGTGTTGTAGTCGCACTCTTTATGAGTGCGTGTGGATTGAAATCCTAGCGTGTTTAGGGGGGGACTGTCTAAGGGTGTAGTCGCACTCTAATAGTTAAAATAAAAATACATATTGGTAATAACAGAGTCGCTGTTATCAATGTTAAAAGGAGGCCATATGCGTACAGAAAAAACAATGCTTGAAACGATCACAGGTTATGCGAAGAACGATGCACGTATTCGTGCGGTGTATATGAATGGCTCACGGACAAATCCTAATGTACCAAAAGATATATTTCAAGATTTTGATATTGTGTATGTAGTAGAGGAGACGAAGCCTTTTATAGAAGATAAGCGGTGGTTAAAGGTGTTTGGGGAGATTTTAATCATGCAAGAGCCTGATTGGTTAGATAAAGGGCTAGGGAGAAGCGTTGATTTCTCTAGTCGGTATGCCTATTTAATGCTGTTTACTGATGGGAATCGGATTGATCTAAGTTTGCAATCGATTAAGGCGATGAAGCAAGTGTATGGACAAGATCGCTTAACGATACCTTTGTTAGATAAGGATAATATTCTTCCTTCTATTCCACCGCCGACTGATGAAGATTATTACATTCAACGCCCGTCAGAAGGTCAATATAATAGTTGCACGAATGATTTTTGGTGGTGCCTGCAAAATGTGGCGAAGGGACTATGGCGGAAAGAACTGCCTTATGTGAAAGGGATGTTTGAAGAAACGATCAGGTATCGAGTGGATTGTATGGTAAATTGGTGGATTGGCGTTCATTATGGTTATCAATTGTCAACAGGGAAGTATGGGAAATATATAAAACGATACTTACCAGAATCATATTGGCAATTATATAAAAAGACATTTTCCAATGCGGAAGATGAAATGATGTGGGAATCTGTTTTTGTAAGCTGTGACTTGTTTCGATCGTTAGCTCGAGATGTTGGGGTTCACTTCGGGTATGTGTATCCAGAAGAAAATGATCATCATATGATGATGTATTTACAAAGAGTACGAGAATTACCTGCTGATGCGGAAGACATTTTATGAATTTATAGTTATAGGAAGGACCACGTTTCAATCGAGCGTGGTTTTTTGTTGAATAAAAATAAATTAAAATGTATATTTATAATAAAACTATTCTATGTGAGGTGCCCGATGAACGTAAATCCGGAAGTGTCGAATTTCGATCTATATGTACAAGAGTTAGATTGCTGTAATTATTTACATGAGGATATTCAAGCGAAAATAGCTGAGCTGTTTTCTAGTATCAAATCGGATGTAGAAAAGGCTAAGGTCGCTTTTGAGTTTGTTAGGGATGAAATTGATCATTCATGGGACATTCAAGCTACGGATGTGACATGTCGAGCATCAGAAGTATTAGAGCAAAAGCACGGAATGTGCTTTGCTAAATCGAACTTGTTAGCTGCGCTATTAAGAGGAGCTGGAATTCCGACAGGCTTTTGCTATCAAAGGTTAATGCTTTTTGATACACCAGAGGAAGGCTATAGTCTACATGGCTTTAATGCTGTTTATTTGCAATCGTTGGATCGTTGGGTACGGATTGATGCACGTGGAAATAAAAAAGGTGTTCAGGCGGAGTTTTCTCTTGGTGAAGAAAGATTAGCTTTCCCTGTTCGTCGAGAGTACGGTGAACAGGATGATCCGGTTATTTATGTACGTCCTCATGCAAGAGTGATTGCGGCATTGGAGGATGACGATAACCTTATTGAATTGTATCGAAATCATCTGCCTGATCGGTTGTGAGGATTCCAATGTTGCGAAATGAGTGCAATGGTGAACAGCATAGACGATTTAACCGAGAAAGACAAAATCGTGGGGCACCAAAAAAGTTTGGCTATTACCTTTTTTGGTGTCCTTTATCACTATGTCTTCTCGGTTCTTATTTTAATAAATAAGAGAGCATAAAGTTTGTATTCAGATCAACTCAATCAATTACGCACGACTCAATTAAGGAACAGGAGGTTGCTTTTCAAGGAGCTTCATAAAGGTGTTCTTATAGTAAATAAGTAAATAAACATGAAGTAAAAGAAGAGCAATGGCTAATGGAAGTAGAGAATGATCAAGAAATACATGAAGTAAGACAATATTTGCTATGATTGGAGCTAATAAGGCTACAGCAAGTGGTACAAAGCGATTACATAAAAGTAAGACACCACAAATAACCTCAAGTGTTTTTTCGGCAACGAGTAAATATTGAAATTCAAATAGGGCCATTGCCTCGGGACTAGTAGGGATGAAAGGATCGAACTGTAGAATAACAAAATAACCATTGATGCCAGCTCCTAAGAAGATAACACCTAACAGAATTCTAGACACATGAAAAAGAAGATGCTTCAATTTAAACACCGCCTTGTTAGAATAGGTTAGGTAAATTATACCATTTAGATAAGGGTTCGTGTTTATTTTTTTAAAAGGGTAAAAATCCGTAAATCCTCCATCATGTTCCTGTCATAGTGAATGGTCAAGTTATTTTGTAAGCGTTACAATAACAACAAACAAGCAGAACAATAGGGAGGGTTATATTCATGGGCTTTGAGAAACAAGCTGCTCGAACGTCACTTTCGTTAAACGGCACATGGGGGTTTTGCTTAGACCCTAACGATGATCGATCCATTGAAGATATTCCTTTTGAACAAGGTCACACGATTCAAGTACCCGGTTCATGGGAGGAGCAAGGCTATGGGGAAGTAAGTGAGCATGAGCCGTTAGGAACGTGGAAAAAAGAAAGAGAATATATCGGCAAGACTTGGTATTGGATTGAGGTCGATTCGTCTAAGCTCGTGAGTGATCAGCACCACTATCTAGTACTATCTGGTGTTCATTGGTTTACGGATGTATGGTTGGATGGGGAGTTTGTAGGAAAAGGGGAAGGTCTTGTAACGGATCAACGGTTTGATCTGACGTCGTTTATTGAGTATGGCAAAGTTCAAACGCTTGTGATTTCAATAGATAATCGTCTGCATATTCCTTTAATGGAGAGTCATATTCACTCGTATCACACAGCAACGAATTGGGGGGGAATTACGGGTGGAGTAGTCATTGAGAGCTTACCTGTCACTCATTTGGAGCGTGTTTCCTTTTACCCAGAAAAGGAAGTTTGTTCTTGGCGTATGCGAGCTGAAATTCGTAATGCCAAAACGGGAGATTGTCAGTTATCGGTCGTCATTAGGGAGAATAGCGGAGAAGTGATGAAAGTGGTTGAAACAGACATCGAACTTCAACCATCTCATTCGTTGGTTGAAGTAGAGTTCGACTTGAGCTTGAACGAATTGGATTTAACACTTTGGTCAGATCGTTCTCCAGCTTTGTATGATGTTGAATGTTCGCTTTATCAAGAGGGCTCAGTGATTGATTGCATTAAAAAGAGGATTGGAGTACGCCACTTTCAGACGGAGGGGCATCATTTTTTATTAAACGATCAGCCAGTTTTTTTGAGTGGATATGTCGATTGTTGTGTGTTTCCATTAACGGGGTATCCTGTTTGGGACAAAGCTCATTATGTGGAGCAATTCAAAATCGCGAAGGAGCATGGCTTTAATCATGTTCGCTTGCATGGTTGGTCAGCACCAAAGCCTTTTTGGGAGGCAGCAGATGAAGAGGGGATGCTTGTGCAAACCGAGCTTCCTCATTGGTCATTTCATTATCTTGATCGGAGTGTGAAACCACCAGAGGATGTACAGTCATTTTTCAAAAGAGAGCTCGTTCGGATGTTGGAATTGTTGAATGAGCACCCTTCGTTTGTCATGCTATCGCTTGGGAATGAGTTAATTGATGCTAGCGGTCATGAGGAGCTAAATGAATTAGTCGAGCTTGCTCGTTCGATCGATTCCTCGCGTATTTATACTGATAATACAGGGTTTGGACAGCTGCCGGCACATGATCGTCAAGGGGATTTTTATATTCAGTCATTAAATTGGCATCCACCTTATGAATTAGAATACGCAGGTACACCGAATACGACTGAGGATTATCGTGAATTGCCAAGCTAACTAAGAAGCCTGTTATTGGACATGAGCACGGTCAGTTTACGATGTACATTGATCCAAGTATTGAAGAGAAGTTCACTGGACATTTAAAGTCAGCGTGGCTTGATTCGTTTAAGCAATCTCTCGAGGCAAAAGGGTGGGAGCAACGAGTTGAGCAGTTTAAGCAGGTGACGGGCGTGCATATGGTACGTTCCTATAAGGAAATTATGGAAAGGGCACGACGTACGTCGAAGCTAGCTGGGATTCAGCTATTAGATATTCGTGACTTTCCTGGTCAAGGGCATGCAACAACAGGAGTATTAGATGTGTTTTGGGATCGTAAAGGTGTAATTGAGCCAAAGGAGTTTAAGCAGTTTAATGATGCACGTGTCCTGCTTATGCGAACTGATCGCCGAACGTTTTATGGAGGAGAAGAGTTAGAGGCTACATTGGAGCTTTCCAACTTTGGTGCTAGAATTGATCAAGGTGTTCTTAAGTGGGAAATCCATGATGGGGAAACGCTTTTAAGTCAAGGAGAGCAATCCGTATCCTCTCTTGAAGCAGGTATGATTCATGCATTTGAAACAGTTCGTATGACAGCAGTAGAGGATCGACCAGTTCAGTATTTACTATCTGTCACGTTTGAATACGCTGGAATAAAACTAGAAAATGAGTGGGATTTCTGGTCCTACCCACGAAAGCCTTTACCTATAGGTACAGAACAGATTTGGACGAATATGAAAGAGCTGAATTCCTTATTATATGGGGCAACGTACGGTGAGTTAATTGGGATTGAAGAGCGTAGTTATAAGAAGGAAGACGCTCGATTGGCGATTACAGAATATTTGTCGCGTGATGTGTTGCAGTTTTTATTAGATGGTGGTTCGGTATGGTTAATGGCAAAGCCGGGTAATCAATATGATGAAGTGCATACGAAATATTTGCCGGTCTTTTGGAACTTTCTTTGGTTTCCGACTCAAGCCAGTACGACAATGGGGATGATTGTGAATGAGCATCCTGTATTCAATCATTTTCCACATGATGGGATGTCCAATTGGCAATGGTATCATCTTGTCGATCAGACAGCAGCCCTATGTCTAGACAATGTTCCGCAAGTTGCGCCGATCGTTGAGGTCGTTGATAATTTCCACCGAATGAAAAGATTAGCCTATGCATTTGAAGCGAAAGTCGGTAAAGGGAAGTTATTTGTCTCTAGCTTTCGAACGTATGCAACGAATGACTTGAAACGTCCGGAAAATAGTTATCTGTTCCAAATGATATTAAATTATGTCTTAAGCGAATCGTTTCAACCTAATGCGCAGCTGACGGTTGGTGAAATCGTTCGAATGTGTAAAGTGAATGGACAGACGGTCACTTGAGGGCGGGGGTGAGAGCCTGTTCTCTAACGCTGCTTGAGGTTCCTCATTCCTCTATTCTTTCTGTATTTCAGTTTTTCACGACGTTACGGCTTCTTCATGCCTCTATTTAGGCATTTATGCCTCATTTCACGCGATTTTTGCTTGAATAGGGGCAGGGGGATTCCCTTTCCGTCTTGTGCTGCGATTTTTTCTCTAATTAGGGGCACGAGAATGCCATATGGGCGTGCGCTCTTTCACGACGACACAGAGTTACGGGTGAATACGAGAGTCAGTTGCATGTGGTTCCTTCATCGCATTCTGAAAGTCCGCAAAGAGGCTCCCTTCGTGCTCGCTCAAGCTTGGACTTTTCTTTGACGGAAACTATTGTTTTGCGCCTTAGCCTTTTAGCGTCATTCTATAGTCACTGGGCGATTGACCGATGATTTTTTTGAACATGCGTGAAAAATAATAAGGGTCCTTAAAGCCAATGTCGGAGGCGACCTCCTTGATGCTTAACGCGGTTAAATCGAGTAGCTGACAGGCGCGTTGGATCTTTAATCTTAAGAAATAATCAATCGGCGGAAAGCCTGTTGCTTCTTTAAAAATATGATTAAGGTGTTGCTTTGAGAGCTGCACCTTTTTTGCTATCTCTTCAAGTGATATCGACGTATGAAGATGATTTTCCATGAATAGAATCGCTTCTTCTATATAAGCAGTTTTGCGTTCGGTATCATGTGATTGATACGTATTCATAGCTATCGTACTGAGCAAGTAACGAATTGTTTGAGTGAGATGAAGGTGATGCTCGACTGAATACGGCTTATGTGAGATGAAATCATAGCATTGATTGAACAATTGAATGAACAGCGAGCCTTCTTTGTAGGAAATGGCAATCGGCTTGCGAGAAAGGTTCAATTCAAGTGCTAATGTAGAAATACTGTCTCCTTTTATATGAAACCAATAAATGCTCCATGGATTCCGTTCATCGGCAAAATAAGTATGAGCTGTATGAGCCGGTAAAAAGAAAAATGTGTGAGGCTTTATGTGAATGATATCGTCATGTTTTAATTGAATCCACCCTTCTCCTGCAGAGCAGTAGATCATAATATGGGAAGGGCATCCTCTTTCTCGTTTCCGATAATGATGAGTCGCATCTGGAAAGTAACCGATATCACTCATATAGCCTTCTTTGAGAAGTGCATGCTTATGTAAGTCGTCCTCGATATATTCAGGTAAAATGTATAGCTTTTCTGCAGCGAATCCATCAGCCTTTTTCATATGATCCTCCATATTTGAAAAAATAAATGATAGTATCTCTACTAGTATAGCAAACCTTAGACTAGATCAAAACCGAATATTCTCCATTACATTCCGCATTTGCTCAATGGCTTCTGCCTATGGACATATGTACGCTTATGTTAAGACAAGGGAGAGGGGCTGCTAGTGAATGGACAAAGTTGAACATGTAAAAGTGTGGACCGAAAACCGAGAGATTCCTACTTATAAGACAGGAAAGCCAGAGAAAAATCCAATGTTTCTAGAAAAACGAGTGTACCAAGGAAGCTCAGGGAAGGTATATCCGTATCCAGTTATCGATAAAATTGAGGATGAAAAAGAGTTAAAAATGTATCAACTCGTTATTTTGGAAAATGAGTACATTCGGATTGAGCTTATGCCTGAAATTGGTGGGCGAATTTATCGAGCACTCGATAAAACAAACGACTATGATTTCGTCTATTACAATCGGGTCATTAAACCTGCACTTGTTGGCTTAGCGGGACCATGGATTTCGGGAGGAATTGAATTTAATTGGCCACAGCATCATCGACCGAATACATTTGGTCCAGTTGATTATCAAATGAGTGAAAATGAGGATGGAAGCGCAACGGTCTGGATGAGTGAAATTGACCGGATGTACGGAACGAAGATGACAGCAGGATTTACGCTACATCGTGATAAAGCCTATTTACAAATTGACGTGCAGCTATACAATCGAACATCGATGCCACAGACGTTTCTTTGGTGGGCGAATCCAGCTGTAGCAGTTAATGATCATACACAATCCGTATTTCCACCAGATGTAAATGCTGTCTTTGATCATGGGAAGAGAGATGTATCGAGGTTTCCAATTGCAACAGGTGAATACTACAAAATGGATTATTCTGCAGGTGTTGATATTTCCAAGTATAAGAACATACCTGTTCCTACCTCATATATGGCATATAAATCAGAGTATGATTTTGTCGGAGGCTATGATCATCAAGTACGTGGAGGACTGCTACATGTAGCTAACCATTATCTTTCTCCTGGTAAGAAGCAATGGACGTGGGGGAATGGAGAGTTTGGTCAAGCATGGGATCGACAGCTAACTGACGAGGATGGACCGTACATTGAATTAATGACCGGTGTCTTTACGGACAATCAACCGGACTTTACGTGGCTTCACCCGTATGAAACCAAAACATTTACGCAATATTTTATGCCTTACAAAGAAATCGGTCTAGTGAAAAATGCGACGAAGGATGCCGCAGTAAATATGGAGTTCGATGAGCAGAAAGGAAAAGCGATCATTGGTGTATACGCGACATCGCTAGTTGAAAAGGCAACGGTGAAGGTGATAGGTAAGGAGCAGACATATAGTGAAGAGGAATGCGCGTTGTCTCCAAATGATGTCTATCATTTGGAAGTTCAATTGAATGGAAATGAGCAGCCTCATGACATTCTCGTTGAAGTAAAGGACGGTAAAGGAAAGAAGCTCGTTTCCTATCAGCCTCAAAAGCCAGCATTAGAGGAAATTCCTAAAGCTGCTAAACCGTTACCTGTGCCAGATCAATTGAAAACAACGGAGGAGCTCTATCTTGCCGGCTTGCACCTTGAGCAATATCGCCATGCGACATTTGAACCTGAGGCTTATTACAAAGAGGGTTTGAAACGTGATGCGAAGGATATTCGTCTAAACATTGCCTATGGGCTGCTGTTGCTACGTAGAGGCTTGTTCGCAGAAAGTGAGCGTTACTTCCGCCAAGCGGTTCAATCATTAACGTGGAAAAATACGAATCCTTACGATAGTGAAGCGTACTATCAGTTAGGGTTGAGTTTAAAGCTACAAGGGAGGCTTGATGAGGCCTTTGCCAATCTATATAAAGCTGTTTGGTCGGCGTTATGGCAGGATAGTAGTTACTTCACTTTGGCCCAAATTGCGACAGAACGTCAGTCTTATGAGGAAGCATTAGAACTTATTGATCGTTCACTTTCAAGAAATGTGTATCATATGAAAGCACGCATGTTAAAAGCAGCTCTGTTACGTAAGACGGGGCAATTGAATCAGGCATTACATGAATGTAGGCAATCGCTTCAGCTAGATGCAATGGATTTTGGCGCGTATTTTGAGCAAGTCTTCATTCTTGAGGAGCAAAGAGAGCAGGAGGAAGCACGAAGCTTATGGAATACAATAGTGGAGCTGATGAGAGCAGAACCGCGCTCATTCCTTTATACGGCGAATGATTATATGGAATGCGGGCTGTATGAAGAAGCAAAAAAGATTTTGGCTAGAATTGTGAACTTCTCAAACGAGCCTATGATTCCTTATACGTTAGCTTATATTTCTAAGAGGACAGGTCAAACGGAAGAGTCGCAACGTTGGCATAAGAAGGCTTATGAGCTTGACGTATCGACATGCTTTCCAAACACATTGCAAGATGCTCTTGTGCTAGCTGATGTTCTCAAGGATCATCCTGAAGATGAAAAAGCCCATTATTATTTCGGCAACTTACTTTATGATAAGAAGCGTTATGATGAAGCGATTAACCATTGGGAAAAGGCAAGAGATCTTGCACCATCATTTGCCACACCTCATCGGAATTTAGCGTTAGCTTACTACAACAAGCGTCATGAACCAAATCTTTCCCTTGCCTCATTACAGCAGGCTTTTGCGTGTGAGCCTAGTGATGCGCGTGTGTTCTACGAGCTTGATCAGCTAAAGAAAAAGGTCGGAATGTATCCGAAAGAACGACTATCGTTAATGAACAAGCATGCTGAGTTAGTTAAACGACGAGATGATCTATATATTGAGTATGTGACATTACTAAATATGACAGAGCAATACGAGCTAGCGATTAAGTGTTTATTGTCGCGAATCTTTCATCCGTGGGAAGGCGGTGAAGGGAAAGTGACAGGGCAATATGTCTATGCTCATGTCGAAATCGGGAAGATGTATTTGAAGAAGGGGGCTCACTCACAAGCGATCGACGTGTTGAAAAAGGCGTTGTATTATCCAGAAAATCTTGGAGAAGGGAAGCTTCATGGGGCACAAGAAAATGATATATTTTATTATTTAGGTTGTGCTTATGAAGGAAATGGGCAAGGCGATCTCGCAACGCAATGCTTTGAGGCTGCTTCAAAAGGAATAGAAGAGCCAGCAAGTGCAATGTATTATAATGATCAGCCACCAGAGATGATTTTTTATCAAGGGTTAGCTTGGAAGAAGCTGAACAACGAGCATGAGGCCAATAGGAGATTCCACACGTTAATTGACTATGCGGAAAGACATTATTTCGATGATGTGAAAATTGATTACTTTGCTGTATCCTTACCTGATTTTCTTGTGTTTGATGAAGATTTAGTGAAAAGGAATCAAATTCACTGCCATTTTATACGCGGTCTAGGGTTGTTAGGTTTGAGTAACAAAGAGGCAGCTATAACAGAGTTCCATCAAGTATTGGTATTAGATCCGAATCATCAAGGAGCGACTTTGCATCTTACCATTTGTCAAGAGGAGGGCTGGCATGCGTGAATATACGGTTGATGTAAAAGCGGCGAAGAAAAATATTTATCAAGCAGAGTTAGACGTGGAAGGGACGGCACCAAATGGTGATCGGTTGTCGTTAACGAATTATTACCTTGAAAAAAATGGCCAGCCTTTCTTCGGTATCTCGGGGGAATTTCACTTTAGTCGTTATGATGACCAAAAGTGGGAAGATGAGTTAATTAAAATGAAAATGGCTGGGATTACGATTGTTCCGACATATGTGTTTTGGAATCATCATGAAGAGGAGCAAGGTGTGTATGAATGGTCAGATCAGAAAGATGTCAGGCGGTTTGTGGAATTGTGTCAGAAGCATGATCTCTATGTGATCCTAAGAATTGGTCCATTTGCTCATGGTGAAGCAAGAAATGGTGGAATGCCTGATTGGTTATTTGGAAGGCCATTTGAATTACGCTCAAATGATGAGGAGTATGTAGCGTTTGTTGAACGGTTTTATACCGAAATTGCTGAGCAGATCGATGGACTTCTATTTGAGCAAGGTGGTCCGATTATCGGTACGCAAATTGAAAATGAATATGAGCATGCAGGAGCGCCTTGGGAGATCACGACAGGTACGGCCCAAGAATGGGTTTCAGCAGGGAAAGATGGCGCTACTCATATTAAGGTGTTAAAGGACTTAGCGATAAAGGTCGGTATTAAGACGCCGCTCTATACAGCTACTGGCTGGGGAGGGCAGCTGCCCCAGCTCATGATGTATTGCCGTTGTGGGGGGATATGCGTTTTGGCCATGGATTTTCTATGGGGATGCGACCGAGCACCCGGCTACCTCAGAATATGTCTATCGAAGCTTCCATGAGGACGGGATGACGTATGAGGCGTTTACACCGAAGTATCCTGCTAGCAGTCTTCCGTATGCTTGCTGTGAAATGGGCGGTGGAATGACTGTTTTCTATAAATATCGTTTTCAATTGCCTTATGAAAGTGTCGATGCAATGGCGAATATGAAGGTTGCAGGTGGCTGTAATTTCGTTGGATATTATGTCTTTCACGGTGGGTCTCATCCAAAAGGTAAGAAAACAGCCTTCTTAAATGAAACAGCCACACCGAAAATATCGTACGATTATCAAGCACCAATAGGGGAGTTTGGTCAAGTACGAGAATCATATAAACGACTGAAGCGTCAGCATTATTTATATCAGGAATGTGAGCAAACTTTAACGAAAATGAAAACCGTGTTGCCAGAAAATGCAGAGCAGATTACTCCGACAGATGTCGATACGTTACGATATGCGGTGAGAGCAGATGGTCATCGTGGTTTTCTGTTTATTAATAATTACCAGGATCATGTGAAATTGAAACATCAAGAGAATTTTGCAATAGTATTAGAGCTTGAGGAAAAACGAATTCGTGTACCGCAACAAGGGACAATGTCGTTGGAAAAAGGAGAGTCATGCATTCTGCCGTTTCATTTATCTTTATCAGGTTGCACGCTCCTGTATGCAACTACTCAATATATGACACAGGTTGAGTATGAAGAAGAAGTGTATCATTTCTTCTTTACCCCAAAAGGGATGTCACCTGAGTATTCTGTTGATAAAAAGGGGATAGTCGCGGTGTATACGGATGCAAAGGTAGTGAATGGTAAGGCTGCGTATGTCATTAAGGGAGAAGAGCTCATGAATCATCCAGTTGTGTTGGAATGTGAGGGTGGTAAGAGAGTACACGTATGCACACTCACACATGAGGAGTCATTGGATTTCTGGAAAGTTAGCCTCGATGGGCAGGAGAGAGCGATCGTAACCAACGCAGGCGTCTTAGTTGACCAAAATCGGTTTCGTTTAGAATGTCAAGGCCAGTCACCATTTGAATTGAAAGCATTCCCAGCATTCCGTGATACGATTTCAAGTCGGGAACATCAGATTGTACACTTAGGGCAGAGTGGAATCTTTCATACGTATCGATGTACGCTGAGTGAGCAGGTAGTTGAATGCGAAGTGGATCAAGTGAGTGATGCAAAAGTGAAGGTGCGTGTCCCTAATGTGGCCTTTGAAGGTGTGAAGGAATTGCTTCTGAATGTCGATTATGAGGGAGATATCGGTTATGCATTTATCGACGGGGAGTTGATTCATGATAACTTTTGTAACGAGGCGACTTGGCAAATCGGTTTATCGACACACGAAGAAGCGATTAAGGAAAAAGGAATGTATCTCTATATTTCACCATTGAAGGGAGATAGCTATGTACAGAGTGATTCCCCAATGGCTGCACGCTCTGAAGTTGCACGAAGGCAGGTTGCAAAGATTAAGTCCGTCTGGCTATCTTCAGTCGTTGAGATGAAGCTTGTTGATTATTAGACCTTGTGCGACATGTGCTCCTCGTTCCTCTATCCACTCTGTATTTCACTTTTTATTGTCGTTACGGTCTCCTCATTCCTCTATTCCGGGTTGTATTCCTTCTTTTGTCCTTGTTTAGCTCAAATAGCAGAATGAGGAATCCTTTTTCTTCTCAGGAAGCAGTTTTTTTCTGATTTAGGGGCAAGAGGATTCCCTTTGTTTTTTGTACGCACCTTCCTTTCGCTCCAGTGGACAGAGAAAAGAAGGTGTAGGTCAATCGCTGCCCTCACTTTCATAAAAAAGTAAAGCGTTGTCACTTTTCTGTGCAACTAAAAAAAGATCGCTACCGCGGTTTTTCTTAAGTTAGTAGGCATGACCATGGTCAGTCTCTTCAAGTACGCTCTTCGGATGGAGGTACACCCTTCGAAGTCCGTTGAACTCACGAACTGACATCAGCGGACGTCAGCTTGCTTTTTTCCTAAGGTTACTGAAAAGTTTGGTTGGGAAGTTGCAATTTTTTACAAGTAAAGTTCAATCATTTTACACCGATATTATAAGAGAGTGATAGAATGATAGATGAATAGATTACGAGGAGGGAATAGAATGAAGAGAAGAGGCTTTGGTTTTAAAGGATCGGTCTTATTTTTAATGGTTATTTTGTTAACTCATTTACTCTTTCCTTTTGGGACATTTGCTACAGCAGAAGCCGAAAAAGTAGATGTGCTTGTTACGTATGAAGAAGATTCTTCAAAGTTAGTAGATGCTTTCGATCGTGCAAACTATGAAAATGTAGTCGTTATGGGAGCATTGCCGATTATAACGATGACGGTACCTGAACAGGAGATTGAACGGTTAGAAGGATATTCTAATGTTGTTTCGGTTTCAATTGATCAGCCGCTTCATTTAATGGTAGAAGAAGTAGATTCATCTAGAGAATTAAGTGAATATGATTGGAATAATGAAATGGTGAAGGCTTTTGATGCTTGGGATGATGGCTATACAGGTAATGGTGTTAGAGTGGCAGTATTAGATACAGGTTTTGATGAGCATCAAGATATTACATATGCAGGCGGTCATTCTGTATTTGAGGATGATGTGTATACATATGATTACGATGGCCATGGTACACATGTGGCAGGAATTATTGGTGCACAAAAAGGAACAACGCATCAAGGAATTGCTCCAAACGTTGAATTATATGGTGTGAAAGTTTTTAGTGAAAGTACTGGTGGGACAACTACTGATCTCATCTCTGGTATTGACTGGTCGATCCAAGAGGGGATGGACATCATTAATATGAGTTTAGGTTTTACGGGTGAGGTTCCTGCTGTACTTGAAGCGATTCAAGAGGCGGTTGAGCAAGGAATATTAGTCATTGCGGCAAGTGGAAATGAAGGGAATGAAGATGGAACAGGTGAGCAGATTGAGTATCCTGCAAAATACGACGAGGTGATTGCCGTTGCGTCAGTGGATCAGGATTTGTCACGTTCAACGTTCTCAGCAGCTGGACCAGAAAATGAAGTAGCTGCTCCCGGAGGTTTTATTGGCGGGTTAGCGCCGGGAGGTAGCTATGTCGCGATGAGTGGTACTTCTCAAGCGACGCCTCATGTTACGGCTTTGGCAGCTATTTTAATGGAAAAATATCCTCAGCGTTCAAATGAAGAAATTAGAGAGTTACTTATTAAAAAAGCTAATGATCTCGGTCCAGAAGGGCGAGATAGTCTGTATGGTTATGGACTTGTGCAATATGCTCCACTAGACATTGAACCACCGGTTATTGAATATGATGGTGAATTAGAGATTGAGGTTGAATATGGTGCGGAATTTATCGTTCCAGCCGTCACTGTAACAGATAATGTCGATGAAGATATTGAGGCAACTGTTACCATTTATAATGAAGAAGAACAAGTGGTTAAGCAAAGTGACATTGATACGACCATACCAGCTACGTATGTCGTGGAATATACAGCGGTTGATGAAGCTGGTAATGAAGCAGTGCCGTTATACATTACGATTACTGTATTAGAAGAAGGTTCAACGCCACCAGAGGAAGAGGATGGCGATGAGACAGATCAAGATACAGGCAAAGAGGAAGAAGAAACGGAAAGTGGCCGAGAAGATGAGGATACAGAGAGTGAAGTAGCCCCGCCAGAGGAAGAGAATGGCGATGAAACCGATAAGAATCCAGGCAAAGGGGAAGAAAAGGATTCAGAAGATGGACAAGGTGGGGGAAAAGAGGAAGAAGATTCAATCCCTCCTCCAGTTAAAGAAGAACAAGCTGAGTTGGTTTTAATTCAGCCAGAAGAAAAAGATGGAGTTGCGTTTATTTCAGATGATGTAATTGCTTCAGTATTAGATCATGGCACATTATGGATCGCGCTTCATTCTGTTTCTACTGAGTTGAGCCGTCTCCAATTAACAGCTGATCAAGTGAATGAACTGATCAGTCGAGGTATACATTTAGTGTTAGCTAAAGACGATGTTCAGCTACAAATTCCTGCGGGCGCATTCAAGCAAGGGGATGCGGTTATTCATATGGAACGTGTAGAACGAGATAGTGAACTTCCGAAAATTGAGCAAGCGCAAAGTGCGACCTATCAATTTAAGTTTATCCAAAATGGGGAAAGTGTTCATCAATTTGAGGATGCGATTGAACTACACTTCCCTGTTAATAAAGAGCAAGATACGTCTGATTTGAAGGTTTACTATTGGAATGAACAGAGTGGTCTTTGGGAAGAAATAGGTGGTTACGAAGAGGATGGCTTTATCGTAACGGAAACGAACCATTTTAGTATTTTCACCGTGTTCTCTTCAAGTATATTTGAAGAGAACGGAACTGGAAACGGAACTGGAAACGGAACTGGAAACGGAACTGGAGAGCCTCAAGCTGAAGAAGGTAGTCAAGATGAACAAAAAGGATCAGGTGAAACATTGCCTGATACAGCTACAAGTTTGTATAATTGGTTGACACTTGGCTTAGCTTTAATCGTAGGGGGCGTTGCTGTTACGACAATGAGAAGGTGGAAGCTGAACAATAATTAAAGGCCTAGTTTGAAGGACTCATAGTTTATCGCTATGGGTCTTTTCTTTATGGCAGAATTAGCTTTTATAAGTGTATCCTATATTAAAAGTTAAGGAAGACGTCCGCTACATACGTCACAACTTAGTAAAGATTAATATAAAGTTGCTCTTATGGCAAAAAGGAACCTCATTCCGTTAAATGAGAGAAACACGCTCTTTATGCGGGAGGGTGCGGCACATCTTTTCTTAAAAATAATTTAAATGCAAATAATAAATGACATTTGTCACTAATCGTAAATGATAGGTGATGTCATACTAATGTTGAAATTAATGAGGGAGGGTGATGTGAAATGATTATTGCATCGATGAATGATGTAGTAAAACGGTATGGCTCGTTTGTCGCTTTAGATTATGTGAACTTAACGATTAAAGAAGGAGAGGTCATTGGATTATTAGGTCCAAACGGGGCAGGGAAAACAACGCTTATACAAGTACTCACAGGTATTATTCCTAAGGATACTGGAACGATTACGTTGTTCGGTGATTATAAAAAGCCTTTCAACAACCAAAATAAGCGACAATTGGGCTTGGTGACACAGGAGTTGACGATATTTGAGGATTTAACGGCTAAGGAGAATTTGGAGTTTTTTGCTGGTGTGTACGGGCTAAAGGGAGAAGAGAAGAAACAAAGAGTAGAGGAAGCTCTAAGTTTTGTCGGACTCTCCTCTAAAGCAAAGATGTTGCCGAAGAAGTTTTCTGGAGGAATGAAAAGACGACTGAATATTGCTTGTGCTCTTACGCATAATCCGAAACTGGTCATCATGGATGAGCCGACCGTAGGCATTGATCCACAATCAAGAAATCACATTTTAGAAACAGTCAAAGAACTACAAAGACGTGGAACAACGATTATTTATACGACCCATTATATGGAGGAGGTTCAAGCCATTGCTTCTCGGGTCGTCATTGTTGATCAAGGTCAATTAATTAAGGAAGGAACAACAGAGGAATTGATTCGAACGATTCAGCATGAAGAAAAGCTAGTGATTGATGTGACAGATCCTCACTTAGTGCCTCTTGATCGGCTTCAAGCTCTAACTGGGGTTAAGCAAGTATCGAAGGAAGGAAGCAATATTCATATTATATCGACAACAGGTTCAGGTAACCTTGACCGGGTTCTGTCGATTGTGAAATCACATACGAGCGTTCTTGGTATTCAATCGGAGAAACCGAATTTGGAGGATGTCTTTTTAACACTTACGGGGAAACAATTGCGTGATGGGGAGGATGAATAATGAGAGTATGGAGTACGATACCTTATACAGTTAAGCGATTATCGAGAGATTTTATGACGATTTTGCTACTTCTTTTACTCCCTATGGTTATTTTGACGGTCTTTTCTTTCATTTTACCAGATGTACCTGGTGAAAGAGGATTTCCTATTATGGAAGAAACAGCTATGTATATGATTGTAGGCTTTCAATTATTTGGGGGATGCATCGCAATGGCTTATATCTATCTTGATTTCTTCACTGAGCGCCGTCATCGTATCCAAACATTGCCTATGAATCATACCGTGTATGCATTTACCATTATGCTGATTGGAACCATCTTTTCCGTTATACTAGGAATCATTTTAATGGTCTTTTCGCAATTCGCTTTAGGAGTGAATTGGAGTCATCCGCTGTGGAGTATCGTTATTATATCGTTGATGTCATTATTATCAAGTATTGTTTGTTTGATCCTTGTTTTTTCTGTGAATAATTACAAATTAGCTGAAAGGCTAAGTGAGGTGTATGGCCTCGGTGCGTTTCTCATGGCTGGTCTGTTCTTTCCGATGCCTGATCTTGTCATTATCGAATGGTTCAATCAATATGTTAATCCTTTAACAATTAGTTATGCAGCGATTTTTGAATATAATGGTGTGTTCGAAAATGACGTAATCTTTCATGTGCTGCTTCTAATCGGATATATTGTTGTTTTATTTGCTATCATGCTCGCTTTAGGAAGGAGACGTATGCCATGACGATTTTTTTCTTTGTATTAAAGAGAAATGTTCGAAATCTATCGAACCTCATGTTTTTAACGTTGTTTCCGATTGTAGCTATATTTTTGCCAAATCCTGATGGTTGGATGGAGTTTCCAATTGGTTATCAATACTTTGGGATCTTGATTTTATTTGTCGGCATTCGCTTAACATCGTTAATGATTGAAGATCGACAAAAAGGGGTCGTCAAACGTCTAGCTGTAGCACCTGTGAGCCATTTCCAGTATCTCTGGCAAAATTTATTGGCTTATAGTCTTATACTTGTTCTTCAATGTATCATCGTCGTGGCAGGTGGTTATCTTTATGGTCATGAGCTGTATCAACCGTTGTATGTATTTGTATTATTCATTTTGTTCAGCTTCGTTTCCTTATCAATGGCATTAGCGTGGAATTCTCTATATCGAAGTAAGGAATCGGCATTTTTAGTATATATGGCAGTCATTATGCTTATGTCATTAATAGGTGGCTTAATCGTTCCAGTGGAAATGCTTCCTCCTTTTCTTCAACGATTATCTATGCTCTTACCAGTGCATTGGTTAGCTGAAGGGTTAGGTTGGATCGCGATTGGAGATGAATCCATTACTCATTTCTTCTTTATTGGGGGTATAATGGTTTTATATACGTTCTTGTTCTTAGTGCTTGGAAGTATGCGTCGAATTCATTGATTCATTTTAGAGTTTGGTATGGATGAGGTGAAGTATGAAGGTAAAGGTAGAGCCTATTACATTTGTTTATTTGATACGTATATTGTGTTTGCTTTTTCTTAGTACACTGTGGGTTGTGAATGATCAATGGAATAATGGGTTTATTCTCATCTTCATCCTTGCCATATTAGCTGGGATACGTTGGAGATTCAAAGTACCTTTTTGGTTGTCCTTTGTTGATTTAGTGTGTTGCCTTCTCTTTTTACCTATTTGGAGTGCGAGCATTTATGGAATCGCTCTGCCGCTTTTTGATGGAATTGTGAAAGGTCGATTTTATTCCCTTTTACTTATTCCTGTCAGTATGATATTGTCTACGGTTCATGAGGTCCTCTTACTTTGGTATTTACTGAATGTGAGCGTAATTGGTGTTATTTTATATTTCTGGAATAAAAGCTATGACCAAACGATACGTGAGGCAGATGAAGAGCGTCTGGCTCGTTATGAATTAGAGAAGGTGAAGGCAGAATTACTAGAGGCCAATAGTCAAGCTGTACAAATGGCTGAGGTCTCAGAAAGGTATCGCATTGCTCGTGATTTACACGATCATCTCGGTCATGACTTAACGGGTGCGGTTCTTGGCTTGCAAACATACAGAAGGCTTGAAAAAGGACGTGAGAAAGAGGCGATATTAGATCAGGTTCAAGAGAGGATTGAAAGAAGCACCACGACATTACGTGAAACTGTTCATGACTTGACACCTGTAGCGAGATTAGGAGCGGAACAACTGGCGTTTATTGCGAACAATTATTTAGGAAATGAGGTTGAGGTGGAGTTTAACAAATCAGGGAATATGAATGTCGTGCCTGTTCATATTTGGAGTTTACTTGAACCTTGTATGAAGGAAGTTCTGACGAATATTGCGCGTCATAGTGATGCAACTAAGGTGATCATTCATTTAGATGTAACAGAAATGATTGTTCGATTAAGTGTTCAAGATAATGGAGTCGTCTCGCCCCAAGCAGATAAAGGGACGGGATTAAGGCATTTAAAGGCAAGAGCGAGAGCGGCTGGAGGCAGTATTACTGTAAGTATTGCTGATGGTTATTTAGTTGTATGTGTGTTTCCGATTAATGAAGGGAGAGGTGAGTTAAATGAAGATCGTCATCGTTGATGATGACCCTCTTGTCTGTCAAAGTCTGAAATTGATGTTGGAGCTTGAAGATGATTTTGTTGTTATTGGTACTGCTGGAAATGGTCAAGAAGCACTAAATTTTTGCAAGGAAAGAGATGAGAAGCCTGATCTTATTTTAATGGACATTCGTATGCCTGTTATGGATGGGATCGAAAGTACGAAACAGATTAAGAAGGATTTCCCTCGTATCCTCATTATGATGCTAACGACGTTTCAAGATGAGCCGAATATTCGACTTGCGCTTCAAGCGGGGGCGAATGGCTATTTAATCAAGTCGACCGCTGAGAAGAACATGACGCAGCAAATTCGGGCACTACAGTCTGGCTCCTCTGTATTTGATGAAACGGTTGTGCAGAAACTAGTTGAACCAAGAGCAGATCGATTAGAACTGCTAACGGATAGAGAAAATGCGGTGGCTGAAAGAGTGGCACAAGGTCTCTCTAATAAAGAAATAGCTGAGTATTTGTTTTTAAGTGTTGGAACGGTAAGAAATACATTGTCAGTCATTTTGGATAAGCTTGAGCTTCGTGATCGTACACAACTGGCAATTTTTTATTTGCGGCATAAGAAATAAGGGCACTGAGAAAATTTGGTTTTAACTTTTTCAATGCCCCCAAGCCCAAGTTGTCTCACCTATGAAATGAGATCTATTTCGTTCAAAATTTTAGAGAGACGACGTATTCCTTCGTTCATTTCCTCCTCGTTAAGATGACCGTAGCCAAAGATTACTTTCTTTGTATGATGGCCTTTCTCTATCGAATGATCCTCAACTGGATAAAGGTAAACCCCATTCGTCCGAATCGTTTCAATTATCTTTTTAGAAAAATGTAGATCGTGCCATTCTGCGATCAAATGTAATCCAGTGGAATGACCTGTTATAGATAGCTGGTTCGGAAATGTTTTGTGCAGTAAGTGTATAAGAAGATCGCGCCTTTTTTGATATACCTTTTTCATCTTTAAGATATGACGTTCTAAATGCCCCTTTTCGATAAATCGTGCTAAAGTAAGCTGTTCAACGGATGGTGTATGTAGGTCTGAGAACCATTTGTATTCACGGCATTTTTGGATGAACGGTTGCGGCAAAACCAAATAACCGATACGTAGAGCTGGGGATAATATTTTGCTAAAGGAGCCGATATAGATAACTCTTGTTGGATCAAGTCCTTGTAATGAACTAATGGGAGCCCCTTCATGGCGAAATTCACTATCATAATCATCTTCTACTATGTAACAGTTTGCCGCTCTTGCTATATGAATTAAATGGATTCGGCGTTGAATCGGAAGAGTACTGCCTAAAGGAAATTGATGAGAAGGTGTTACGAAAATCGCCTTTAATCGCTCGTCTTGTTTAATTAAATCTGTTTGGAGTCCATTATGATCAACAGGAATTCCTTTGATGATCGCCCCACTGCTAGAGAAGATCGATTGGATATCCTCTGTAATCGGATCTTCCATAATGATTTGATCTCCCTTTGATAATAAGAGTTTTGCAACAAGTGATAATGCTTGAGTCGCTCCAGAGGTAATGACGATTTGACTAGAATGGCATTGTACACCTCTAACCTTTAATAAATAGCTAGCTAATTGTTCTCTTAATTCTAAGAGCCCTTCAGGATTGCTATAGCTTAGAGCCTTGTAATCACAGTTATGAATGGTATTGTATGTGAGCTTTGCCCATATGGCTCTTGGAAATAAGCGTAAGTCGGGAATCCCTGAACGAAAATTAGTAATATCTTGATCATCAGAAAGTGAACGCTCTTCGTTTATGTTGGAAAGGCTCATATGTTGATTTAATTCAAAATGAGCACCGTAGGAAACATAAGTTCCTGAGCCTTGTCGTGTCTCAATATACCCTTCAGCCATCAACCTTTCGTATGCTTCAATTGTAACGTTCCGCGAAACACTTAAATCCTGCGCTAATTGCCTCGTCGAGGGTAACCGTTCATTTGCTTTCAACTCAGCTTGTAAAATTCTCCTTTTAATTTGTGTATAAATCTGTTCTGTTAAAGGGCGTTCTAATTGTCGATCAATTGATAACCATAGCATTTTAATCCCCCCATTCTTAAATTGGTACTGTGGAAATGATGGCTTAGTGGATCTATTTTAAACCAGTTTACCATGGTAGCCTGATACATAGTAAATCATTTAACGAAAGAAGGGGAAGTTATGTTCTCAAAAGATGCATTAGAGATGGCAAGTGCTTTTAAAAAATTGGCTCGAGATGAAGAGAAGAAAGCAAGTGTTCTTCAATCAGACGAATGGTACTCATTATTATTAAAAGTAGCAAAGAGGTTTGTAGCTGGGGATACTAAAGAAGAAGCGATTCAACAAGCAATGGAGCTTCTCAAGAAGGGGTATGATATTTCTTTAGAATACATTGGTGAAAATATAAGAGATGAGAAGATGAGTATCGATGCAAAGGATGAATGTATCGCATGCATCCAAGCAATTGGAAGAAAGGCAAGGGGAGCGACATTATCATTAGATTTATCCCATATTGGTTTATTAGTCAATCGTCAGCTTACCTTGAAGCATATGCGTGAACTTCTTAATGAAGCAAAACGCTATGATCATATGATTATGATTAGTATGGAAGAAGCGACAAAAACGGATGTAATATTGGATGTATACAAGGAGTTAGTAGTTGAATATCAAAATATAGGAATAACAGTGCAAGCTCAATTGCATCGATCTGAAGCAGATATAAAAGAGTTGATCCATTATCCAGGGAAAATAAGAATCGTAAAAGGAGCCTATCAAGAAGACGAAGGAATCTCTTTACCGCGATCTAAAGAGCTAGATGACCGTTATATTCAGTTAGTAAAAGTTATAACGAATGTCTATCATCCAATATCGATTGCGACTCATGACGAGAAATTAATTAAACGTTTATTTAATCAAGGAATTCTTCATCAAAAAGGTGTTGAATGTGAAATGCTTTATGGTATTCAACCGAACTTGCTTAAGGAGCTTAAGAGTCAAGGTGTGGCAACAAAAGTGTATATTGTCTATGGAACAGAATGGTATTTATATTTGTGCCATCGCATAGCAGAATATCCACCGAATATATATAGAGCTGTAACAAGTATGCTCGACTCTGCCTCTAACCGAAGAAATCCTATTAAGTGAGGTAGGAAAAGTGAGACGTGCATATTTTAAAATGATCCTAGCTATGTTTCTTGCAGGAAGTTCAGTTGTGACAAATAAAGTGCTTGTTGAAAGTGTACCTGTTTTTGTTGCTTCTGAATTAAGGTTTGTAGTGGCTACCGTGATTTTAGTACCATTATTATTCATATATGAAGAAGTTACGAAAGTATGTAAGAAAGAACTATTTATTCTGTTTCTTCAAGCGTTAACAGGGGTGTTTTTGTTTAGTGTTTGCATGCTTTATGGTTTGAAATATACGACGGCTTTGGAAGGTGGGATTATTACGAGTACGCTTCCTGCCGTTACGGCAATATGTGCGTTTTTTATCTTAAGGGAAAAGCCATCATTAAAGGTGTTGATAGGTATAGGGGTAACGGTGATAGGTCTTGCTTGTATTCAAACGGCAGGAGTTAGTCAAGTTGGAGGGGGAGTAGCACCATTAATCGGCAATGGATTGATTTTTTTTGCGGTCATTAGTGAAGCTTTGTTTGTTTTGTTAGGGAAGGTTAGCGCAAAGAAGCATTCTCCACTCGTTATGACGACTTTTGTTAGTGCGATAGGGGCAATCTTATTTTTACCGTTTGCTATATATGAGTTGCGACTATTTTCTTTTAGAGACCTTTCATTATTAAATATTGGGATTGTCGTGCATCATGGGTTATTTGTTACAGTAGTTGCTTTTATATTAATGTATCAGGCTGTTAAGGAAATACCGGCAAACAAGGCTGGCGTGCTAACAGGAGTTGTCCCGTTGAGTGCAGCTCTATTATCGTTTACTTTTTTACGAGAGCCGTTTTCTTTTGGTCATTTGGTTGGTATGGTATTTGTATTGTTAGCGATATGTTTGATTTCTTATGGTCAGGAACGAAAGATTGAACATCATTCATATAGGGGCTAGGGAGAAGGGTACTGAAAAAGTACGATTTTCACTTTTTCAGTGCCCTCTAAGGAAAGTGGTTTCATTAAATGACTTATCCCTCAGTGAAAAAGATATTGACAATCGTTTGATTACGTATTATCATTCATGTAAACGATTACGTAAACGTTTACCTAAGTGGATGACAAAGGAGTAAGAAAGAGATGGCTAGTATAAAAGATGTTGCTAAAGTAGCGAAAGTATCAACAGCAACAGTATCACATGTGATTAATGGAACGCGTTATGTTGCAAATGAAACGAAGGATAAAGTTTTTTTAGCAATGAAAGAACTAGACTATAAACCGAATTTAGTTGCTAAAAGCTTAAGAAGTCGAAAATCTATGATTATAGGTTTAATAGTCCCTATGCAATATACAGATACATCAAATTTTTTCTTTATGTCCATTGCAAATGGAATTGAAACGATTGTAAAGCAACAAGGCTATAATTTGATTTTGGGTAACTCTCATGAAAATATTCAAACTGAAATTGAACAAATTAAATTGTTTAATTCACAATTGATAGATGGACTCATTATTGCACCAACAGCTGATAATATGGAGCCTTATCTTGAACATTTTAATGGTGAGTATCCAGTGGTATTTATTGATCGCAAACCTGTTGGATACAATGGAGATCTTGTTATCGCAGATAGTTATAATAGCACATTAGAAGCTATTACATTGTTAATGAAGAAGGGTCATAAGAAAATTGGGTTTATAACCGGAAAATTAGGAATATCAACAAGTGACGAGAGATTAACTGCCTACAAAAAGGCATATGAACAAAATGATTTACCAATCGACACTTTATGTATTAAAGAAGGGGAATCCTGCTTTGATAGTGGATATAAGTTTGCAGAGGAATTGGTTGAAAATCAAAAGATAACGGCAATTTTTGTTGCAAACAATGTTATGACGATGGGGGCATTAAGGTATTTAAATGAAAATCACCTAAAGGTTCCAGATGATGTCGCTATTATTGGGTTTGATGACTATGATTGGATGAAGATTACGTCACCACCTATTTCGGTCATTAAACAACCATCATTTGAAATGGGGGAGGAAGCAGTGCGAATTCTGTTAGAACGTATAGAAAACGGAAAAGAGTATGAGGGAGAACAAGTGCTGTTACCTTCAGAGTTTATTTCGAGAAAATCGGTGTAAATGCATTTACATTGATTTCTTTGGTGCTTTACGTAATCGTTTACGTAATCGATTACGATAAAAGGAGGTGTAGAAATGACAAGAATCATATGTCTAGGAGAAGTGTTGATTGATTTTGTTCCGACAGTTAATGGTTATAAGTTAAAAGAAGTTTCAGAGTTTAGAAAGTTTGCCGGCGGTGCGCCTGCCAATGTAAGTGCTACAATAGCACGTTTAGGTGGAGAGTCATTTTTTATAGGAAAGGTAGGGAAAGATGCTTTCGGAGAGTATGTAGAGGAGGTTTTGTCTGAGAGCGGTGTAAATACTCATTATCTATTAAAAACAGATAAGGCAAACACGGCCCTTGCGTTTGTATCGCTGCAAAGAAATGGGGAACGAGATTTTATGTTTTATCGTCAACCAGCAGCCGATATGTTGTTAGAGCGTAAAGACATAAATGAAAAATGGTTTTACTCATCACCGATTTTTCATTTTGGCTCTATATCCTTAATTGATGAACCGATAAGAAGCGCAACGAAACAAGCCATACAATATGCACGAAAACGACATTCCATTATTAGTTTTGATCCTAATATACGACTCGGTCTCTGGCCAAGTGAACAAATAGCCCGTGAACAAATTTTGGAACAGCTCTCTGAAGTGAATATAGTGAAGTTAAGTGAAGATGAACTGTACTTTTTGACACATCAACGAAAAGAGCAAGAGGCAGTCAAGAAAGTTATGAAAGGAGAAGTTAAGTTAGTCCTGATCACAAAAGGAAATAAAGGGTGCTCGTTTTATACAAAATACGGCTTTGACCATGTGCAATCAATAAAAGTTCATACAGTAGATACGACAGGGGCAGGAGATGCTTTTGTTGGTGGATTTCTTTATAAATTAGCAGAAATATTGCATGATTCAATCTCTTTAGAAAAAGTTACTAGACAACAGCGCTTATTAAAAGAAATAGTCCTGTTTGCTAATGGATGTGGGGCGTTAACGACCATGAATAGAGGGGCAATTGCGGCGCTTCCAAGTAAGGAAGATGTAAATAGCCTGTTACAAGATATAGTGAAGGAGTGTTAGTATGTCAGACATTAATAGTTTAGTAGAAGCAAGAATAGATTATCGAGAAAAATATCGTCCTCAATTCCATTTTAGTCCTAGAAAGCATTGGATGAATGATCCTAATGGATTGGTTTTTTATAAAGGGGAGTATCACTTATTTTATCAATATTATCCAGGAGGAAATACGTGGGGGCCTATGCATTGGGGACACGCTAAAAGTAATGATATGGTCAAGTGGCAACACTGTCCAATTGCTTTAGAACCAGATGAATTAGGAATGATTTTTTCAGGGAGTGTAGTAGTAGATTGGCATGATACATCTGGCTTTTTTAATGGAGGAGATGGGTTAGTTGCTATTTTTACTCATTCAAATGAAGGCGTACAATCACAAAGTATTGCTTATAGCTTAGATGAAGGACAAACTTGGACAAAATATGAAAATAACCCTGTTATCCCTAACGAACATATTAAAGATTTTCGAGACCCAAAAGTATTTTGGCATGACGATACTCAAAATTGGATTATGGTATTAGCTGCTGGTCAAAAAGTAATGCTTTATGGATCAACAAATTTAAAGAATTGGACGTTTCTTAGTGAATTCGGTGAATCTGACGGTGCTCATGGTGGTGTTTGGGAATGCCCTGATCTTTTCTCATTGCCTGTTAATGGAGATTTGTTAAATCAAAAATGGATCTTGCAAGTGGACATAGGTTCGGGTGCTGTAGCAGGGGGATCAGGTGCGCAATATTTTGTCGGGGAATTTGATGGCACAACATTTAAAAATGTGAATGAAGCAGAAAAAACATTATGGCTTGATTTCGGTAAAGATTTTTACGCTACTCAATCATTTTCTGATATTCCAATTGAGGATGGTAGAAGAATTTTGCTAGCGTGGATGAGTAATTGGGAATATGCAAATGAAGTCCCGACTAGCCCTTGGCGAAGTGCAATGACTATCCCTCGTGAGGTTGAGCTTAGACAAACAGCCAATGGAGATCTTAAACTTCATCAACATCCAATTCATGAATTGAAACAGTTACGACAAGAAAAAATCAAAATAAACAATCGAGTAGTAAACGGTGAAATGAACGTATTAAAGGATCAGAAGGAAGAGGTTTTTGAATTAATTGCTGAAGTTGAAAATCTCTCTGCAGAAGAATTTGGCTTTGAATTGCGAAAGTCTTCAAAGAATAAGCAAGGAACTATTGTCGGATATAATCTGTTAACAAATGAACTGTTTATCGATCGTGAAAAATCTGGAGATGTTTCATTTAGTAAACAATTTAAAGGAAAGCATGTTGCAACGATAGAGAAAGGTTTGAACAAAGTAAAATTTCATATCTTCGTCGATAAGTCATCAATTGAATTATTTTTTCAAGAGGGGGAAGTGGTTCTAACCGATTTGATATTCCCAGATGATGATAGTCAGGAGCTGGCTTTTTATATTAAAGGTGGCGAGGTAACGATTTTGAACTTAGAGGTCTATGTATTAAAGAGTGTTTGGGAAGATGAAAGTGAGGGTGCAACCAAGGTAAATGAATGAAGCTATGCTACCTTTAGTGAACGGAGATTAAGGAGGGTATTATGAAACCAGTCATTCAAAAGCTTTCTAAACCTATACCACCTGTAGAGCCAAATAAAAATGATCGTCGTTGGAGTCAAATTAAACAAAATTGGGAATTGTATTTGTTTCTTTTACCGACATTTATTTATTTTGTTCTCTTCCATTATGTTCCAATGTATGGAGTGCAAATTGCCTTTCGTGATTATACTCCCGGATTTGGCATAACAAGTAGCCCTTGGGTAGGTTTTGAACATTTTATTCGATTCTTTGAATCATATCAATTTTGGAATTTGATTTATAATACTTTTTCATTAAGTGCGCTTCAGCTGTTAATTACCTTTCCATTACCAATCATTGTGGCGCTTATGTTAAATCAACTTGTATTTAAACGATATAAAAAGTTTGTACAAACCGTTATTTATGCGCCTCATTTTATTTCTGTTGTTGTTTTAGTTGGGATGGTCTATGTTTTCTTTTCAGGAAATGGCCTTATCAACAACTTTTTATCACTAATTGGACTGGATGAAATTCGATTTTTAACAGAGCCCACGTGGTTTAAGCCTCTATATTTAGGTTCAAGTGTTTGGCAAGAGACGGGTTGGGCGGCAATTATTTATTTGGCAGCACTGGCAGCGTTAATCCTGAACTTCATGAAGCGGCTATTGTAGATGGAGCGAATAAGTTACAGCGTGTGATTCACGTTGATATTCCAGCTATTTTACCAATTGCTATGATTCTACTCGTATTGTCGGTAGGAAATATTATGAACATTGGATTTGAGAAAGCTTATTTACTTCAGACACCGTTAAACCAAACATCATCGGAAATCATACCGACTTATGTATATAAAGTAGGGCTTCAACAAGCTCAGTATAGTTTTGCTGCAGCAATTGGATTATTTAATGCAGTCATTAACTTATTTTTATTATGGTATGTCAATAGAGTGGCAAAGCGTTTATCAGGTAATGGATTATGGTAAAGGTGAGGTGAAATGATGAATTTATCAACAATAAAACGTACAAAAGAAGATAAAATATTTGATGTAATTAATATCTCATTATTAACAATTATGCTGCTCGCCATTTTGTATCCATTATACTTCATCGTAATTGCTTCTGTAAGTAATCCAGATCGTATTTTTGCTGGCGATGTGTGGTTATACCCTTTGGAGGTTACGTTCGAAGGCTATACAAGAATATTTCAAGATGGGAAGATATGGATTGGTTATAAAAATACAATTATCTATACAGTAATTGGAACAATTTTAAATGTCTCGTTAACATTAACAGCGGCTTATGCATTATCTAGGAAGGATTTTTATGGTCGGAATTTCTTCATGATTATGTTTGTTTTTACAATGTTCTTTTCAGGGGGATTAATTCCAACATATTTAATTGTTCAAAACTTAGGAATGGTGAACACAATGTGGGCTATGATCATTCCAAAAGCGGTTGCGATTTGGAACATCATTGTTGCGAGAACGTTCTTTCAAGCAACGATTCCCAATGAGATGCTTGAAGCAGCGAAAGTAGATGGGTGTTCAAATACGAAATTTTTCCTGAAAATTGTCTTACCATTGTCTAAGCCTATTATTGCTGTTATGGTGCTTTTCTACGCAGTTGGTCATTGGAATTCTTATTTTGATGCACTCGTGTATTTGAATAATGAAAGTTTATACCCGCTTCAGCTAATCTTAAGGAATATTCTGATTCAAAATGAAGCCGCAGCTACAATGGTAAGTGATCTTGATTCCGTTGCGGCACAGCAACGTATTGCTGATCTTATTAAATATGGCGTAATTATTGTAGGGAGTTTGCCATTGTTAATCGTGTATCCATTTATTCAAAAGTATTTTGTTCAAGGAGTTATGATTGGTGGAATAAAAGGATAATGAACCTCATAACAGCAGAGGAGGCTAGCTATATGACTGTTTTGAATTCAAGTCTATATCAAACATTAGAGAAGAGCATGAATTATATATTGTTAAACTTCCTTTGGCTACTTACTTGTTTACCGATTGTTACTTTTTTCACGGGAACGATTGCCATGTTTGCTGTCATTAGAGACTGGCATATGAAAAAAGATGAGGGCGTAATTAAGCCATTTCTCAAACATTTCAAGAAAAATATCAAGTCGAGTATACTCTTAGCTACTATTTGGCTGCCCTTGACCTATATCATGATTGTTAATCTTCATTTGCTAAATCCAACTACTTCTATTATTAGCTTATTGATGACTTTTATAATAGGTGGGTTGTTCGTTATATTTCTTTATACAAGTCTGTATCTCTTCCCGGTGTTTGTTCATTTTGAACTTCCTGTATTGAAGTTAATTCAAAATGCATTTTTTATAGCAACGAGTCAATGGAAATATACCATCATAGGTTTAGCTAGTCTTTTAGCTGTGGGAATGCTTTTGTATCACTTTCCTGTTTTAATGTTGTTTTTTACAAGTGTTTTTAGTTACTTCATATATGTTATTTGTTATAAATCCTTTCAGCAATTAGGAGCATCATATTCTGGTTAATCGTTTACGTAAACGATTAACTTTGAGTGATTGGCTTAATTATTTATTTTTTGAAGGAGGTGATGGGCAAGAGAAACGGGTGTTTTAATTCTGTACTTTATTAAAAAAGGGGAGGAATAAGAATGGGTAAAAAATTTGCAATAATCTGTTTGTTTTGTTTATTAGCTACTATGGTAGCGTGTTCTCAAGATTCTGGTGGAGAGGATGAGGGACAGGTAAATGAAAATGGAGATCATTTTAACGCAGAAGGTCTTCCGGTTGTTGATGAGAAAATCACATTGAATTTTGTTTCTCCTAAAGCTCCATTAGCACCTGATTATAATGAAATGGAAATCATTCAAACGTTAGAAGAGATGACAAATGTCCATATCGAATGGAATAATATACCTGGTGAAGGGTATGAGGAACGGAAAAATTTAATGTTTGCAAGTGATGAGCTACCAGATGCTTTTTATAATGCGGATTTTACCGATTATGAAATCGTTCGGTACGGCAGATCGGGTCAAATTATTCCATTAGAAGATTTAATTGAAGAATACGCACCTAACTTAATGGAGATATTTGAGAAGCGACCTGAACTAAGAAGTATGGTTACAGCTCCTGACGGCCACATTTATTCGTTACCGAGAGCAGAAGAGATGGGGTTAGCGGCTGTTCCCAATTTTACATCGATAAATAAAGCTTGGTTAGATAAATTAGAGTTAGATGTTCCAACAACGCTAGATGAATATGGTGATGTATTAAGAGCATTTAGAGATCAAGATCCGAATGAATCAGGGAAAGACGATGTTATTCCTTTAAGTTATATGCATAATTTTTGGACAGGAAACTTTGGAGATATGTTTGCGGCGTTTGGAGTACCAGATAATACAGAGCATCGAATTGTTCGTGATGGCGAAGTAATCTTTACTGCTGTGCAACCAGAATATAAAGAGGCGATTGAATATTATCATGGTTGGGTTGAAGAGGGGCTCATTGATTCCGAATCATACATTCAAGATATTAGTCAGTATTTTGCGAAAGGAAAGACTGAGCCACCTTCATTAGGGTCGTATATTTGGTGGGAAACGGAAGAAATTGTTGGGCCTGAGCATGCAGATGATTATGTATTGTTACCCCCTTTAGAAGGCCGAATGGTCATAAAATGGTAGGTCGTTCAAATAATTCTGAATATGGCAGAGGGGCCTTTGTGATTACGGCTGCGAATGAACACCCAGAGATTACGATGAGGTGGGTCGATCAAATTTATGATCCGAAAATGTCTGCCCAAATAAGTTGGGGGCCAATAGGAATCATTTATGAAGAAGATGAAAATGGAATGCTTATTAACAAAGAATTAGAAGAAGGAGTTTCAATGGGAGAGCTACGTCAACAAGTAGCACCAAATGGACCAACAGTTGTCCTTGCAGAAGATTTTGGGACAGTGGTTGATATGGAGCCTAGAGCGAAGCAGAGGTTACAAGATATTGAAGAAGTGTATGCACCGTATCTTGTCGATGAAAATTTCCCACAAATCTTTTTCAGTGAAGAGGAGCTAGATCGAATTAATCGACTTGAAGTTGATATTATGGATTTCGTAGATCAAAAGCAAGCATCTTGGTTATTGAATGGTGGCATTGAAGATGAATGGGATAGTTATTTAGAACAGCTTGAACGTATGGGGTTAAATGAATTAATGGAAATTTATCAAGATGGGCTAGATCGATTTAAATCAAATATTGAATAATATTAGATAGATGTCATGAGGTGGTGAATCACCCTCTGACACCTTCGATGGTTGTAGTCCCACTCATTGCTTAAGTGTAAAGATATTGGAGGTAGAAAAGGATGGAGATGAGTACAAAGTTAAGTAATACCTTGATAGCACAATGGTCTTTTGAGGATGAAGGGAAGTTTACCATTGATACAATTGGAGGAACGAAAGATTCCATACATTATGTTTTTCACGATGCACTTTTTCAGCCGAGCAGAAATATAAAGCGAAGAAAAGGAATAAAAGGAAAGGCTTTATGGTTCGATGGTTTTTCCACATATGTTCAAAGAAAGAAAGAGCACGTGTCATTAAATAAAGAGGAATTGTCGGTTTCGATGTGGGTGGCTCCTTATTCATTTGGCGGGCTAGATCATGATAATGTAGCAGCTTTAATGAGTCAAAATGATCAAAGCAAAAAAAGAGGCTTCCTATTAGGTATAAAACAATATGGTTATCTTACATTTCAACTTGGCTTGGAGAAGAATTGGGAAGAACTGCTGGTGGATCAGTCGACCTTAGCTAAAAATAAATGGACTTATGTTGTAGCAACCTATCATGCGCCTAGCGGAGAAATGATCATTTATGAAAATGGAAAAAAGTCAAGAGCTAAAAAAGTTGAAGCTGGGCAGTCTCTCCTTTTAGCAAGTGAAGATTTATTGATAGGTAAGCCAAATGAACCTCACATGATTGAAGAGACCTTTGCTTTAGGTATGTTTTGTGGATTGCTGGATGAAGTATGTCTATTTTCTAAAGCGTTATCAGAACAGGAAGTTTTAGCTACCTATCATGCCTATTTAGGCGAACGTGATGGCAAGCCACCTTCAATTGACGTAGAGAATTTAGTGATCGATCGACAAGAATTTATATTAGATCGACATCGTCCCCAATATCACCTGTCACCTCCGGGCCATTGGATGAATGAGCCGCATGCTCCGTTTTTCTATAAAGGAAAGTTTCATCTTTTTTATCAACATAATCCACAAGGGCCTTATTGGGGGAATATTCATTGGGGACATTGGGTTAGTGAGGATATGATCCATTGGCAAGATTTGCCGATAGCCCTTTCTCCAGAATCGGAATCATTGGATCCTGATGGAGTATGGTCAGGGTGTGCTCATTATGATGATAATGGGTTACCTGTTTTATTTTTTACAGCTGGCAATCATCAATATATACCTAACCAAATGATTGGTTTAGCTAGGTGTACGACAGACGATAACGGCAATTCTAATTTAGAAAAGTGGGAAAAGTATGGTCGTCCTATTTTATCCCAGCCTAAAGGGTATGAACTAGATGATGATGGCTTTCGCGATCCGTTCGTTTGGAAAGAAGGGGATACATGGTATCAGCTTGTCGGCTCTGGAATAAAAGGCCGAGGCGGTACTGCGTTATTATTCGAATCAAAGAACTTACTACATTGGGAACATCGAGGACCTCTTTATATAAGTGATTATGAGAAATTCCCTTATCTAGGTAAAATATGGGAGCTTCCAATTCTTCTTCCACTTGGTCAAGACAGTCATGGACAAGAGAAGCATTTATTTATTATTAGTCCAGTTGATGGTGATGCGGATGTAGAGGTATATTATTGGGTTGGTGAATGGAATCTTCAAAGTGGCCAATTCATCCCGGATTTTGAAGAACCTCATTTGTTCGATGTAGGAGACTTTCATTTTACAGGACCAAGTGCAATGATTGATCCGACTACTAAGAGAATTATTTTATTTACTATTGCCCAAGGTGAACGACCACTAGAATATGAATATGCATCGGGATGGGCTCATAATGGTGGGCTACCGATCAGTGTCTTCTTAGGAGAGGACGACCGCATCCGTTTTAAACCAATAGATGAAGTGGAATCACTTCGAGAATCTAAGTTAGTCGATTTGAAAGATATTACTCTGGAGCATGCGAATGAAACATTACAATTTATCGAAGGTGAAATGCTTGAAATCGTCATTCGAATCAAAGAACTTTCAAGCGAACACGTTGGTTTATACTTTAGACAATCAAAAGATCGCGTAGAGGAAACGTTACTATATTATGATCATGTAGTTGATCAATTAATCGTTGACCGAACAAAGACAACACTTGATAAGAAGGAGTGGACAACTGGTATCCAAGGTGGCAAAGTAGGTATAAATCAAAAGCAACCAATTCAACTCCGCATATTTCTTGATAAATCAATGGTAGAAGCATATATAAATGATCTTAAAAGCTTGACGACGAGAGTATATCCAACAAGAGAGGATGCTGCCGGAATTTCAATTATGGGGGAAGAGAGTCAGATCATTGAGTCGGTTCAGGTTTGGAAAATGAAAAGTATATACATGTAATATTCTTAGCTGAATTATTGTTAGTATAAAAAATAGATGTTTAGGCGTGTTAAAGACTACTTTAGCGCGCTTTTTTTAATGCGCACATAACCGGTGGAATTTTAGAGAAAACTAGTTTAAAACCATCTTAAAACATCTAAAGAGTATCAAGTAACGAATGGAGGTTCTAAATGAAGGATCGAAGTCTACTGTATCTTATCACAGCAATCGGTATGTCTGGATGGGTATTGTTATTTCGGAAAAGAGATCATTTTAAAGACTGGTTAATTATTTATTTGTTCAAAACGCTCGTTTCGACGTTAATGGATGGACCTGTTATTAAGAGGAAGTTCCTCCAGTATCCAATTCGTCTTTTTCCAAAGTGGTTCGATTCGAATATTGCTTTCTTATATTTAATCTTTCCGATGCTATGCGTCATGTATAATCAATTTACTTACCAAATGAAACCTATTAAGACGTTTTTTAGTGTGTTTCTATTTAGTCTTCCTATGGCGGGCATCGAGCATTGGCTTGAAAAAAGAACAAATTTAGTTGAATTTAATAAAGGCTGGACGTCTGTGCATACTATTTTCGTTTTAACGCTAACGTTTTGGTTTGTTCGCTTGTTCATTTATACTGTACGAAAGCTCGATAATAAGATGAGAGGCGGAGGGATTGAGGTAGGGGGTTCTTGAAGAGTATTGGTAAAATGAGAATCTGTATTAGAAAGGAAAAGTCGCAGATTTGGCAGGGGAGTAGCAAGAACGTGCACCGAAACGAGAATGGCAGTACTGACTAGAGAAATTTGAGCAAAAACGTATTGCTATTGGCTAGAAACGGGCGTATTTTTCTGATTGAGTATGGATAGTAATTCTCTACGGCTATGGACGTTTATTTTGGCGAAAATTGATTTTAAGTGATCCTGTACGGTATGCACCGAAATGTATAAGCGGCTAGCAATTTCCTTCGTTGTATGGCCATTGAAGATTTGCTCGACAATTTGAATTTCACGTTGTGTGAGACCGTAGTATAGGAGCGTATAGCTTAATCGTTCAAAAGGCTTTGTCTGTTGTGAAATAACAGCATATTGCTTAGAAAACTTCTCGCCTGTTAGTTGAGTTACATGAAGGGAGAGTAACTGACCATGTGCAGTCGGGATACTAACTGAATGTTGCTCATATTTCTGATCTCCTTTAGAGGTGGAACTTGCTTTTATTTTGGAGCATAGTGTTTCAATAGGACGAGGAAGTAAATCACCTTCCAATTGTTCCTGCTCACGTAATGAACTTAATAAAGAGTGTGCAGCCTCATTGGCAGAAAGTAGCTCAAACGTATCTGAAAGAATCATAATAGCCTGTTCTGATTGGGGAGTGCTCGGTGAAAAGGATGATTGGATTGTTAACCTTTTCACGGTTTTTGTTAAAATTGGTAGTAGGCTGTTTATGAGCTGTTGTTCTTCTTTAGAAAAAACGGGTTGATGCTCGGAACGAAAAAGGGTTACATATCCCCAACACTTTCCTTGGTCTATTAATGCAGCACGTAGCTCATCGTGATATCCAGCTGGTGCTAAAATGTATGTGTAACGATAACTAAGAGCTAGGTTTCCGTTAGTTGCATCATGTAACGTTGCCATGTGAGGTGGTGAATCGACTAATTGGAAATAGTGATTATAATCAGAGCCTTTATGTTCATTTTCAAGAATGTATGAATGAATCGGCTCAATGGGCTTGTCGATGACAGCGCCAGTTGAGAGGAGGCTTTCTGGATCGATTGTCGTGAAGCATGCAGCAGTGAAAGAAATGCACGCTTTTAATTCATTGAGTACAAATTGGCGGAATGTATAAGAATGCTGCTGGAAATCGGCTGTCGTTAGCTTGTTTTTTAGTTGATCAATATTCATCATAAGTCCCCTTCCAATTAATATCCCAACTATGTGGGATATTTTTTTATGTCGACTTTTTTTATAATTGATAATGATTATTACTACTATTTTACATGAGAAAAGAAAGGTCGGGAAGGAGAAATTGAAATGGTTAACTAGAGGTGCGAATTATTCCTGAAGAAATTACATGTGTGATGGGGGCATCGATTTGTCTATTTAAATGGGCCTCCTGTAACTAAGGCAAAGGACATTACAGATTTAATGTTAAGGGGAGTGATTCAAATATGAAGTGGAATGATCCAAGCGTATATGAGTATGAGCAATCGATTCGACGTAAAATTGCGGGCTATCCATTGCTCTATGATATAACATCGCGGCTAATGACGGAGGCAGTCGCAAAACGTGAAGCGAACCTACTTGTTATTGGAGCAGGTGGAGGAGAAGAGCTTGTTACAATGGCGTCTAAAGAGAAAGGTTGGTCGTTCACGGCGATTGATGCGTCTCAACCGATGCTAGAGCTAGCGAGAGTACGTACTGATCGGGAGAAGGCAAATGATCGAATTCGTTATCGATTAACAACGTTAGAATCATTTTCTGAAAGTGCTCTTTATGATGGGGTTACTTGTCTACTTGTTTTGCATTTTGTGAAAGGAAAGGCTAACAAGCGTCAATTTTTGGAGAAGCTAGCCTCCTACATCCGAGCAGGTGCGCCACTTTGCTTAGCGATGATAAATGGTGATCCGACTAGTCGCGTTTTTTCTGTGCAAATGGCGGCTTGGAGAGAGCATATGATAAGTCAGGGAATAGAGGAACTTCAATTTGAGCAGTTTGCCGACTCTATTGGGGATACGACAGACCTTATAACAGAGAAGGAGCTTCTAGCACTATTACGTAATTGTCAGTTTGAGGATGTAGGTTGCTATTTCCGTTCTTATTTGATTGATGCCTATATATGTTTTAAGAGGAGGCGAGAATAGTAATGAAGGCAATTGGAGATAAAATCATTGTCATTGGCGGCTATGGTCATGTTGGTCAAAAGGTTTGTCGCCAGCTCGCTAATGATTTCCCTTCTAACGTTTATGCAGCAGGGAGAAATGAAAAGAAGGCGAAGGAGTTCGCACAATCAACAAATGGAAAGGTGCTTCCCTTGTATATAGATGTGAGCAAAGGGGCTGACCCTGTATTATTTCATGATGTTCGAATTGTCATTATGTGTGTAGAGCAAACTTCTACCGATTTTGTTGCGCAATGTCTCAAGCATGGGATTACGTATATTGATATTACAGCCTCATACCCCTTTATTGAACAAGTAGAGAAGTTGGATGAAGTAGCAATAGAGCATGAAGCAACAGCGCTTTTAAGCGTTGGCTTAGCTCCTGGTATATCGAACCTGTTAGCCACTTGGGCTGCGGAGAGATTAGATACTTTAGCGGAAATGAACCTTTTTATCATGCTTGGATTAGGGGATGAGCATGGGAAGGAGGCCATTCGTTGGACATTACAGCAAACGAAGGAATCGTTTAAGTTGAGTGAGAAGGGGGAAGTTGTGAGCTATCATGGCTTTACCGATGGAAAAGCGACTGATTTTATTAGTCAAATGAGCAAAAGGATTGCCTACCGATTTAATTTTGCTGATCAGCATGTCCTTGGAAAGAGGCATGAAATACCGGTATCGACAAGGCTTTGCTTTGATTCGCGCTTCGTCACTAAAGCGGTCCATTTACTAAAAGTAAGTAAGTTGATTCACCTATTTCCTGAAGCGCTCCTTCTATTGTTATTTGAGAAGCTCCAATGGGGCTCATCTGACTTTGCTGTTTGTACGGAAGTAATTGGAAGAAAAGATGGTCAAAAGATGATCGTGAAATCGGCTGTCCATGGTAAGGAAGAGGCAGAAATAACAGCCTTCGTAACGAGTATGGCCGCAAAGCAATTATATGAAGGCATATACCATCTGGTGTTTTACATATCGAACAGCTTTTTCATTGGGATGAAGTGTATAACGATCTACAGCCTACAGTACGTTGGGAACGAGAAACGGAGGGGTATGATGGAGAGTAAAGTAGCTCCAACAAAGGAGAAGGAACGTTTATTAGAGTTAGATGTACTCAGAGGAATAGCGTTGTTTGGCATACTCGTTGTAAATATGAGCTATTTCTCTACACCAGCTTTGCTTGTGGATATACTAGGTTTATCAAAGGCAGAGGGTCTATTAAATGAGATTGTTGTGGTCATTATGGCGGTGGCATTTGAATTTAAATTTGTTAGTTTGTTTTCCTTTTTGTTTGGAGTTGGGTTTGCTCTGTTCCTTTCAAGACTCCAAAATAAAGAGGTGCATGCAGAGTTAATCTATAGAAGGAGGATTCGTTTTCTTCTTGTTGTTGGACTCATTCATCTCTTCTTTTTTTGGTATGGAGATATTTTAACATTATATGCCTCATCGCTTTTCTCCTACCCTTTTATTTGAAAAAGAAAAATAGGACAATGCTCGTTTGGTCGGGAGCATTACTAATCACGCCGTTGGTGTTGCTGTCTCTCTTATTGTTAATAGGTTTTGATTCAGGAGATTCCTTTCCCCAAGTAGCTGGAGATATGTATGATCAAGCTGTATATGCTTATTCGAATGGATCAGCTTGGGAGATCTTTATGCAGCGCTTAGTCGATATAGCCATGATTTATCAAGGTTATATCCTAATGGCTCCTGTCATTCTTGGGCTGTTTCTACTTGGTATGTACGCATGGCAAAGCCGTTTAATTGCCGATGCGAAGCAACATCTAGGGAAGATAAAACGAATTCGGAATTATAGCTTCTGTATTGGATTTCCCTTTGCTCTATTGTCTATTTGGTCTCAATCTTATGTCGATTCGATTAGCTCACCTTATTATGTGATTCAGTATATCGGGTATTCTGTAAGTGGGCCAGCACTAGCTCTTTTCTATGTAAGTGCTCTCTATGTGTGTATGAGATCACAACGATTTAGGGTCATTGTCGCTTTTTTGCAGCCTGTTGGAAGGATGGCCTTTACTAACTATTTGCTTCAAACGTTGATCTGTACAACACTTTTTTACAGCTATGGATTTGGTTTATTTGGATCCATTGAGCCAGCGGGTGTTTTTTTACTCGCTGTGATCATTTTTACGATTCAAGTATTCATGAGTCGATACTGGTTAAGACGGTATAAATCGGGGCCAATGGAATGGCTATGGCGGAAGTATACGTATAAGTTGTCATAAGAGATAATGATAGGTAGGAATTGAGTTTAAAATGGCGAATGAGTAGGAAAGGGTGATAACAGGAGGTAGACGTGAAATTTCTAGAAAGGCTTCAAACGTTAACGGCTAAACCTCATCAAACTGGTTATGAAGAGTATAAGCCTCATCCAATCCTACAGCCGTATATTCATTGTTTTTGGTTCGATCAACGGCTTCAATCTCAAACGCGTGTGATTCCTGATCTATGTTTGGATATTTTGATCTATATGGATGAAGGTCTAAATAGGGTTCGATCGGTCTTTTCTGGAATGAATGATACTTATTTTGATACGACAACGGAGTTAGCGAGCGCCGTGTTAGGAATTCGTTTTTTTGGGTGGAGTGGTTGGTTATTCTCTGAGGAAGATTTTACTTCGACTAAAAATATGATCGGTGATTCTAAGGAGTACTTTCCTGTGCTGACATCATTGATTCGAAGTGAATATTTTATAAGTGCGAATCTTGCACAGAAGATCAAGCTAATCGAAAATGTATTACTGAACAGGCTAGTAGAAGAAAGAAAACAGTTTCACCCTGACTTTCTTAATAGCATGGACTTGATATTGCAGTCGAATGGTCCTATTGCTCAGAAGGACTTAACGAGACATTGTGCGATTGGGGAACGACAGCTGGAACGTTTATTTCGAATGTACACTGGACTCTCTCCAAAAAAATAATCAATCTTGTTCGCTTCCAGAAAATTTGGCGAGGTATGTATGCTACGCGCACATGCGATGCAGCAGATCTTGTATATCAGTATGGGTATGTTGATCAATCCCATTTCATACGGGACTTTAAAACATATAGTGGAAAGACTCCTAAGAGGATGATACAAGAGATATAAACTATATGTCGTTTTTTTACAATACATTGAGAAGTGTTGTAGGTACGATGAGGATAAGCTTGAATTATACATCTAAAGAATGCTCTAAGATAGGCAACAGCTTATGCTAGCGTAATGAAGAAATAGGAGTTGATTGGGTATGCAATCGTATATTGAGGAAATCTGTCAGAAGCAAGTAGGTGCTGAGCGTGATTATAAGGAAGAGTGGAGTGCGATACGCTATTTGGTCGGTGAGAAGATTTTTGCGATGATCGGTACTAATGGTGAAGGGAAACAAATTGTCACGTTAAAATGTAAGCCTGAGAGAGCAGAGCAGTACCGGTTAGAGTTCGAAAGCGTCATTCCTGGATATTATGTGAATAAGACTCATTGGAATTCGGTTCTCCTTGAAGAATGTGATGTACCCAAAGATGTGATGGAACGTATGATCGAGGAATCCTATGAACTCGTTTTCTCCAAGTTAACGAAGAAGAAAAAAGAACAATTGAAAGCTTGAAAAAAGTTGGGTTTCAAGGTCACTGAAAAAGTACGATTTTAACTTTTTCGGTGGCTTTTGTTTAAAGAAAAGAATTTATAAATATGGCAGTAGAGGAATGTAAAGTCCAATTTCTCGATGCGGTTCCTCATTCCTCTATTTCTCCCGATATTCCCGGTTTCATATCGTTACGGTTTCTCATTCCTCTATGTAAGCAAAATGAGTCCAAAAGGAGCCATAAAAGCCAAAATAGCGGAAGGAGAACTACATTTTCTTCTCAGGAAGCGTTTTTTCTCTTATTTAGAGGAATGAGGATTACCTTTGTTGGTGGGTACTGTGTAAGTAGGTTCGCAAAGGCTGTCGTTCACGCTTGATGCACGCATATATGAGCTAAACCTTATTAACGGCTCCGCACAACGGAACAAAAAAAGACGCTGTAGCGTTTTTCTTAAAAAGCTATAAATGTATAAAATTCGAGGAAGATATGGTGGACACTGCAAAGAGGGTGTTAGAATATTCAAAGGAGAGCATTAGCTTCGCATGTTACACGTCATTCTGAAAGAACCCCGCTTTCAGAATAACTTCAAACCATTGTAACGGCTCTGCACAATGAAAATAAGAAAAGACGCATTCGCGTTTTTCTTATTAATTTTTTCGATTCCCTTTTAGCAATGTGCGAAACGCCTGTTTGAAGAACTTGATACGAGTAAGTTTCTCGTACAGCGCGAGCAACGAGTGGAGCCATTGCTAGTCAAATCAGAGCCTTTATTCGGTCTTTCGAGCATAACTCTTACTGTACCTTTAATGAAATATCCATTATTTTGGTAATTGTGCTATGATGAAGAAGAGGCGTCGTTATTGATTGAGTAGGTGGTTGAAGGAGGAGTACGATTGCTTGAATTTGTGCAAAATCATGAAGAGATGTTTATTATCGCGTATTGTTTCATTCTATTGTGGATCAATATCGACTACTTAAGAGAGCATAAACAAATTAAAGAAGGACTTAAAGGTATTCAATCTGAAGACGAATTAGACTTAAATCCGCATTCTTTTTCAATATTTGTTCTCATTTTTACTTTCAATTTTTTTCGGAGATGGTTTATTTACATAATAGCAGTCTTAGTGACAGAGTCTTTAGTTGTTGCGATCATCACATGCATTTTATTCATTATAAGCTTGTATGATTGTCTATTTCATAATCGGTTAGAAAAAGTGAAAACGTCTAAAATAGCTTTGTATCTTGCGATTATAGATACAGTCCTTATTGCGGTCTTTGTTTGTTACTTATTTATTTAGTTTTAGCATGATTACAGTCTTCAGGCTTGTCAATAATAATCTCGTGTAACGAGGTTTTGACAAGCTTATTTGCATGGGAGACCATTATTGTAGTTGACAATGTGGCAAATGGTGTTATACTGTATATATTGATATAAACACTATAACACTTGAGGTGATTGAAATGATGGATGTATTATGGATGTATGTATTGGTCTTTTTGTTGTCAGCAACACCGCTTATGGAAGCAATTTATATTAGTCCATTTGCTGTATTTGGTGGGCTTGCGTTTGCACCTACAGTTATTCTCGCGATAGCTGGAAATGTACTGACCGTTTTAGTTGTGATCGTCTTTTTTGATAAAATTAGAGAGTGGCGCAAAAGGAAGAAAGGAGAAGAACAATCGAGTAAAAAAGCGGCAAAAGCACAAAGGATTTGGCAAAAGTATGGGTTGCCAGGCTTTGCGTTACTGGCTCCATTTGTGATTGGAAGTCACTTAGTTGCTTTTTTGGGATTAGTATTCGGTGGCACGAAAAAAGCTGTAACAATCTGGATGCTTATTAGTATTTGTGGTTGGAGTGTTATTTTATCCATACTAGCGCTTTTCGGTATTGATATATTAAACATTGAGAATCCTTTCCTTGAACGCTTTTTTACAGAATAGGAGGGTGAGTAATGTGGAAGAATTCAATATGGCTCGTTAAAAAAGAGTTGAAATTTCATAGCGGGTCATTTCTGTTAACAATGATAACAGCAGCCTTTATCGGCTTAATTACGATCCCGCTTTTTGATATGTTTGCTAGACAAGTGTATGGTGGGGAAGACATCATCTATAGCAAATTTATACATGATCTTATTTTTCTAGGGATCTTGCCGTCTTTTTCTACATTGTTTATGTCTGGTCCCTATTTAACGTTTCGAACGATTAAAGAAGACCCTTTTGGGAAAAGAATTGGTTTTTATCGAGCATTACCGATTCCGATTAGTGTCATTGCGTTAAATCGAGTCGTGTTTATGCTATTGACGTTATTGTTGATGTCGATCGTCTTTTATTCTGTGCTTACAATCGGGATAGCAAAGCCGTTATTTCAATATGTTTCTGTTGAGAATTGGTTGATTTTTATCATTGTCTGGTTCGGATATTCGTTACTATTTGGGAGCTTTAACACGTTTGTTGAGTTTGGGACAAATGGGAAGATGCTATATTTGTTTTCATTCGTCTTCCTTTTAATTTATATTGTCTTGATTATTTTGTTCCAGAAAATATTCAATGTTGGTATTGTTGAATGGAGCTTTCGTTTAATTGAAGATTATGGCTGGTTCGCTGCAAGTATTTCCGTTTTAGTTGGGGGAAGCACTTGCATGATCTTTTATCATATTTTGAAGAAACGCCTCTTAACGAGAGACTATGTGTAGGAGGCTGGAGTAATGAAGCTACCAATCGTTGTATCAGAGGATAGTAAGCAGCCGATCTATCATCAAATTGAAATGCAAGTGAAAACGTTAATTGTGAGTGGGCAGCTACCTGCTCATACGTTACTTCCTTCCATTCGAGCACTGTCAAGTGAATTGGCGTGTAGTGTCATTACAACGAGGAGAGCGTATCAAAATCTCGAAAATGATGGGTTTATTAAAACCGTTCAAGGTAAAGGGACGTTTGTAAAAGAATTAGATCATAGTATGAAGCAAAATACGAAGCAAGAAGTTATTCTTTCGGCATTACAGCAAGCCATTGAACAAGCTGAGTTAATGGGGAGTACGAGAGAAGAAATTCGAATAGCATTTGATGAAATTATGAATCAAAAAGGATAGTGTGGTGAGATGATGTTAAAGGTGAATCAATTAACGAAAAGCTATAAATCCTTCTCATTTGGTCCTATTGATATCGAGATAGAGCAAGGTACAATTGTCGCTTTAGTCGGTCCAAACGGATCTGGAAAGAGTACATTTTTCCGTATATTAATGAATCAGGTTCATGAAGATCAAGGGGTTATCACATGGAATGATGAAAATGTAAGATATAAGGAGACTTCTTTCAAACAGGCTGTCGGCTATATGGGAATTGGGTTGTACGAAGTATTTGAACAATTATCCATTAAAGAATTAACATCGTTTGTCTCTCATTGGTACCCGAATTGGATTATGAGTGGTATGAATCGTTAGTAGAGCGCTATGAAATTAATGTGAATGAAAAGTATCGTAATTGTTCAACAGGAACGAAGAAAAAGATTGATTTTATCTTAGCGATTGCACATCACCCATCGTTATTATTGCTTGATGAGCCTTCCTCTGGTGTAGATCTCATTTCACAACGAAAGATGAAGGAAGATTTAATGGATTATATGGAAAGCGGTGCAAGGAGTATTATGATTGCGACTCATCAGCAGGATGAGATTAAGCAATTAAGTGATTATATATGGTTCATGAATAAAGGACAGATACACGATCGCATTGAAAAGGAGGAACTTCAAGAGCGCTGGGCGAGAATATGGATATCCTCATTGCCCAAACAGCTCGAAGACCATCCAAATGTAAAATCGATTAGCTATGCACCGTTACAAATTGTGACCGATCACCTCCCTAATCTAGAAGAAATTCTTCGGGAAAAGGATGTTCAAGTGACCCATAGACAACGATTAGAGTTAGATGAAGTGATGGAGTATTATTTTGAATCCTCCGTTTTGACATAAAGAAAAGGTTTGCTTTCAAATGAAGTCATGAACTTCTTGAAAGCGAGCCTTTTTAATAATACCTTCATATGAATTTTGTGTTTGGTAAAATTAATCTAGTAGCAGGGAGAGTAGTCTAGAGGAAGAATAATAATTGAAGCAGATGTATAGTATCCCGATGATACAATTACTTGGTTGTTTCGAGTTGATTATCTGTATAATCTTTGATTTTCGAAAAAAAAAATTAGACATTTACCTGAGGAGATTGTTAGTACAAGGCTTAATTATATATCTGATAATAGTTCGTCATTTAACAATGGGTTCCATTAGTGTGCCCCAAAAGAAGGGTTTGTCCATGTTCAATGGATGCCATTTAGATTTATTTTTGATTGGACGGTAGCTGCAAATTATGGAAGCTGGCCCGTCAATGTATACTAGGTACTTCAAAATAGGATATTCGGTCTATTCCCAATACTTCGACATTCCTCTATAATTTTATAGGTTAAAATGTAAAATACAGGAGGTAATGATTAAAAATGTTGAAAAAGGTCATGATGGTTTTCGCGTCAGTCATCGTATTAGGGATAGTTTCAGGATGTTCAATCATCCATACCATCAATGGGAATGTTGGGTTAATGGAAGATTATTTAGAGGATACAAATGTGATGACGGATAAGTATGTTGACTTACATGTGAAATCGGAACAATTTTTCGAAACGGCTGAATTTGAAGAGGACATTGTTCTATACACAGAAGAGACATTTATTCCGACTCTTGAGCAATTAGTTGTCGAGTCTGAAGAATATGGCGAACAAATTGACAATGAAAGATTACAAGAAATTCACGAATTATATACTCAATCTTTGCAAATCGAACTAGATGCAGAGTATCAATGGTTACTAGATTTGGATCCTGATCAATATATGGATACGATTCTTGAAGCGAGAGAAATTGATGACCAGTTTAAAGAGCAATTGGAAGGTCTTGCAGGTGATTGGGGAATGGAAATTGAATGGGAGTATTATGACTATTAAGATTTAGAAAAACCACCTCTCTGCGTCGACGTAGAACGAGGTGGTTTTGTATTATTCAACAGTCAAGCTAGATAATACATCATCAATGATTTGCTCATTAGCGATTGGACCTGAATAGAGCCAGCTTGTATCAGGTGAAAATTCGTATACTTGGTTTTGTTGGACTGCAGGGATGTTTTGCCATAATGGATCGTCGAGCATTTCAGAACCATCGCTACTATCACTATTAATTAAAAACAGATGATCAGCATCAAGCTCTACTAATTCTTCTAATGAAATAGCCGACCAGTTTCCAGTAGCCGATTCTGAAACTTTCTCAACTGTTGCTGGAATGGTAATCCTGAGATCATCATATAAGACGGCGCCACTTGATACATGTTTGCTCACAATAAAAAATTGACTGTTTGTGAGCCAAAGTGCAGCTGCTGAATCTGTTCCAATTTGATCAGATAATTGCTCTGCTGCTTTTTGTGCCTTTTCTTCATACGCTTCTAATGTTGCTGTAGCTTCTTCCTCACGATTCAACACGTCCCCAAGTTGAGTAAGTGTTTCGCGCCAGTTGTCATTTGTTGCCTCCGCGACAACATAGGTAGGTGCAATTCTAGCATACTGCTCATATTTCCCTTCAGATACTAAATCGGCTGAACTCATAATTAGTAAATCAGGAGCGAAGCTTGTTACGGCTTCAAAAGGTAAATCAAAAGGAATAGGTTCAACCTCTGTTAAATAGTCTTGTAAGTAATTCTGTACTCCTTCACCATCATGGATAGACCATTGTGCAATAGGTGTTACCCCTAAAGCCACGAGATGATCTTCTAAGTAAGAAGCAATAATGCGTTCGGGGTTAGCAGGTATGTCCACCTCATTTCCAAGCGCATCTGTTAATACATAGTCGTTTGCTGAAGTTTCTTGATCTGCATCCGATGTCGGTTCTTCCTCAGAAGCCTGTTGTTCATTAGCTTCACTACACGCTGAAAGCATGATGAATAAAGATAACATAGCTAATAGTGATGTAATTCTGTGTTTCTTGCTCATTGTATGATTCCCCCTCTATCCAAATGATCCTATTCAACTCTTTATTTTATTTTCATATATTTACAAGCTGTTGTTGATTTTATAGATGTAAATTACTATACTTTAAATATTGAAAATAATTCTCATTATCATAAACTTATATAAAGGATGCGTCAAGATGGAAATAAAGGATCGTAAATCGGAGCTTTCCCCAAGTGAAGAAGTTAAGAATTTAAAGACTCGACCTGTCTTCGCTGTATGTATATTAATAGTTGGTGCCATTGCTCTCGTTTTTGGTATAGCTGTATCAATATCATTCGGTGCGGCTAGTATTGATTTGAAAACGGTTTGGACAGGGGTTTTTCAGTTTAATCCTGATTTGACGGAGCACCAGATTATTCAAGAATTACGATTGCCACGAGCAATAGCAGCTGGATTAGTTGGAGCTTTTTTAGCTGTTTCTGGTGCTATTATGCAAGGGATGACACGGAATCCGTTAGCCTCTCCAAGTATTATGGGGGTAACAGCTGGTTCTGCATTTATGATTGCCATTGCGTTTGCTTTTTTCCCAGCGACTTCCTATCTCGGTTTAATGATTTGGTCGTTTATTGGAGCAGTTGGGGGCTGGGCTTGTTTTTACAATTGGAAGCCTCTCAAGAAGTGGGCTAACACCTGTTAAGCTAGCATTAGCTGGTGCAGCTGTATCGGCGCTATTAAGCTCGATCTCCTCTATGATTGCGATTCATTTCCATGTTGCCCAGGATATTAGCTTTTGGTATGCCGGTGGGGTTGCTGGTGTGCGCTGGTTCAGTGTTCAACTCCTCATTCCGGTTGCGCTCGTTGGTATTACTCTTGCAATTATTCTATCACGTTCGATAACGGTTTTAAGTTTAGGCGAAGATGTAGCAAAGGGGTTAGGACAACGAACGAGACTAGTAAAAGTGTTGGGGACAATTGTTGTTTTACTTTTAACCGGTGCAGCGGTGTCAGTTGCTGGGACAATTGGATTTATAGGACTAGTCATCCCACACATCACTCGTTTCTTAGTAGGAGTTGATTATCGCTGGATTATTCCTTGCTCAGCTTTATTAGGGGCTTTGCTTTTAGTACTTGCAGATTTAGGAGCGCGCATGGTGAATCCACCTTTTGAAACACCAGTAGGAGCGATTACGGCGCTCATTGGTGTGCCTTTTTTCTTTTACCTCGCTCGACGTGAAGGGAGGGGGATGTAATGAAGAGAAATCATATGAAAGAAAAGAGACCTGCTCTTATTATGATTCTTCTAATATGTTTCATAGTGATTTGCTTTTTTGTTAGTTTGAACTTAGGTTACATTAAAATAGGACCGGTTGATGTGATCAAAACATTATTCGGATCAGGTACTGAAAATAATCAGCTCGTATTGTTCGAATTTCGCTTGCCAAGAATGGTTATTGCTCTGCTTATTGGTGCAGGTTTAGGTGTGGCAGGTGCTATCTTACAAGGTGTATCACAGAACGGTTTAGCGGACCCAGGGATTCTAGGAATTAATGCTGGTGCAGGGTTAGCTGTTGTTCTTTTTATTTTCTTTTTTCAAGGCTCTGTTTCAGGACTAGGTACGTTTTCCATTTTTGTGATGCCGATTGCAGCTTTACTCGGTGGATTGTTAGCAGCGTTTCTCATTTACACCCTTGCCTGGAAACAAGGCGTAACAACTGTTAGACTCATTCTTGTCGGAATTGGTGTAAATGCGGCATTTGGTGCGGCACTTCTTATTGTTCAATTAAAGATGAACCCACAAGACTTTATGCAAGCAACGATTTGGCTTTCAGGCAGTATTTGGGGAGCGAATTGGACGTTTGTATTAACGATTTTACCTTGGATTCTCATTTTAATACCAATCGTTATTTACAAAGCACGATACTTGAATGTTCTATCATTAGGGGATCAAGTGGCAACGGGACTCGGGCTGATGTTGAAAAGGAAAGAAGAATACTATTAATTCTTTCTGTCGCTTTAGCGGGCTCTTGCGTAGCGGTTGGTGGTGGAATTTCTTTCTTAGGTCTTGTCGCACCGCATTTAGCTCGTAGGCTTGTCGGACAGAAGTATCATGTTCTCATCCCGACAACGGCACTAATGGGAGCTCTGCTTTTATTAGTGGCTGATACGATAGGACGTAATGCTCTAGCGCCTTCTGAAATACCAGTTGGGCTGGTTGTATCGGCTTTAGGAGCCCCTTATTTTATTTATTTGTTGATTAAGGTGGATTAGGAAGTTATTTCTTCATGTATACAGAGTTTTAATGAGTGTTTTACTGAAAGTGCAAAGCTTTAGTGTGAATAACTGTAAGAGATAATTGAAGACAAAGGCAGAGGTGATGATGACAATTATTTCCTCTGCCTTTCTTTTTACCCAAATTGTATTCCCTGACAGTTTTTTTTGTAGAAAAAATATATTATTTTCACATAGGTCTATTAATAGTCAGCTATATTTCTATAAAAAATGATAGTTAATGAAGAATATCCTACTAATCTGAGAATTGTCTCCTTAAAAATAATGATAAAAAATGATAATTTTATGAAAGCGTTTCCTTTTAGTTGAGGAAGGAGGTTGTTATTAGGAATGGAAGCGAAAAAAGCGAAATAAAAGGAGGAACATGATGAGTAATCGTCGATCCAAGTTACTCAAGCGTTGTTTGATCATTGTTACTACTTTTTTATTGGTGATTCCTGCATCAGTTTTTAATACGGGATTATCAATCCAATCTAATGATTCATCAAGTGTGATGGCAGCAAGCAATCAGACATATATAAATAATTTAAGGGTTGAATACCAGAACAACCCTATCGGAATGGATATAGAGAATCCCCGCTTTAGTTGGGAGATAGCTTCAGGAGTTCGTGGACAACAGCAAACAGCGTATAGGATATTAGTAGCTACGAGCACTGATAACTTAACTCCTGAAAGTGCAGATGTTTGGGATAGTGGAAAAGTCGAGTCGAATGAGTCGGTTGCCGTTCAATATGAAGGAGACGCGTTTCAAGCTTCGACACGCTATTATTGGAAAGTTGCGGTATGGGATAAAGATGGAGACATGATTGAATCATCAGAGGACTCCTTCTTTGAGACGGGCCTATTGAGCACGGATGGAGTAGAAGGCTGGGATGGTGCCCAATGGATTGCTTTAGATGCAACTGAAGAAAATGGAGCACCTATGCTACGTAAGGAAGCATCATTAAATGGAGAGGTAGAAAGTGCACGTTTGTATATTACTGCATTAGGTGTTTATGACGCATATATAAATGGTGAAAAGTTAGGAGTTTTAACTGAAGAAGGAGATACATCCTATGAACTGTTGGCACCAGGGTGGACTTCCTATGATAAAGAAATTAATTATATGACCTATGATGTGACACATTATTTAGAAGGTGAGGAAAATGTTACTATTGGGGCGATGCTAGGGAATGGTTGGTATAACAGTAGGATTTCCTCAGGTGGAGCACCTTATTATAGTAATTCAGGTAATGACCTGGCCCTATTTGCTAAAATGCTAATTACGTATACAGATGGATCAACTGAAAGTATCGTAACAGATACAACTTCTGGATGGAAAGGAACAAATGATAGTCCCTATATATTGGATGATATTTACGACGGTGAAATTTACGATGCAACGAAAGAAATTAATGGGTGGAATGAAACTGGATTTGATGATTCTGAGTGGGATGATGTAAAAGAGCATGGCTATACAGAACAATTTCCGAACGCTATCGTTACGTCTTATAATGGAAAAACAGCACAAATTGTAGATGAACTTGATCAATATCCAATTTCAGTTACTACGTATGATTCTATTGTTAATCAAGAGTCTAGTAGAAATGAAAGAGGAGAAATTGACATTGTTCCGGAGAAATCAGAGAGCGATCCAGAACGAGCTAAAGAGTTTGCACCATCTATTACAGAGGGTGAAACGGTCATATATGATCTTGGACAAAATATGGTAGGTGTCCCTAATATTAATGTGAACGGAGAAGAAGGTACAGAGATTAGAATACGATTCGCTGAAATGTTAAATGATGATAGTAATGGGGCTGACGGACCAGAAGGCTCAATCTATGTTGCTAACCTTAGGGGAGCTCAAGCAAGCGCCTATTATACATTAAACGGTGATGAGGAAGGCGAATCTTACCAAACTTCTCTTTCTTTTTATGGTTTTAGATATGTAGAAGTAACGGTTTTAACGGAAGGAGCTTCTGTTGAAATTGGGAATTTAACAGGTAAAGTTGCTACCTCTGCTGTTGATGTTACGGGTTCATTAGTGACATCTGATCAAGATGTGAATCAACTAATTAGTAATATTGAATGGGGTCAACGTGGTAATTATTTGTGGATACCTATGGACTGCCCACAAAGGAATGAGCGTGCAGGTTGGTTAGGAGATGTACAATTATTTGCAAAAACGGGGTTCTACAACATGGATACTATTAACTTCATGGAACACTTTACTGATAATATGATTAATGCCCAATACGACAATGGTTCATATCCAGTAACAGTTCCACGTTCTCGTTACAGTAGGAATACATCACCAGACTCTGGTTGGTCAGATGCAGGAGTTATTGTTCCATGGACTCATTGGCAAATGACAGGAGATACGACGTTAATTGAAAGAGCATACGAAAGTATGGAAGAGTACATGGATTTGTTATATTCAATGACAGGCGATACTTATCGAGGGCCGGGCAGTACGTATGGGGATTGGTTGTCATTCCAAAGACCTGATGTTAGTGCCATGTCGGGATCTAATCACTATTTACTTAGTGATGCTTTCTACGCATATGATGCTATGCTTATGGCTGAGATGGCAGAAGTTCTTGGTTATTCAGAAGATGTTGAAAAATATAAGACATTATTTGAAAATATTAAGGTAGCCTTTATCGAAAACTATATTGTTATAGATGAAGGAAATTTAACATTGTTAGCAGGTAGTAGAACAACTGGAAACTTATCGAACCCTGGTGAGGACAATGCTCAAACGTCTTTGTTATGGGCATTGAAACTAGGGCTTTATGAAAATGAAGAACAAAAGCAACAGATGGTTGATTTATTGGTAGCTAATATACAAAATACCGATGAATACAAGGCTGCTAATCCAGATAGTGCTAGAGTGGAATTTGCGGAAAATACTTTATCTGTTGGATTCTTAGGAATAAATGTTTTAGGACCTGTGTTAAGTGAAGTTGGACATTCTGACCTAGCGTATACTCTCCTTCTACAGGATGAAATGCCTTCATGGTTATATTCAGTCAAGAGCGGAGCAACAACTATATGGGAAAGGTGGAATTCTTACTCCGTAGAAGATGGATTTGGACCAGCCAGTATGAATTCCTTTAACCATTTTGCATACGGTGCTATTGGTGAATGGATGTACAGTGATATGCTTGGGATTTCTAATGACCCAAGCAACCCAGGATTTAAACATACTATTCTGAAGCCAACTGTAGATACCTATAACCGAATTGATTGGGTGAAAGGTTCATATGACTCGGTATATGGAACAATAGAAAGCGAATGGACAAATCAAGGGAATACGGTTATTTATAAAACAACAGTTCCAGCAAATACGACAGCTACTCTTTATCTAGAAGCCGTTTCAGAAAACATGGTGCTTGAAGGAGATGTGTTAGCATCGAATGCAGAAGGTGTAGAATTCATTAAATTTGAGGATGGAAGAGCTGTATTTGAACTTCAATCAGGTAGCTATGAATTCCATTCTGTCATTAACGGTGAGGAAATTAAATCTATTGAATTGTTGAAAGGATTACTAGAAAGCTATATTGACTCTAGTGAAGTAACAAAACCACTTTCAAGACAATTAACAAACAGCTTAAATCAAGTACAGCACCATCTTAATCGAGGTGCATATAAACAAGCAGAGCATCACTTGAATAACTTCTTAAAACATTTAAATAATAAAGACGAACTATCTGAGACTGTAAAAGCTCATTTGTTAATTGGTGCACGATCACTTGAGGTCTTTTGGTAAAATGAAAGAGACATTGCATGACTAAAAGAGGTCGGGGATAATTTTGTAAATGAAAAAGTGGCACACACCTTAATTCATTGGGTGAGTGCCACTTTTATTATTACACTATGTTTCTAAGGGTACCGTTTGAAAACGTTAAGTTATAGGCTCGTTACTATTTCATAGGTTCCAGAACCAACTGTGACCACGGTGTCTTTTCCTTGATTAGTTACTAAAAGCACTCCTTCTATATTTTCTGGATTTTGTTGGTCTATTTTTATATGGTCACGGTCTACATTTAATAGATGAATGCTTGCTGTCGTATTGACTGGAATCGTAACTTCTAATTCTATGCCAGTGTTTGTTTTTTTCCATGCACTGCGAATCTGACCATACATTGACTCTAATTTTGCTTCGACATAGTCTAGCCCATCACCGGTGTAAGGCTTAATCATAAATTTCTTAAATCCAGGTATTTGTTCATCAAGTTCAAGGCCGGCTACTTTACGATATAACCAATCACCAATTGCACCATATGCATAGTGATTAAATGAGTTCATATTTGTGCTCCAAAACGAACCGTCTTCTTTAATTCCATCCCAATGCTCCCAAATGGTTGTGGCCCCTTTAGTGACTTGATATAGCCAAGAAGGATAATCTTGTTGGAACAATAGTTTATAAGCAGCGTCATTCATACCATTTTCTGTTAACACATGATTGAGGTAAGGAGTACCGACAAATCCAGTTGTTAAATGATGATCGCTTTCTTCTAACAATTCTTGTAGCTTGCAAACGGCGCGTTCTTTTCCTTTGTTATCCACTAAGTCAAACATTAATGCTAACAACTGTGCCGTCTGCGTCGGAACAGCTAGTCTACCATTTGGCGTGACATATTCATTTGTAAACGCTTTAATAATATGATCTTCAAGACTAGAAAAATAGTGGTAATCTTCATCTTTGCCAAGTATTTTAGCCGCTTTTCGAACTAGCGATGTTGAATAAGCAAAGAAGGCAGTTGCGATATAAGGGCGATCTGTTGCCCCAATATAACTATCAGGCTTCGCATCTAATGCTAACCAATCGCCAAAGTGGAATCCTGTATTCCATAAATAAGCGTTTGTACCTTGTGATTTAATATATTCAACCCAAGCTTTCATACTATCATACTGCTCAGCGAGAATTCTTTCATCACCATAAGCGATATATAACGTCCATGGACAAATAACGGTTGCATCTCCCCATGCAGCTGATCCATAAGGTTTGTGAGTAGTCGTATCTTCAGGCTCTTTCATATCCTCAATAAGAACATTTGGAACCACAAATGGGATACTACCATCTTCTAGTTGCTCAGCTTTTAAATCACGTAACCACTTTTTGAAAAATGGAGCTACATTGGCTAAGTAACTGGCCGTTCGTATAAACATTTGTGCATCACCTGTCCAGCCTAATCGTTCATCACGTTGTGGACAGTCTGTAGGTACATCTAAGAAATTGCCCTTTAATCCCCATCTAATATTACTTTGCAACTGGTTTACTAAAGGGTCGGAACATGTGAAGTCTCCTGTAAATTCCATATCAGAATGTAAAACAACAGCACGGAAATTAGTTAAATCTAATTGGTTATCATGAAAACCGATTAATTGTACATAGCGAAAACCTTGGAATGTAAAATGTGGTTCAAAGGATTCTTTGTCGTCACCCTTTATAATAAATGTATTTGTTTGTTTTGCTGTTCTTAAGTTGTCGATATAAAAATTACCGTCCCCATCTAATATTTCAGCATGTTTAATGACAAGTTTTTGACCGGCTTCACCTTCAATATCAAAAGCAACCCAACCGACTAAATTTTGCCCAAAATCAATGACAACTTCACCATTGGGTGTTTGAATTAATTTTTGAGGTCGTACCGTTTCAATTTTTCGCACAGGTTCGTTCTCCTGGGCAACTAAAATATCTTTAGGGTGATCAATTGTTTCAACTACTTGCCAATCACTTGTTGTCGCTGTAGCATCAAACGTTTCACCGTGGTAGATTTCAGACATTTGTAGAGCGCTTGCTGTAACTTGCCAAGAATTATTAGTTCCGATCATTTCCTCAGAGCCGTCTGTATATTCAATATGAAGCTGGGCTAACAATGCTAACCGATCGCCAAAAATATCACGAGCACCTACCCAGCCAAGGTTTCCTTTATACCAACCATTTCCTAATAATGCCGTCCATTCTATTTCTCCTGCAACTAACTTATCAGTCACATCGTATGTTTGGTATTGTAACCTTGATTCATAATGAGTCCAACCTGGAGTGAAATAATCATCGCCAACTCTTTCACCATTTAATTTTAATTCATATAAACCTAATGCTGTTGCATATAGGCGAGCTCGAGTGACTTTCTTTGATACATGAAATGTTTTCTTAAATTCAGGACAAGGCTCTCCGTTAATTGTAATGGGGGGATGATCCAATTCGCCTGCCATTCATTTGCAGTTAATAAGCCCATCTCGAAATAAGCAATGTCGGACCAGGAAGACATATTCGATTTTTGATCGGTTACTCTAACACGAACATAATAGCGTTTCCTTGACACTAGTTGAATGTCGGTTAAAGTAATATGGAGGTTTTTATCAGAAATAACCTCATTTGAATCCCATATAATGGACGAGAAGTCATCATCAGCTGCTATTTGTAGCTGATAGCTCATTTGTCGAACATGTCTCTCTTCAGATGTTAGTTTCCAACTAATTCTCGGTTCTAGGACATCGAGACCTACTGGATTTTTTAGGTACTCACACCTTACATCGTAAACTTGTATCATAAATTTTTTCCTCCTTTAATACTGTCATTACCCTTTCACTGCTCCAGAAGTCATACCTGCAACAATCTTCTCGCTAAAGATTAAAAACAAGATGAAAGGAGGTATTGTAATTAGTAACACATTAGCAAATAGCAAATTCCAGTCTGTATTATACATACTCATAAAGTTATATAACGTTAATTGTACAGTTGCATTTTCTGAGCCTGGGAAAAAATACAACGGATGAACGAAATCATTAAAGATTTGTACAGCATTTAAGATAATAACGGTGGAATGAATAGGCATTAACATCGGAAAAATAATGTTAAAGAACAATCTAAAACCACCACATCCATCAATAATCGCAGCTTCATCAATATCTTTGGGAATTGTAGCAATAAAGCCTGTGTATAAAATAATAGAAAATGGAATGGAAATTGCAACCATGACCAAAATAATACCTGGAAATGTTTTGAATAGATGAAATTGTTCTAATACCCAAATAGTAGGGACGACAGCAGGTGGAATCATTAGCCCTGCTAAAAAGGTTGAGCCGATGATACTCACTAATCTTCCCTTGCGACGGTGTAAAACAAAACCAGCCATCGAACAAATGATTAGCAAAATGAAAATAGAAGTCACTGTAATGACCGTACTATTGAAGAATGCTAAGAGCAACATCCCATCTCTAGCGGCTAATACTTCTTGAATATTTTCAATGATACGAAATTCTGAAGGCCATGCAATCGATAGTTGAGCCGCTTCGGATCTCGTTTTCATCGCATTCACAATAATAAAATAAAATGGAATGATAAACACGCAAGCACATATTAGCACGAGAGATGATTCAACAATGATTTGAACTATATTTCGCTTTCTCTTACCATTGTTTAACTTTGATTGTCGCATCATAGGTTCACCTCTTTTCTATTTAAATACCTAAAGATTGGATAGACGATGACAGCAACCATTAGGAATAGAATGACGTTCCCAGCCGTTGAAAGGCCATAGAACCCTGCTTGATATTGTTTGTAGATAATCGAAGCAATTAAGTCAGAACTAAATCCAGGTCCCCCACCGGTCATGGCCCAAACAAGATCGAATGTACGAAGTCCACCAATTAAAGCCAAAATAATTACGGCATTTATGGCTGGTCTTGAAAGGGGTAAAGTAATATGCCAAAAAGCATTTACTTTATTTCCTCCATCTACTTGATGTGCTTCATAATAATCTTTCGGAATTGACATCATCCCAGCAATGAAAATAACCGTAGCTATGCCTACTCCTTTCCAAACATCAACTAATGCAACAGAATAGATAGCTAAATTTGGATTCCCTAACCAATCCGGGCCATTAATCCCTATAAAGGCAAGAGATTGATTAATTAACCCTTGCGATGGATGCATTAACACACTAAATGCGATACCGACTGCAATAGTACTTACTAAAACTGGGAAAAATACAGTGGAACGGATGAGTCGTTTCGTTTTTATTTGTGATGTTAAAAATACAGCAAAAAGCAATCCGAATACGACCTTTAATCCTGCTGTTAAAAAAGCAAAGACAAATGTATTTTTGAAACCGATCATTAGAGAAGATTCTTCAAAAAACATTCTAAAATTTGTTAGGCCAATCCATTCCCAATCTGTTAATGTCCATCGTGTGAAACTAAAGAAAAAAGACACAGCAGTTGGGTATAAAAATAATAAAGCATATATAAGACCAGCAGGAATTAACAAAGCATAGCTATATACTTTATTTATTTTCATTGTTCTCTCCCCCTTATTTCTTAATAGAAAAGCCCTGTTAAAAAAGCAATATAACAGGGCTTATTCTATATTTAATCAAAAAACCTTATTCCCAACCTTCTAAATTTAACTGTTGTGCTTGTCTTTCGACATCACGATCATAATTTGTGGCAGCTTCTTCAGGTGTTACCATCCCTAATCCAACTTCTACTGTAATTTGTTCTAAATTTGGCCCTTTAAGAGGGGAAATAAATTCAAGTGCAGGTGCTGCTTTCCCTTCATCAATGTAGGGAACCATTTCTTTTACCGCCTCGTATGAATCTTCAGGTAAATCAACACCTGACACCATGTAAGGACCATCAGCTTGCATAACAGACATATACGTTGTTAAACCTTCTTCAGATACGAAATATTCAATCCATTGCTTTGCTTCTTCCGCATGCTCTGAATCTTTATTAACATAGATTCCATCTGGTAACCATAACGTAATACCATGATTATCAGGATCGTCTCCAGGTAGTCCGAAGAAACCTATATTTTCAATTTCATCTGGAAAAGTATTTCTAATCTCAGCTAAAGGAAATGTATGCATTGGATAATGTGCAGCTTCACCATTGGCTAGCATAGCTAGTGCATCCTCGTAACCTGTCGAAGATTGCTCATTATTAAAATGCCCTCGCTGTAATAATTCTTGTAACTTCTCAAAGCTTCTTAATGCAAGTGGAGTGTCTGCAATTTTAGCTTCATTATTTGTAAAATTGTTTGCAAAATCAGGATCTACTGAATGAATGTTGTAATAATCTGCTAAAAATAAGAGCTGAGATGTCCATGTATCACGATAAGATGCTATTACAGGTGTAATACCGGCTTCGCTAATGATATCGTTATTTTCTAAAAATTCATCCCAAGTTGTCGGAACTTCTAAGCCTAACTCTTCATAAACGGCTCTGTTATAGAGCAATCCCCCTGCTGCAGCACTTGTTGACGGGATACCATAAATAGCATCTCCTACCGAAACAGCTTCGGTATATACATCTTCTAAATTATGAGTGAATTCTTCACCAGATAGATCTACGAAGTATTCTTCTGGATTTAATGCTTTAAAGAGTGAGCCGGAATTATAGGCAAGTAAATCTGTCATATCGCCAGTTGCTAACCTCGTTTTGACAAGGTTATCACCTTCTGATCCACCTGGTCTTAATTCAATATCGGTTTTAATATTGTATAACTCTTCAATTTCTGCTGCTACAGCTTCAATCCCATCTAATACGGTTTGATTACCAACTAAAAGTGAAAGTGTCACGGGTTCATTTGATTCTGTTTCACTGTCATTATCACCTGAAGCACCTGTGTCTGAATCATTGTCACCACACGCTGCCATAGATAATAGTAATAAGACTGCTACACCTAACAACCACTGATTTTTTAATAAAGTCATTTTCTTACCCCCTTATTTTTTCTTACACCTTTATTTTAAAAGCGCTTACAACGATAAAAAACCTATCTATTTCACAAAAACAGGGGGGGATTTTTACAAATCCCTCCCATCCGATTCGTGCGCATCACTTACTTTTTATATGCTCCTTATACAATTTAGGAGTCATTCCGGTCATTTTTTTAAATACCTCTCTAAAATGTTTAGGGTCATGATAACCAACTAATTCTCCGACCTCAGCTGTACGTGTTAATCCACTTTCAAATAATTCTTTTGCTTTCTCAATGCGTACTTGAGATAAGTATTCAGAAAATGTACAATTTGTTTGTCTTTTGAATTCTTGTGATAAATAGCTTAAACTGACATGATGATCTTCTGCAAATTGTTGAAATGTAATACTATTGGCATAATCGTATTCAATCCATTTTTTAATTTTAGGAATAAGATGCTTTGGCGCACTATCATCAATATGAATGTATGATTCAATGTTACGTAGCATATTCGTTATCCACTTTTCCAACTCGGCATATGTAGAAAGGCGATTTAGACTGTCAAGCTGAAGGTCAACATCAAATTGAATTTTAATATTCATCGCTTTTTCTAAATTAAGGGCTAATGCATAATACATATCAATTAAAAATTGAAACAGTTGTTGCTGTGAAATCTTTAAGAGTGTTATTTTACTCATTAATTGTTGAATTTGCTGTTCAGCTGAGCCAAACTGACCAGCTTTTAATTGCTTTTCCAATAAACGAACAATATCCCATACAGGAGTTAATGATGGATCTTCTTGTTGATTTTGTTCATTTACAAAGCTCGAATGGCCAAAATGCTTATGTTGTTCCAACATTTGATGCACTTTCAGGAAACCGTGATTTAATGTTTCTTTTTCAGATTTATTGTATATAGCCATATGGATCTGTGAAAAGGAAGCCAGTTCTTTATATAATGAACGTAGGGAGTGATCTTCTTGAAAGTGATTTAGAATGATCAACTTTCTACGTTCATCTATTGATAAATAGTAGTCATTTCTATTTATAAAAGATTCTACTTTACTTTTGAGCAATTGCTGATCAATATTTGGAGGTGTTTTCCAATTTTTAGACAATAAATAAATGATGGTCAAAGATTGCCGTTCTAAATGTTGATCTTCTTCATCAACATGTTCAGATGATTTAAAAAGTAAATTTCGAATCGACCATTCTTGTTTGTTTTCTTCATCTTTTTGTTTTTCTTGGATTTTCACTAAAACTCTATCGATCGTTTCAAATAATAACTCTTTTCTTATCGGCTTTAATATATAGTCTGCAACACCTAGCTTGATCCCGCTTTTCGCATAGTCAAATGTGTCATGAACAGTTAAGAGGACACATTCAATTTGGTCGTCGATTTTCTTTACGTGGCTGACAAAATCAAGGCCACTCATCCCTGGCATTGTAATGTCTGTTATGACTAAGTCTGGTTTTTCTTTTTTTAATGCGTCAACAGCAGAGAGTGCATTTTCAAAATAAGAGATGGAGTGATTTGATTCATATGCTTTTAATAATGTTTGTAGTTCTGCTAAAGCCCAGTATTCATCTTCTATAATAAAAATATTCATCATTTTGATCCTTTCCTATTAAATGGTAATTGAATCGTTACTTTTGTACCTTCATTTTCTTTGCTCACTACTTGTAGTTGATAGCGAGCCCCGTACATGAGACGTAATCGTTGAGATACGTTTGTTAACCCAACGCCTGAATCATTTGTTTCAATGATCTTTCGATTAAGTTGTCTATTTAAAAGTTGTAATTTATCTTCTGAGATACCAGCTCCATTATCAATAACAGTAATATATATGGTTTGTTCTTTTTGGAAGGCTGTTATCGTGACGAGACCATTTTCTTGAATATCTTTCAATCCATGGTTTACAGCATTTTCAACTAATGGCTGAATCATTAACTTCGGTATACTTGCTTGTTTAACTTGTTCCGTCATATTGACTTGGAGACGATAACGGTTTCGGAAGCGGTGCTGCTGGATGCGCATATAATTCTCTATATGGTTAATTTCTTCGAGCAAGGTCACTTCTTTGTCTAAATCTTTCATTGAATATTTAAATAGATCTGATAATGCCTCTGAAATCTCTGCTACTTCCTCCACACCTTTCACACGACTAATGGACTTCATAATATTCAATGTATTGTAAAGAAAATGTGGATTAATTTGTGATTGAAGGGCGGATATTTTTGCATTCTTTTCTGTAATACTTGATTCGTAAACTTCCGAAATAAGTTTGTGAATACTATTTAACATATTGTTATAAACCTTACTAAAACATCGATTTCAGGGTTTTGGGTTTCTTTCATATGAGCGGATAGATTTCCTCGTTCCACTCGTTTCATTTTATTCATTAGTTTGGCAAAAGGACGTGTGATTCCATAGGATAAATAATAAGAAATTAAGGCAATGATTGTAATTGTTATAACACCTGTTATAACTACGAAAAATAAGATTTGCTTTTGTTCAAAAACGATAAAATCGTTTTCAATTAAAACGAGCATATTCCAATTTGTAAAATCAGAATAGTTATCTGTATAAAGGAAGCGCGATGATTGCCAGTTGATGACGCCATCATTTAAATGTTGACTACTGTTAATGGCTGTTGCTAATTCTTGAGATTGTTGTCCTATTAGTTGATTATTTTGATCATAGATCACATTCATATCGTCATCAACAACTATAACACGCATATGTTCTTCTAATTCTTCTACATTTTCAATTTCTAACAATTCCTCAAAAACGGTTAAATCAATATCAATTTTAATGGAACCGATCTTGTTACGTTGCGGAATTTCATACACATGTCTCACGAGTGAGACAATATGCTCTACCCCTTCATCTGGTGGAGAAGGGGTGGTTGTTGGTAATAACGTAAAATCAATCTTATCCATTTCATTTAATTGAAGCATCCATTCGTGTGGTTGAGTGTCATATCGAATTGACAAATTACGGTGATTTCTATAATCAAATACTGTACCGGTATTTGTATATAACTCAACACCTACGACCCAATCATGTGGATATACGAAAGTGAATAATCGAGGGTATAAAACATTTCGTATAGTAATGTCATTATAAAGGATACTTTCTTCATAATTTGACAAAGTTGTTTGAATAGTAGAGTCGGTAAAAATGGCCATAGACAGGCGTTCGATATCTTCAAAATACATATCAATTGTTCGAGAAAACTGAGTTGTCAAAACTTTCGACATGGACTGTGTTTGGTTTTTCATCTCATTAACATTTGTTACATACATCAACACACCAATAACAGTAATGACAATAACGTATGTAAAGGCAAAAGTAATAAAAATTTTATTTTTTATCGTTAATTTATGAAAGAAGCTTTTCATTAGGTCACCCCTTATTATGTGAAACGTAAATTTGTTTATAACTCCACTTCACGTTGTTTAAGAAAATCCTCAAATTATAACTTCTAACGTGACGTTATATAATAGCGGTTTCATATCGTGGTAGATAGAACTATAAGGTATTCCATTAAAGCTCCTTTATTAAGACTTGATTATAATCTATTAACAGGCTGGGAAACAAATTTTTTATTAAACGCCCGTGGTTATACAGTGTAAATAGTGGAGTTACTACTAAGTTTAAAAGAGAGTATCGCAGTTGTGGTTTTGGCTAACACCTGAATATTGTCTACCCTAACTGAAGAATGACTCGTTTTCAAGCGCTTACATAAGCAATACAATGACATTAAATAAATGATCTGAAGCAGAGAGCTCATTTATTTACAAATGAAAGCGTATACGTTCATGTGGTAGTAAGAGGGTTCTTGCTCTGAGTAAAGATCAAATGAACGAAAATGAAAAAGGGGAGAAGACCGATGAAGAAGTTATGGATGATTGTTTCACTTGCACTGATGATGATCTTAGTAGCATGTGGAGAGAATGATGATGCAAGTACAGAACCTGTTGAGGATGAAAATAGCACTGGTGGCGAAGAAGTAACGGATGAAGGAACAACCAGTGAGGGTGGCGTAATCGGTATGTCCGTTCTTGATTTAGGAAATCCGTTCTTTGTTCAGTTAACAGAAGCGGTAGCTGATTTAGCGGGTGAGCATGGTTATACAGTTAACGTAAATGACCCAAGAGATGATGTGAACTCGCAGGTTGATGCGATTCAAAACTTCATTTCACAGGGTGTAGACGCGATTATCGTAACAGCGACGGACCAAGAAGTTATTAATGAAGCGATACAAGATGCGAAGGATGCTGGTATCCCAGTAATTGCTCATACGACAAAGCTAGATAATGCGGATGCGTGGGTAGGAGCAGATGAGTATTCTATGGGTTGGGCTTTAGGTATCCAAGCTGGTGAATGGATTTTAGAAACACATGAAGGACAAGGTGGAGTCGGGATCTTGAACTTCGACCAAATTGAGCAGGTTATTCAACGTAAGCAAGGAATTATTGATGGAATTCATGAACATGCACCAGATGTCGAGGTTGTCGGCGATCAACAAGCCGGAGATCCGAATAGTGGTTACGATGTGACAGAAGGGTTCTTACAAGCGAATCCAGATATGATTGGTGTGTTTGGAATTAATGATGGTGGAGCGTTAGGAGCGTATAATGCAGCTGTTGGTGCAGGTAAGGATAGTGACGTGTTTGCAGTTGGTGGAATTGATGCGGTTCCTGAAGCGGTAGAAGCAATTCGTGAAGGTGGAATTTATAAATTTACTGTTGATCAACAGCCGTTTGCAACAGGTGAATCTCTAGTAGATATTGCGATGGCGCTTATAAATGGCGAAGACTTTGATGCAGAAGTTGAAATTGAAGTAAAAGGTGTTAATGATTCAAACATTGCACAGTTTGATCAAGAGTAAGACCAAAGGTGGGGAATCCAGATCAAGGGTTCCCTCAGCCTTTTTATTGAATCAAGAGGTGATCATACAGATGACAAAACGAGTGATTGAAGTCAAAAATATTGTGAAGAGGTATCCAGGAACGACAGCATTAAGTGGAGTGACGATGAGTATCCAAGAGGGCGAGGTTCATACGATTGCCGGTGAGAATGGAGCGGGAAAATCAACATTGATGAAAATTTTAGCAGGGGCGATTTCACCGACAGAAGGCACAGTGAAAATTGGTGGAACGGTCATTGAAGAATTTTCTCCTAAAGTTTCAGCTGATAAAGGAATCGGAATTATTTATCAAGAGTTTAATTTAGTTCCGCATTTAACAGTAGAAGAGAACATTATGCTTGGAAAAGAGTATCGACGTGGTTTATTTGTTCAGAAGCAGAAGAACGTTGAGACGACAAAGCTTGCGTTAAAAAGGATTGGTGCTCATTTTTCTCCGAAAACGACTGTGAAAGATTTAGGAGTAGCAGAACAACAGTTGGTAGAGATTGCGAAGTCGATTTCACAAGAAGTGAACGTTTTGATCATGGATGAGCCTACAGCAGCTTTAACGGAAGAAGAAGTGAAAAAGCTATTTCAATTAATCGAGCAATTAAAAAATGAAGGTGTTGCGATCATTTATATTTCGCATAAGTTCGATGAGATGTTTGAGATTTCAGATCGTATAACGGTCTTACGGGATGGAGAATATATCGCCACAAAATCGATTGATGAATTAGATCATGATAAATTGATTCAGCTAATGGTTGGACGCGAGCTAGAAATGTCTACGAAAACATCTGTTGCACAAGACGATATCATCCTCAAAGTGGAGAATCTTAGCTCAGAGGATAAAATTTCAAATGTGTCCTTTGAGCTAAGAAAAGGAGAAGTGTTTGGGGTAGCGGGTCTGCTTGGATCTGGTCGTACGGAATTAGCGAAAACGTTATTTGGTGTTTATCCGATTACAGGTGGTTCCTTTACGATTGATGGAGAAAAGGTTGAAAACGTTAAGTCGCCAGAACATGCGATTAAGTTAGGGATTGGGTTGATTCCAGAGGACCGTAAGCAAGAAGGGTTAGTATTAGATCAAGACTGTGTCAAAAATATTATTCTGCCATCGGTTAAGAAGTTTGCAAAGGGGTTATTTCTTGATGGGAAAAAGGAAAAACACGTGACAGCTAATTACAAAGAGAAGCTTCGCATTAAATATTATAATGGACAACTGGCAGGACAGTTATCTGGTGGGAATCAACAGAAGCTAGTCATCGCGAAAACATTAGCAACGAATGTGGATCTACTTATCTTTGATGAACCGACAAGAGGGGTCGACATTGGTGCTAAGCAAGAAATTTATAATTTAATGAATCAATTGTTAAGTGAAGGGAAGTCCATTATTATGATCTCTTCTGAAATGCCAGAATTACTAAATCTATCGGATCGAATAGCGGTCATGTGTGAAGGAAAAATGGCTGGGATCCTCTCACAAGAAGAAGCAACGCAAGAGAAAATCTTACAATTAGCAGCAGGTTTAGAGTTTAATAATGAGGTGAAATCATGAAAATAATCACAAATGAAAACAATCCTACACCGACAAATGAAGCAAAATCAAATAAGCAGCTGTTTAAATTAAATCAAGAAATCATTTTATTTCTTGTTCTTATTGGATTGATTATTTTCTTTTCAGTGATGTCAACGAGCTTTTTTACAACGGGGAACTTTATTAACATAACGAGACAAGTAGCGATGCTTGGAATTATTGCTGCCGGGATGGCTATGGTGCTATTGATTGGTGGAATAGATCTATCAGTAGCGTCAAATGTGGCACTAACAAGTGTATCGATGGGGATGCTTATTGCTGCTGGTGTTAATCCGTTTATTGCTATTTTAATAGGGATATCTATCGGAGTGTTAGTAGGGCTTATTAACGGATTAATTATTACTAAAGTTGGGATTCCGGCGTTGATTACCACGTTAGGGATGTTAACGATCGTACGAGGTGTTACGTTTGTTATTACGGATGGATATCCTGTCTTTGGTTTCCCTGAAAGCATCCGTTGGTTCGGTACGGGATTTGTGATGGGGATTCCAGTCCCGGTTATTATGATGGTGCTCGTCTTTATTCTTGTGTACATTCTTCTATATAAAACGTATATTGGTCGACATATTTATGCTCTAGGCGGGAATGAAGAAGCGGCCCATTTATCGGGGATTAATACGAACAAAATTCAATTAATGGTTTATATGATGTCGGGTTTTTTCTGTTCTATTGCAGGTTTAATCTTACTTGGGCGCTTAAATTCGGGGCAACCAAATGCGCTACAAGGATTTGAGTTAGACGTAGTAACAGCGGTTGTGCTTGGTGGTGTGAGTATTTTCGGTGGTCAAGGTAAGTTAATTGGGGTTATTCTCGGTGTCTTAATTATGGGTGTGCTATCCAATGGGCTAGTTATTTTGAATGTCGGGGAATTCTATCAAATGGTTATTGTTGGTTCAGTCTTAATTATTGCTGTTGGAGCAGACCGGATTTTTAATAAGAAGAAAAAATAAATGAACAAAGCAACAGGTAGGTAAGCAAGGGACTTACTTGGAGACAGCTGTCACTCAAAGAAGAGTAATGGCTCCACTCGTTGCGCGCCACTCATCGCAATGCTTTCGAAATCAGGCAACGGCTACGCTCATTACTTAAAGCACACTGAACAAGTAAAAAACGCACTTTTTCAGTGTGCTTCTTACTTGTTGCTTTCTTTTCATTTAAAAGGAAAAGGATCCCTTTTATCACATCATTTGAATTTGTCAGCGAGTAGGGCAGGTTGTATGATAATAGTAGCTTTCAAACTAGATTGAGGTGAGTCCATGTTGAAACTAAAAGTAATAGCCCTTGTTTCTATTTTGTTTGTAAGCGTTATCTTATATCGTCAAATGACTCAAGATGAAGGGTATGTCATTCTTTATAGTTCAGATCAAGAGCCTCTTGATCTTATGGAAGAGGAAAAGAGAGAAACCTATCGTGTCGCAATGGTCCCTAAGCAGGTAGATATTCATTATTTTAATAGTGTAGAAATGGGTGCGGCAGAGGCAGCTGCAGATTTAGGAGTGGAATTGATTTATCGAGGGCCTGTTATTGTTGACTCGAGGATGCAAATCGAAATTATTCGTGAGTTAATAGATGAAGGTGTGGACTTATTAGCGATTTCGGTTATTGATCCTGATGGTATACAGGATGTCATAGTGGAGGCGCACAAAAAAGGGATTGAGGTTATCACATGGGATTCGGATACTTCTTCTCATTTGCGTACGTTTTTTATTAACATGGTCAACCCTGAGACGTTAGGGCGTCATTTAATGGACACAATGGCATGGACGATAAATGAATCAGGAGATTTTGCTATTCTTGGAGGCTCTACTGGCTCGGCTAATATTCGGGAATGGTTAAATTGGATTCAAGTTCAACATGAGGAGTTCTACCCGAATATGAATTTGATTGACATTGTGACAACAGATGATGATCCAGTGAAAGCGTATGAAGAAGCTGTTTCATTAATTGAAGAGAATCCGAATCTTAGAGGGGTTATTGGTACGTCATCGGTGGGGCCACCAGCAGCCGCTCAGGCAGTAAGTGATTTAGGGTTGAGTGGAGATATTCATGTTGTTGGTTTATCGTCACCGGTAGAAATGCGTCAATATTTGCTTGATGGTTCGGCACAAATGACCACGTTGTGGAGTCCGAAAAAACTCGGATATTTAACGATTAGTCTTGCTCATCAATTATTAGAAGAAGAGTTACCGACAGATTTACAAAATATTGTGAATGTTGGTCGCATACGTTTTGATGGTGATACGGTCATTATGGGAGAGCCGATAGACTTTACAAAGGACAATGTGGATCAGTATGATTTCTAAACTATTTTCTAATTTCCATAAGTCGAGGTTTGCGTCAAAACTAATTATTACGTATATCATATTGACGGTTATACCAATGGCATTCTTAGGGTTTATCTCCTATCACCATTACACAAAATCAATTGAAGCACAGGCAGGAGAATTTTTCCCACAACTATTAAAGCAAGCAAATATGAATATAGATAAACAAATTATGGAACTGCAAAAACTGAATGAACTGTTATATAGCTCATCGTCCGTTATGTCCATTTTACGAAATGAAGAATATCCTAATCAATCGACGTTATTGCGAGATAAATTTGAAATGAATACGTACTTGTCTAATGCTTATTTGAGTGGGATTCATTACGATATTATTGCTGTTTTTATTCAATCGAATAATCGTCTTTTTCATCATTCACGTGTGGACATTGTAAGTGAAGCGCAATTGGAGCATGTACCAAGCTACGGTCAACATCAAGTGACACCCTTTTTTGAAACAGATTTGCGTTTTGAAGGAGATATTCCTTTTTTATTAATAGAAAGAGAAATTATTGATTTTGATAATCAAAAGAGCTTAGGAACGATGTTTATAGCTCTAGATCTGCAATTTATTGATCAAGTCGTGGAGGAAATGCGTGATGGCGGCGATATTTGGTTGATGGATCAAGATTATCGTATTTTATACCATTCTGATCAGAGTCGGATAGGTGAGAGGTTCAATGATGTAGAACAATTACCTGTACAGCATGGAAGCTTTAAGACTTTAACGAACGATGATAACAAAGTCATTAGTGTAAGTACGTCAGATGAACATCAGTGGATTCTTACTCATAGTATTCCAGCAAAACATTTAACAGATCGGACAGACTTTGTACGTAATATGACGATTATCATTTTCATTGCTTTTGTAGTTGTATTTGTTATCATTTCCATTTTATTAGCATGGAACGTTTCAAGACCGATTCATCGCTTAAGCCTATTAATGGGTGCTGTAGAAAGAGGCGATTTTGACATTGATATACCAAAACATCCAAAGTCTCAAGATGAAGTAGCTGTATTAACGAGGAGCTTTCATTCAATGGTTACGAGAATAAAAGAATTAATTAGGAGCAATTATCAAACGGCACTTAGGCAAAAAGAAGCGGAACTGTATGCGTTACAATTTCAAATCAATCCGCATTTTATGTATAACACGCTAGAAACGATTAGTATGATGGTCGAGGAGGATGATAAGGAAACGGTTGTTGAGGTCGTGTCTATTTTAGGGAAAATGCTACGTTATTCATTGAGTAACAAAGATGAAGCGGTTTTAATTGCGACAGAGGTCGATCATATTAGAGACTTTCTCACAATCCAAAAATATCGATTTGAAGATCGACTTTCCTTTTCAATTGAACAGAACATAGATGGCCAACAATACTTCACCCCGAAATTTATTTTGCAACCAATTGTTGAGAACGCTGTCAAATATACAATCGAGGATAAAGAAGAAGCGATGGTTCATGTCTCCGTTGAAAAAGTAGACGATGAGATTGTATGTCTAGTTCGAGATAATGGCCCTGGAATAGCACCTGAAAAATTAATCGAATTAGAGAAACAATTAAAGGCTGAATTAATGTTAAAGAAGGACTCGAGCTTTGGTCTGAAAAATGTCCATGCGCGTATTGTGATGATGTATGGGGAGTCATATGGCCTGCGAATTCATAGTGAAGTAGGAGGAGGTACTGAGATCATCATACGGCTCCCTATCATGAGATATTTGGGAGAAGGAGGTTCTGTAGAATGAATCGTATTAACGTCATCGTTGTTGAGGATGAAGCAAGGATTCGAAGAGGGATAGAACGTCTTGTTGAACAAAATCAAAATGAGTGGTCGGTGGTTGGAAGCTATGCTGATGGTCAGAAGGCTTTTGATGGAATCTGCTCAAGCAACTTAAGCTTTGATGTTCTTATTACTGATATAAAAATGCCTAAAATGGATGGATTACAGTTAATAGAATCCTTAAAGAAGGAGCAATATGTTTTTTTACCTGTTATTATAAGCGGATTTGATGATTTTAATTTTCTACAGAATGCAATCCGTCAAGGTGCTGTTGATTATATGTTGAAGCCGATCAATCGAAAGACATTTTCTGACCAGTTAGAAAGGCTGAAGGGAAAAGTTGTGGAGATGAAGGAGCAGCTTGAATTAGATGATCAATTCATGTATTCACGACAAATACAGCAGCTCAGTGAATTAATATGGATAAAGGAAACGGATTTATCTCTGTTACAATGGCTGAAACAGTTTCCAAGTGGAGCATATACATTGGCTTATATAAGTATGGATGATCATCAATTGAATAAGCATGAGGATAATGAGGAGCAGGGAAAGAAACTCGAAGCCATTGAAAAAGAGCTAGATCACATGAGAGTATCACAGCTTGAACATTCAAAGTTTTGGTGGTGGCGGGGGGAGCGTTGTAGCTACTGGGTATTATTGATGGAGAAAGGGAAATCTGAAAGTAGCAAGACATATATGAATCAACTCCATCAATTGTTACAGAGACAAGGGGCGCTTTCTGTTGCTTTAAGTGATTCTTTTGAGGAGTTATCTTTAATTCCTGTTATACGGGATCAGCTCCTTTCACTCATTCAAATGCGTTTAGTATTAGGCGGCAATCGAATATTCTCACCTGGTACGTTGGAATCGCTCCATACCCCAAACGAAGAAAGCTTCATACCGAATGATCTCTATCAAATGGTACAGCACTTGTCTGTAACGATTGAAAAAGTCGATCTAGTACAAATTGATAAAATGCTAGCGCGATTATTTGTGAATTTACAACAATGCGAATCAGCCCATGTTGTGACGAAGGTTGTGCAATTTTATATAACAACCGTTTATAACCAATTAGTCTCGAACTATGAACTGAAGTCAAGTCCTCTTGAGGATGTCTTATATCAGGTAAAAACGGCATCGAATTTCACAGAGTTGAAGTCAATTGTACTGAATTGGACGAGAGCCATTATTAATGCTAAATCAATGAACGAGAATGAATCAAGCCCGATAGAAAGGGCGAAGGAATGGATTATCGATCATTTGCATGAGAATATAACGATTTCAAAAGTAGCAGAGCAAATCCACATGAATCCGAACTACTTTTGTGAAGTGTTTAAGAATGAAACAGGGGAAACGATATTAGACTTTGTAACGAAGCGAAAAATGATGAAGGCGAAGCAATTATTAATTCAAACCGATAAAAGAGTCTATGATATTGCGACTGAGGTTGGCTATAAGGATACGAAATACTTTAGTCGTTTATTTAAGCAATATATGGGGGAAGTGCCTTCTAAGTACCGTGAGTTGCAAAAGAATATGTGAGATGTTGAGTGTTTGGAAGGTTGACCTTTCAAACACTCTTTTTCTACAAAAAGGTGGATGGTTTCACTTAGCTGGGCAGTTTCATCAAGGAAGAGGTATGGTCAAATGTCGCATGCGGTTCCTCCTTCCTCTATTCACGCTGTATGTCGCTATTTTACAGTCGTTAAGGTCTCCTCATTCCTTTATTTCGGGTTTTATCCCTTCTTTTGTCCTTGTTTAGTTCAAATAGCGTAATGAGGATTACATTTTCATATTAGGAAATGAGTTTTCCCTGAATTAGAGGAAAGAGGATTCCTTTCGTAGTACACCAAAACAATTACGCGAAAAGTTTTGACCATTTTGGTTAAAAGTGTGGTAAACTAGGTATGAGCTGAATTGGTTAGGAGGTGCTGGCGTGAAAAACTCATTAAGAGAATATGATCCAATACTATTTAAGCGAGATATAATAGCGGCTTTAACATTGTTTGTGATGCTCATTCCACAAGGAATGGCATATGCAATGCTTGCTGGACTTCCGCCAGTAATGGGTTTGTATGCTGCAACGGTTCCTTTATTTGTCTATGCACTTGTTGGTTCATCTAAACATTTGTCAATAGGGCCTGTAGCGATTACGTCATTGCTCGTTTTTTCAGGAGTATCTGTCTATGCCGATCCAGGTTCGTCAGCTTATATTACCTATGCCATCGTGTTGGCTTTTATGGTCGGAGTGCTACAGCTTTTGTTCGGTTTATTCAAGTGGGGCTTTATTGTGAAATTTATTCCTTATTCGGTGCTTAATGGGTATACGTCAGCGGCGGCAATTGTGATTGGAATTAGTCAATTAAATCATTTATTAGGGATGGATACGGGCAATTATTTGCAAGTGCATTTACTTCTTTTCCAAGTGTTTAGTCGGATAAATGAGATTCACCTACTTACGCTAGCTGTTGGTTTAGGGAGTATTCTTCTTCTTATAATAGTAAAGAAATTTACTCCTAAGCTGCCAAATGCTTTAGTCGCTGTTTTCCTTTCAACAATAGTCGTGGCTTCGTTTCGTTTAGAGGAACGTCAGCTTCAAGTGATAGGTGATGTTCCAAGTGGATTTCCTGGCTTTTTTGTGCCGGAATTGACGATTGAAACCGTCATGATGCTAACTCCAATGGCACTTACAATTGCCTTATTAGGCTTTATGGAATCATTATCAATTGGAAAGGCGATTGCGAAAAAGGAAAATTATGAAATTAATCCAAATCGAGAGTTTACGGCACTCGGTCTATCAAATATTGTCGGATCGTTTTTTTCTTCTTTTCCTGTCAATGGAAGTTTCTCAAGAACAGCCGTTAATCATCAGGCTGGTGGTGCGACTCAATTGACCGCTATTATGACAGGAATATTTGTACTCATTACGGTGGCGTTTTTTACGTCTGCATTTTATTATATTCCCAATGCGGCTCTTGCGGCTATTATTATCGTAGCTGTTTATAAACTTGTAGATATTCCTGAAATGAAGCGATTGTTTCGAGTGAAACGGTTTGAAGGATGGATTTGGGTCACGACTTTTATTACCACATTATTTATTGGCATACAGTGGGGAATTATCGTTGGAGCGATCTTTACATTGCTTCTTATTATAAGAAAAAGTGCTAAGCCAGAAATTGTACAATTAGGCTATGTAGAAAGAGAAAAGACATTTCGTGATATTAGCCGATATCCAGAAGCGATTACAGCTAAAAAAGTTCGGGTTCTTCGCATTGATTCTAGTCTGCACTTTGCTAACGTTGCTTTTTTAGACGAGAAATTAAAACGGTTGAATGATCTAGAGGAAGCAGAGTGGCTCATTCTAGATATGAGTGGTGTCAATGACATCGATTCTGTCTCGATACAACGATTAGAAGAGGTTATTGAATACTTTAGAAAACAGCAGATTACGATGCTCTTTTCTAATATGAAGGGCTCTATAAGGGACACGGTAAATAAGGTAGGGTGGAAGGAGAAGTATAGTGAGCAGTGCAATCATCTTACATTAGAACAGCTACTACGTGAAAAAGGGCTGCGATCTTATTTCGATCCTGCATTCAATTATATAAGTAGCTCAAAGGAATGGGTTCAAGATTATATCATCTAAACACGGCTTCGATTTTGAAATTTATCAAGATCGAAGCTTTTTGTTTGGAAGAAGAAAAGACGCTGTCGCGTTTTTCTTATCATATAATGTTGATCGGTTCACTATGGTATACTAAGGTTAGTTTTGGAAATGAGGTGTTACTTTGTTTAGGGAATTCTTACTCGATCATTCGAAAAAAAATGCGAATAAAAAAGCACTGTATGAACTTATTCACCGAAAAAGACTAGTATCTAAGGGTGATTTATTAGATGCATTTGCTGTCCCACAAACGACTTTAACACGAATGATTCATGATTTAGAAAGAAATGGATGGATTCAATCAGGAGGGATAGGGCCTTCCAAAGGTGGTCGGCCGCCTGTTTTGTATAAGATTAATCCTCTTTCGGGTTATATTATTGGAATCGAGATTGCGAGAAGTGTGCAAGTCTTGTTGTTAAATTTGGAATTTGCTGTGATTGATAAGAAAGTGTTCCCTGTTACGAAGAAGTATACACCAGATGAGATGATGTCTCGTATCATGAATCACATGAAGCAAATGATGGCAAACCATCAATTAAATGATAATGATATAGTTGGGGTTGGAGTAGGAGCAATCGGGCCGGTCGATCGAGAAAAAGGAAAAATGATTCGTCCGGAATCATTTCGCTCGTTTGGCTGGGAAGAGGTTTCGATTGTTGAAAAAATAGAACAAGAGTTTAATGTTCCAATTATCTTAAATAATGGAGCGAATACTGCCGCGATTGCTGAATACAAGATACAGGAATACTCTAATAAGAATTTATTGTATTGTATAAGTGGGTATGGGATCCGTTGTGGGATAATCCAAGCAGGATCTTCTTTGAATAGTAAGCAAGGAGATGCTAGCTCTTATGGACATATGATTGTCCACCCTGGAGGAGGATGTGTACGTGTGGAAAGAAAGGCTGTTTAAATGCGTATAGCTCATTTGGAGCTATGTTTGAACTAGTGCAACAAATGAATCCATCATTAGCATTTACATCACCAGAGGATTTGATTGATGCCCTTCAAAACGGAGAGCCGACTGTGGAAGTAGTTGCTCATGAGGCGGCTTACTATTATGGATTAGCGATTGCGAACATGGTGAATGTTCTTCATCCTGATGTCGTATTGCTGCAAGGGAAACTAATAGAACAGAATAAACGTTATTTGAATAGAGTCATTGCTGTGGCTAAGGAGCATATTTATGCTAGTCATTTAACAGATTTACATATTGGTAAGGGAAAGTTAGGAAGGGAAGCCGTTGCAATTGGAGCCGCGGTAGAGCTGTTTCAGGGGTTTTTTGTTGAGCGAGGTTAGAAAATGAGTCCATACAAAACCTATCTTTAAAGAACTTGTTGTTCAGTAGATAGGTTTACTATGAACTATCCCTCTCACGTACGATCCCGGTACTGCTTCGGCGTCATTCCAGTAATCTTTTTAAAAACCTTCGTAAAGTAGCTTTGATCATGAAAATTTAGCATCACACAAATGTCAGAGAGAGAATGCTCGGTTAGAGTAATAAGCTTCTTTGCCTCTTCAACACGTTCTTGCTGAATATAGCGAGAAAGTGACATACCTACCTCTTTTTTAAATAAAGAAGAGAGGTAGACAGTACTAGTACCGGTAATTGTAGCGAGCTTGCTTAAGGAAATATTTTCATAGAGATGGGTAAAGATATAATTTAAGCATTGATTGACATAACGAGAATAGTTTAATTTCCTGTTAGTCGAGACATGTTCAATAAATTGTAGCCCTGCTTCAAGTCGATAGGTATCGACCTTGTGTGGCTCAGTGATTTCCTCAATTGTTTGAATGAAAAGGTCGCTTAGTGTATATGCTAGTTCCGTAGGTAATCCCCCTTCAATTGCCGCCCGTGTCGCAAGGGTAACAAAGCTGATGGCTAAGTTTTTTCTTCCTCTTAAATAGCTTTTCTTCGATAAGATACCGAAGTGTCCAGAAGAAGGTGGAGTTCCTGCCTTTTCTAAGAACAGCTCTTTATTTCCTTCTTTAATAGCATGAAGAATTTCCTTTTCATAGAGCAGGTCATGGTGATAATGGGAATCTTGCCGTCTTTTAAATAACTCGATATGTGGTTGTGTCGCTGCATTTAGAAATGGAACCGAGAGCTGCCCTTCGATAATGTCAGTGGCATCGACTTCTTTCGCATACAAAAGGTAATAGACAAGTCTTCCGAAATTGATTAGATCCGTTTGCTGAATGATTGGAATGCTTCCGACGATGTTGAGGAACGGCTCGTGATCATAGTTGTTATGTGATTCATTTAAATACGCGTGAAGCTCTTCTTTTTGAAGGGGAGAGAACAAAATAGGGCCGATAATAATCGTTCCGATTGAAGAGGAGCCCTCCTGTAGTGGGATAGAGAGAAAGTGAATGGGGAGACTCGTATTCGTTAGGTGAATAGAAGGGGATTCGACGGTTTTAGCATGAATAGATTGAAGCGTTGCAGCTAGCTGTAATGTCTGAGTCGTATGACGTGAAAGGTGAGTATAGGCTGTATTGCCTCGTGAATCCCAATACGTAACTGGAGCTTTAATTGTATCGTAAATAAGATTGAGTAACGGCTTTGGCTGGATAGTAATAGGTTGCAAAGGAATGCCTCCCCCTTAAGTGAAATGTTGTTAATAAAATACCATAAATATTAACAAGATACCATAAAAGTTGCTATATCTTTTTTATAATGAAAAGAGAAAACGGTTTCATTTCGATGAAGGAGGTAGTTATGATGACAGATAAGGCGAGAGAGCTAGTTAGTCAAATGACATTAGAAGAAAAGGCAGGGCTTTGCTCTGGTCTTGATTTTTGGCATTTGAAAGGGGTAGAACGATTAGGAATTCCATCGGTTATGGTGACAGACGGCCCGCATGGCTTACGTAAGCAAAGGTTAGGGGCTGATCATTTAGGCTTGCATGATAGTGTACCAGCAACGTGCTTTCCTTCAGCTGCTGGAATGGCGAGCTCTTGGAATCGGAGTTTGATTGAACGAGTTGGTATTGCTTTAGGTGAAGAGTGTCAAGCTGAGGATGTCGCTGTGTTGTTAGGACCTGGTGCAAATATTAAACGATCACCGTTATGTGGACGCAATTTTGAATATTTCTCAGAAGATCCTTATCTTTCGTCTGAAATGGCTGCAAATCATATTAAAGGTGTGCAAAGTCAAGGGATAGGAACGTCCCTTAAGCACTTTGCTGCGAATAATCAGGAACACCGGAGAATGTCGACAGATGCGATTATTGATGAGAGAACGTTGCGTGAAATTTATTTGGCGAGCTTTGAAGGGGCTGTTAAGCAATCACAACCGTGGACGGTGATGTGTGCTTATAATAAGGTGAATGGTGAATTTGCTTCAGAAAGTAAAACGCTTTTACAAGATATATTGAAGGAAGAATGGGGCTTTGAAGGCTTTGTCGTCTCCGATTGGGGAGCTGTTAATGAGCGTGATGAAGCTGTGAAAAATGGCCTTGAGCTTGAAATGCCAGCTAGTCAAGGGATTGGCGAGAATAAGGTTATTGCTGCTGTGAAGGAAGGACGTTTATCGGAAGAAAAGTTGAATGCTGCTGTAGAACGCATCGTTCGAATTATCCTCAAATCGGTTGAGGAGAAGAAAGAGAGTGCATCGTATGATCAGGAGGAGCATCATCAATTAGCTCGTGAGGCAGCGCGTGAAAGTATGGTTTTATTAAAGAATGAAGGTCAATTCCTTCCATTGAAAAAAGAAGGCAAGATTGCGGTTATCGGTGAGTTTGCCAAAGCTCCGCGTTACCAAGGAGGAGGAAGCTCACATATTAATCCGACGAAGCTAGAAGATATTGTTGAAGAGGTAGAGAAAACCGTTAGTGAAGGGGCAACGGTAACGTATGCTCAAGGGTATCATCGTGATCAAGATACGATTGATGAACAATTAATTAAGGACGCAAAGCGTGTAGCGGCAGAAGCAGATACAGTGATTCTATTCGTCGGCCTTCCTGACCGCTATGAATCAGAAGCTACGATCGCCAGCATTTAAATATACCAGAGAATCATCAGCGTTTAATTGAAGAGGTTGCGACAGTAAATGAAAATATTGTTGCGGTTTTAAGTAACGGTGCTCCGATTGAAATGCCATGGTTAGGGAAGGTGAGGGGGCTGCTTGAAGCCTACCTAGGCGGTCAAGCACTTGGAGGAGCTATTGCTGATTTGTTATTCGGTGATGTAAATCCAAGTGGTAAATTAGCGGAAACTTTCCCAGAAAGACTAAGCGACAACCCATCTTACCTTTACTTCCCGGGAGATGGTGATCGCGTAGAGTATCGTGAAGGGATTTATGTCGGATATCGTTATTATGATACAAAAAAGGTTAAGCCACTGTTCCCATTTGGTTTTGGTTTAAGCTATACAACATTCGACTATCAAAATTTAACCGTTAGCCAAAAGAAGATAAGTGATACAGATTCTGTGATATGTACGGTTCAGGTGAAGAATACAGGTAGTGTCGCAGGAAAAGAAGTTGTGCAACTATATGTTAAGGATGTCGCAAGTCGAATAAGTCGTCCTGAAAAAGAGCTTAAAGGCTTTGTGAAGGTTGACTTACAACCAGGTGAAGAAAAAACAGTAGAGTTTACGCTAAATAAACGTTCGTTTGCTTACTATGATACAGAGTTGGCGGATTGGCATGTGGAAAGCGGTGATTTTACGATTCTAATCGGAAAAAATTCTAATGATATCGTGTTAACTGAAACGATTACGGTGGAGTCAACAAAAGAGAAGCCATTTAACGTTCACCGAAATACGATCGTTGGTGATTTGTTAGATAATCCGAAAGTAGCACCACTCGCGAAGCAGCTGTTAGCTGAGGCGCAGAGGGATAGTCCATTCGCGAGTGCAGCGGCAGAAGAAGAGGGGGATATGCTGAAATGATGGCGGCGATGATGAGATACATGCCGTTACGAGCTCTGTCGAACTTTAGTAATGGACAGCTAACAGAAGAGAGGCTTCAAGCGATGATTAGCCAGTTAAATGAGGCAGTCACTAATGGTTAAATAAGTAAAGCACGTTAACGTCTTTTCTTAACTGTATCGTGCGTAGTTGTTACAAGGTTTTAAGTTTTTCTGAAAGTGGGGTTCTTTCAGGAAACGTAACGAACGAAGCCGATGCCACCTGAGAATTCACTTACACCTTCCTTTGTTCAACTTCTTAAAAATTTCTAAGTTCTTCTTTTCGAAAAGAAATGATCATAATGGGTGTTCGTACAAGTTATAACGTACGAACACCTCTGTTTTTTCGTTTGAAAATGGTAGAAGGCATTTATGGTATGATAGGAGCATTCCGGCATGAAGAAGGTGAGTCCCACATGAGTCCAAAGAAGTGGCTTAGAGCCCTTTATATATATATTAATAGTCGTTTGTATTATAAATTAATCATTGCCGTGATGATCTTGGTCACGTTACCGATTGTCATTGTGACAACATGGGCTACGTACTATTCGACGAAAAATATGGTTGATGAGATTTTTACGACGAATACGTCCGGTGTACAGCAAGCAAGCTCTATTATTACGGAGAAATTTGATGCAATTGATCGAGTCATGCATTCATTAGTTATGGATGGTCATTTTATTACTCAATTTAAAGAGCTGTCACATGAAGATTCATACAGAAGGCATGGAGCTACTTTGACGATAGAAAGTACACTCTATTCTCTCCATTATACGAACAGAGAGCGTATAAGGTCGATTACGTTGTTTGCAGATGAGGCACCACAAATTATTAGCATTGGTGATCAAGAGCGTTCATTGCTAACATGGCCTTCTATTGAACCTACTCCCCATTATCAATTTATGAATCATTATCGCGATCAAACCTTCTCCTTTATGAGGAGCATTAATCAGTTTGAAACAAGACAGAGCATCGGTAGTATTATCATTGATGTTGAATGGGACATTATTCAAGAAAACATGGATATGTTGAAAACAGAAGAAGAGAGTGCCGTGTTTTTAATGGGTGAGGAAGGTGAGCTATTGCATCAGCCTTATCACGAACAGTCCATTGATCGTCATCTTTTTCAAGATGTTCAAGAAGCTATAAAAAAATCAGAAGAACACAGGTCCTATTTAACGCTTGATGATTCGTATGTATTCTTTGATGAGATTAATAATGGCAATATGTATATTGTTAAAGTATTCCCGAAATCAATTGTGTTCGCTAGTTCGATGCAGATTGTTCGTATCGGTCTTTTCGTAGCGCTCATTGCATGATTTTCGCCTTTGTTTTTACGTTGATTTTCTCAAGTACGATTACAAAGCCGATTCGAAAGCTTGCTAATGAGATGGAGCAGGTAGAGAAGGAGAATTTCCAAACGACAACAAGGTTGTCGAACCGAACAGATGAAGTAGGCCGATTAGAGCGAAGTTATTCTTATATGATTAATCGCATTAAGCAATTAATTGATCAGGAATACAAGAGTGAAATTGAAAAGAAGGATGCCCAATTAATTGCTTTACAATCAAAAGTAAATCCGCACTTTCTCTATAATACGCTGCAACTTATTGGTGACCGGGCATTTGCCAATAAAGGTGAACAAGTATATGAAATTATTCAAGCGTTAAGTCGCATGTTTCGTTATGTTGTGAAACAGCAAAAAACGTTAGTGACGATATCCGAAGAAGTGAACTATTTACAGCACTATTTAGCGATTCAAAAACGACGCTTTGTTGGCAAACTAACAGTTGAAGTGTACGTCGATGAAGAAGCTGAGGAGGCTGAGCTGCCGGTGTTAACTTTACAGCCGATTGTGGAAAATGCCTTTGTACATGGCTTTGCATCGAGCGTGGATCATTGGGTATTGGATATAAGTGTGCAGGTTGTCTTTGATGAAGTAGAGATTATGATTACAGATAACGGAAAGGGATTAAATGAGGAAAAATTACAGCAGGTAAAGGAACGACTGCGGAATAGTAATCAAAGACCGCTAGATCAGCAAGATAGCATCGGTGTCACAAATGTTGATTCAAGGATTAAGTTACTTTTTGGACAAGAGTTTGGAGTGGAAATAGAAAGTTCAGAGGATATTGGGACATCTATTACAATACGGATTCCGAAATAAATGATTGGAGGGATTAGCATGTTACGTGTATTACTTGTCGATGATGAAAAATCAGCGTTACAAATGATTAAAAGGTTAGGACGTTGGGATGAATTAGGATTACATGTTGTAGGAGAAACAGCAAACGGTCAGGAAGCGGCTGATTTTATTCAAAAGGAACAAGTAGACATTGTGATTACGGATATGAATATGCCTGGTGTTGATGGTGTCCAACTATTACGTTTTATCCATGAGAAACATCCTCAAATTGCTTCAGTTGTGTTAAGTGGTTATGATCAATTCTCTTATTTGCAGCAGGCTATTCGTTCTAATGTTGTGGAATATTTGTTGAAGCCTGTTGATTCTGATGATCTTCACGCTGCCTTAGGTCGCTGCATTCAACGTTTGGATGAAGAAAGAATGAAGAAACTAGATCATGGCAAGTTAATTAATATTCAATTATTGCCACTTTTGAATCAATTTAAGGTGCGTATTCATAAAGCATTCCAAGAACGTGATCATTATGAATTAACGAGAAGTTTTAACCAGTTATATAAAGAGATTATAGCGACGTGTAAACCAATTGATCAAAGCATTAATTTAAAACTTTACAATGAATTTCTGTTCATTGCTGAAGATCAAATCTATCGTAATAATTTAAATTCTAGTCAATTTGTTCAAGAGGAGCTTTCGTTGTACAATCCGCAAATGTCGATAGAAGATTTGTTCAATGAGTACATTAAAGTGTATCAACACTTATTTGAGTATATTCAAAGGGCAAAAGGTGTGACAGGCAAGTTTAAACTTGAAGAGGTGAAGGAGTATATTGATGTCAATTATAGTCATTCAACGATTTCATTAGGGCAGCTTTCACAGCAGTTCTATGTGAGCAAGGAGTATTTAAGTAAAGCATTTAAAAAGGAATTTGGTGTGAATGTCACTGAGTATATTATGCAATTACGGATGGAAAAAGCGAAGGTGCTAATCGTAGATGAAAAAATTAAAATAAAAAATGTTGCAGAAATGGTTGGGTATGAGGATGTGTCCTATTTCTATCGAGTATTCAAGAAATATCATGGTGTGACACCAGGGCAAGTGTGAGTGGCGGGAAAAGTTGAAAGTTTTTCGAATCCTTGTAACGTCTCCGCGCAACGCTTTTAAGAAAAGACCGCTACTGTGGTTTCTTCTGACACAATCAGATTCCTTATTCCTCTATTTCGGCTTTTATACTTCATTTCTTGTGTTTTTGCTTAAATAGCGGCAGAGGGGATTCCCTACCCTGTGCTGCGCTTTTTTCAATTAGGGTCAAGAGGATTCCCTATTGGTGTGCGCTCTTTCATGCTCCGAGAGACGAAAGAGGAAGGCACTGAAAAAAAGTACAAATCGACTTTTTCAGTGCCTTTTTAACGATGGCTTCACTCGTATCAAGCTTTTTAAAACAGGTACCGGTTTGCTCATTGCTTAAAGGGCACCAATAAGTTAAAACCCAATTTTTCCGGTGACCTCACGAAAGAGCGGAGTGCGCCGACGAGTCAGGTGACTTCGTTCGACATGTGTTCCTCGTTCCTCTATTCATTCTGTATTTCTTTTTTTACTGTCGTTATGGTCTCCTCATGCCTCTATTTCGGTTTTATGTCTCCCTTTGGCCTTATTTAACTTGAATTGCGGAATGAGGGTTCCTTTTTCTTCTCAGGAAGCGAGGCTTTTTCGAAATAGAGGAATAAGGATTCCCTTTTGTCCAGTGAAAAGACAGGAGGAGGCATGACCGCTTGTATGCGGTTCCTTATTCCTCTATTTTCCCAGATAGAGAAGAATCGAGGAAGGCGTTGGCTTTGCTCGTTACGCGTTTGTATGAAAGAACACCACTTTCATACAAACTTAAAAGCGTTGTAATGGCTCTGCGCAACGCTAGGTGGCTTTTTCTATGTAAGCGGTTTAAAAAAGTGCAATAAAATATATTAACATTCTCTAATTTTAAAAAGAAAGAACCTTTATATAATGAAAGCGTATTCAAAAATAACTTAAAAATAACAAGGGGGTTTCAAAATGAAAAAGCTATTATTGATGGTTAGTATCTTGATGATGTTTGTGCTAGTTGCTTGTGGTGGTAATGACACGGATTCGGCGGGAGAGACGACAGAGCCGAATGAAAATGAGCTTCAAGAGGGTGATTCTGTTGAACTAAGAGTGTTTATTCCGCAACCTCGCTTCAGAGAACAATATGAAAATTACTTTAATCAGTTTTCTGAAAAATATTTAGAAGAAACAGGGGTAGAAGTAACCTATCAATTAGAATTTCCTGCTGCCGATCAAGCGACGCAAATTTTACAAACGCGTCTAGCAACAAGTGATAGCCCTGACATCTTTGTTGTTCATGCGGTTAATGATATACCAGTGTACAATCGAGCAGGCTACCTAGAAGATTTATCAGATGAGCCGTTTGTTGAGAATCTTCTTGATGCTACACGAGAAGCGGTGACACATAATGGGGAAGTCGTGGCGCTGCCGTTAGAAACCTTATCTTGGGGTTATTTGTATAACATCGATATGTTTGAAGAGCTTGGTCTTGAATTACCTGAAACCCTTTCTGAAATGGAAGAAGTGATTCAAGTTCTTGAAGAGAATGACATTACTCCATTTATTGCATCTTACAATGAAGGCTGGATTCCGCAGCTATTCTTACCACTTATTACAGGAGCATTAATGGAGACAGAGAACGAAGACTTTATGGAAAGAATGAATAATGATGAAGGCTCATTTGCTGAGCTAGATGGCTTCTTTGAGGTAATCGATCTTGTTGCTGCACATACGACGTCTCGAGGATTTGAAATTGATGGTGATCAAGGAAGTGCGATGTTTGCTAATGGTGAGGCGGCGATGTGGGTTCAAGGTCCGTGGTTTGCAGAATCCATTCTTTCTGCCAATGAATCAGTTAACTTTGGCGTAGCGCCGTTACCAATTAATGAAAATCCTGAGGCGACAATGATTAACTCATCAACAACGACATCATTGGCGGTTTCAAGCTTAAGCGAAAATAAGCGAGTAGCGAAAGATTTACTCAACTATATTTTAGATGAGGACGATTCATCTCAGTTGTTCCAAGACTTAATGTTTAATCAAGTGGCTCATTCGCATGACTTTGATCCATTCCCATGGTTAATTGAAGCAAATGAGTATATTGTCGACGGACGTGCTTATCAAGATCCAGCGATTCCACAAGCGGTTAAAACGGAATCCGAAAGTGCGCTGCAAAGCTATTTAGCAGGAAGCTTAGATCAAGATGGAGTAATCCAAGCGCTTGATCGTGCTTGGCAACAAGCCAATCAAGTAAATAGCGATGATTAATTTGTTTCATATGACTCTTGAGAGCGAAAGGCTCTCTTGAGTCATCTCCTTTCATAATAAGTAAAGAGGTGGGGAAAATGGCTCAATTAAACAGTGGAGTAAATCAGGTGAATGATCCAAAGTTTAGAGATAAATGGATGCGGTTAGCGAAAGGAAAGAATAAAGGTACTTTATCGCTTTTCTTATTTTTAGCGCCTGCGCTGTTATTTTACATTACCTTTTTACTTATACCTGCAATAGGTGGAGCCTACTACAGTTTAACCGATTGGAACGGTCTATCAAGAAGCTCGAATTTTGTTGGTATAAGTAATTATGTAGAAGCTCTTCGGAATGATCCTGATTTCTTAAATTCATTATGGTTTACGTTAAAGTTAACAGTTGTTATATTGATCGTTCAAAATGTGGTTGCCCTTTTCTTAGCCGTTATGATTGAATCAAGATCACGAGGTAAAGGGTTATTCCGAACGGTCTTTTTTATGCCAAATATGGTAAGTTTAATCATTAGTGCGTTTATGTGGTATTTCATTTTTGTGACGGTTCTACCGCAATTATCTGAGTGGGCGATTCTCACATTTCTCGACCAAGAGTGGCTTGGAAATCCCCAGACTGCTTTTTATTCGATCTTAATTGTGTCGTTATGGCGTGGAATTGGTTACATGATGATTATTTATATTGCAGCATTACAAGGTGTTCCAAAGCATTTGAAGGAAGCAGCGGTCATTGATGGGGCATCAGCGTTTCAAAGTTTTAGAAATGTTACATTACCAATGATTATGCATGCAATTACGATTTGTTTATTCCTCACACTTAATGAAGCATTCAGAATCTTTGATGTTGTGTTTGCTTTGACAGGTGGTGGTCCAGGTAGGAGTACACAAGTTATTGCCTTGAATATATACCACGAGGCGTTTTCTGGAAACTATCGGTTTGGTTACGCGAGTGCAAAAGCGATGATTTTATTCTTTATCGTATTAGTCATTACAGTTATTCAAGTTTCGGTTATGAAGAGGAGGGAAATTGAGTCATGAGAACAAGTAGAGTGGCAGCTTCCTTAAATACAATTATCCTAGTTTTGTTTGGCGCTTTGACATTATTCCCGATTTATTTGGCTGTTGTTAATTCATTTAAAACACAAAGTGAAATTTTTTCAAATGTATTGGCATTACCAACATCTTTAAACTTTGATAACTATATAAATGCGATGCAACAGGTTAATTTCTTTAGTAGTATGTGGAATACCGTTATTGTAACAACGATTGGTTTGCTCGGCATCATTGTTTGTGGTTCATTAGCTGGCTATAAGCTAGCACGGACAAAAAGCAAGTTGAGCTCATTGTTTTTTCTTGTTTTTATTGCATCGATGCTTATCCCATTTCATTCGATTATGATCACGTTAACTCAAGTAGCGAATAATATCGGTGTTCAAGGCTCACCTTATGGGCTTGGATTAATTTATATTGGTTTAGGTGTTAATATGGCGATTTTCTTATGTCATGGTTTTACGAAAACGATTCCGAAAGAATTAGAGGAATCGGCGAAAATAGATGGTGCCAATGAAATACAAATCTTTATGAAAATTATATTCCCAATGCTTACACCGATCCTTGTTACGATTGCAATTTTAAATATTTTATGGCTGTGGAATGATTTCCTCTTGCCGTTGTTAATGTTAACGAATGTTAATAACTACACGTTAATTCTTGCGATCAACATGCTGTTTGGGGAATATAACAATGATTGGCCACAAATTTTATCAGCTTTAGTTATAACGGCTTTACCATTAATTATTTTTTATCTAGTGTTCCAACGCTTTATTTTACACGGTATTGCTGAAGGTGCTGTTAAAGGCTAAGCGATGTTAGGAGGGGTAATGTGAAGAATCAATTATACTATGGTGTTGCTTATTATGATGAATATATGCCATATGATCGATTAGCTGAAGATATAAAAATGATGCAGGATGCGGGTATTACCGTTGTTCGCATTGCTGAATCGACGTGGAGTACACATGAGCCGCAAAACGGGGTTTTCAATTTCAGCTCAGTGGATCGTGTATTAGATGCCATGCATAAGGCTGGAATTGACGTCATTGTTGGGACGCCAACTTATGCTGTTCCGACATGGATGGTGAAAGAGCATCCGGATGTATTAGCGGAAACGAAGGAAGGGAAGGGGAAGTATGGAGCAAGACAAATCATGGATATTACGAATCCGACGTATTTGTTCTATGCCGAAAGAATCATTCGAAAGCTCATTTCCCGTGTGAAGGATCACCCTGCAGTGATAGGTTATCAGACCGATAATGAAACGAAGCATTACGGGACGGTGGGGCCTAATGTTCAGCTTCAGTTTGTGAAATATATGCGTGAGAAGTTTGGTTCACTTGAAGAGGTAAATAAAAAGTTTGGTCTAGATTATTGGAGCAATCGCATTAATAGCTGGGAGGATTTCCCTTCTGTCGTTGGGACGATTAATGGTAGTCTCGGTTCGGAGTTTGCTAAGTTTCAACGAACGCTTGTAACAGATTTTCTTGCCTGGCAAGTTTCTCTCGTTAATGAATACAAAAGAGAGGATCAATTTGTGACGCAAAATTTTGATTTTGAATGGCGAGGGTATTCGTATGGTGTACAACCCGATGTTGATCATTTCGAGGCAGCGAAACCATTTGATATTGCGGGGGTGGACATTTACCACCCGTCACAGGATGAATTAACTGGAGCAGAAATATCGTTAGGTGGTGATATGGCTCGTTCGTTGAAGCAAGACAATTATCTCGTATTAGAAACACAAGCACAGGCATTTATCAATTGGACACCCTATCCAGGTCAGCTTCGTCTTCAAGCGTTTAGTCATCTTGCCTCTGGAGCTAACATGGTTGCTTATTGGCATTGGCACTCAATTCATAATTCATTCGAAACGTATTGGAAAGGGTTATTAAGTCATGATCTTAAGTCGAACCCGACCTATGAAGAAGCTAAGACTGTTGGGGCAGATTTTAAGAAGCTATCATCTAAGCTCGTTAATTTGAGCAAGAAAAATGATGTCGCAATGCTTATCAGTAATGAAGCTTTAACGTCTCTTGAATGGTTTCCGTTTCATTTCACTAGTGAGAAAAACTACAATGATGTCGTTCGACTGATGTATAACGAGTTATATAACATGAATATAGGCTGTGACTTCATTCATCCTAAAACAAAAAATCTTGATCAGTACCGATTAATTGTTGTACCTGCGCTCTATTCAGCATCTGATGAATGCTTAAAGCGTTTGAATCGCTTTGTTGAGCAAGGGGGACACGTCGTATATACGTTTAAGAGTGGTTTTACCGATGAACATGTTAAGGTTCGTACGACAACACAGCCTGGAATGATCGATGAGGTATGTGGCGTTACCTATAGTCAATTTGTCGAGCCGAAAAAAGTAACATTAAAGGATGACCCGTTTAACGTTGGGGTAGAACATAATCAAGTAGATACATGGATGGAGCTGTTAACGCCAACGACTGCTGATGTTCTTGCCTACTATGACCATCCTCATTGGGGGAAGTATGCTGCGATCACACAGAATCAGTATGGACAAGGGATTGCGACATATATCGGCTGCTTCATTAGCTCGAAGGCGATGAAGGCGGTATTAGAGCAGGCTGTGAAGAAGGCTGAATTATGGGGAAGTGATCAAGACCTTTCATTCCCACTCATTACGAAGTCAGGAAAGAATGATGGAGATAATACGATTCGTTACTATTTTAATTATTCAGATACAGCTGTTTCATTTACGTATCCGTATGCTCATGGAACTGATTTATTATCAGGAGATGAATGGGTACGAGGGGATGAAGTGAAGCTTGACCGTTGGGGATTTTGTGTATTGGAGGAGAGTAGCTTATGAGATGGATATCATCAACCGAATCACAACGATGGAACGAGAAAGACGTTAAGGTAGTAACCAGTCAAGAGAAACAGTCGAGTTTGATGATTACTTCAACAGATCGTCAGCTCGTTGAAGGATTTGGTGGTTGCTTCAATGAGTTAGGCTATGAGGCTCTTTCTTTCTTAAGTGAAGAAGATCGTGAACAGGTGCTCTATCATTTGTTTCATCCTGATGGCGATTGTAAATTCTCTGTTTGCCGTCTACCGATTGGAGCGAGTGATTATGCATTAGAATGGTACAGTTTAAATGAACATGACGATGATTATGAGATGGAGCACTTTTCGATTGAGCGAGATCGAAAGTATTTAATCCCTTATATTAAAGAAGCGCTTCGTCTCAATCCAAATTTAACGTTATTTGCTTCTCCTTGGAGCCCACCAACTTGGATGAAGACACCAAAGGCTTATAATTACGGGACGTTACGATGGGAAAAAGAGGTGCTAGAAGCGTATGCTCTCTATTTTGTGAAATTTATCGAAGCGTATAAGCAAGAAGGCATTACAATTCATCAAATTCACGTACAAAATGAAGTCGTTGCTGATCAGAAGTTTCCGTCTTGTGTATGGACAGGTGAGCAATTGCGAGAATTTATTCGTGATTACTTAGGGCCGGCTTTTGAACAGCATCACATTGAGACTGAAATTTGGCTAGGGACAATCAATGCTCCTGAGCCTTGGGATGAGTGGCTGAAAGGAAAAGCACAAGATCACGATGCGTATGCTCATACAGTATTAAGTGATCCAGAAGCATATAAATATGTCAGTGGTGTTGGTTATCAATGGGCGGGGAAATATGGAATTCAACGGACGGTCTTGAGCTATCCCGAGCTTCGTTACATGCAAACGGAAAATGAATGCGGTGATGGTACGAATACGTGGGCTTACGCAAAATATATCTTTAACCTTTATCAGCACTACTTCACAAATGGAGTTAATAGTTATATCTATTGGAATATGGTTCTTCAGCCGAAAGGGCGTAGTACATGGGGATGGGAGCAAAACTCGATGCTAACAATCGAGAAGGAACGGCAACAAGTAACTCAGAACCCTGAATATTTTGTGATGAAGCATTTTTCTCATTTTGTTCGTCCTGATGCACAACTGATCGAGACAACTGGTTCATGGACAGGGAATTCGCTCGTGTTCGAGAATACGGATGGGGCGCTCATCGTAGTGATTCAAAACCCGTTTAAAGAAGAACGAGAAGTGGTGATTGAGCATAATGGTCAACAGTATTCCTTTAACTTGGAAGCGGAGTCGTTTAATTCTCTCGTTCTAAATGGAAAATAAAGGTGAAGAAGTTTGGCTTAATAGAGTCCGTTGAAAAAAGGTTTTGTCCTTTTTCAACGGACTCTTAGTCGATTAATGCTAGTGTTCAAAAAGGAAAAGCTACTTTTTTTTGAATAACGTTTTATATAGAATATTCTTCAGGAGAAAACAATTTAATATTCTGTGGGAGCACATAGACTATGTCCCCTTTAGACAAGGATAATTCGTTAAATTGTTCTCTAGGTAGTTCGACCTGTAGAAGGTCATCTGTTTCATTCCACCTCAATTCAAGGAATACAATTGGACCGACGGAATGGATATGATAAATCGTGGCTAGTATGGATCCTTTTTCGTGGTTTTTATATACAGCCATTTGGTGCGGTCTAGCGAAAGCTACGGCCTCTTCATTTTCTGATCTTTCTCCATAATGAGTTGCAGCTATTTGCTGGTTTTTAACATGTAGCATACCGTTATTGAATCTTCCTTTAAAGACATTCACATTGCCAAGAAAATTATAAACAAACGGTGTTTTAGGCTCTTCATAAACTTCATTTGGGGTCCCGATTTGCTCAATTTCTCCATTGTTCATAACGACGATTCGATCTGAAACATCTAGAGCTTCTTCTTGATCGTGTGTAACAAAAACACTCGTAACATGAACCTCGTCATGAAGTTTACGCAACCATCTTCTTAAATCCTTTCTGACCTTAGCGTCTAGCGCGCCAAATGGTTCATCAAGTAATAACACTTTAGGTTCAACTGCTAATGCGCGTGCCAAAGCGACTCGTTGGCGCTGTCCGCCAGAAAGCTGCATCGGGTAGCGGTTTTCCAGCCCCTCGAGTCGAACTAATGAAAGAAGTTCTTTTACTTTATCGTTAATTTCTTGTTTTTTTGGTCGTTCTTTAAAGGGTCTCACTCTTAATCCGTATGAGATATTATCCTTAACTGACATATGATTAAATAAAGCATAATGTTGAAATACAAAGCCGACTTTTCTAGATACAGCATTAATGTCATTCATAATGACATTATTGAAATAAATATTGCCAGCATCAGCTTCTTCCAGGCCGGCAATGATACGTAATAAAGATGTTTTTCCTGATCCTGAAGGACCTAGCAAAGCAACTAGTTCGCCAGAGTTGATCTCTAAGTTTATATTTGTAAGAGCTTGAAAGTTTCCGAATGATTTTGATATATTATTTATTTTAATAGACATCACGAAATCCCCCTAGTTTCTGCACTTTTCCACTCAATGAAATTCTTTAAGATTAGTGTAATAATAGCTAAAATAGACATAAGTGACGCAACTGCAAACGCAGCGGTAAATTGATATTCATTGTACAAAATTTCAACATGAAGAGGCATTGTATTGGTTAGTCCCCGAATATGCCCTGAAACAACCGAGACAGCCCCGAATTCTCCGATTGTTCTCGCATTACAGAGTATGACACCATATAAGAGAGCCCATTTTATATTAGGTATTGTCACATGCCAAAAAGTTTTCCAACCATTTGCTCCAAGTGTAAGAGATGCTTCTTCCTCTGCTGTTCCTTGTGATTGCATGACGGGTATAAGTTCGCGGGCGACAAAAGGAACAGTTACAAACATAGTGGCTAGGATAATACCTGGAACGGAAAAGATAATACGGATGCCGTGATCCATAAGCCAAGGACCAAATACACCATGAGCACTAAACAATAAAACAAATACTAGCCCTGCAATAACAGGAGAAACTGAAAATGGTAAATCAATTAATGTAGTAAGTAGGTTTCTTCCTTTAAAATGAAACTTTCCTATACACCAAGCAGCGGCGATCCCAAATAGTGTATTTAATGGGACGGCTATTAGAACGACTATAAGTGTAAGTTTGATAGCAGAAAGAGCGTCTGGTTCAGTAATAGATGCCCAGTAAACGGAGAGACCCTGTTCAAAAGCGCGAAAGAAGATAGCGAATAAAGGAAGCAATAAGAAAAAAGTTAAGAAGGTTAAAGCGACTCCGATGAGCGTATAACGCACTAAAGGTGATTCATTTGTTGATTTTTGTGTAGACTTTGAATTTTCAGTTGCTAATTGTGCCATTCTACAATCCTCCTTTTAAGATAGTTGTCTACGTTGTGTCCACCATTGAAGAATATTAATAATCAGGAGCATCACAAATGAAACAACTAACATAACAGCTGCTAAAGCGGTCGCCCCTGTATAATCAAATTGTTCAAGCTTTGTCATGATCAGTAATGGAGTAATTTCTGTGGACATAGGTATATTTCCAGAAATGAAGACAACTGAACCATATTCGCCTAATGCCCTTGCGAATGCTAATGCAAACCCTGTTAATAAGGCTGGTAATACAATAGGTATAATTACTTTAGTGAATGTGTGAAGCCGATTAGCTCCTAAGCTTGCAGAGGCTTCTTCTAATTCCTTATCAATACTTTGCAGTACAGGTTGAACCATTCTAACTACGAAAGGTAGTCCTATGAATGTTAAGGCGACAATAACACCTAGTGGAGTGAAGGCAACACGGATTCCTAAAATGTCTAAATACTGTCCCACCCATCCTGTGGAAGCATAGAGTGCAGTGAGTGAGATCCCAGCAACGGCTGTAGGTAGAGCGAAAGGAAGATCGACTAGACCATCGATGATTCGTTTTCCTTTGAAGTTATAACGTACAAGAACCCAAGCGACTAGAAGACCAAATATAGCATTTATGCAAGCTGCAACAAATGCAGCTCCGAAGCTGAGGCGATAAGAGGCCACTACTCTAGGGTCTGTCACCGTTTGCCAAAAGCTATCCCATCCCATCGACGTTGTATGAATAAAAACCATCGATAAAGGCAATAAGACTAATAGTCCTAAATACATCATTGTAAAGCCTAATGAAAGACCGAAGCCTGGAAGAATACTATGGGATTTTATCGATTTAAACCTTTTCATGATTACGAAATCCTTTCTAAAGTAGAGTGTAATGCGATGAATATGTGTGATAGCTCCTAGTTCATCGCATTATTTTTAGACTAATATAGCTCTACTAAGGTTGATAAATTTGATCAAAAATACCGCCATCGCTAAAGTGTATATCCTGCGCTTCTTGCCAGCTCCCAAATAATTCTTCAATGTTGAAGAGGTTTATTTCTGTAAAGAGTTCACTATGTTCGGCTAGTATTTCTTCATTTCTAGGACGATAATAATGCTCAGCAGCTAGCTGTTGTCCGATATCGCTATATAAATATTCCAAGTAAGCCTCTGCTACCTCTCTAGTCCCTTTTTGATCCACAATCGAATCAATGATGGTAACCGGGGGTTCGGCAAGGATGCTTATAGAAGGAACTACAATTTCAAATTGATCTTCTCCTAATTCATGAAGTGCAAGGAAAGCTTCATTCTCCCATGATAGGAACACATCGCCGATTCCTCTTTCAACAAAAGTAGTTGTGGAACCCCTTGCTCCAGAATCTAAAACTGGTACTTGCTTGAATAGTTGTGTGACGTACTCTTGTGCGGCTTCTTCAGTGCCATATTGTTCAAGAGCATACCCCCATGCAGCTAAATAATTCCAGCGTGCTCCACCTGAGGTTTTCGGATTAGGAGTAATGACTTCGACACCTTCTTGTAATAAATCATCCCAGTCTTGGATATTTAGTGGGTTACCGCTTCTAACTAAAAAGACTATGGTTGATGTGTAAGGAGTTGAATTGTCAGGTAAACGCTCTTGCCAGTTTTCGGGGATTAAATTTCGTGATTCATGTAAGATGTCAATATCATATGCAAGTGCAAGTGTTGTCACATCTGCTTCGAGCCCATCAATAATTGAACGTGCTTGACTACCTGAACCTCCATGAGACTGTTGAATGGTGACTGTTTCTCCTGTTTGTTCTTCCCAATATTGAGAAAATTCTTCATTGAAATCTTGATAAAATTCCCTCGTTGGGTCATAAGAAACGTTTAATATTTCCAATGAATTTGACTGGTCGGTATCATTAGCTGAAGGGCCATCTAGAGATGGCGATGATTCGTCAGCTTGTGAATTGCATGCGGAAAGAGAAATGATAACGGTCGTAGTAATAAGTGACTTTACTAAAAAGCGAATAGAATTTTTCATAGAATGAACACTCCTTCTAATATAGTTAGGAAATAAAAAAGCTCCTCCTTCACAAAGCAAATGAAATAAGCATATCTTGTGAATGAGAAGTCCTCGGTTGTCCGTTAGACTCATTATTTATTTTTTGGGTGTCGCTTTTTATTTTGTGCAAATCGTACCTTTTCGGTTGCGTCAATTTGAGTAATTTGTTCTTCATGAATGGTAATGAGAACAGATCCGAATTTAATCTTTTCAATTGCTTTCTTAATTTCTTCAATTTTTTCAGGGTCATGAAAGCCCATGATTCATTCCTCCTCTGTTAATGATCGAATAATAAAAAAACATTTGAGGCGAAGATTGGATTTATGTTTGGTAGTAGTTGAATGAATACACAAATGAAGATGGTGATCAATGACCTCGATTATAATGAAAAAATAGCTCTTATCCTCAAGTAAACATGAGTTATTCGAAATTCAGTCGTTTGAAATTTATTAAATGCATGTGAGTAATGAGTTTTGAGGCTGTATGTCCCTCCTTTTTTGTTGAACTGTTTAGGTGCCTTCGGTTTTTCCGATCGGCAAAACTAAGTGTTAAGCGTTATATTAATTATATTATTCCTATATGTCAAGTAGGTTTTAGTAAAAAAATATAAAATGGGCTTTGAAATTAAGGGTTTAAAACATAGTTGACATATGTGAATTGTATGGATAATATGTTTGATAAACCACTATTATTATATTAGGAGATATATGATGACATTTGAAATTGGCTTAGTTATTTTTATTGTTGTAGTTATGCTTGTTTGTTTAGTGAAGGAAGTTAGTAGTCCTGCTTTTATTGTTTTTTGTGCATTAGCGACAATAATTCTAACAGGCACTTTGCCAGTAGGCGATGCTTTAAGAGGCTTTTCGAACGAAGGAATGCTAACGGTAGCGCTACTCTTCTTTGTTGCGGGAGCTGTGCAGCAAAGTGGTATTTTGAATAGTTTTATTACAAAGGCGTTAGGTGATGGTAAGCAGCAAAAGAAATCGATGTTGAAGATGATGATTCCGATATCTGGATTGTCAGCTTTTTTAAACAACACTCCAATTGTTGTCATGTTTACACCAGTTGTAAGGGATTGGTGTAAGGAAAAAGGGATTTCACCATCTAAATTTCTAATGCCTCTTTCGTTTGCTGCTATTTTTGGCGGGACGTTAACATTAATTGGAACATCCACGAATTTGGTGATACATGGCTTTATGCTTGAGCAGGGCTTGGGTGGTTTTTCGATGTTCCAATTAGCCATTGTCGGATTACCAGCTTGTTTAATAGGAATGCTATATATGATGACAATTGGATATAAGCTATTGCCATCTAGAAAAACATCAGAAGAAGCCTTTACGGAAAGCTCACGAGAATATTTATCTGAGGTTGTCATTGAAGAGAATTCTCCGATTATTGGTAAAACGGTAGAGGATGCGGGGCTTAGAAATTTAAATGGTTTATATTTAGTTTCGATTATTCGTAATGGTGAGAAGAAGGGATCTGTTCCATCTTATTTCATATTACAGGCTCATGATCGATTGATCTTCACAGGGGTGTTATCGACGATAGTCGAATTACAAAATATTAAAGGATTGCGTATTGATGCGGGATCGAAAATTAAATTAGAAGACCTTCAAGATGGGAATGCTTTTTTAGTTGAAGCGGTTGTTTCTCATCAATCCTCGCTATTAAAGAAGACGATTAAGCAAAGTAAGTTTCGAAAGATGTACGGTGCGGGAGTTGTGGCCGTTCATCGGAATGATGAGAGGATTCATAGTAAGGTCGGTGATATTGTTTTAAAGCCAGGTGATACATTACTGTTGGTGGCAAATAAAGATTTTCTCAATAGGGGGAACAACACGAGAGATTTTTATTTGATTTCTCAAATTAAAGAACCTGGTATTGTCGATAGAAAAAAGTCAATCATCGCTATAGTGACATTGATAAGCATGGTTGTACTGGCAGCATTTAATATATTATCGATGTTCCAGGCGGCTCTGCTAGCGGTTATTGGATTGTTCTTAACGAAAGCTATTACGGTTGAAGGGGTTAAGAAGTACGTTCAGTTTGATGTCCTTATTTTAATTGCGTGCGCAATCGGGATAGGTATAGCTATAGAGCAAACGGGAGCAGCTGAATTGATAGCGGGTCAATTTGTTCAATTGACTAAAGGTGCTGGAGTGATTGGAGCCTTATTAGTTGTTTATTTTCTAACGACATTATTTACAGAGATTATTACGAATAATGCAGCAGCTGTTTTGATGTTTCCGATTGCATTAGCTATAGCCAATCAATTAGCTGTTGATCCGATAGCATTTTTTGTTGTAATTGCATTAGCGGCATCGGCTAGTTTTGCGACGCGATTGGATATCAAACGAATTTAATTATCTATGGTCCAGGAGGCTATCGCTTTTCAGATTTTTTAAAGATCGGGGTTCCATTAAACCTTCTCTATATGGTTGTGACCGTGCTGATCTCTTACTTTGTATGGGTTATTTAAAATTAAAGCTGATTGGATTATCGAAGGCTCTTGTTCTTTTACAAAAAAGGATAAGAGCCTTTTGCTTTAATGGAGCAAGAGTCGAGTATAACTTAAAAGGCCTCCATTTTAGGTATGTACAGTGTGTAAAGAAAGATATTTAAACGGAATCAAAAAGAAATAGTTGCGATGATGTTCAGAGTGAAGTATGATATATCTAAAAGATATATCAAAAAGATAGGTGAGTGTATGTCAAAAGAGAATTATACGAAGTACGTTATTTTAGGGTTGCTGACGACACATTGTCGTTCAGGTTACTCGATGAAAAAGATGATTGATACGAGTTTGAATTATTTTTGGAAAGTAAGCTACGGTCAAATTTATCCGACGCTAAAGGTATTGGTAGATGAAGGATTAGCAGAAATGTCAGACGTCGTTGATGATGGAAATAAGCGTGAGAAGAAAGAATATTCTATTACTGAAAAGGGGCAAGAAGAGCTACGTGACTGGTTACAAAGGCCGATTGTGAGCATTCCTGTAGAGAAAAATGAATTGCTTCTTAAACTTTTCTTCAGTCGTAATGTGGAAAAGGACTGTTCCATTGAACAACTAAATTCGTATTTACATTTACAAAAAGAACGTCTGGCTGTGTATCAAACGATTGAAAAGATGATTCAAAGCTATTCAACTGGGCTTGAGGATGAACGATATTGGCTAATTACACTTGATTATGGAAAAAGGACGACAAATGCTGTCATTGAATGGTGTGAAGAAACGATTCGTATGTTATCAAAAAATTGACGAGGAGGAGTTATCCGTGGGGAAATCAATTTATCCGGGACGTTTTACCGCTGATAATCAAGAGGACATTGTTGTATTTATGATTGGGATGAGAGTCAATCAATGGTGGGCAGTACATAAGTGGCTACCAGTGTTTTTAGCAATGCCTCCCATGATGAGAGAATTGGCAAAAAATAAAGAGTTAGGGTGTTTGTCGATGGAAAGCTTTTCAGGCTTGCGTACGACATATTTATTGCAATATTGGCGTTCAGAGAAGGATTTATTCACATATGCAAGAGGAGATCTCCATCTCCCAGCATGGAAATCATTTAATAAAAGGGCTCGGAATAACTCTGCAGTTGGCTTCTATCATGAAACGTATGTAGTGCCAAAAGGAAGCTCGGAAGCTATCTACGTCAATATGCCGAGATTTGGTTTGGCAAATGCGACATTTCATATTTCAGTTGATTCTAAGCTGGATACAGCGGAGCAAAGGCTGAGGAGATGAACTAAGAATTGTACAATTTATTTGACTACGATGTCTCATTAAGGATGTTTCCTAATGAGGCATTTTTTATGTTAGGTCGCGTGTAATCCTGAGAGCTATAATATAGTAGAATTAAAGTCAATAGTGAAATGACAAGTGGTATACTTATAGTAGGTATGATTATAGCATTTAAAGGAGGCTACTGATGGTCAAAAATATTAATTTTTCACAAAGGGAGCATTCTTTTTATATTCACTCTGAGCCTGACGGATCTTCAAAGGGAGAAATGAGAACGTATCATTTGCACGATGATTTTGAGATTTACTTTCTTATTAAGGGTGAAAGAGCTTATATAGTACACAATATTCATTATCCGATTAAAGAACAAAGTTTAGTCTTTATTAATCGTAATATTGCCCATAAAACGGCCACACTTAATAACCATAACTATTATCGAATTGTCATGAATTTTAGAGAGTCATTTATTCCTCAGCATGCATTGTACCTCATTGACATTCTTTTTAGTAAAAGCCCAACCGTTGTCACATTAAACGATCAAGATACGATGAGGTTTAGTCAAATAGTAGAAATTTTACTATATGAGTACAACGAACGACAATGTGAATCCTCTTTGTATATTCAAGCTTTGCTTATTCAATTACTTATTTTAAGTAAAAGATTATATGAAAAACAAAGTGATAGTTCCTCAAATATTTATCATAATCAGCCTTCAGAAGTACTTATTAGTAGAGTTATGAAATATATATATGATCAACTTGAAAAAGACCTTCCATTACAACAATTAGCTAAAGAATTTCATATTAGTGAGCAGCATTTATGTCGCCAATTTAGAAGATGGACAGGTTGTACAGTAGTCCAATATATTAATGCAGTTAGGGTAAATGAGGCTAAGAGACTTCTTATCGAAACCGATGAATACATAAATACCATTAGTAAAAAGGTAGGGTACTCTAACCATGCTCATTTTTGTCGAGTTTTTAAGCAGCATTTAGGAATCTCACCATCAACTTATCGTGATAAACATAGGATAAAAGGTTAGTAGAACAATATATGTAAAGAATAGAGGCTCCTTCAATCAACATTTGCAAAATGAAAACGTTTACAATTGAGTTGAATAAAAACTGAAAGGAGCTGCTCTTTATGGTAAATCGAATAAAAGGTGCAATACGTTTAAGTTTAGCTGTATTTATGCTCGTTTTTTTAATGTTGATGGTAGTATTTCCTGTAAATGCAGAGGAAGCAATCTATCATGCAGAGGAGGCAAAAGGTGAAGGCTTTATTTTGAACGATAATCACCAAGGGTACACTGGAACTGCTTTTATTCAGTTTACACCCAACGTACCTGGAGGCTATGTCGAGTGGGATGTGGAGATTGCTACTGCCGGGTTGTACACGCTACAATTTCGTTATGCGCATGGCGCCTTCTTAAATCGGCCTGGTGAAGTACGAGTAAATGATGAAGTAATAGAAGCTGAATTAGCCTTTGAATCTACGGGAGCTTGGAATGAATGGGGGACTTCTGAAGCGGTAGTGGAATTGGCAGAGGGAGTGCATACAATCCGACTCACTGGTGTAGGACCAGAGGGAGGACCTAATATTGATGTTTTAAAAGTGGTTGAAGGTTATGATGGAGGGGAACAACCAGATGATCCTAGCTATCCAGTCGTTTCATTGGAAGAGCGTATTAATGAAGATCATATTAAACATTGGCAACAGGAAGGACTATTGCTTACTGAACAATCATATCAATCAAATCAACCTGTAAAGCAGCTCCAGTTTTATGCATCGATTAACTCCCTTTTTGGCTATACGAATGAAGTGAAATTTAAAGGGATTGATTCGTACTCTTTTTCAGAAGATTGGGGGATCGAGGAAGATGAGTGGTATCTCTATGTACTGCAAGCTGCACATAAGGCTGGATATTTAGAGGGCTTGAATTCAATCAATGTAAATAAGCCTATTACGAGAGCGGAGGTGGCGCTAGTTGTTGCTAGTGCTTTACAGTTAGATGGGGATGTGGAGATAGCGAACCAATATCGTGATTTGAATGGACAAGATGAATTAGTGAAAGGTGCTATTGGTGCAGTCATTGCGAATGAGTTATTAGAGCCACATACAAGTAAAACGTTTAACCCTAATAAGCCTCTTACCTTTCATCATTTACAACGGCTCATTGAGAAGGTCCAACAATATTCTCAAGTAGGTGATCAAGAGGTTCATATTATAAACGTGGATGCATTAAGCCCAACGACAATAGTAGTAACGTTAAATGGTTTCTTTGAGGAAATAAGCCCATACGACATTGAAGTGGTATATGGAGCAGGGGCTTGGGCTACATTAAATCCACAGTTGAGTAAGCTTGAAGTGACGAAAGCTAGTGTTGGTGTGAACCAACTAGGCTATACTGTTTTAGTGTATGAATTGGAGAATGCGTTAACGAATGATGCTAAGGTTGCAGCGATTGAACACATTCCGGATGATTCCTATAACCAAGATATTGTAGATCAGGCTAATAATTTGATTACTTGGCAAATGGAGCATGGAGGATGGACGAAGAACTTCCCGCATATTTATACGAGAGAATGGGATGGGGTTGAATCACGATCAGAATGGGTTTCTAATGGTGTCGAGCTAGGAACGATTGATAATGATGCAACGATTAATGAAATAAGAACTGTTGCAGCTGCTTATAATATGACAGGTGACCCGCGCTTTAAGGAGAGTGTAGATCAAGGCTTTGAATTTTTATTTAAGCTGCAATATCCATCTGGCGGAATAAGGCAAGTTTATCCACAAAGAGGTGCTGATGAATCTAGCTCAGTTTGGTATTCAAATTATGTGACGTTCAATGACGCCGCTATGACTAATGTGCTTGAATTGTTTGATGAAGTGGTAAATAGAGAAGCCCCTTTTCATACAGATATAGTGAATGATGAGTTCATTCAAGAGGTGGGGTCTTCTATTGATTTAGCATTAGATTATATTCTGAAAGCACAAATTGAAGTAGATGGACAGTTGACAGCATGGGGACAGCAACATGATCCTTTTACGTATGAACCGCAGCATGGACGAAGTTATGAGCATCCTTCGATAACGGCGAGCGAGTCCATACCCGTGATACGTTGGCTAATGGCTAGACCTGAGCAAACTGAAGAGATTCAAACGGCGGTAAGTAGTGCTCTGTCGTATTTTGATCAAGTGAAAATCTTGGATACTCGTTATGATAATCGGACATATCCCTACTTTTTAGATCATCCAGGGAGTACAGTTTGGTATCGTTTTTATCAAATCGGAACAGACTTCCCGATATTCTCCGGTAGAGATGGAGTAATTAAACATAATTTAGAAGAAATTGAAGAGGAAAGAAGATTAGGCTATTCGTGGGCGGGGACTTGGCCACAGCAACTATTAGAGGTTGCACAAACAACAGGTTATTATGAAAATAAGGTTTATGCTCGGGTTTTTCGTGATCAATCAAAGGATCATCTAAATCGATCACTTGCTCTTGATTCGATTGTGAAAACGACTAATCGTATTCAAGGTGATTAATTAAATGATGGAAAATGCATCGCAAATGAATGGCGGTGCATTTTCTATTTAGGGTTTGATGGAGATCGAATGATTTTATTATGAGCAAATTTTTATATGTGAAACCGTTGATTTACATAAACTTAAACTCTTCTTAATAGCACGTTAATAGTTGATTTGTATGATGGCTATAAAATTCAATGGAATCATCCCGCAATTATTTTCGATTTTTCTCTCTGTTATGATTGATCGTTTCGATATGAATTTACGTGATGCAGCTGTACTTGGTTTAGTTGGTGCGGGTGGGATTGGCGCTCCTCTGATATTCGCGATGAATAGTTATCGTTGGTCAGAGGGAGAGCACTGAAAAAGTCCTTTCTAGTAACTCAAAGAAGAGTAATGGCTCCGCTCGTCGCGCGCCTTGCTATGAAAAAACCACTCATAACAAGGCTTTCCTTCAAAATCGAGCAACGGCTACGCACATTACTTAAAGGCCACTGAAAAAGTGAAAATAGCACTTTTTCAGTGGCCTCGGTCAGAGGTAGGGTCTATATTAATAGGACTCGTCATTCTCATCTTAATGGTCGAGTGGTTTTCAAATCGTATGAGAGCTAAGCTTGTAAATGGTTAAATGTTGAAAGGGTGATTGAGTGATGAAAGAAATAGAAATTGTTATCTTAGCAACATCAGACGTACATGGGAAAATGTCTGCTGTTAACTATGTAGACAAAACGAAAGATGACCAGAAAGGTATGGCGAAAGCTGCTACATATATTCAAGCTGAACGAAATTTGAATAAACATGTATTGTTAATTGATAATGGAGATTTAATTCAAGGGACTCCCTTTGCTCATTATGCCATGACTGAAACGGAAGCGCTGAATCCGATCGTACAAGTACTTGATTATTTACAGTATGATGCAGCTGTGCTAGGAAATCATGAGTTTAATTATGGGAAAGAAAGGCTAGACAAAGTCGTATCTCAATCTTCCTTTCCTTGGCTATCTGCTAACATTGTGAAAAAAGGGACGAATGAACCTTATTTTGGGCAGCCTTATATGATAAAAAAGTTTGATGATGTGAAGGTTGCAGTATTAGGATTAACGACAAAGTATATTCCTCATTGGGAAGCGGATCGTCATATCGCAGCCTTTGATTTTCTTGATCCCGTAGATAAAGGGAGGGAATGGGTTCGCTTTTTAAAAGAGGAGGAGCAATGTGATATTGTTATTGTTTCTTATCATGGAGGCTTTGAATATGATCCGGTAACGAATAAAAAGATTTCTGAACATACGGGTGAAAACCAAGCAAACGAGCTTCAAGCTCTTGAAGGTGTCGATGTGCTGTTGACGGGACACCAGCATTTACAGTATGCAGTTGTAACAGAGGGAAAGAAAGCGGTGATACAACCGGGAACTCAGGCTGAATTTGTTGGCAAAGTGGCCTTGACTGTTAGAAAAAAAGAAAATGAAGTTCGTATTCAAAAGGTTATTGCAGAGTTACTTCCGATGAATTTGTATATGCCTGATGATACGATTACGAGTATGTTAAAGTCAATCGAATTAGAAGTTGATGAATGGTTAGATGAGAAAATGGCCACAGTTTCTCATAGAGTAGCAATAGAAGATCCAATACATGATGTATGGCTTCAGGAGCACCCTTTTATTGAATGGATTAATCGAACAATGATGAAGCATACAGGCGCAGCTATTGCTTGTACTTCTTTGCTACGTCCAGATACACTCGTTATTGATAAAGCGGTTAGTCGTCGTGATGTTCATGCGCTTTACCCGTATCCTAACTCACTTGCTGTTGTTCAATTAACAAGAGAGGATCTTCGTCAAGCGTTAGAAGTATCAGCTTCTTTTTTAATGGTTGATGCTGATGGACAAGTGTATATTAACTCAGATTGGGAGAGGCCACGTCTATTAAGCTATAACTATGACATGTGGGAGGGGATTGAGTATACAATTGATTTGCGACGTCCGATTGGTGAGCGAGTGGTAGACTTATCGATGGGTGGAGAGCCGTTGAATAATGGAGTTTACGAAGTTGTTACAAGCAGTTATCGCGCAAGTGGTTCAGGAGGATATCATATGTTTGGAAAGGATAAAATCGTCAAAGACTATCATCAGGATATGGTAGAGCTACTTGTGGAAGACCTGAAAAGAGAGCAGAAATTATTTGTTGAAGCCGATCAGAATTGGAAGGTGATTTATTAAAGTAGTGAAAAGTAAGAAGCTGTGCAAAAAAGAGATTCAAATGGTGTCTGTGCTAAGGATTGATATCTTCGTCCTTGTCGATCCTTGGCACAGTATATAGAAAGCCAATAGGTCATTCTCATTCCTCTAAAAACTGATAAGATCAATGCCAAAGAAGGAAAGGGAATCCTCATTCCGCTATTCCAGCAAAATGAGGGCAAGTTGAGTAAAAAACTAATATAGAGGAATGAGGAACCGTAACAATTTAAAAAGACGAGACAGAGCGTGAATAGAGGAATGAGGAACCGAATGGAGCTCGTGATCAATGAGACCATGTGCTACACCTTGTTCACCGTTATGTCAGCTGCTGCTCTGCGAATTCTCGATATAGTGTATGAGAAGTGACCAACTCCTGGTGATTGCCAATACCTGTGATTTCCCCTTTTTCAATAAAGATAATTTGATCGGCATTGACGATGGTTGATAACCGGTGGGCAATAACAAATGTTGTTCTCCCTTCCATAAGTCGTATGAGAGCTTGCTGAACGATCCCCTCTGATTGACTATCTAACTCGCTGTTGCTTCATCCATCATTAAAATTTTTGGATCACGTAAAAAAGCCCGTGCGATTGCGATTCGTTGCCGTTGTCCCCCTGATAGCTTTATTCCTCTTTCTCCTACCTCTGTTTCTAACTGGTCTGGGAATTGCTTGATAAACTCATCAGCGAAGGCCATTTTTGCTACTTCCCAAAGCCTGTTATCATCAATTTCTTCCATATGCTCTAAACCATAGCAAAGGTTTTCACGAATGGTCCCAGCCATCATTGGACTGTCCTGTGATACGTAACCAATTTGACTTCGCCATGATTTCATGGAAAGCTGTTGTATAGGTGTATCTCCAATTTTAATTACTCCTGTATTCGGCTCATAAAACCGTTCGAGGAGGCCGAACATCGTTGTTTTTCCACCACCACTCGGTCCGGCAAAGGCGATCATTTGCCCTGGCTCTACTCGGAATGAAACGTGATGTAAAACAGGCTCTTCCTCCGTATAAGAAAACGATACATCTTCGACAGAGATCGGTTCGTTTGTAATATCCATTTCGATTCCGATATCTTGTCCTTCTTCTTCCTCGATGTCAAGAATGTCTACAATCCGCTCTGTTGCCCCTTTTGCTTTTTGGAGCTGTGTGAAGAACATCGTAAAGGATGTGATAGGGAAAATAATTTGAAATAGATAAAGAAGGAAGGCAACAAGTGAGCCTGTAGTCATTGATCCATCTGCTACACGAATGCCACCATATCCAATGATCACAACTATGACGATCATGACAACTAAATACATAAATGGAGCAATAAGAGCAAAGATACGTGCTTCTCGTAGACCGTATTTTAATAATTTTTCAATTCCGGACATGCCTTTCTTTTCTTCTATCTGCTCTGCATTGGATGCTTTCATTAAACGAATCTCACTTAATGTTTGTTGAACACCTCCTGTGAAGGTAGCTGTTTCATCTTGTAACCCTCTAGAAATCTTCGCCATTCGACTACCTAGTGGAACCATAATGCTAATCGTAATTGGAACGGAAATAAGCATAAGTAATGTCATTTTCCAATCCATGATGAATAGAATAATCACGGCACCAATGATCGTAATAATCCCAGTTACAAATTGAGGGAAATGTTGAGAAATCAAATCTTTCACGATACCTGTGTCGTTGACAACCCGACTAACCGTTTCTCCACTTGTTTTTTTATCAAAATAGCGGACAGGGAGGCGTAGAAGCTTAAACCACATTCTTTGCCGTAGAGAAGCGACAATTTTCTGCCCGACATAGGCAAGTAAGTATGTGGAGAAGCCGTCAATGACGGCTTGTATGATGAAAACAAGAGCAATGATCCCAATCAAAGTAAGGTTAAGGGCTTCGGCTGAGAAGCCATCGACCATTTCGCGAGTTAATAACGGAATCGAAAGACCGACTAATGTTGTAATAAGACTCCCAACTAAGCCAATCGTTAAGGCTAGCTTAGGGATATTCGTTGAAAAGATTAATGAGAAAAATGGTTTGAGGCTGTTGTTTTGTTCGTTTTCCATTTAGGGGCTCCTTTATTATTAAAGATAAGATTATGTTCATTACTTCTTATGGCTCTATTTTAAATAATGACCTGTATAGGATTGAAGTGTGTGTGCGACCTGTTTAGGTGTACCTTGTACAACAATTTCTCCGCCACGTTCTCTACCTTCAGGACCCATGTCGATAATCCAATCTGCTTGTCGGATGACTTCGACAGTATGTTCGACAACGATTACGGTGTTTCCTGCATCAACAAGTCGATTTAGGAGGAGAAGTAACTGCTTAATATCACTTTGATGTAATCCGGTTGTTGGCTCATCGAGTATATACAATGTATGACCGGTTTTCTGTTTATATAATTCTTTTGCCAGCTTTAATCTTTGACCCTCCCCTCCAGATAATGTTGTTACAGATTGTCCCCAGTTTAAATATCCGAGTCCAATTTCGCATAGAAGATTAATGATAGGTGCTATTTTTTTATGGTCTTGAAAGAGAGATTGAGTATCGGTAATAGACATATCTAATAACTCGGATATCGAATAGCCTTTAAATGTAACGCTTAAAATTTGGTCTTTAAATCTTTTTCCTTTGCAGGCAGGGCAAGTCACTTCTACATCAGGTAAGAAGTGCATATTTGTCGTTACAAAACCAAGGCCTTGGCAATGCTCACATCTTCCTCCAACAGTGTTAAAAGAGAAATCTTTTGGTTTGAGTTCATATTCTTTTGCGAGAGGAAGGGCAGCATAGACTTGACGAATAAATGAAAAGACATCTGTATATGTTGCAACGTTCGAACGTTGCATTCTTGTAAGTGGTGCTTGGCTAACTGTAACCAAATTCTTAATATGTTCAAGGCCGGTGATTCTTTCGTAACCTGTTGATTCTTTTGTTGAAATGGACGAAAGGATGTCAAATACTAGGCTGGATTTCCCTGAGCCAGATACTCCCGTTACAGCAATGAAGCATTGGAGTGGGAATTTGGCGGTAATGTTTTTTAAATTATGTTTAGTGGCATGGTGGATAGTAAGATAATGACCGTCACCTTGTCTGTATTGACTTCGATCAGATGGTTGAATCGTATGTTTAAGGTATGGACCTGTAATCGACGATGGTTGATTAATAATTTCAGTTGGACTACCTTGTCCAACAATCGTTCCGCCAAACCTTCCAGCGCCTGGTCCGATATCGATAATATGGTCAGCGCTTCTCATAACATCACAATCGTGCTCGATTAAGAGAACGGTGTTTCCTAGATCTCGTAGCTGCTTCATTATCGTAATGAGTCCATCTGTATCTTTTGGATGGAGACCAGCAGTTGGCTCATCTAAAATGTATAAGACCCCAGTTAAACCTGATCCGAGAATCGTCGCTAAGCGTAGACGTTGTGCCTCGCCTCCAGATAACGTAATGGTTTGGCGATCTAAGGATAAATATCCTAAACCAACCTTCATCACTCTTGTTAATTTAGTTTTGAAATCATGGATAATCGTTTCTGCGAAGTCATAGTGCGCAGTCGAAAGTGATTGCTTAAGCTCATTTAACCATTGAAGCACCTCTTCAAGAGAGCGGTTAGCTAAAGCTGTAATAGATTGTCCGCACACCTTTACTTTTCGTGCTTCTGATTTTAAGCGCCCCCCATTACAAGTGGGACATGTTTTTGTATAAAATAGCTGTGCTTCACCTGATTGTCCGCCTTTTTCCTTATATCTCCTCCAAATACTTGTAAGTACCCCTTCGAATTTTCCTTGGCCTACTGTCTTAGGTGGTTGTTTATCCGGGAAATGAGCCATAAAAGCCGTACTTTCTACACCGTAATAGAGCAAATCCTTTTGAAGGGTGTTCCATTGTTTCAATGGAAGGGTTAAATCAATATCAATCTCATAATAGCGGGCGGCTGCTTGTAAAATGCTTATTTGATAATCACGTAATTGTCCTTTCCAAATGGTCACACCATCTTCTTGAATTGTTTGATTATCATTAAAAACTAGGCTAGTTTGCAATTCTGCGACATGTCCAAGTCCATCACATGAGAGACATGCTCCTTCTGGTTTATTAAATGAGAAATGACTACGTGTTAATTTTTCAAAGCGATGTTGGCAGTGGGGACAAGTTTGATATTGCTTGAATTGATGACCTTCAAACACCTCTTTGTCGATAGTTGGATGTATGGTATTTTCGCAATTGGGGCAATATCTTTCACCTATTTTTTCATAAAGCACACGTAAATAGGTATACATATCTGTGATCGTTCCGACAGTGGATCTTGGGTTACGGTTTGTGACATGTTGATTAATACTAATAGATGGTGAGAGTCCTGTAATAGAGTCGACTTTTGGTTTACTAACAGAGTCTGTTGTCATGCCCATCGATTCCATGTATTGACGCTGACATTCTCTTTGTAGAGTGTCTAGTGCAAGTGTTGATTTTCCTGATCCAGAAGGACCAGTTAGTACAACTAATTGATTTTTGGGGATTTGCAGTGAAATGTTCTTTAAGTTATGCTCTCGTGCTCTTTGAATAATGATTGAATCTTTCAAATGATTCCCTCCTTTTGTTATTACCACTTTATTTTATAACATTAATGCAAGTGCTAAAGTTTCAAGAGATTTTCATGATATAATTAATATTGATCCGTCATGTAGCTTTAAGGTTCTACAATAAGGATAGGAGTGATGAGATGGTAAAGCCGATTGAAGTAGCACGACGCTTAAAGATCAGTACAAGTGCACTTCGTCATTATGAAGCATGGGGGCTTGTACCAAAAGTAAAGCGAGCTTCAAATGGGTATCGAGAGTACACAGACGAACATGTTGCCTATTTTGAATGTATTCGGGCAATGAATACAGGATTTGGGATGAATGTTGTTAGAGACGTGATGCCACTTATTCAAGAAGGGAACTTCACGAAGGCATTATGGATTGTCAATAACGTTCAAGTGGACATGCATAATCATAAAAAGAAAGCCGAGCAAGCTCTTGCTATACTGGAAAGAGATGAAGGTGGTGAAAATGTTCCTGCTTTTAAGAAAAAAATGTATACAATTGGAGAAGCTGCTGAGCAAATTGGTGTTCCAGATTCAACATTAAGGCATTGGGAGAAGAAAGGGCTGATCAAACCAAAGAGAGATGGTGAAAATGGTTATAGGATTTATGATGCATCAGATCTCCGTAAACTCCTTGTTATTAGGTCGCTACAGACAGCCGTGAAATCATTAGAAACAGTACGAGAAGTATTAGAGGAGATGGATCAAAATAATATTGCTGAAGCGATTAAAAAAACGAAGGAGTCTTTAGTTTATTTAGATTATATTATTAAGGAACAGCTTAGAGGAATGGGCTTTTTATATCAATTATGTGAAATAATAGATCGAAAAGGGGGGAAGGAGCAATGATGAAAAGAAAGAGCATAGTGGTTCTCATTGTGAGTTTACTTGTTATGGTGGGAGTAGGTTATAGCTTAAATGAATTTTCTAGTGCTAGAAGTGTTCAGTTATTCGGAGATATTGTTCCTAAAGTGGACACAGATGACAAAGTCGTTGCTTTGACGTTTGATGATGGGCCAGGGGTGTTTACGGATGAAATTTTAGCTATTTTAAATGAGAAAGGGGTCAAAGCGACTTTTTATTTGACAGGGTTAGAAATTGAGCAAGATTTTGCAGCGGCAGAGAGAATAGTAGAGGAAGGGCATGAGGTAGGGAATCACTCATATTCTCATCCGCGAATGGTATTCAAATCTCCGTCATTTATAAAAAATGAAATTGAGCAAACGGATCAGCTTATTCGCTCGATTGGCTATGAGGGTGACATCCATTTTCGTCCTCCTTATGGAAAGAAATTCGTATTTCTTCCATATTACTTATCTAAGAATGATCGTAAAACCATTATGTGGAACATTGAGCCTGAATCTTACCCAGATGTGGCAAAAGATACGGAGCTTATTATTGAACATGTTGTTAAACAAATCGAACCTGGCTCCATTATTTTGCTCCATGTCATGTATGAGAGTAGAATTGAATCATTGAAAGCTGTAGAAGGAATTGTGACAGAATTAGAGGAATTAGGTTATACATTTCAAACGGTTTCAGAACTGTTGAAGTATGAGAAGTAAGAGACGGTAGCCATCATTCGTCACTGCTGAGAGCAAATGTAAGAAATTCAAAAGGAAGGCTAGGTAATCGATGATGAGCATTGTGGAAAAATTGAAATTTGATCGCTTTCAAGAGGTTATTGTCTTAAATGAGCCAGATGATTACAAGTTGCTAGAAGGGCAATCGAAACATTTGAAAGAGAAGCATGAGGCGGTATTTGCATATGTCTTTTCATTAGACGAAATGATCGATGTAACGAATAAAGTAGTGAACAATAATTATATTAAGGAGGGTGGTTCACTCTTTTTTGCGTATCCGAAAAAAGGGAATAAGCGTTATGATATGTATATTCATCGCGATTCGATCTTCCCTGCTATGAAGGTTCAGGAGGACGGGTATATTTCAGGGACTGATTTGAAGTTTTCACGTATGGTTCGTATGGATGATGTTTTTACAGTCATTGAAATAAGACGAATACAAGTGAAGAAAACAAGTCGGAAATCTTCTGCGGCGAGCCAAAAAGTAGCCGATTATGAAGGATTAGTTGGGGAAGTCGAGAAGCTATTAAGCAGTCATCCAAGGGAGCTCGCATTTTATCAAGGCTTAACACCGGGTTATCGACGTGATTGGGCAAGGTATATTTTTTCTGCTAAACAAGAAAAGACGAGAGAAAAGAGAAAAGAACAAATGGTTGAATGTTTAGCGAATGGATTTAGGTCTATTGACTTATATAAGCAGGCTAAGAAGTCATAAGATTGTTAATAGAAATCATGTTACAATATGAACAGATTCTAATTACTTAGGAGGAGAAGGCAGTGGGGAAACGAGTATTATTGTTTATTATTACGAATATTCTTGTCATGACAACGATTGTTATTGTTTGGTCGTTAATTACGAGATATACGGGAATTAGTGGTTCTTTTGAAGATGGTAGTGGTGGGTTAGGAATTAATTATGTATCATTAATGGTATTTAGTATATTGGTAGGGTTCACAGGGTCATTTATCTCACTTGCGATGTCACGCTTTGTTGCGAAGAAGATGATGAGGGTGAAGGTGCTTGATCCAGATGGAAGCCTGACTGCCCAAGAGCGAGCGGTTGTCGAGAAGGTACATAGATTGTCACGAGCGGCAGGTTTAGTTCATATGCCAGAGGTAGGTATTTATCAATCTCCAGAAGTGAATGCTTTTGCTACAGGTCCATCAAAGAAAAGGTCGTTAGTCGCTGTATCTTCAGGCTTGCTGAATGTGATGGATGATGACGCGGTTGAAGGGGTTATTGCCCATGAGGTCGCTCACGTTGTGAATGGCGATATGGTCACGATGACGCTACTGCAAGGTGTGATTAACACGTTTGTTGTGTTCTTCTCACGGATTGCGGCGATTTTGGTTTCGCGCCTAGTTCGTTCTGAACTACAGTGGATTGTTCGGTTTGCGGCGATTATTATTTTTCAAATCTTGTTCTCGATTCTTGGAAGTTTGGTTGTTAATGCATATTCACGATACCGCGAATATCATGCAGATCAAGGTGGAGCTGACCTAGCAGGAAGAGATAAAATGGCTCATGCATTACGTTCATTACAGCAGCATATTGAACGTGCAAATGTGAATGATCATACGGATGATTCAGCTGTTCAGACAATGAAAATTAGCGGAAAAGGTAATGTGATGAAATTGTTCTCCTCTCACCCTGATTTAAATGATCGAATTGCTCGTTTAGAACAAAGATAGGCATAATGAAGAGGTGAGTAAGAATGATTCATGTGTTATTTGTTTGCTTAGGCAATATTTGTCGTTCACCAATGGCGGAAGCTGTATTTCGCCATTTAGTTGAGCAAGAAGGTTTAAGTGACCAAATTAGTATTGATTCTGCAGGTACAGGGTCGTGGCATGTTGGGAAACGACCACACAAAGGGACATTAGCCAAATTAGCAGAATATAAGATTTCTTCTGAAGGTATGAAAGCCAGACAATTGCAAAAAGAAGATGCAATAGCATTTGATTATATTGTCGCAATGGATGAAAGCAATCTGGCAAATATGAAGCCAGTGATAGGCGAGCCAGAGGGTGTGACGGTTATTCGGTTACTCGATTTGACAGAGCATAAGAAGGATGTGCCAGATTCCTATTACACAAATGATTTTCAGGAGACGTATAATCTCGTGTTAGATGGATGTCAAGCACTATTGAAGGAAATCAAAAAGACCATTTAAAGTGAAGAACCAGCCATTGAGAAAGGAACTCCTTTTCAATGGCTGGTTTTTTATGTTATAGAAGATAAAGTGCTATAGTGGTTTTTCTTCTATAATTAGAATTTATAACTGGATTCCAATTTCTAATCTCTTCGAAGGACAGTGAAAGGAGGGTCATAGATAGATCGTGTGATGTATGTGGTTCCTTCTATGCCTCTATTTCTTGTGTTTTAATGCAATAGCGGCAGGGGGATTCCTTTTCTACCTTATGCTACGTTATTTTCTCTAATTAGGGGCAGGAGGATTCTCTATTGGCGTGCGCTCTGTCACGCTCCGAAAGATGAAAGAGCGGAGTACAACGCCGAGGCAAGTGACCTCGTTTGACATGTGATCCTCGTTCCCCTATTCACTCTGTATGTCCCTTTTTACTGTCGTTACGGTCTCCTCATTCCTCTATATTGGATTTTATTCCACCTTTTGTACTTGTTTAGCTCAAATAGCGGAATAAGGAGTCCTTTTTCTTCTCAGGAAGCCGGATTTCCTAATTTAGGGGCAGGAGGATTCCCTTTGTTTTTGTGCGTTCCTGATGCTCTCTCCAGTGGACAGAGATAAGGAAGGTTAGGTCGAATCGCTACACTCACTGTCATAAAAAGTAAAAGCGTTGTTACGGCTCCGCGCAAAAAAATAAGAAAAGACCCTATCGCGTGTTTCTTATTGTTTTGTTTGGGATTTAGATAAAATTTGTAAAAAGCTTGCTGTTTAAGTAAATTCGCTAGTGCCATCGGGCCCATATGTGAAAGAATAACACGTTTATCCAACCTGAAAACTTTTCTACCAACTACACAGCTTCTCTTACAACTTTTTCTTTTCAGCTAACAATTGTTGAAATTCTTCTTCTAACTGTTCAGAAGGGTTTATACTTAGTAAGCTTAAGATCTCTGTTATACGTGTTTCAATGATTAATTTCCGATCATCGCTGTTTTGTACAGGTCTTTCTTTGTGAGCTTGATATTCCTCATACGTTCCGGCAAAGACATGAAGCTGTTTCTGGTTAATCTCAATCACTTTTGTAGCAACGCTCTGAATAAATTGGCGGTCATGAGAAACGAATAGAACGGTTCCTTCATATTCTTGTAATAGAGCTTCTAATGCTTTAACGGCTTCGATATCAAGAAATGTAGTCGGTTCATCTAAAATCAACGTATTGCAATGACTGACAAATAACTTAGCAAGGGCTACTTTGACTCGTTCACCTCCACTTAATACATGAACAGGCTTATGAACGTCCTGTCCTGGAAAGTGAAGTCTTGCTAAAACGGTTCGAATGAGTGTTTCACTCTGTTTTGAGGTTTCCTTCACGTTCATTAAAATACTTTGCTTTGTTTGTAGAAGGGAAAGATGCTGGCTTAAATAACCGACGATTACAGCTGGTGAAATGGATACTTCTTTATTTGGTGAAATCAACTGATTAAGTAAGGTTGTTTTACCACTTCCATTTTTCCCGATGATCGCTACTTTCTCTCCACCGTAAACAAAGAACGATTGCTTGCTCCATAAAGGACGGTTATTAATTTGTCCTTCTAGCTGTTCAACTCGAATGATCATCCGCCCGTGGAAGGCTTCTTGGTTTGGTATTTCCATTTTTAGTTCGGTCACATCTTTAGGTTTTTCAATTTCTTCAATCTTTTCTAACCGTGTTTTAAGAGCTTTAGCCGTTTGCTGAAGCTTTTTTTGTTTTTTGGCGAAATACGGTTTTGCACCGGTTATTTTGGCCTCTGACGGACTGACATTTTTTGGCTTCTTCGTCGCTTTTGCAGCACGCTTTTCTTTGGCTGCGATGGCACGTTCAAGCTTATTCTTTTCTTTCATATACTTATCGTATTCCTCGTAATGATGAGATTTATGATGCTCCTTTTGTTCGATATATGACGAATAGTTTCCGTTATACATGTTAAGAGTAGTATCTTCAATTTCCCATATGGTCGTACATAATTGATCGAGGAACGCACGATCATGGGAAACGATGACAAACGCTCCTGCCCAATTTCGTAGCTTCTGCTCAAGCCATTCAATATGTTCTCTGTCTAAGTGAGTAGTTGGTTCATCTGCCAAAAGAATAGTTGGCGCTTCTTGTATGGCTTGTTGAATATAGGTTTGAGTCATTTCTCCACCACTTTTACCATCAACCATGTCTTTAAGCTGAGGAAGAAGAAACGTTGTAACGTCAGAGTTAACGGTTCCTTTAGTAGGCATCTGTTTATGAGCAAGAATGTGTAGCAAGGTTGATTTCCCACTGCCATTCTTTCCGATTAATCCAATTCGATCCTGTTGATGAATCGCTAATTTCCCTACCTTTAACAACGTATTTCCTTGTACTTCAATGACGATTTGATGTCCTTCAAGTAATAGCATATTTATTCAGCTCCTGAGGGCACCGAAAAAAGTTAAAAACCAAACTTTTTCAGTGCCGTTTCTTTATGGTAGGAGACATGAAAAAGCCTCCTATCTGACAAGATCAGAATAGGAGGCAAAAAGGTACATGCCGAAAAAAGAAGAAACAGATCCATTTAGAGGCCTGTTTTCATTCTAATCCTATTCTGAATCAAAGAATTGAAGAGCACGTACTAATGCATTAAAAAAACGATAGTCGTTTTTAATGAAAGTATACGTAAACTCAGCCATTCTACATTCAAAAATAGGATTAGAACTTCATCTATCCGGGTCACCCTTTCTTGTTTAGTCGTTAATTTTCTTATATCTTACAGTGGAGGGATCAATTTGTCAAATTTATTTATTTTTTTGACAAACAATCTGAATCACTAATTTCATATCTTCAACTGCCATAGGGTGGGCGATATGAGTGGCATCATTGTTTACTTTTATATGATTCTCACAATTCAAGTGAATGGAACATAGAATATGTAAACAGCCATTCATCCAGATTAGAAAATTGCCTAATATTCAAAAAATGAGGAGCCTTCTTGTCTACTAAATAAAAGAGTTTGACAGTTTCAATTTTAGTCTGTTATCATTCATAGGGGAAAATTGAATACCTCGTTAGGTGAGGCTCCTGTGCTGGAGATATGCTGCTGCCCAAAAATGTCCAAAGACGCCAATGGGTCAACAGGAATCATCGACATAAGGTGATTTTTAATGTAGCTGGAATTCTAATTCCTATGCCGCACAGTGCTAAAGCTCTACGAATGGAGGAAGAGTGAAATAGTTGGATGTAACAATATACCGCTATAGGTATTTGTTTGTTCATTATTTTGACGTTGTTAGCACCTTCATTCGTGAAGGTGCTTTTTGATGTTTTACACATTATAAGTTCAATATAGGTACATGGAAATGGAGGTGATGTGGAATGGATCTGAGTCCCGAACCAGAATCGAGTGAGAGTTGTTCAATGAAAGACAATAGAAATATGGAGGGGTTCATTCCACATAGCCTAATTAGGAATCCCCTCTATAAAGAGGAGGTAGACGATGGTACGATTAGATTCAACAAACCGTGCGCAATATGAGAAAGAGATATTAGATTTACTTGAAAATGAAGAATTGACCTTGTTTCGAGAGCGTTTTTTAGAATTACACCGAACGGATCAAGTTGAAATTTTTCTAAAACTAGACCAATTCAATCGTCAACGGGTATACGCGTACTTGTCACCGGCTGACTTTGGTGAAATTTTTGAAGGTCTTGAGTTTGACATTCAAGAGGAGATCGCTTCAGAATTGGATGAACGCTATTTCACATCAATGTTTGATAAGATGTTTGCTGATGATGTGGCAATGTTCTTATCTCGGTTAGATGATGTAGAAGCGAACGCTATTTTAGAGCAGATGGAAGCGGAGGAAGCTCAAGAGGTACGTGAACTTCTTTCATATACCCCGAAGACAGCCGGGGCAGTTATGACGAAGGAGTTTATTAGTATATCATCAATGGATGTGGCAGCTACTGTTATTGAAAAGCTACGTGAACAAGGTCCTGATGCTGAAACGATTTATTATTTATATGTCGTTGATAAGTTAGGTAAGTTAGTAGGGGTGTTGTCGCTACGAGATTTGATTACCGCTCCAGCCAATGAAAAGGTTGAGGCTGTGATGAGTACAAGGGTTGTTTCTGTACCTGTCGAAATGGGACAGGAAGAAGTGGCAAAAATGATTAAGAAATATGATTTTCTAGCTGCCCCAGTTGTTTCTTCTCAGGGGCGTTTGCTAGGGATTGTTACCGTTGACGATGTCATGGATATTCTTGAGGAAGAGGCTACGGAGGATTTAGGTGAAATTTCGGCAGCTAAAGGGGCAACGGATGTTAATGTAAGTGCGATAACAGCCGCGAAAAAACGTTCTCCATGGATCATTATGTTAATGTTCTTTGGATTGATTACAGCGGAAGTGATTGGACAGTTTGAGGATACGTTAGAGAAGATTGTGCTGTTAGCGGCATTTATTCCATTAATTATGGACTCGGCTGGTAATACAGGGACACAATCATTAGCAGTTGCTGTTCGAGGGCTTGCGCTAGGAACGATAAAAAAAGGAACAATTGCTAAAATGATAAGGCGAGAGTTTGGAACTGGAATCATGTTGGGGCTAATCTGTATGCTTGTACTTAGTATTACTGTCACCATTATGCATCAGCATTTGGTGTTGGCACTCATTGTCGGTTTTTCGATCTTTTGTACGCTAAGTATTGCGACCGTTATCGGATCCACTGTTCCGCTTATTATCAATAAGTTAAAGCTAGATCCAGCTATCGCTTCAGGACCATTTATTACAACAGTTAATGATATTCTAGGTCTACTTATTTACTTTTCAATCGCTACAGCTTTACTACAATATTTATAAGAAACACGTGATAGCGTCTTTTCATTAAAGTACATGTGGAGTCGTCATTCTCCTTGTATAATCAAAATTTATTAATCGGCTCTAAAATTTTATCTATCCGATGGACAGCGAAAAGTCATAGATAGGTCATGTGCTGTATGTGGTTCCTCATTCCTTTATTCGACATTTCGGCTGTAATAGTGGCAAGGGATTCCTTATTGACATGCGCTTTTTCATGCTTTGAGAGATCAAATCGTGCAACGTGTGTTCCTCGTTCCTCTATTCACTCTGTATTACACTTTTTATTGCCGTTGCGGTCTCCTCATTCCTCTATTTCGGGTTTTATTCCTTTTTTGGTTCTTGTTTAGCTCAAATAGCGGAATGAGGATTCCGTTTTATTCTCAAGAAGCGGGTTTTCCAAGATTAGCGGAATGAGGATTCCCTTTGTGTTTGTGTGCTCCTGGTGTTTTCTCCAGTGGGCAGAGGAAAGAAGGTGTAGGTCGAATCGTTGCCATCACATCCATAAAAGAAAAATGATTATCACTTCTTCCCGCGATGCTCTTCAAAAAAGGCGATATCGCTTTTTTCTTAAGTTTGCCAATACCCACTATGCTTTTCCCACATTTAGTGTGGTGACTTTCCATAGCGCGATGGGTCCCTTATTCTTCGGTTAAAAGGGGTAACGTTAGCAGAAGGAGAGCATGTTTGTTTTCAGTTTGCTTTACAGTCATTCTTCCGTTAATGCTCGCTACACGGTCGGCCATTGCTGTTAAACCAAATCCAAATTGAATTTTCTCTGGGCATGTACCGTTATCCTCTAAACGAAATGTAATGGTATCAGAGTCAATCGTTAGTTGAAAATTAAAAATGGTACTTTGACCATGACGAATTCCGTTTGTTATGCCTTCCTGTAAGGCGCGATAGATGGTTCGTTCTTGTTCAGGTGTTAAATGTGGCATCGGATCAATGTGAACGTCAATATGAACGCCAGCATTCTTTTTTGTTTCTTTAATAAGGTTTTGTAAGCTTTGCTCAAAGTCAATAAAGGATTTACGCACATGTAGGGTGTGAATAGCGCGTCTAACATCATCTAAGCTTATTTTAATATGATTGTGTACATGATCGAGCTGCTTGAACGCATCATCATGATGATGATATTGAAAAAGCTGCTTGCTTTTTTCGAGACCGACTGACGCTGTCACAAGAGTATGTCCAATTGTATCGTGCATTTCCCTAGATAAACGCATTCTTTCCTCAACTAACGCATTCTCTTCTAACTTAATCGCACTTTCTTTTAACTTTTCATAAGATTGCTTTAATTCATTTCTTTGGAGTAGAGCTGTTCTAGAAATATAACTAAATCCCCAAAAAAGTCCGTATTCTAAAGATCGAGGGATCACAAAGCTAATTTCATAAAAAGGTGGAAACTGATAATGGATGGTCACTCCTGCTACGAAACCAAAGTAACAGATCAGTGAGAAAGGGATACTAAATGTTCGTTTAGATGAAAAGGCAGCTTCTGACAATAAAACAAAGAAAAAGATTTGCGGGAGGAACGTACCGTCTATGCTTTGTATGAAGAAAGCAAGAGCCCATTGGATAGCAACTAATGTTAGGTTTTTAAACGATATATAAGAGAATCGAAGCAAAGAATATCGAATATAATGAATCAGGATAAATCCAAAACAGAGGGTACTTAGTAACATGATAGAGTCTTGGTTATCCATCAATAAGCCAAATGTTGAAAAAGTAAGTGCGGTGTATAACACAATGCTGACGATTTTAGCTTGCTTTTGAGACATAATCGACATCCTTTTATAGTTAAGTATAGTGAACATCCTTTATTGTAGAATGTTCCTACTAAAGTGACAAGAGAAAAGTCAGAATATAAAGAATATCTACAAAAAAGCAAAAATATGATAAACTATGCCTACGCCTTAGTAACTAATAGTTATCATTGACATCAAAGTAGGGGGTAGTAAGTAAGTGAAGAAGTTACGATCAATCAAGGTTAAAATGTTTTTGTTTATGAGTTTATTATTATTGATTCCTCTTCTAATAGTAGGAATCCTTTCTTATCAAAAAACGAATGTATTAGAGCGTGCTGTTATTGAAAAGGATGATTTGGAAGAGGTGAATTCTGAATTTTCGGACATATTCAAAGAGTATGAGAGTTTATTAACCGATATTTCAAATATGGAAGAAATGCAGGTGCCTACAATAGAAGTCGATAGTGAGAATGAAGGGCACCATGCTAATTTACCTAATAGCAATGATCCAAGTAAAACGATATTTTACGAGCAACTTTTATCCGAAATTTCATTAGAGCATCCATTTTTAATTAATTTGTATGTTGGAACGGAATTAGGTGAAATGTATTTGGATAATATTCCATCTGAGGATGTCGATTTAAGTCAGTATGATCCTAGGGAAAGAGATTGGTATATAGACGCGATAGTGAATAGTGGGTCTATTATTTGGACTGAGCCATATATTGATACAGCAAGTGGCCAGTCTACGATTACGCTTGCTAATACAATTCGTGATTCTTCAGGTACAGTTATTGGCGTAGCGGGGATGGATTTTGATATGTCGCAGCTAGCAACGATGATTAGACATGATATCTTACGCTCAACTATTATAACGACTGTTGTAGCTATTATGATTGGACTAGCATGCATGGTTTTCTTTTTAAACCGTTTTGTTAGTACGATTACCCGTGTGAATGAACAAATGGGGAAAATTGCAGAGGGAGATTTGACTGGAGAGAAGCTAGCCTCCAACGGAAATGATGAATTAGCGGAGCTATCCCAATCTGTTAACAATATGCAATCTGACCTCACATTAATTGTTGATGGTGTAAAAGGTGCAACCAATCATGTTGATACACAAAGCAAACAACTTACACAATTTGCGGTAGAAGTAAAAGAAGGTAGTGAGCAGATCGCAGCGACAATTGAAGAATTATCAAGCGGAGTCGAACGTCAAGCGAGTAGTGCTACAGATGTCGTAGAAAGAATGAGTCAATTTAATCAAGATATTCATGAAGCGACGAAAGATGGGGAAGAAGTTACTCATCACTCTCATATTGTTCGAAAACTGACGGAAGAAGGAAGTCTGTATATGTCACGTACAGTTGAACAAATGAAACAAATTGATCGTGTTGTAAGTGATGCTGTTAAAAAGGTTAGAGGGTTGGATGAGAAATCTCAGGAAATATCAACATTGGTTCAAGTTATAAAAGATGTGTCTGAGCAAACAAATTTATTAGCTTTGAATGCGGCAATTGAGGCTGCACGTGCAGGTGAGCAAGGGAAAGGCTTTGCGGTTGTAGCAGATGAAGTTCGTAAGTTGGCTGAACAAGTAACTGGTTCAGTTGAGGATATAACGTCTATTGTTAGTACTGTACAACTTGAATCAAACGATGTTGCTCGTGCTTTAGAAGATGGTTATCAAACCGTGAATGAAGGAACAACGGAAATAGAGCGGACGAATGGGACATTTAAGCAAATGAATGAATCGATTACTCAAATGGTTGCGAAAATGGAAGCAATAGCGGAGAAGCTGCACCTATTAACGGAGAATAGCAATGAAGTTGGAACATTTATTGAAGATATTGCAGCTATCTCTGAACAATCAGCCGCTGGAATTGAAGAAGTATCAGCATCGGCAGAACAATCAAGTGGGGCAATGGAAGAAGTAACAAGAAGTGCTGATGAGTTAGCGAAATTAGCAAATGATTTAAAAGAGCAAATGAATCGATTCAAATTATAAAAAATAAGTAATGAATGTAGGCTTAAACTTAAGCACCTGTAAGAGAATATAGTTTTCATCTATGATAAAATGAATGTAAAGTAGATGAAAAAAGGTGAAGTAACATGCACTTTTCGTCATAAGATACATGGATAGCTATTCTCTTTTTAGTGACAATTATTATTTGTCTCGTCCCTCCTTTGATTGAGTTTAATGTCATTATGATTATGATTTTATATCCGATTGCATTGGTTGTTCATTTGGCTTTGGACTACGACTGTTTATACGATTAAGGATGAGTATCTTTTCATTAAATATGGTCCGTTCTTAAAAAAATTAAAATTAAAGATATTCAGTCTTTGCAAAAGTCGAACTCTTTACATTCAGCTCCGGCATTATCGATGGATCGAATTGAGATGGTTACAATAATTATGATTTTGTATACGTATTTCCACAAAGGCAGGGTGAGTTTGTTGAACGATTATTAGAAGTGAATGCTAATGTGAATATAGACCATATATTAAAAGAGAGAGAGAGTGGAATCGAGGAAAGGATGAGACGATGGATTTAAAGAAAGCGATTGAAACAAGAAGAAGTATTGGAATTGTTAAGCAGGATCCTGTACCACAGAAATTAATTGAAGAGGCGCTAGATGCGGCGACATATGCACCGAATCACTATCGGACCGAACCGTGGCGTTTCTTTGTTCTAGAAGGGGATGCAAGGAAGCGTTTCGGTGATGTACTTGCTAAAATTGCCCAATCAGAAATGAAAGAACCGTTATCAGCAACCGATCAGCTGAAGCTTGAAAGAGAAAAAGAAAAGCCCTTAAGAGCTCCTATAATTATTGCAGTTGCTGTAGAACCTTCTGATAAAAAGAATGTGATTGTTCAAGAAGAATATGCTGCTGTCGATGCTGCTGTACAAAATATGCTACTTACTCTTCATTCAGCCGGTCTTGGTGCGGTTTGGCGTACGGGCCCAGTTTGTTATCATGATAAGGTGAAGTCTTTCTTCCGCTTAAGTGAAAAGGGTGATATGATCGGGTTTATTTATGTAGGATATCCAGCTATGGAGCCGAAGGAGAAGCCAAAATGTGATTATAAGAAATATACAGAATGGCTGTCGTAAGGTAAGCCCCAATGAACAAAGTTTGTGAAGGGCACTGAAAAAGTTGACACTTTTTCAGTGCCCTTCCAGCTGTTGCCGCGAGCATCCCGCAGAAGCTAGTATATAGAAGTCATCCATTCAACAATACTTTTATTTTCCTTGTATTTTAAATCTTCAACATTGTGGTGACCGATAATTTCTCCAGCTTTAATGGCAATGACCTCATCAAGAATCGTTTCAATTTCTTTGATTTCATGAGTAGTTATAATAACAATTTGTTTGTCTAAGTCAATATAAGAAATTAAACCTTTTACTATTGAATCACGCACCATCGGATCAAGGCCAGAAAGGGGTTCATCCATTAAAATAATTGGGACTTCACGAGCTAATGTTAAAACAATTTTTAGACGACCACGGTTTCCTTTTGATAAATGCTTCAATTTAGCTTGGCGGTCCAAATTCATAAAATGACGAATTTTCTCTGCCTTTTCTCGATTAAAGTCAGAAAACTGCGTGGCATAAAAATCAATGGTTTGCCCAACGTTATAAAAGCCATAATATTCATCAAGCTCAGACAAGTAGGACACATATTTCGCGATGCGGTGGTTAGCTCGTTGCCCGTGAACAAATACGTTTCCTTTTGTCGGTTGATTAAGACCTGCAATGAGCTTAAGTGTTGTTGACTTCCCACTGCCATTTTCGCCGATAAGGCCAATGATTTTTCCTTGCTTTAATTCCAAGTCGATATTTTTTAATGCTGTTTTCGATAAGAATTTTTTTGTAACACGATCAAATTTAATCATTTCGTATTCCCCCGTCTAGTTCAGCTAAAAATGCATGCAAGCCATTTTCGATCTCAGCGTTTGTATAGCCCATCTCCTGCATTCCTTTTACAAATGCAGAAATTTCCTCTAGCTTCAAGCGTTCTCGCATTTCATGTAAAATCGTTTCATTTTCCGTTACAAATGTACCTTGACCTCGTCTCGTCTCCACAATTTTCAACCCCTCTAACTCTCGATACGTTCGTTGTACCGTATTTGGATTTACATTCGATTGAATGGCTGTTTCTCTAACAGAAGGTAGTTTATCCCCTGGTTGTATATCTCCTCGTAAAATTTGACGGTTGATTCGGTCTGCTAACTGGCTATAAATAGGCTTAGATGATTCAAATTCAGTTGTCATTGTTTACACCTCGACTTTGCGTTCTAGCAACCAACAGGCTAGTAAGAAGATAGCGATGCTAACGATCGTTTCAAATAGGTAGCTACCGATAAATAACGTAAAAGGAGAGCCTTCCATACTTAAATCAACTTGATTTTGCGTTAATTCAAAATCTAATCCCGTTACGATTTCTGGAGGGAGAAGGCCCCCCACATTGTTAATGTTTCATAAAAATTAGTCTGTGCGAACCAGCTATAAGCTCGTAAAGTGAGAAAGACGAAAGCAGCGGTACATACAAAACTAAGAAATCCATTTAAACGAGAGCGGATAGCAAAATGCACCATGGCATATAGCAAAAACCAAACAGCAAAGGATAGGGAAAATAAAATAATGTGAACACCACCGAAAAGACTAAGGTCAGTTAGGTTTAATAGTGATAATTGATCGTGAAAGTACTCTGCATATTGTGACGAAATGAGAAACGTGATAAAAACAACGGTTAAGCTTGCACTCATAGAAATGAGACCAGCCGTTACTTTCGCCAGTAAAAGCGAGTAACTAGGAAGAGGATTGTGTAACCATAAGTGCAATTTCTTCCGTTCGTTGTGTAGGCTCACAAATAGATAGTATATAAGGTAGAAAACGTGCATCATAATAGCTGCAGTAGTAAATATCGTTAACCCTTCTGCCCCGACATCAGCCCTAGAGCTGAAGTAAAAGACCATTCCTCCTACAACGAGAAATCCTATTAATAACGAAAAAAATGCTATTGCCCCATTATGGAGCTCTTTTTTTACTAAGTGAAACCAAGCGTTCATAAGTGACGCCTCCTTTTGTGTTAGTGTATTAATTATATAGTACACTAATACAAAGGTGGAGTCAACAAAAATTCTCTGACTTGATGTTTTTTAAAGTGGTTTTGGTTTTTTATATTGAAAAGTTTAATTTAAAACACTGTTAGTTATTCTGACAAAGTTGTAGTTGAACAAATAGGGATGATCTATCATTTAAGAACGTCTATGCACGAAAAAGAGATCAAAAAAGGTGTGGGAGAAGAGGATGAACTTCAACAAAAAGCAGGCATCAGCTTTGATATTTGCTACGGTCGCAATGATTGTTTCATTTACAGTATGGTCGGTATTTTCACCAATTGCGAATATGGTTCAGGAACAATATGGTTTATCAGAAACAGAGAAAAGTTTCCTTATTGTAACACCGATTATTCTAGGGTCGGTTATGCGTATTCCAATTGGAATTGTTGCTGACCGGTTAGGGGCAAGAAAGGTTTATGCTGTTATCATGGCATTTGCGGTTATTCCGTTAATTGCAGCAGGTTTTGCTCAATCTTATGCAGCGCTTCTTTTTTGGGCTTTCTTAATAGGGATGACCGGAACAACCTTTACGATTGCAATCACATATGTAACAAAGTTTTTCCCGAAGGAGCAACAAGGTCTTGCCTTAGGTATTATTGGGATTGGGAATTTAGGAACGGCGATGGCTGCATTATTCATTCCATCTGTTGTCTATCTCGTTGGCATGAGTTGGATGTTTTGGATCTTGGCTGCTGTTCTTAGTTTGATGACCATTATTTTCTGGTTTATGACAGAGGATGCCGATTCAAATCAGAAGTCGCAATCGTTAATGCAATCTCTTTCTGTACTACAATTTAAAGATACGTGGATTTTATCTGCTTATTATTTCTTAACGTTCGGTGGTTTTGTTGCATTTGGCTTTTATTTGCCTACACTGTTTCAAGATATGTATCAGCTTTCACCTGTTGTAGCTGGTTGGTTTGTAGCTGGATTTGTCATCATTGCGACATTAATCCGGCCATTAGGTGGATATTTGGCAGATCGTTTTGGAGCGAATCAAGTGTTGACGTTTCTATTCGTTGGTATTATAACGATGGCTATTATACTAGCTTTCAGTCTTATGAACTTAGTACTCTTTAGTGTAGCTTGTGGAATCATGGCACTATTGCTAGGTTCAGGTAATGGAGCAGTCTTTAAGCTAGTACCTGGCGTTTCTCCGAAGCATACAGGTGCTGTTACGGGTGTGGTTAGTGCGGTTGGAGGAGTTGGAGGCTTTTTTCCTCCGATTGTCATGGGATTTTTTTTGGAAATGACAGGGAGCTATGCGACTGGGTTTTGGTTAATGAGTCTGTTTGCTATAGGCTGTTTACTTGTTCATATTTACCCTATTGCTATAAAGAAGCAAGTGCTTCGCCGTGCTTAAGAATGTATGTCATATCTTATGACATACATACAGGCAAGAAGAAAAGTACGTGCGATAATAAAAAGTAACATGAATAATAGCTGGAGGTTTGTTATGAAAACTCAAAAGCTTGTCATCATAGGAAATGGAATGGCTGGCGTACGTTGTGCCGAAGAAATATTGAAATATGCAGCAAGTGCATTTGATATAACGATTATAGGTAGTGAGCCACACGGAAATTACAATCGAATTATGCTTTCTTCTGTTCTTCAAGGTGGAACGAACATGAAAGATATTATGATAAATGATATCGATTGGTATAAGGAAAATGGTATTACATTGTATGTGGGAGAAACGGTAAAACGGTTGAATCGCCAAGGAAAAACAGTAGAAACAGATAGTGGGCGAAAAGTTCTGTACGATAAAGTAGTTATCGCGACAGGGTCATCGCCATTTATGATTCCTCTACCGGGTATTGATTTGGAAGGTGTTATGGCATTTCGAACGGTTGAAGATTGTGAAAAAATGGTGTCGTCTGCAAAATCATATAAAAAAGCAACGGTCATTGGTGGTGGATTATTAGGTTTAGAAGCAGCAAAAGGACTTTTACATTTAGGGATGGAAGTGGATGTTGTCCATTTAGGTCCTTATTTAATGGAGCGCCAGCTTGATGAAAAGGCTGCGAAACTATTGCAAGAAGAGTTAGAGCACCAAGGGATGAATTTTTTACTTGAAAAGCAGTCTGAGAGATTACTAGGCCGTAAACGAGTGAAGGGAATTGAATTCAAAGATGGTTCATCTGTTAGAACAGACCTTGTTGTTATGGCGGTTGGGGTAAGACCTAATATCACTCTAGCGAAAGAGTCTGGATTAGAAATGAATCGCGCTATTATCGTGAATGACTATATGCAAACGAGTGATCCAGACATCTATGCGGTCGGTGAATGTGTTGAGCACCGGGGCTTCGTATATGGACTTGTAAAGCCTTTATACGAGCAAGGAGTTGTGTTGGCGAAGCATTTATGTGAACAACCAACACGTGGCTATCAAGGAACGATATTGTCTACACAATTGAAAATATCTGGCGTCGACGTTTTCTCTGTCGGGCAGTTTCATGATAGTGATGATACGGAAAGTATCATGATGTTAGATGAGACCGAGTCTATATACAAAAAGGTTGTATTCCAGGATGATTGTGCAGTTGGTGCTGTGTTGTACGGTGATACAAAAGAGGGCACGCAATTAATGGAAATGATTGCAAAAGGTGAAAAGCGTGAAATGGTGAAAGAGATTCTAATGAATGCGCACCCTCAGACGGAAGATCACCTAGCTGAAATGCCTATGTCGCAAACGATTTGTAATTGTAATAATGTTTCGAAAGGGACTATCATTGAAGCTGTTCAAAAGCACGACTGTTCTACAGTTGACGAGATAAAGGCCTGTACAAAGGCATCTGGCTCTTGTGGTGGATGTAAGCCAATGGTAGCTGAGATGCTATCGTATATTCAAAGTGATCAATTTAATGAAACGATTGTTGAAGAACCTTTCTGTGCGTGTACGTCGTTAACAGAAAATGAGGTAGTCGATCATATTGTGCATGAACGGTTAACGACAATAGATGAAGTACGTAATAAGCTTAATTGGGTGAGAGATGGTTGTGAAGGATGTATAAAGGCTCTGCGTTATTATTTACGTATGATCTATCAACGCACGGAACTAACGGGAGATTTAGACGAGTTGGTTGGAGTACAAAAGCAGGATGATGGACGTTTCACACTAACATTACCAATAAAAGGAGTACTTTTAACTGGGGAGTACCTCCAAGAGTTAACTTTAATAATGAAAGAGTATAATCAACCGCATTTAGCTGTAACAGAAAATCAGCAGTTAACATTGATCGATGTAGAAGAGACAGATGTTCTATCCGTTATGGATCGATTGAACATAGAACGGAAGTATGCATCGGACTTTTGGATTCATCATGTAAGAACGTCTATAGTAAAACAAAATCTAAAGCAACTATATGTGAATGATATGTATCAATTGGCAGAAGCGCTAGATAGTGTGATTGATCATAGATTTGCACCACAGCATGTTTATATAACAGTTGCTAATGATTTTGACAAGAACTCGACTGTTGAAAAAGGGTTAACTCTTGTTCGTATGAGTCGCGGATGGGAAATGTATATTCATGATACATTAATTTCAATTGTTAATCGAGAAGATGTGAATTCCTATGTGATTGCACTTATTCAATACTATAGAGAGACAGCGAGCTATTTAGAAGAGCTTAACAGCTGGCTTAACCGGATTGGTCTCATTCATATTAGAGAGTTGATTTATGAAGATGATTTGCGCGATCAATTATTAAATGATTTTACACAGTCTACAGAAAATGAATGGGATAAAAGTAATCACGTTATGAATAAATAAATGTGGAACAAGCTTGTAGAAGGATGTGAGACATTTGGCAGAACGATTAGTAAAGTATTCACGTGCTCAACAGAAAGATGTACAGGATGAACATTTCTATGATGCGCAATGCCCTTATTGTAGTATGCAATGTAAAATGAGAGTCATTGAGCAAAAGGGACCGAGCCGCACTCAGTATAAAACGATTGCATTAGATAACCCAACTTCTGAAGGGAGATTATGTGTGAAAGGGATTCATGCTTATCAGCATGCCGTTCACCGTGAACGGGTGAAACAGCCTTTATTCAAAGTAGATGGGCAATTCGTTCCTGTATCATGGGAATTTGCTCTTTCTGTTATAAAAGAGAAATTCACAAATATTCAAGAAAAGTTTGGGACTGATGCTGTCTCGGTATATGGTGGGGGATCCTTAACGAATGAAGTAGCTTATTTGTTAGGTAAATTTGCTCGAGTAGCTTTAAGAACAAAGTATATTGATTATAATGGGCGCTTTTGTATGTCAGCAGCAGCTTCGGCTGCTAATCAAGCATTTGGGATTGATCGAGGATTAACGACTCGATTGGATGAAATTGAACAAACAGATTGTATTATTTTAGCAGGTACGAATATAGCTGAATGCCAGCCGACTATTATGCCCTATTTTGAACGTGCGAAAGAGAATGGTACGAAAATAATTGTTATTGATCCGCGCGTAACAGAAACATCTAAAATGGCAGATTGGCATATTCAATTGAAGCTGGAACAGATGCAGCATTAGCAAATGGTTTATTAAAATTAATCATAGAGCAAGGCTATGCAGACGAAACCTTTTTGTCTGAACGAACGACTGGGTTTGACGAGGTGAAGGATCATGTTCAGTCAATGGATATTGAATCGATATCGACTCTGACAGATGTGTCTGTTGAACAGTTAGAGAAGGTAGCGTTGACTTTTGGTAAAGCAGAACGAGCGATGGTGTTTACTGCTCGAGGTGTCGAACAACAAACGGATGGTTATATGGCTGTTCGCAATTTCCTAAATCTATTGTTGGTTACAGGTAATATAGGGGAACAAGGCTGTGGCTATGGTGCGATAACAGGACAAGGTAATGGACAAGGTGGACGAGAGCATGGGCAGAAGGCAGATCAACTACCAGGTTATCGTTCTATTGAAAATAAGGAGCATCGTCAATATATAGCTGATGTTTGGGGGATTAATGAGGAAGATCTACCACGTAAAGGTGTGTCAGCGTATGAAATGATGGAAAAGGTACATGAGGGTGAGATTAAAGCAATGTTTATTATGGGTTCAAACCCGATTGTTTCTAATCCGAATGCAACGTATGTAAAAGAGGCGTTAGAAAAACTATCATTTATTGTTTCGGTTGATATGTTTATCTCCGAGTCTGGAAAGCTCGCTGATTTGATTTTACCAACGACTTCTTATTTAGAGAATGAAGGTACGATGACTAATGTAGAAGGGCGTGTCATGCTGAGGCCTGCCTCTAAGGAAAAGCTGGAGAAACAAAGCATGATTGGGAAATTCTTTGTGAGATTGCAGGCGTGTTAGGGAAAGAGAAGTATTTTGCCTTTCATTCTGCGGAACAAATATTTGATGAGTTAAGAATGGCAAGTCGGGGTGGAATTGCTGATTACTATGGAATTACGTATGAACGACTTAGAGATGGGGATGGAGTCTTTTGGCCATGTCCAGAGACAGATCATCCGGGAACAGAACGGTTATTCGAAGAGAAGTTCTACCATCAAGATACAAAGGCGAAACTAATGGCAGTTTCAAATACACCTGCACGAAAGAAGGAGTCGACTAGTATCGAATTTCCTTTGCACCTTACTACTGGGCGTGTTGTCGCTCATTATTTAACAGGTGTTCAAACGAGACGGAGCTCATCCTTAGCAGCAAGAGATATTGAATCTCACATTCAAATTCATCCAGAAACGGCAAGAAAGTATGGAATTGAGGAAGGAAGATTAGTGGAAATTCGATCAGAGCGTGGAGAGATTGTTGTTCGTAGTCGTTTCTCTACAGATGTTCGTTTGGACACGGTCTTTGTTCCATTTCATTGGGCTGATTCGCAAAATATTAATGATCTTATTTCGGATGAGTTAGATCCGACCTGTCGTATGCCAGGGTTTAAAATTGCAGCAGTTCGTATATCGATGGTTACTTGATGATTGTATAAATCTCTGAAAAATAAGGAAATTTTCTCAGATTCATTGTTAATTTACGACAAAAATAAGCAAGGGTTTGAACGGAATGAAGGTAAGAAAAGACGTGAAGGCGTCTTTTCTTTTTTCTTGTTAGGATATCTGACACAAACTAACATGTATTTTCAAGATTGCTTTAAACTAATGATTAAGAGAAAGGGGGCGACAGATTTTGCAACAGCGAGGGATCGTTTATTTTGTTGGAGCAGGACCAGGAGATCCAGAGCTGCTCACAATAAAAGGGAGACGTGTATTAAGGGAAGCGGATGTGATTATCTTTGATCGATTAGTAAATCCGATTCTTTTAATGGAAACGAAATCAGATGCTAAATTGGTCTATTGTGGGAAGCAACCTTGTCAGCACCTTCTCAGACAAGAAGATATCCATAAAGAATTACTTATCCATGCTCGTAAAGGGAAAACAGTAGTGCGCTTAAAAGGTGGTGACCCCTCTGTATTTGGAAGAGTCGGAGAAGAAGCAGAGTCTCTTTCCAAGCACGGAATTAGCTTTGAAATCATTCCTGGGATAACTGCAGGAATTGCCGTGCCAGCATATGCGGGAGCAACGATTACACATCGAGAGCATTCGAGGTCATTTGCTGTTGTATCTGGTCATAGTAAAGCGCGTGATGGTCAACCTCAAGTGAATTGGAAGGCATTAGCGAGCGGTGTTGATACCATAGTGTTTTATATGGGGGTCAAACATTTAACATCGATTGTTGAACAATTGCAAGCGCATGGAATGAAGCGAGAAACTTCGGTTCTTATCATTCAATGGGGTACGTATAGCAGACAGCGAACGATTGAAGGGACCTTAACGACGATTGTTCAAGAAGTAAGAGCAGCTAAAGTAACAAATCCCGCCATTATTATGGTTGGTGATGTAGCTACGCTAAGGAGGAAGCTTCAATGGTTTGAAAATCGTCCCTTATCAGGTGTAAGTGTTTTCATCCCAAAAGAAGATCAATCTAATGAATCTCTTACATTGCAAGAATGGAGACGACTTGGAGCAGACATATATAGCAAGCCATTATCGATAAAGAAAAGGCTAACAGTTAGCCAAATGGATACGATATTGGAACTGTCAGCAACGGAGAAACTAACCTTCTTGTCTAGCTCTAGTGTTGTAGCTTTTATTCAGTCGTTACATGATAGAGAGATTGATATGCGACGAATATTAGCTGAATTCTATTGTATGGATGATCAAACAAAAGAGGAGTTAAAAAAAGCAGGCTTCATAGCAAAAAAGGTTCAGCGCTTATCCGAGTTGTATTCGCCAATTGTGGTTGGGAGTGAGAGTGAATTAACTTCTTTAGGCGGATTTAGAGGGAGCGGACAGTTTATTCAAATCGATGAAATGGTAACAGTTCGTGAGAAGCAAATGATGCAAAGAATGATGGAGGAACAGCATGTAAATACGATTATTTTAACAAATAAAAGTCATGCGACAAACTTTTTGAATCTTTTGAAAGAAATACAAATGAGACCATCATTACTAGCGGCAAATTGTACCATTATTTGTGAGGAGCAAGTGGGAGAGACACTTCAATCAATGGGAATAGTGCCAGCTTATATGTATAAAGAGAAAATAGGAAGCGAAGAATTGCTTTTTGCGCGGTCAAAAGTCTCACTTCCTGTAGTAGCAATAGAAAGCTAATTTAATTCAAGATAGGAGCGATTTTTTGTGAGAGAGAAACTCGTATTGATCGGAAATGGTATGGCGGGGATACGAACACTAGAGGAAATCATTAAGAAGGATTCTAATCGCTATGATATGACGGTGTTTGGTGAAGAGCCACATCCTAACTATAATCGTATTTTGCTTTCATCGGTTTTGCAGGGAGATGCGGATGTAAATGATATTGTTTTAAATGATTATGATTGGTACAAGGAAAATGATGTCACTTTACACACCGGAGACCCGATTGTAAAGGTAGATACGAAAAAGCAAGTTGTTTATAGCGAAAAAGGCGTTGAAACCCCTTATGATAAGCTTATTTTTGCGACTGGCTCGAATCCTTTTATGTTACCTCTTCCAGGTGCAGATAAAGAAGGAGTTATTGCGTTCCGTAATATTAAAGACTGTGAAACGATGATTGAAACGTCTAAAAATTATAAGAAGGCAGCGGTTATTGGTGGAGGTCTCCTCGGTTTAGAGGCAGCGCGTGGCTTATTGAATTTAAATATGGAAGTTGATGTTATTCATATTGCTGATACATTAATGGAGCGTCAGCTAGATAATCAAGCTGGAAAAATGCTTCAAGAAGAGCTTGAGAGTCAGGGGATGAACTTTTTACTTAAAGCGCAAACGGAAAAAATTCTTGGGAAAGACCGCGTGACAGGGTTAAAGTTCAAAGATGGTACGAGCATTCAGGCTGATTTAGTTGTGATGGCTGTTGGAATTAAGCCAAACATAGAATTAGCACAAAAAAGCGGTTTGAAAACAGAGCGAGCGATCATGGTTAATGATTATATGGAAACCAATATCGAGAATGTATACGCTGTTGGTGAATGTGCGCAGCATAGAGGAATTGCATATGGTTTAGTAGCTCCTTTGTACGAACAAGGCAAAGTGTTAGCAGAACACTTATGTACAAATGAAGTGAAAAATAAACCAGGCTATCAAGGTTCTATCGTATACACACAGTTAAAGGTATCAGGTGTAAATGTATTTTCAGCGGGGAATTTTCAAGATGGTGAGAATACAAAAGCAATCCGTGTACACGATGAATTTGAAGGGATTTACAAGAAAGTAGTTGTACAGGATAACAAGGTCATTGGTGCTGTCTTATTTGGCGATACTTCAGATTCTCCAAGAATTCTCGATATGATTCGAACAGAGCAAGATATTTCGGGTATGAGTAAAGTGGCCATTTTGCCTTCTGAAAATGGCGGAGGCTCCACGGAAAGTCCAGTAGTTGCTATGGCAGATAGTGAGACCATTTGTGGATGTAATGGTGTTTCTAAAGGAGACATTTGTTCAGCTATTAAAGAACAAGGCTTGTCAACTGTTGAAGAGGTGAAGCAATGTACGAATGCTGGTCGTTCATGTGGTGGGTGTAAGCCGCTTGTTGCTGACCTTATTTCCTTAACGACGGGTGAAGAAGTAGGTGATACGAAGGAACCGATGTGTGGATGTACGGATCATACTCATGAGGAAGTGGTTGCACAAATTCGTGAGTTAGGCTTGTCGCATCCACGTGAAGTAATGAATGTTCTTGGCTGGAAGTCAGATGAGGGATGTTCGAAATGTCGTCCTGCTATTAACTATTATTTGAAGATGGTTGATCCGATTAATAATGCCGATGACCCAACCTCAAGATTTATTAATGAGCGTGCCCATGCCAACATTAATCATAATGGTACATTTACAGTTGTCCCGAGAATGTATGGTGGAGTCACAAACGCTGAGCAATTAAGGAAAATTGCTGATGTTGCTGATAAATATGAAGTGCCGTTGCTTAAAGTAACAGGTGGTCAGCGTATTGATTTAGTCGGTGTTGAAAAAGATAACTTACCAAAAGTGTGGAAAGATCTTGGAATGAAGTCCGGCTCGGCCTATGCCAAAGCACTACGAACAGTAAAAACGTGTGTCGGGTCTCAATTCTGCCGATTTGGTACACAAGATTCAATTGGGCTCGGCCAAGAGTTAGAAAAGAAGTTTGAGTACATTAATACTCCTCATAAAGTTAAAATGGCCGTATCTGCTTGTCCGCGTAACTGCGCAGAGTCAGGAATTAAAGATTTTGGTATAGTTGGTGTAGATGGTGGATGGGAACTGTATGTAGCTGGTAATGGAGGGGTTGACCTTCGTGCAGGAGACTTATTCTGTAAAGTGAAAACGAAGGAAGAAATCATCGATATTATTAGTGCTTTCATGCAATATTACCGTGAAAATGCACGTTACCTAGAACGTACTTCACACTTTGTTGAGCGTGTTGGTTTGGATCATATGAAGAAGGTTATCTTAGAGGATGATGAAGGTCGTCAAGTATTAATTGAGCGTATGGAAGTTGCCCTTTCTCAATTGTCTGACCCTTGGAAGGAAATCGTTGAGCAAGAGGAGAAGCAGTCAGAGTTTAAAACGAGTAATGTTGAAATTGTTCAATAATGGAGGAACCTAAAATGAGTCAAACAAAAAGCGCAAAAAAAGTACAGGTTGCTTATGTTTCTGATCTATCGATCGGAGTAGGGAAACGAGTAAAGGTAGCGGATGAAGAAATCGCATTATTTAAGCAAAAAAATGGAGATGTTTATGCCATTCAAAACAGCTGTCCACATAAGGGAGGGCCATTGTCAGAAGGGATTGTAAGTGGTGAACATGTATTCTGTCCATTGCATGATTGGAAGATCAATATGAAGGATGGACGCGTTCAAGCACCTGATGAAGGCTGTGTGAAACGCTATGATGTTGAAATTAAAGATGATGCTGTTTTTATAAATGTGTAAGTTTATAAGTGCTCAAAGAGGTTATTTGCCTTTTTGAGTGCTTTTTCTATTAAAAAAACGTAATTGAGTGTATTAAGGATGGAGGAGCTATGAAAAGGTATATTTCGGATTTTAAAGTGACTACTTGGAGGGGAGCGGAGCACTTCCGCTAAAATAATTGCAATTAAATAAACGTTTAATTAAATTCGTTAAAGTTGCTATATGCTTTAGGTTATAATAGGATCAATAGCAATTGGAGAGGGTGATTTCATTGAAAAAGGGCTTATCAGGCAAGAAGATCGTATTGGCTGCTTCGCGGAAAACAGAAGAAATGAGTGTACTAGTAGAAAAGCAAGGTGGAATCCCTCTTGTACGTTCATTACAGGGAACGGTTTTTCAGGCTGACGGTGAAGTGAAGCCTATCTTAAAAGAAACCATTCAAAATGGGTTTGATTGGGCAATTTTCACAACGGGTATAGGTACACAAGCATTAATAAATATTGCAGAAGAACTGTCATTAAAGGAAGACTTTTTAACTCAGCTTAATAAGGCAAATGTGGCAGCAAGAGGCTACAAAACGTTTGCTGTTTTATCGAAACTAGGGTTGAAGCCTGATGTGAAAGATGAAGACGGAACGGTTGCTGGACTCATTGAGCAATTAAAAGGAATCTCGTTTGCTGGTAAGCGAGTGCTTGTCCAACTACATGGAGAAAATGTTCCAAGTTTAATTGCGTTCCTGCAAAAAGGAGGTGCTACTGTTATTGAAGTACTACCTTATCAACATGTTCCACCCGAAAAGAAGACAATGGATCAATTGATAGCAGAACTTAAGCAAGGGAGGTAGATGCAATTTGTTTTACATCTGCGATCCAAGTTCGCTCTTTCTTTCATTATTTGTCTGAAAATCAGTACGCAAAATGGCTTGTAGAGACATTAAATGATAAGGTCATCGCAGTTGCGGTCGGAAAAGTGACGGCTGAAGCTTTGGAAGAGGAAGGCGTAACCCGTATTGTATATCCAGAATTGGAAAGAATGGGTGCAATGATTTTAGAAGTATCTCGATATGTGGAAAAAATGGGTTAAAGGACACCGGAAAAGTTTTAAAGAAAATTTTTCCGGTACCCTTGTCTTTTCTAGTGTTTTAGGAGATGTAAGAGCTTCTAAGATTATTTTCAAACGTTTCATCGGAGGAAGTAGGCGGATTCGAAGGAGTCGTTGTCCTCGCTCGTTACACGTTTTTCTGAAAGAACCCCACTTTCAGAAAAACTGAAAACCGCTGTAACGGCTCCACGCGCCGCTATAAAAAAAGACTGCTGTGCAGTTTTTCTTTATTTGTAATAATGGGAAGGGGAAGGGAATGAAAGCCTCGTTATACACATCAATTACAAAAGTACATGAGTCAGCCGTTTTAATTAAGTTAGGATCGACATTAAATCAAGAGACTCACGCAAAAGCGAAAGCGGTAACATCGTTATTAGAAGCCAGTCACTTTGAGTGGCTTATCGAAGTTGTACCGTCGTATACATGTGTTATGGTTTATGTAAATCCTTTGATGGTCGTATTAGAAAGCCCATTGGACTTTATAATTCAAGAAATAAAGCGATGTTTACAGGGGAAATTAAGTCAACAAGCAAAGGGGGGGTTAGTCAAAATCCCAGTCGTTTATGGTGGAGAATCTGGACCAGATTTAATTACATTAGCGGAGTATCATAAGCTGACACCTGCTGAAGTGATCTCGCTTCATTCAGATCGAATATATACGGTTTATATGATCGGCTTCACACCGGGTTTTCCATATTTAGGAGAGCTAGATCAAAGGCTTGTCACGCCACGAAGAGATCAACCGCGGTTAAAGATTGCTCCTGGTTCTGTGGCAATTGGGGGAGCCCAAACAGGGATTTATCCAATTGAATCTCCTGGTGGTTGGCACATCATTGGTCGAACTCCTATAACGTTATTTCATAGCGAAAGAAATCCAGTCACATTGCTACAAGTAGGTAATCATGTTCAATTTGTACCAATTGATGAAAGTCAAATTTGGTTATATGAGGAGGGTGAATATGACTATTGAAATAGTGAAGGCTGGTCTTTTGACAACTGTTCAGGATACTGGAAGAATTGGATTTCAAAAAGCGGGGGTTAGTATAGGAGGAGCAATGGATATAGACGCTATACAAATAGCGAATGTCCTTGTAGGGAATGATGAGAATGAAGCTGCTTTGGAAGTAACGATGACTGGGCCAACTATGCAATTTAATGAGTCTGTCATGTTTGCCATTACCGGTGGAGATCTTTCGCCAAAATTAAATGGAGCTCAAATCCCGTTAAATCGACCGATTATTGCGAAGAGGGAGATGAACTTTCCTTTCATCAAATCAAAGATGGATGTCGTGCTTATATTGCCTTTGCGGGAGGCTTGCAAATAAACAAGGTTATGAATAGCTACAGTACATATTTAAGAGCTGGAATTGGAGGGCTTGACGGACGACCTTTAAAAAAAGGAGATCGGTTAATATGTAGACAACGGAACAGACGATCTGAAGGTCTTTATACGTTGCTCACAAGTCAAAAACGAAGGATCGCACAATGGAGAGTCTCATCTCGTTTGTGTATGAATACTCATTCCAACTGTATTCGCGTGATTCGTGGGAGACATTATGATTTGTTTTCGCCAGAAAGTGTCCAAATCCTATGGAATAGCTCATACACAGTCACGACTGAAGCGGATCGTATGGGGTATCGGCTTAAAGGAAGTCCTTTAACATTAAAAAAACAACAGCAATTGTTATCAGAGCCTGTATCATTTGGTACAATCCAAGTACCTGGAGATGGAATGCCGATTATACTAATGGCTGATAGTCAAACGGTTGGTGGATATCCTATTATTGGTCAGGTAGCAGCGGTTGATCGATCGAAGCTAGCTCAAATGAAGGCAGGAGATTGCTTTTTTCTTAAAGAGATAGACATGAATACAGCTGGGCAGTTATTTAGAAAAAAACAAGAACATTTAGGTGAGCTAAAAGCAAGTATTTATGCAAAATGGATAGATGGAGGAGTTTGATGTGTTAACAGTTGATTTGAATGGCGATGTAGGTGAGAGTTTTGGTGTTTATAAAGTTGGGAATGATCGCTTACTAATGAAAGAAGTGACCTCTGTTAATATTGCATGTGGATACCATGCAGGAGACCATAATACGATGGCGCAAACGGTTAAGATGGCTGCGGAGCAAGGTTTAGAAATTGGTGCGCATCCTGGTTATCAAGATTTGATCGGCTTTGGACGACGATCGATTCAAACGACACCTGAGGATATCTATCATATGATTGTATATCAAGTGAGCTCGCTTAAAGGGTTTTGTCAGTTGTTTCAGGTGCCATTAAAGCATGTAAAGCCACATGGAGCGTTGTATAATGAAGCTGCGATTAATCGGGAAGTTGCAGATGCGATTGCACAAGCAGTCGTAGATTGTGATTCCTCGCTCATTTTATACGGTCTTGCAGGAAGTGAATTAATAGAGGCTGGCCAAGCTAAGAATTTAAAAGTTGCCAATGAAGTATTTGCTGACCGCACGTATCAAGGTAATGGGACGCTGACGCCTCGTCATTTTGGTGAAAAAGCAATCATTCAAGATGAAGAGGTGGCAGTAGCGCAAGTATTGACGATGTTGAAGGAAAGCAAAGTTTTGTCTATTGATGGGAAGTGGGTACCCATTTCTGCGGATACGGTCTGTATACATGGTGATAATGATGAAGCTGTACAGTTTGGGAGGCGGCTACGGCATGAACTTGAGCAAGAGGGGATTACTTTGGCCCCAGTAAGCAGTAATAGTTAATAAATAGTCAATCTTATGCCTCGTAAGTAACTGTATAATTTTTTAAACTATAAGGAAATGAAAAAGGTGATTCATTATGAAACTGTCGAATAAAAAGCTTTTTGCATTAATTGCAGGCCTAACCGTTTTATATGGTATTTTGTATTGGACATTAGGCGGGTATTTGGTCAATTAGTAATAAGTAGGCTGATTCAAAAGCAAAGTTGTTATTTTAAAAGAAGAATAAAAAGGGTGAATGCGCCGATTTGAAATGCACTTTGCTTCCAAGGGCACCTAAAAAGTTTAGAAGAAAACTTTTTAGGTGCCCTTCGCTTCTTGTAGGAGCAGAGAGCAAAAATTCACTTCGCCCGACAAAACAAGTAATCCTTTTACATATTTCCTGGGGAATGTCTGGCATTTACTTATAAACTGACAAGCTGATGTAAGAATGCCGTCGCAATACCAAAATAAATCATTAAAGAGAAAATATCATTTAATGTAGTAATTAAAGGACCAGATGCGACCGCTGGATCTACTCCGAAACGGTACAATAAGAGCGGAATGATCGTTCCTGCTAATGTTCCGACGATCAGCGTTACAAGTAATGAAACACCGACAACAAAACCTAAGTACATATTCTGGTCTTGCCAAAGAAAAGCAATTAAAGATATAAGTACACCGCAAGTGATCCCAATGATAATACCGACACGCAGCTCACGTAAAATAAGTTTAAATGCTGTTTTTCGATCGACGTTTGTCGTCACAATCCCACGAACGACGACGGCTAGTGACTGAGTTCCCGTGTTTCCAGTCATTCCGGCAATCATTGGCATAAAGAAAATAAGCGCTACAACTTGTTCGAGTGTTTCTTCAAAACCACTAATAATACTTCCTGAAACAAGTCCAATAAATAATAACAATACAAGCCAAGGTAATCGTCGCACTGCAGCAGTCGTAGCCTTTGTATGGAAATCGATATCTTTACCGGAAGCAGATAATTTCTCAATATCTTCGTTCGCTTCTTTTATAAATACATCAATGGCATCATCGACGGTAATAATTCCTAATAATTTATTACGGTTATCTACAACTGGCACCGCAATGAAGTCATAGCGTTCAATCGTTTGGGCAACTTCTTCTTGATCATCATCTACATGAACAGATACGACACGATTGAACATTAAATCCTCAATGACTTCGTGCATATCAGCAATAAGTAAATCCCGATAAGAAACAACTCCAACTAATTGCTTTTCTTCATTAATCACATATAAATAATAGATATTCTCGGAAAAGTGGGCATATTCCTTTAGTTTATCAACAGCTTGTCTTACCGTTTGGTCTGCATGTATCCAGACAAACTGGTTGGTCATTAGTCCACCTGCAGTATCGGCAGGGTAACTCATTAAGGACTGAATGTGTTGTGAATCCTCTTTTTTCATGACATCAAGAAATTCTTGGATTTTATCAACTGATAGTTCATTTAATAAATCAGCAAGGTCATCATTGTCCATTAAGTCCATAACTTTAGAGGAACGTTCTATACCAAGCTTATGTAAAATCTCAATTTGCATGTCATGGTCTAATTCTTGAATAAGATCGGCAATTTGATCAGGTGTAAGAAACGTAATAAATTTATGATGGTGCTTCTCAGGTAAACCTTTATATAATTGAGCGACATCATATGGGTGGAGTTCATCGAGTATTTGTTGTAAGGCACTTTTTTTTGTCTCTTTTAAATACTTTATGACCAATACAAGCAACTGATCTTCTGTCATATTTGCTATCATATAGCATCAGCACCTCCTCTAGTATGTACTAACTTTACAAGAAAATTGCGTGCTTGACTACCTATTAATATAACCTATTAAACGAGAGGATATTTTCAAACTTTTTCTAAAATTATCGTGAAGGTGTTGACAGTGATAAGTAAAATCAATTAAGATTATGATAATGATAATTGTTATCAATTGAAAGGGGAATAAAATGTCTTCGTTATTAATAGTAGGAGCAGATCGTCTTGGTTCGATTCCAAAGAAGCTTGAAGAGCTAGGGTTTGATGAAATCATTCATTTGAGTGGACGCAAAGTACAGATGGTAAAAAGGAGAATTCCGGCTCATGTTGATTTGATCCTTGTACTGACGGATTTCATTAACCATAATTTGTCAAGTGCCCTAAAGAAAAAAGCAAGTGAGCAAGAAATTCCAATTTGTTATGCTAAGCGGTCATGGTGCTCAATTTATCAAGCAATCGATGACTGTGAAATCCATTGCGCGTATAAAAATGAATGTGCACACTATCAGCAAAAAAGTAGGGGATGAACACCGATGAGACCACACACGACATTCATGTATCAATACAGAAAATTAATCATGAACCCGTTTATGAACAGCGAAGGAAGTATACATAATCAGTTAAGTTGGCAGCAAACAGTTCAGTCAAGTGTGAATCGCATTGTCTTTCATTGTTCGAGCAATTCGGTTACGACGTTTGAGTTTTTGAAAAAAGTATCAGAAGAATGGGAAGTCTTGAAGAAGTCCAAATTTCATTCTAAAAGGCACTTTCATTTGGTGCTCGTACCATTAACTGACCATTTGTTAAAATGGTTTCTAGCAAAGAAAATGAGTGCTGAGTTGAAAAAGATTGATAGTGAAACAATGCTTTTTATTGAGAGTCAAGAACCATCATCTTTTGCTGTTCAAAAAATGATGGTTGGTGTAACAGAATGCGTCTTTGAGGATTTTTGCATTATTGTTAGTATTTATTGTAAATATAAATTTGGTCGTAAGCCTACGGTTATTGAAGTGTATGATTTGTTACATGAAAAGAAATTTATATGGAAAGAGGGGAGGTAGGATGCTAGGTTCTAAATCGATCATCCTACTTTTTTCATTATATTTAAAAAAGTCTTGAGAGAATACCGATGATAATAAGCGCAGCTAAAGCAATCCACGCGATTCGAACCATTAATTGTTTCTTCTTTGCTCGTTGTTGCCACCTGTTTGGATTAAAGACAGGTTCGCTAGGTTCTGTGTATGCTGCTCTTTGCATGTAATAAGGTTTCACGCCGACTAAGAAGAGAGGAGCGATAGCTGCACCTGAGATTAAGCCGAATAAGTGGGCGAGTATATTAATATTTGAATAAGCAAAAGTCATGATTAGTCCAATAATTAATATCGTCACCACAATTTGTCCGCTGTTACGATCCATTAAGTCTTTGCGGTTAATGACAATGTACAAATAGAAACCAAGTACCCCGTAGATAGCACCTGATGCTCCTAAGTGAGAGTAATTAAGTGGCTCTAAAATAAAGGTCGCTATATTTGCAATGATGCCCGTTAATAAGTAAAAAATGATGAATTTAACGGAACCTAGCATTTTCTCAGCGGCGGGTCCGAAAATAACTAATGAGAATGTATTAAATACAACATGTGTCAAACTTAAATGCAAAAAGATGGGTGTGACAAGTCGCCAATATTCCCCATTTGCGACAGCTAAATTAAAACCTACTCCAAAGTATTGAATCCATCCTCCAAAAGGTAAAAAATTCATCCAAGCAAATAAAATTAAATGTATGGCCGCTAACGTAGTAATAACTGGGTAATTCTTCCTAAAAGAGTAGAAGCTTTCATGACGAATAAACATAACTCATCTCCTTTCTATTTGCTATTATAGCAGAGAATCGGCATAATTCCTTACTATAGACTATGTAAATGAATGGGGAACATTCATAAGTAGAAATGAGGGAAATGATGATAAAAGGAATTGGGATTGATATTGTTGAAATCGAACGAATCGAACAAATAGTCAATCGGAAGTCAAAGTTTGCTACGAAAATTTTAACCGAAAAGGAGCATGAATTGTATCAAACGCTAAAAGATAAGCGACAGTTAGAATTTCTAGCTGGACGATTTGCGGCGAAGGAAGCATTCGTTAAAGCGGTGGGAACGGGTATTTCTAAGCAATATAGCTGGCATGATATAACGATTATGAGAGAAGAATCCGGTAAGCCTGTAATGGAAGTGAAGGGAGTAGAGGGCCATCTCCATCTTTCAATTTCACATAGCCGTTCCTACGCGATTGCTCAAGTTATTATTGAAAGCTTGTAAAGCTAGTCTGCATATTGCCTAAGGTTGTCTCATATAGTTGTAGTGCGAATAGAAGAGGAGAGTCATTCAGCGTCTAATCATTGACTATAATGCAGTATCTACACAGTGCATTCCCAGTCATGCACATTAAGGTAGAGATGAACAGCAGCAAGCAAATGACGTGATGAATGCATTTGATCTTCTTTCAAATGAGACAAAGGGGTGAAGGCATGAGAAAAGTAGTGTGGTTTGTTACAACAGGCTTGTTACTTGCCATAATTCTTGCAGGTTGTGGTGAAAAAACACAGGAAGACATTATGACAGATTTAGAAAAGAAACATTCTGATATGACTGGGTATAAGTTGGAAGCAACAATGACATTGGAAACTGGACAGGAGCAGCAACAATACTGGGTTGAGGTTTGGCATCAGTCAGATAGCCATTATCGAGTAGCTTTAGAAAATGAGAACAAGGATCAAAGTCAAATTATTTTACGAAATGATGATGGAGTGTTTGTGTTAACACCTGCCTTGAATAAAAGCTTCCGTTTCCAAAGTGATTGGCCAACAAACGGTAGTCAAGTTTATTTATACGAATCGCTTATTCAAGACATTTTAATGGATCCAGAGCGTTCCTTCCAGGCGGATGAGGATCATTATGTATTCCAAACGAATACGAATTATCAAAATAAAAATTTGCACACACAGGAAATTAAGTTGAATAAGAAAGATTTAGAGCCGGTTGAAGTAAAGGTGATGAATGCTGATCTAGAGGTGCTGGTTACTTTGCAATTTACGAGTTTTGAGTGGAACGCCTCCTTTAATGATGGTGACTTTGATACAGAAAGAAATATGAATGGGGCGCAAATGGGTGATGAGCCTGCGATGGCGGAACCGACTGAACCGATGGCTGTCCATTATCCTTTATTTACACCAGATGGTACACAATTAGCTTCCTCCAAGAGTATAGGGTCAGAAGGGGAGGAGCGAGTTGTTTTAGAATATAGTGGAGAAAAGCCATTTACGATTATTCAGGAACAGAGTCGAGTCGTTCCAGCTTCTACACCAATGAATATGAGTGGTCAAGGAGAGCCTGTTGACCTCGGCTTTACAATTGGTGTGATGACAAATGAATCTTTGACTTGGACATACAATGGTGTGGACTTCTTTATGGCATCTGAACATTTGGATGCTGATGATATGATCGCAATTGCGAGCTCTGTGTATGGAACGGAAGAAAAGTAAGGCTTGAGACTCGGCGTAATGCTGAGTCTTTTTTTCAAAGGTAAGAATTTTTCGGGAAGGAAATATGAGAAGAACTGAAGAAGCTAGAGAGACAATTCAATGAAGGGTGTTGGCTGCACTCGTTGCTCGCTTGATACGAGAATACCACTCGTTTTAAAGGTTTGATTGTAACCTAATGAAAGAATTATGGTAAAATAGAGGGACTAGACATTTGTTTAGGTATGAGTAGAGTTTCATTGGAGGATCATAGAATGAGTAAGGAATTCTATAGAGATACATGGGCAGAAATCGATCTTCGTGCTATTCGTCATAATATGAAGTCGGTCTGTAATCTCTATCACAATCGTGGACGAGATGTAAAGGTTATGGCAGTTGTGAAGGCGAATGGATACGGTCATGGTGCTATTGAAGTGGCAAAAGCAGTGCTTGAGAGTGGGGCAGCTTACTTGGCTGTCGCTTTATTAGATGAAGCAATTGAATTAAGGGAAGCCGGGATTGAAGCGCCAATTCTCGTAATGGGACGTATTAGACCAGAGGATGTGACAATTGCCATTCGTTATCGAATCACTGTTACGGTCTTTCAATTAGAGTGGTTGCAGGAGGCAAAGCTTCATATTGGTACTGATCAGAAATTATTCATTCATATAAAAATCGATACTGGCATGGGGCGGATTGGTGTGCGTTTGAAATCTGAACTTCTTCCGATCGTTTCGTTTATTTCGAAACATCCGAACATGGAATTAGAAGGGGTATTTACACACTTTGCAACTGCAGATGAAAAAAATACTGACTATTATGAAACGCAACAAAAACGTTTTCTCAATGTGTTGAAATGGATAAAGGAGCTAGGTGTCCATATACCCCTTATTCATAGTGGAAATAGTGCAGCGGGGATGCGTTTTCCGGATCATACATTTAATATGTTTAGATTTGGTATATCTTTATATGGCTTAACACCATCATTAGAAATAAAAGAAGAACTACCTATCGAGTTAAAGCCAGCATTTACGCTTAAAAGTCGATTAACGCATGTTAAAAAGCTTCCTGCAGGCGAAGCAATAAGTTATGGGGCGACTTATCAAACAGAAACAGATGAATGGATTGGGACAATACCAATTGGTTACGCAGATGGCTGGATTAGAAAAAATAGTACAAACAATGGGGAAGTGCTTGTGAATGGGGAGCGTGTCCCTTTAGTTGGACGGATATGCATGGATCAATGCATGATTCATCTTAAAGGGGCGGTTGAGGTTGGAACAGTTGTGACATTAATTGGTCATGACCATAATACGTCAATTTCAGTTGATGAAGTTGCCCAAAGGCTTGAGACAATTAATTATGAAATTGTTTGTATGATTGGAATGCGAGTTCCGAGAGTTTATATAAATTAATTTGAATTGACTTTGCAAATGGTATTGGCAAATGGTATGATTAATTTTGGAGATAAATAGGCTATAAGCTAGTTCGTGTAATGGTGGATGCTGGGGGTGGATGTTTGTGTCAGAACAGAGTACAGAGCGGATTGTTATTAATTTGCCACAACATTTGTTGAACGAGGTGGACGGTATGATCAAGCAAGAGAATGTCGATCGTAGTGAGTTTATTTCACAAGCAACTAAGATGTACCTTCGTGAGCGGAAGAAACGTCAAATCCGTGAGACGATGCAGCAAGGTTATATGGAAATGGCGAAAATTAACTTAAATATCGCTTCAGAATCTTTTCTTGCCGAGGAGGAAGCAGAGAATACCCTCGATCGCTTAGTGAGCGGGGTGTAGCCTTTGATGGTCAAACGAGGTGATGTATATTTTGCTGATCTTTCTCCTGTTGTAGGATCTGAGCAAGGAGGGGTTAGGCCTGTCCTTATTATCCAAAATGATATTGGGAATCGTTTTAGTCCTACGGTGATCGTAGCAGCGATTACAGCACAAATTCAAAAGGCGAAGCTACCGACACATGTTGAAATTAATGCAAAGCGTTATGGCTTTGATCGTGATTCGGTTATCTTGCTTGAACAAATACGTACAATTGATAAACAACGATTAACAGATAAAATTACTCATCTAGATGATGATATGATGAATCGAGTAAATGAAGCCTTATTCATCAGTTTAGGTCTTATTGATTTTTAAATCGAACGAGAAGCTCCGCTATGCGGGGTTTTTTTGCGTATAAGAATATTTATAAATCGATAAATCAAAACGTGACTTATAAGTGACATTACCCGAAAATAAGCTAAGTAAAACGAATGTAACAAAATTGTAAAGCGCAAAAATCTTTGCAACGAAACCGGTGTCATGAAATAATAATGGTATCGAAATGGAAGGGGAATGGAGTTATGCAACCTTACTTAGTATCGTTTGTTTCAAGAAATCGTGAAGAAATACTTGAAAAGTGGGATGAGCAGTTAAAGGGAATTAGAGAGGAAAATTATTTAGATTCTATTTCAGACTCAGTCTATGAAAATACGAATCAAACGTTTATGAATTACATTGTTAGCATGGCTAACTTAGGTTCAGCAGAAGCGAAAGTGAAAATAAGTGACTTTGCTGATGAATATATACAAAGTGGTTGGCCTTTAGCGTATTTCACTCAAGGCTTACAAGCGTTTCGTAGAGTGATTGTTGATGTTTACTCTTCTAGTAGTGCAAATATAAAAGAGTTTATGGAGGTGTTTCATGACCTTGAGGAGTGGACGAGTGGGATCATCAATCAATTAGTCTCTGATTACACCGGTTCATGGGAAACTATTTTCGAAATGCAAAAGCTTTCTCTATTAGAATTATCGGCACCGCTTATTCCTGTATTTGAAGGGGTAACGGTTATGCCGTTAATCGGAACGATTGACACAGCACGAGCAAAGCTCATTATGGAAAATTTATTAGAAGGAGTTATTGAGCATCGTTCGCAGGTTGTTCTGATCGATATTACTGGAGTACCAGTAGTAGATACAATGGTTGCTCATCATGTTATTCAAGCATCTGAAGCTGTTCGTTTAGTAGGATCGACCTGTATCTTAGTGGGAATACGCCCTGAGATCGCTCAAACGATTGTTAACCTTGGTATAGACCTTAGTGAATTCCCTACTAAGAGTACATTGAAGAAAGGGATAGAAACGGCATTCGAGTTTGTTAATAAAAAAGTAGTTGACCTTTAAAAAGGAGGGCGGAATTTATGAGAATACCAATATTAAAATTAAGTCATTATTTGTTAGTCAGCGTTCAAGTTGAATTAGATGACCAAACGGCGCTGCAATTTCAGGAGGACTTATTAAATAAAATTCATAATGAAGGCTCATTAGGAGTAGTTATTGATTTAACTTCTGTAGATATGATCGATTCATTTATCGCGAAAGTGTTAGGTGATGTTGTTGATATGTCTGGATTAATGGGGGCCAAGGTTGTTTTGACCGGGATACAACCAGCTGTTGCTATAACCCTAATTGATATGGGGATAAAGATGCAAAATGTTGAAACAGCGTTGGATTTAGAGCAAGGTCTTGAAAAACTCCAACTAGAATTGGAGGAGTGAAGATGAACGAACAACCCTGTGTAGAAATAAAAAATGAATGGGGAATTGTTGCAGCTCGACAAGCTGGTCGAACGTTATCTAAAGAGGTGGGCTTTGGTAGTGTGGATCAAGCAAGAATTACAACAGCGATCTCAGAGTTAGCTCGTAACATATATTTATATGCGAAACGTGGGGAAATTTGCATTCAAAAAGTCGAAAAGAAAAGTCAGATGGCTAAAAAGTATGGGATTCGTGTGATTGCAAAAGATAACGGTCCCGGAATTCCAGATGTAAGACAAGTGATGACGGATGGCTTTACAACTTCTGGAGGAATGGGGGCCGGATTACCTGGTGTTAAGCGTCTAATGGATGAGTTTACGATTGATTCAAATGAAGGCGAAGGTACAACGATTACAACCGTTAAATGGTTAGTGTAATGAAGAAATAAAGGCGACAGGGGGAGTAAAGTGGACAAGAAGGTAACTAGCTTAGAGCAAGAATATTTGCAGATCCTTCAAACATTTCTTCATCAAAAGAGTGAACAAGGCCTCTATCAAGCACAACAGTTTAGTAAACGTCTTTTGGAGGAGCAAGTTTCACCTGAAGAATTTGTTAGTGTTCATCGAACGGTTTTAGTTGAGCTGTTTCCTAATGTGCAAGGTGAAATGCTAGATTCGTTTGACCTGTTACTAGAAGTAATGATGGGATATGGTTTGGCATATCGTGAGCATCAGAGCTTAAGGGATCGACAGCTAGAGTTAGAATCTGAAATTGATGTCGCTGCGAGTATGCAGCAAACATTACTACCAGAGCGAGTACCGCAAACAAGCTCACTTGATATAGGTGTTATTAGTGTTGCTGCTAATAAGATGAGTGGTGATTATTACCATTTTATACAAGAGGAGAATAATAGAGTTGGAGTAGCAATCGCTGATATTATTGGTAAAGGTGTGCCGGCAGCATTATGTATGTCAATGATTAAATATGCTATGGATAGTTTATCGCGGCTCAATCAGCAGCCTAGTGTGATGCTTGAAAATGTGAACCGTGTTGTTGAACAAAATATAAGTGATAATATGTTTATTACAATGATGTACGGATCTTATGATATAAATGAGCATTTATTTTATTATGCAAGTGCAGGACATGAGCCAGGCTTCTTTTATGATGCGAATAATGATGCATTCGAAGAGTTGTATGCAAAAGGGATGGTTCTTGGTTTAGCAAGTGGGACGGCATATAAAGAATACGAAAAGCCTTTAAATGTTGGAGACTTTGTTGTACTGCTTTCAGATGGAGTAACAGAATCTAGAAATCAAGATCGCTTCATTGAAAGGGAGGAAATTGTGAATTTACTTCGGCAAACTATGTATGCATCCGCACAAGAGATGGTCCAGCATGTGTATGAAGAAATGTCGAAGTGGCAAGAGTATGAGCTTAAAGATGATTTTACAATGATTGTTTTAAAAAGAAATGTTTAAGTACTTGTAAGTAGTGGTATGGAGAAACTATATTAGGTATACAAGGGAAAGGGAGTTATGAAACGATGAACCTATCCGTACGATTTGAAAAAAAAGAAAATGAACATAACGTATTTCTTACAGGAGAAATCGATGCTTATACTGCACCTAAATTAAAGGAATCTTTAGCTCCGTTGGCACAATACCATGACCAAGACATCATTATTGATTTATCTGACGTTGAATATATTGACAGTACTGGTTTAGGAATATTTATTGGTGTGTTTAAGGCGATGCACAATCATAACGGTCATTTAAAACTTGTTGGTTTATCTGAACGGATTCACCGACTATTTTCAATAACGGGACTAGACGAAGTAATGACTATTGAAAAGAAGGAGCGAGTGTAAATGAGTCAGCATGAGTGTGATCAAATAACAATGTCGTTACCTGCCAAGCCCGAATATGTAGGGGTGGTCCGTCTAACTGTGTCAGGTATTGCCAACCGTATCGGTTTTTCATATGACGAAATTGAAGATATGAAAATTGCCGTTGCTGAGGCATGTACGAATGTGGTGACGCATGCTTATGAAGGAGAAGGGAAGATGAATGTATCCTTTTCGGTACAACATGACCGATTAGAGGTTGCTGTTGCGGATAAAGGCCAAAGCTTTAATTTATCTGATTTAAAAGACCACTTAAAGCCGGTTGATGCAGATCAACCAGTTGCAGAATTGAAGGAAGGTGGACTTGGCTTGTTCCTTATTAACACATTAATGGATAAAGTAGAAATTAGTAATCAAGCAGGCGTCATTTTAGTTATGACTAAGTTTCTTCACAGAGATGAGGTGGAGCAACATGTCGACCGAATCAATACAACGCAACCAGGGCAATGACGATGTCTATAGGTGGATTGATCAATATCAACAAACTGGAGATCGCGAACTTCAGTTGAAGATTGTTGAGCACTATAAAGGGCTTGTGCATTCATTATCAAGGAAGTTTTCCAGAGGTAAGGATCATGAAGAGGATCTTTTTCAAGTAGGTATGGTTGGCTTGTTGGCAGCTTTGCAACGCTTTGATGGGGAATTTGGCAGGAGCTTTGAGTCCTTTGCAGTTCCGACTATTGTCGGTGAAATTAAACGGTTTATTCGTGATAAGACTTGGAGTGTGCATGTTCCTAGACGTATTAAGGAATTGGGCCCGAAAATAAAAAATGCCGTAGAAGAATTGACAACAGAATATCAGCGATCGCCTCTTGTTCATGAAATTGCTGAACACCTAGGTGTTTCAGAAGAGGATGTACTTGAAACGATGGAGATGAGTCAAAGTTATCAGGCACTATCAGTAGACCGTACGTTAGAAGCCGATCAAGAAGGTGGAGAAACGACGCTGCTTGATCTAATAGGCGAAGAAGAGTCTGGATTTGAAAAAGCTGATCGAAGGATGATGCTCGAGAATGCATTGAAAGTATTAAGTGAGAGAGAGCAGCAAATTATCTACTTTACGTATTATGAGCATCTTAGTCAGAAAGAAACGGGTGAGCGACTTGGTATATCCCAAATGCATGTGTCTCGCTTACAGCGTAAAGCATTGAATAGATTAAAGGAATCGATCAACATCGAAGCTTCGGAGATCTTATAATGATTAACCATTATACAGATGGGAAAACAGAGGTTGTAGCATTAGAAAAAACAAAGCCAGGGAAATCTTGTTGTGGAGATGTACATGCGGTTCTACATACAGATGAATATATGCTATGTACGGTTATTGATGGTTTAGGTAGCGGTGAGGGTGCTCGAAGATCTGCTAACATTGTGATGGACGCAATTGTCCGTTATCAACATCATCCCGTTGATGTTATAGCAGAAAAAGGCAACAAGGACTTGTTATTTGAACGCGGTGCGGTTTTGACGATTATTAAAATTCACTATGAAAAAAAAGAAATATCCTATTGTAATTACGGTAATATTGGCTTTATGTTATGTTTGCCAGATGGTAAGCTCATTCAGCCGATTCCAAAGAGAGGTTATTTATCTGGTAGGAAAAGTGCGTTCAAAATACATTACTTTTCATTTGAGAAGGATAGTGTGTTTTGCTTATATTCAGATGGTGTGAGTGCCCCTTTTAATAAGGAACAACTTTTGTCGATAAAGGAATTAGAAGATGTTTCTTCATATTTGAACTATAGTACAGAGCAAATAAATGATGATGTGACGGTTCTTGTTGGAAGGATAACGGGGTAGTGTGTAAGCTTGTTAGCTAGTTTAAGCTAACGGGCTTTTTTCTTCGTGAAATATATCGTTCATATGCCTTTCTATGGTTGAGGTTTGAGCGAGAAAACGATTAGTTGTGATATGATATGGATAATATGTGTATAAAGAGGTGCTTCTATGAATGAAGAAAAGAAAATGCAAATAATTGCTAAATTAGCCCAGGAATCAAATACAAAAGAACAATATGTGACTCAGCTCATTGAGTTAGTAGGAGAAGGAAATACGGTTCCTTTTATCGCGCGTTATCGAAAAGAGATGACAGGTGGACTTGATGAGGTTCAAATTCGTGATATCGTTGAGAAATGGGAATATGAAAATCAATTGTTGAAACGTCAAGAAGAAGTAGTGCGCTTAATTGAAGAACAAGGGAAGTTAACGAATGAACTACGTGTACAAATTGAATCGGCGAAAAAGCTGCAAGAAATAGAGGACTTATATCGGCCGTATAAACAAAAGCGTCGTACTAGAGCGACGGTAGCGAAAGAAAAAGGGTTAGAACCATTTGCGGAATGGTTGTTTTCTTTGCCGAAATCAGGTGACATAGAAAGTGAATCGAAAGCATACATAAATGAAGAAAAAGAAGTAACGACGATCGAAGAAGTTATACAAGGCGCGCAAGACATTATCGCAGAATGGGTGTCTGATGATGCTGACTTGAGGAAGCGTATTCGTCATCGAGGTTTTTCTGAAGGGAAAATTCAAACGTCTGTGAAAGATCAATCTCTTGATGAGAAAAGCGTGTTTGAAATGTACTATGAATACGATGAAGCGATCCGAGCGATCGTACCACACCGTATCTTGGCGATGAATCGTGGTGAGAAGGAAGGAATCCTACGAGTGTCATTGCTCTTTCCTAATGAACGGGTGCTCCAAGAAATGAAAAGGAAGTTTATCACTCAGCATTCGATCGTAGAAAATTTGGTCTCAGATGCAATTGAAGACGCATATAAACGTTTAATAACCCCTTCCATTGAGCGAGAAATTCGAAATGAGCTCACAGAAAAGGCTGAGGCGCAAGCGATTCATATTTTTTCTGAGAATTTAAGACATTTATTGTTACAGCCGCCAATGAAGGATAAGGTTGTATTAGGAGTTGATCCAGCTTATCGTACCGGTTGTAAATTGCTGTCGTTGATAATACAGGGAAAGTGCTGGATATAGCCGTTGTCTATCCTACTCCGCCGAGAAATGAAGTAGAGAAAGCATCAGCTGTCGTGAAACAGTTAATTGAGAAGCATTCGGTAACGATGGTTGCGATAGGGAATGGGACGGCATCAAGGGAAACAGAACAATTTATCGCCGACACGATGAAAGAAATCGACCGTGAAATCTATTATCTTATTGTTAATGAAGCGGGTGCGAGTGTTTATTCTGCATCGGACATAGGGCGAGAGGAATTTCCTCATTTGCAAGTTGAAGAAAGAAGTGCAGTCTCCATTGCGCGAAGGCTACAAGATCCTCTAGCGGAATTAGTGAAGATTGATCCGAAGTCGGTCGGTGTTGGCCAATATCAGCATGATGTCTCGCAAAAGAGTTTGTCTGAATCTTTGACATTCGTTGTTGAAACGGTTGTTAACCAAGTCGGTGTGAATGTGAATACAGCATCGGTTGCGCTTTTACAATATGTAGCAGGACTTTCGAAATCTGTAGCGACAAACATTATTAAACAGCGTGAAGAGCTGGGACGGTTTACGGATCGGAAGCAGTTAAAGAAAGTTCCGCGTCTAGGTGCGAAGACGTATGAACAAGCGATTGGTTTTTTGCGTATTATTGATGGGGCACAACCGTTAGATGCTACGGCTATTCACCCAGAGAGTTATAAGGGAGCGCAAGAGTTGCTTAAACGAGTCGGCGCTAAGGCTGATGATATTGGTAGTGAAAAAGTGAAGCTTAATCTGCAAAATATTGATATGCAACAAACTGCCGAAGAGATGGGAGTTGGTGTTCCGACTTTGCGCGATATTGTTGAATCACTTATTCGACCTGCGCGTGATCCACGTGATGAAGTAGCTAAGCCTTTACTAAAGCAAGGCGTTTTGCAAATGGAGGATTTAATGGCGGGTATGGAATTGCAAGGAACTGTTCGAAACGTTGTTGATTTTGGTGCTTTTGTTGACATAGGTGTGAAGCAGGATGGTTTAGTACATATTTCGAAGCTGACAAATCGTTTTGTGAAACATCCATTAGAGGTTGTGTCAGTTGGAGAAATCGTAACGGTTTGGGTTGATCAAATAGATGTTGGGAAGGGAAGAATTGCTTTAACGATGAAAGAACCTGACAAGCAATGATTGTAATAGGGAAAGCCTGTCTATATCGAGGCAGGCTTTTTCGTATACCTATAGGCTTGACTTGATGGACGTGCGTATTTTTTCTTTGTAATAAAACCAACATTGATTTAAAATCTTTATTTGAGTACGATCTTTGCGCAAATAGCTCGCCTTAATTGTTGTCTCAGCCAGTTAGGCATGAGGATCAACTCCTTAGCATCTCGGTTTTTATTAGTATATGTCAGGAAGGTTGTCAATGTTGAAAGGTAGTGGAAATATGGATAAGCATAAGAAGTGGTTAAATGAAAACAGCCTTCAAAAATTAGTGGAAGAAATATCTTTAACATACTTTAATCGGCCATTCCAGCATCGCGCGCTGTACAATAATAGGCTTCGTACAACAGGAGGAAGGTATTTGTTGCATTCTCATCATATTGAAATTAATCCTAAACAAGTTATACATTTCGGTTATGAAGGACTTGTAGGTATTATTAAGCATGAGCTTTGTCATTATCATTTACATATAGAAGGTGAAGGGTACAAGCATCAGGACCGCGAATTCAAAAGCTTAATGAAAAAGGTTGGGGCACCGCGCTATTGTGATATGATTCCAGGGATGAAGAGGGAACACAAAGCTACCCATGTTTATCGGTGTCTCGGATGTTCCTTGGAATATGTAAGAAAAAGAAGGATTGATACGTCCAAATTCGTCTGTGGGAAATGCCGTGGGAAATTGCAAAAAAAATCTTGAAATGGTATTGATAGATGAAGTTGTATTATGATATATTATAGAGGTCGCTGAAATAAGTGCTTTTTTTGGTTGACATGTTAAAGTTGACTGTTTATAATACTTTAAGTCGACATTCGTTGATTATTCCACAGTAGCTCAGTGGTAGAGCTATCGGCTGTTAACCGATCGGTCGTAGGTTCGAATCCTACCTGTGGAGCCA